>NZ_LGSI01000051.1 GCF_001698815.1 Pseudomonas syringae | reverse complement strand
AAGTCCCCTCCTACCGGTTGTATGGCTCGGTAGGACCGGACTTGTCCGGGAAGGCGTCGGGTCTGCCGAGGAAGATCTTCAGCGTTCACACCGGCCTTTTCGGGGACAAGTCCCCTCCTACCGGTTGAGGTGTGAAGGGTGCTGCTTACACACTCAAATCCCGATTCGAGGCCTTGATGAATTCCTTTTTCAGGTCGTCAAAGGTATGCACCGCTGGGAACTGCGGGAATTCGCGGATCACGTTTTCCGGGGCGTGGAACAGAATGCCAGCATCGGCTTCGCCCAGCATCGTGGTGTCGTTGTATGAGTCGCCGGCCGCGATCACCCGGTAGTACAAGGTCTTGAACGCCAATACCGACTGACGCTTTGGATCTTTCTGACGCAGCTGATAGCTGACAACCCGGTCGGTCTCGTCGGTAATCAGGCGATGACAGAGCAAGGTCGGGAAGCCCAGTTGACGCATCAGCGGCTGGGAGAACTCATAGAACGTGTCCGACAGAATCACCACCTGAAAACGCTCGCGCAGCCAGTTGACGAACTCGATGGCGCCGTCCAGCGGCTTCAAGGTGCCGATCACTTCCTGAATATCCGAAAGCTTCAGGCCGTGCTCATCGAGGATGCGCAGGCGCTGCTTCATCAGCACGTCGTAGTCGGGAATATCCCGGGTGGTGGCACGCAACGATTCGATACCGGTTTTTTCAGCAAAGGCGATCCAGATTTCCGGGACCAGCACGCCTTCCAGGTCCAGACAGGCAATTTCCACAGGACACTCCTCGAGGGGACTTCATCGTCAAAAAGAACCGGCACTTTAGGGGCTGTTGCTGTTTCAGCGCAACAACAGCAAACCGGCCAACTCGGCGAAAGATTTTGTTAACATCCCCGTCATTACGAGCGCTTAAGCGCCAACTTTAGGAAACCGCCTGATGAGCCAACCCTTCGACGTCGTCGGTCTCGCCGCGACTTACGCCAACAAGTCCCCGCAGGACATCCTGAAACTGGCCTTTGAGCATTTCGGTGATGATCTGTGGATTTCCTTCAGCGGTGCCGAGGATGTGGTGCTGGTGGACATGGCCTGGAAGCTGAACAAGAACGTCAAGGTGTTCAGCCTGGACACTGGCCGTCTGCACCCGGAAACCTATCGTTTCATCGAGCAGGTGCGCGAGCACTACAAGATCGACATCGAGATCATGACCCCGGATCAGCAGAAGCTCGAACCCTTCGTCAAGGAAAAGGGCTTGTTCAGCTTTTATCGCGACGGTCATGGCGAGTGCTGCGGCATCCGCAAGATCGAACCCCTGCGGCGCAAGCTAGCGGGCGTAACCGCCTGGGCCACCGGGCAACGTCGCGACCAGAGCCCCGGCACACGCAGCCACGTCGCGGCACTGGAAATCGACAGCGCGTTTTCAACGCCGGAACGCACCCTGTACAAATTCAACCCGCTGGCGCAGATGACCAGCGAGGAAGTCTGGGGTTATATCCGCATGCTGGAACTGCCTTACAACAGCCTGCACGAACGCGGTTTCATCAGCATCGGTTGCGAGCCGTGCACGCGTCCGGTGCTGCCGAACCAGCATGAGCGTGAAGGCCGCTGGTGGTGGGAAGAAGCCACGCAGAAGGAATGCGGATTGCATTCGGGGAACCTGATCGCGAAGGTTTGAGTGCCACCAGCCCCGTTGGAGCGAGACTTGCTCGCGAAAGCAGTATTTCAGGTTAAAAACCTGCCTGATTTACTGACCTATTCGCGAGCAAGCTCGCTCCCACTTGATTAAATCAATGCACCGGCAATTCCACGCCGTCGAATAATTCTTCCAGCTCTTGCTTGTTGTGGCACTGAATCGCCTTGGCCATGACCTCACGGGTCAGGTGCGGGGCGAATTTCTCGATGAAGTCGCACATGAAGCCGCGCAGGAAAGTGCCGCGACGGAAGCCGATGCGGGTGATGCTGGCCTCGAACAGGTCACTGGCATCAAGCATCACCAGATCGCTGTCGAGTTTGGCATCCACGGCCATTTTCGCCACGATGCCGACACCCAGGCCCAGGCGCACGTAAGTCTTGATGACGTCGGCGTCGGCGGCGGTGAACACCACTTTAGGGGTCAGGCCGCGATGGCTGAAAGCCTCGTCAAGCTTGGAACGACCGGTGAAACCGAACACGTAAGTCACGATCGGGTACTCAGCCAGCACTTCCAGCGTCAGCTTCGGCACCTTGGCCAGCGGATGGCCTTGAGGCACGACGACGCAACGGTTCCAGCGATAGCACGGCATCATCACCAAATCGCCGAACAACTCCAGTGCCTCAGTGGCAATGGCGAAATCCACGGTGCCATCAGCGGCCATTTCCGCGATCTGCATCGGCGAGCCCTGATGCATGTGCAGCGCCACGTCCGGGTATTGCTTGATGAAATTGCTGATCACCGGCGGCAACGCATAACGCGCCTGGGTATGCGTGGTCGCAATCGACAGGGTGCCTTTCTTCTCGTTGGAGAACTCCTGAGCAATCTGTTTGATGCTCTCCACTTTGCGCAAGATCTCGCCGGCGGTGGTGATGATGCGTTCACCGGCCGGGGTGACGCGGGTCAGATGCTTGCCGCTGCGGGCGAACACTTCGACACCCAGTTCGTCCTCCAGCAGACGAATCTGCTTACTGATTCCGGGCTGAGAGGTATACAGACTCTGAGCCGTCGCTGAAACGTTGAGGTCGTGGTGCGCCACTTCCCAGATGTAGCGCAATTGTTGAAGCTTCATATGTATCCCTCAAAGCAGGAAGACGCCCAAGGCATCAGCGACGCTATATAACTGGATTAATGGTGAGAACAAGGCAACTAGAACTTTTTATCACTTTTGAGCGCCAAAGGCACGCTCGATTTTACGTCTGCGTCTCATCTCTCCGGCGCGCGCCCTTGCTCCACCCCGGCACCATGTAAACCGGAACCTCCGATAGCTGCAAAACCCTGGCCGCCGTGCGGCCAATCGGTGCAGTGGCTTCTGTTCCGTGACTGTGACTGCCCACTACCAGCAGGTCGACCTCAAGCTGTTGCGCCTGCTCCAGAATCACGTTGCATGGATCGCCCTGCACAACCCGCACGGTGCGGATCAAGGCCAGATCCTGATGCCCTTCCCCCAGTTCCTCCCGAAATCCGTCCAGTACCCGTTGCTCGATTCCATCCAGCACCGTGTTGAGCCCCTGGTGGTGCAGCTCTTTCAGCGCATCCTCGCTCAGATAACTTTGTAGTACAGATTCGGCAAACAACCCCATCGGCTCAACCACATGGATCACATAAAGCTCGGCGTTAAAGGTTCGAGCAAGTGCCAGCGCGTGCTGCATGACGTAGGGCGCATACAGACTCAGGTCAGTGGCATACAGCATCGAACGAATCATACGACCTCCCGAACAGCCAGAATGGCGGAGATGGATTCAGCTTAGCAGCGCGCCAAAAAGTGCGACGGTGATTACCCGTTCGAGCGGCAAAAGCTCAAAGTTTTATTTCGTTGCTGATGCCGTGCGGGACGTGGCCAGTGGCAACCACATCGCGGGCCTTTTCACAGTGACCGGGTTGATCATCGAAGAACACGTCGGCCGCGAAGGCTTCAAGAAACGCGGACTTCTCCAGCCCGCCCAGGAACAGTGATTCGTCCAGGCGAATGTCCCATTCGCGCAACGTACGAATGACCCGTTCATGAGCAGGCGCCGAGCGGGCCGTGACCAGCGCAGTGCGAATCGGACAGGCCTCTTCGGGGAACTCGCGCTGCAGCAGATTGAGCGCCGCCAGGAACGGTTTGAACGGGCCGCCGCGCAATGGCTCGCGGGCCGACTGGCGCTCACTGGCCTGAAAGGCTTCAAGACCGCCCGACTGGTAAACCCGCTCCGACTCGTCAGAAAACAGCACGGCATCGCCATCGAAGGCAATGCGCAGCTCCGCACTGGCCGCACGCCGTGCACCACCGGAGAGAATGGTCGCCGCCGCGAAACCGGCATCCAGCGCACTGCGCACATCCTCGGCGTGCGTCGAAAGAAACAGATGGCAACCGAAGGCAGCCAGATAAGGATAAGGGCTGCGACCGCCGACGAATGCCGCACGGGTAATGTCCAGGCCGTAATGCTGAATCGAATTGAAAATTCGCAGGCCGGTGTCGGCGCTGTTGCGGGAAACCAGAATGACCTCGACCCGCGCCTTGCTCATGCTCGCGTTGAGGCTCAACAGCTTCTGCACCA
This sequence comes from Pseudomonas syringae, assembly GCF_001698815.1. GTDB lineage: Bacteria > Pseudomonadota > Gammaproteobacteria > Pseudomonadales > Pseudomonadaceae > Aquipseudomonas > Aquipseudomonas syringae_A. The sequence continues at coordinate 275,839 of NZ_LGSI01000051.1, read as the reverse complement.
ACAGAAACGCATCGCCGGGCTCAAGCATCTCGTCTTCATGAGCGATCTGATATTTGCGGTACGCCGCGACGCCGTCGGCCATGTAGATCGCATGACTGTCACGCAGGTCGAACAAGGCGCGGGAGGAAATCGCCAGGACCAGTTTGTTGCCTTGATCGTTTGCCATGATTTCGCCTTGCAGCCTGATCAGCTGTTTCGTGCATCGATAAAAGCCAGCGCCTGATACAGCATGCGCACACGCGGCATGTCACAACCCGCCTGCGCTGCCGCAGCCAGTGGTACGGCGTAGATAGCGTCAAGTTCGAGGGGGCGCTGCTCCCGAAAATCGTGATACATGCTGGGTCGATAATCCGGCATTTTCTCGGTGACCGCGAACAGATGGTCGGCGAAACCTTCGGGCAATACGTGACCGCACGCTTGAGCTCCCTGCACCACCTCGGCCATCAACGCCTGGATCAGCGCGCGACTCTGCGGGTCGGCCATCAGCGGTGTGGTGCTGGCTTGCAGCAACGCCGACAAACCGTTGTAGGGGATGTTCCAGACCAGCTTCTGCCAACGCGCCTGTTGCAGGTTGGGCATGGCGTGCGCTTCGAGGCCGGCGGACCGGAACAGGCTTGCCCCCTCCTCCACCAGCGCAAGTTGGCTGGCCGCATCGTCCGCCGCACCGCTGTGATAACCCAGATTCACTGCACCGAACGCCTGATGCGCGACGATTCCGGGTGCCGTGCGGTGCGCGCAGACGAAACACAGGCCGCCCAATAAATGCAGCGAATCAGGTAGCAGACTGCGCAGAGTGTCTTCGACGCCAAGCCCGTTCTGCAAGACCACCACCTTAGCGCCAGGCGCAGCGGTTTGAGCAATGGCGGGTGCCAGCGCGGCGTTGCTGGTGGCCTTGGCGCCCACCAGCAGCCAGTCGCAGCGCGGCATGTCTGCGGCAGAGGAATAGGCCTGAACCGGATTTAGCGTCAGTTCGCCAAACACCGCGCTGTCCACTCGCAAGCCGTGTTGCGTGACCGCAGCGAATTCACTGCGCAGCAAAAAATGCACATCGAAACCGGCCCGCGCCAGCATTACGCCATAAAAACCGCCGATGGCGCCGGTGCCGATAATTCCGATGCGGGGTCGCGTCACTTCATGGCTCATGCCGATCTCCTTGCTTGTTGATTGCCGGGCTCATGGCAGTTCATCGGGTTCACGGGTCAATCCCAGGTTCAAGGCGTCGCGTATTGCGCTGGCGGTGAGCGGCGTACGCAGCGCCCCGAAAAACTCGCCGTCGCGCACGATGAACAGTGCCGGCAAATGAAACACTTCATAACGCTCTACCGCCCCGCCGTTTTCCTCGGCATCGATCCAGCACAAGCGCTGCACGGGTAGATCCAGCCGGGGCAGCTGTTGCCGGGCATACCGGCAGCTTGCGCAACCGACGCTGGTGAAGATCAGCAGCGAAATACCCGCCAATTGCAGCAGTTGTTGGTCGACATCAAAGTCGCTCAGTTCAAGCTGATCCAAGAAAACGCCTCCTGTAAGGCAGCACACTATCCGTTTCCCCGCTGGCGCTTGCAAATATCCTTGTAACGCCCGCAGACGAAAAAACCTGCATTAACAGTGACCATCCAGCCATTACCAAGGGATAAAGCCGTGTTTGCCCATTGTCGAACAACGGCCTAACGCGCTAAGGTTCCGCTCCCCGCTGCGCTCCAATCATGCTGGCTTCGCCGCACGGGCTACGTTGGCGGCCAGCACCGTGACCTGATGAGAACACGATGGCTGATCTACCGATTGACGACCTCAACGTTTCTTCCAACGAGACTCTGATCACGCCGGATCAGCTCAAGCGTGAAATCCCGTTCACCGCTGCCGCCTTGCGCACCGTGAGCCAGGGCCGCGAAGTTATCCGCAACATCCTCGACGGCAAGGATCATCGCCTGTTCGTGGTGATCGGGCCGTGCTCGATCCACGACATCAAGGCTGCCCACGAATACGCCGAACGCCTCAAGGCACTGGCTGCGGAAGTGTCCGACACGCTGTATCTGGTCATGCGCGTCTATTTCGAGAAGCCGCGTACGACCGTCGGCTGGAAAGGTCTGATCAACGATCCGTATCTGGATGACTCGTTCAAGATTCAGGATGGCCTGCACATCGGTCGTCAACTGTTGCTGGACCTCGCTGAAATGGGTCTGCCGACCGCAACCGAAGCGCTCGACCCGATCTCCCCGCAATACCTGCAGGACCTGATCAGCTGGTCGGCCATCGGCGCACGCACCACCGAATCCCAGACTCACCGGGAAATGGCTTCGGGCCTGTCCTCGGCAGTCGGTTTCAAGAACGGCACCGACGGCGGCCTGACTGTGGCGATCAACGCCTTGCAGTCCGTTTCCAGCCCGCACCGGTTCCTCGGCATCAACCAGGAAGGCGGCGTCTCCATCGTGACCACCAAGGGCAACGCCTACGGTCACGTGGTGCTGCGTGGCGGTAACGGCAAGCCGAACTACGATTCGGTGAGCGTCGCGCTCTGCGAGCAGGCGCTGAACAAGGCCAACATCAAGCCGAACATCATGGTCGATTGCAGCCACGCCAACTCCAACAAGGATCCGGCCTTGCAGCCGCTGGTCATGGAAAACGTGGCCAACCAGATTCTGGAAGGCAACCAATCGATTATTGGCCTGATGGTTGAGAGTCATCTGAATTGGGGTTGTCAGGCAATTCCGAAAGATCTGTCGGAACTGCAATACGGCGTATCCGTGACCGATGCCTGCATCGATTGGGAAAGCACCGAAAAAACCCTGCGCAGCATGCACGCCAAACTCAAGGATGTGCTGCCCAAGCGCGAACGCGGTTAAGCCTGCACGCAAAACAAAAACGCCGAGCAAATGCTCGGCGTTTTTCATTGCACGGTCAGTCGAAGGCGTAAGTCAGATCTTGGCGGCCTGGCGCTGGTTACGTTCCATGTAACGCTCAACATAGGAACATGACGGAATCACGGTGTATCCCATTCTGTCGGCATAATCGAGCGCCTGCTCGGTAAGTGCCGCAGCAATGCCCCTGCCACGCAGGGCATTGGGTACGAAGGTCCGGTAAATATCCAGAGTCTGCTTACCCAGGTCCATATAGGTCAGGTAGGCACGGTGACCTTCAATATTGATCTCGAACTGGTGACCGTTCTGATCATGGTGGATGGACAACGCCTCGCTCATCACTACTCCTCGCGGGTCTTGGAATTGGACCCCTACCTTACCGATGTTTTTCCGGCGAAGGAACATCTACGCCACCCCGTGCCTGTTTTGGACACCGAGAAGAGCTTTGCTGATCCCAACAAAAGAGCACCTGCAAATAGTAGGCGTCATTGGGGAATATGCTCAAGCGTGTCGACCGCAAAAAATCGCGATTGAACATCTGATGACTCAGATAGTTATGCCGATCCTCACCGAACCTTGTCGATTGAGACGTGCGGGCCAATTGAAAGTCACCAGAACACTCGGTAAATACCGCGGAATTAGCCACAACCGTTAATGGCAAAACCCCAAGGCGTTGACTACCGTTGATTGAAGCACTTAGAGCGTGGTTTAAATTCTGCCGGCCCGGCGCCTTGGTCCGGGCTGAAGCCACGCCGAGTCGAACCTGGATATTTTTTAGACAAAAAACATGAGGAGTTGCCTCGAACACTTTCAAAGCCAAGAAATTTGTGTGGTTCTTGCGCTTGGTCAGTTTACTTACTACAAACAATGGGTAGTATGTACGCCGGTCATTTTCTCACTTTCGAGAGATGACTAAATTGAAAAAAAGTCCTTGAAGGGGAACACGATGAACAACGTTCTGAAATTCTCTGCTCTGGCTCTGGCTGCAGTTCTGGCCACCGGTTGCAGCAGCGTATCCAAAGAAACCGAAGCTCGTCTGACAGCTACCGAAGACGCAGCAGCTCGTTCGCAAGCTCGCGCTGATGAAGCCTATCGCAAGGCTGACGAAGCTCTGGCTGCCGCTCAAAAAGCTCAGCAAACTGCTGACGAAGCCAACGAGCGCGCTCTGCGTATGTTGGACAAAGCTAGCCGCAAGTAATAATCCCTCGGGATTATTGATAAGCCGACCCGGTTCCGGGTCGGCTTTTTTGTGGCTGCGATTTTGTCAACAAAGCCCATCCCCGTTGGAGCGAGGCTTGCCCGCGAAAAACGATAACGCGGTGCACTTGCTACACCGCGGCGCCTGGTTCGCGGGCTAGCCTCGCTCCAACGAGAGCCTGTAACCCGAGCCTGTTTTACTGCAACGGCACCGGATTGCTCGCAGCCACTGCCGAACCCGGCACCGCGATTTCTACCGGCATGCCATCTTCAGCGGCCACCACGTCGCGAACCAGATCCCAGTTCATGCGCAGGTTATTGGCGAGGTCTTCGCGCTTGAGCAAGGCGTTGATCACTGCCGTGTGCTTATCCACGATTGATGGATTGCCACTTTCGTCGAGGGGTGTATGCGCTTCGAGATAAACCTTGCCGCCGCTAATTCCAAATTTGTATGGCTCGCTCATGATCCGCACAGGCGTGCCAACGGGGGCCATGCCCGCCAGTTCGAGAACGTTGTTGTTGTACATGCGGAAGCAGCCATGGCTGGTGCGCATGCCAATCCCGAACTTCTTGTTGGACCCGTGAATCAGGTAGCCGGGCAAACCCAGGCCGAATTTGAAGGGTCCCAGCGGGTTGTCAGGCCCGGCTGGCACCACGCCCGGCAACGGATCGCCATCGGCGGCGTGCTCGGCACGGATCGAAGCCGGAGGCGTCCAGGTCGGGTTGGGCGTCTTGGCGATGATCTTGGTCAGTGCAATCGGTGAACCCCAACCCTCGCGGCCGATACCCAGCGGATAGGTGTGTACGACGTTCTGGCCTTTGGGATAGTAGTAAAGGCGGTACTCGGCGAGGTTGATGACGATACCTTCGCGCGGGCCCGGCGGCAGCACGAAGCGAGTCGGCAAGACGATTTGCCTGCCGGCGCCCGGCAGCCATGGATCTATGCCCGGGTTGGCCGCGATCATCTCCAGATAACCCAGATCGTACTGGGTACCCAGGTCGGCGAAGGTGTCTTCGTACCTGGCCGTAACCGTCTGCACCTGGCCGACGATATCTTCGCCAGGCGGAGGCAGAGGGAATTCCAAAGCGGAAACAGAGCCCGCCGCACACAGTGCAGCAAGCGACAGACAGCGGGTAACGGCTGGAATGCGCGACAACATCCGGGGAATCCTTGGCAACGACGGCGGGTAGAAAGAAGCGAATTGTACACCGCTGCCAAGGCAATCGGGAGGCGGCGTGCTATTACTCGTTGAAGCGCAATTCCGGCCAGATCGGCCGTGTCCCGCGCTTCTGCGCCTCGACGATGGCGCGGCACAAAGAGCACAGGCGCTCGTCGCGAAACACCGTCCGTTCCACCGCCGACCAGCGCGGCTGAGCCGGCAGCAACGTGCCGCACAACGTCCGGTCGATGGTGCCGCCCAGCTCAAGTTGCCGGGCAACCAGATGCACCTTTACTTCCTGGCACGCGAACAGGTCGAGCTGTTCATCAGGCTCGATCAGTTGATAGGCATACAGGGACCAGGCGGGACGGGGCATGGAGGGCTCCAGATAGGGGGCGCCACCTTAGCCGAAAGCCCCCCGCTAGAAAAGCCTCAAAGCAGCGGTTTTAGCGTCGGCCAGACATTTTCCAGCAACTTGCCCTGGGCTCCGGCAGCCGGATGCAGTCCATCGGCCTGCATCAACTCGGGAATGCCGCCCACGCCTTCTAGGAAAAACGGCACCAGCGGCACCTTTTTCTCTTCCGCCAGCGTGCTGTACACCGCTTTGAACGCATTGGTATAACGCGGCCCGTAGTTCGGCGGGATCTGCATGCCCAGCAGCAACACCTTGGCGCCCGCCTCCCGGGACTTGTCGATCATCGTTGCAAGATTTTGTTGCAAAGAAGCTGGCTGCTGGCCACGCAGGCCATCATTGCCGCCCAATTCGAGGATCACCAGTTCCGGCTTATGCTCTGCAAGCAGCGCAGGCAGCCGCGCCTGGCCTCCCGCACTGGTGTCGCCACTGATGGATGCGTTGACCACCTTGTCGGTAAAACCTTCCTGTTTCATGCGTTGTTCCAACAACGATACCCATCCCACGCGGGTATCCAGGCCGAAAGCCGCGCTGATACTATCCCCAACGATCAACACCGTGCCCGCCGCCGCTCCTTGTGACAGCAGCAGCAACCCCAGGCCAGCACTTAAAAACCACGCACGCATCGGATTCTCCATGAGTGAAAGTATTCTCAGTGCTCTGAGCCTCAGTAAAGTGGTCCCCAGCACCGAAGGTGACCTGACCATCCTGCACGAACTCTCTCTGGAACTAAACAAGGGCGACAGCCTGGCCATCGTCGGCGCCTCGGGTTCGGGCAAGTCCACACTGCTTGGTTTACTTGCCGGCCTCGACCTGCCCAGCGCGGGTGCCGTGGTTTTGGCCGGACGCAACCTCAGCGAACTGGACGAAGACCAGCGCGCCCGGGTGCGCTCCGAACACGTGGGTTTTGTGTTCCAGTCGTTCCAGCTGCTGGACAGCCTGAACGCGCTGGAAAACGTCATGCTGCCCATGGAACTCAAAGGCCGCAAGGACGCCCGCGAACAGGCCCGCGTGCTGCTTGAGCGGGTCGGCCTCGGCAAACGGCTGACCCACACGCCGCGCCAGCTTTCCGGCGGCGAGCAGCAACGGGTCGCCATTGCTCGGGCCTTCGCCGCCGATCCTGACGTGTTGTTCGCCGATGAACCGACCGGCAACCTGGACAGCCACACCGGCGAACGGATCAGCGATCTGCTGTTCGAACTGAACAAGGAGCGCGGCACGACCCTGGTTCTGGTTACCCACGACGAACGTCTGGCCCACCGCTGCCGACGCCTGATCCGTCTCGAAGGTGGCCGTCTGGTCGCCCCACTGGAGCCTTGATGGCACACCTGCCCTTTGCCCGCCTGCTGAACCTCGCTGTCCGCCAACTGCTGCGTGATGCCCGCGCCGGCGAATTGCGGGTGTTGTTCTTCGCCCTGTTGGTGGCCGTTGCCGCCAGCACCGCCATCGGTTATTTCGGCGCCCGCCTGAACGGCGCCATGCTGATGCGCGCCACGGAGTTTCTGGGCGCCGATCTGGTGCTCGAAGGATCAAGCCCGGCCAAGCCACAACAGATCGAGGCAGGCCAGGCGCTCAAGCTGGATCATTCCCAAGTGGTGATTTTCTCCAGCGTGATTGCCACTGATGCCGGCATCCAGCTATCCAGCGTCAAAGCCGTCGACACCGCTTACCCACTGCGCGGCGAACTGAAAAGCGCGGCCGATCTGTATCAACCCGAGCAAGTCAGCCAGGGCCCGAAGCCCGGCGAAGCCTGGGCTGAGTCGCGGATGTTTCCCGCCGTTGACCTGAAAATCGGCGACGACATTGATGTCGGTTCGAAAACCCTCAAGCTCACTCGGGTGCTGACCTACGAACCGGACCGTGCTGGCAATTTCTACAGCCTCACGCCGCGAGTGATGATCAATCTGGCGGATTTGCAGGCCACCGGCGTTGTGCAGCCGGGCAGCCGCGTCAGCTATCGGGAAATGTGGAGCGGCCCGCCCGAAGCCCTCGCCGCCTATCGCAAGGCCATCGAGCCGGGTATGGAACCCCATCAGGAAATCAAGGACGCTCGTGACGGCAGCCAACAGATCGGCGGCGCACTGGGCAAGGCCGAACGTTATCTGAACATGGCGAGTCTGGTGGCAGTCCTGCTGGCCGGAGTTGCCGTGGCATTGTCGGCATCACGCTTCGCCGTGCGGCGCTTCGATGCCAGCGCGCTGATGCGCTGCCTGGGCCTGTCGCGTAACGAAGCATTGCTGCTGTTCAGCCTGCAACTGGCGATGCTCGGGTTGCTGGCCAGCCTGAGCGGCGCATTGCTGGGCTGGGTCGCACAACTCGGTTTGTTTGCCCTGCTGCATGACTTGCTGCCTGCCGCCGTTCCACCGGGCGGCCTGATGCCCGCAGTGGCTGGCATCGGCACCGGACTGGTGGCACTGGCCGGCTTCGCCCTGCCGCCGCTCGCTGCTTTGGGTCGGGTTCCACCCCTGCGCGTATTGCGCCGCGACATGCTGCCGATTCCCGCCAGTTCCTGGCTGGTGTACGGCGCGGCGCTGTTGGCGCTGGGCTTGATCATGTGGCGGCTGAGCCTGGATCTGGTTCTGACGTTCGCCTTGCTCGGCGGCGGCGTGATTGCCGCCGTGGTCCTCGGCGGTCTGCTGTTGCTGGCCTTGAAAAGCCTGCGTCGCTTGCTGGCGGGCGCTTCGTTGCCGTGGCGTCTCGGCTTGGGTCAGTTACTGCGTTACCCACTGGCCGCAGCAGGACAATCCCTGGCCTTCGGCCTGATCCTGTTGTCGATGGGCTTGATTGCCCTGCTGCGCGGCGAGCTGCTCGACACCTGGCAAAATCAGTTGCCCAAGGACGCACCGAATTACTTCGTACTCAACGTGCTGCCCGATGACAAAGACCGCTTCAGCCAACAGTTGACGCAGATCTCGACCCATTCGGCACCGCTGTACCCCGTCGTGCCGGGCCGTTTGATGAACATCAATGACAAGCCGGTCAGCGATTTTGTCACCAAGGATTCCCGAGGCGAGAACGCCACGCGCAGGGACCTGAACCTGACCTGGGCCGCTGACTTGCCGGAAGGCAACAAGGTCACGGCCGGCAATTGGTGGCAGGCTCCGGCCGACGCCTCCGCCGCGACAACTCCAGGGGTTTCGGTCGAGGCCAGGCTGGCTGACAGCCTGAGCATCAAGCTGGGCGATCGCCTGAGTTTCAATGTCGGCGGGCTGACCCGTGACGCCGTGGTCACCAGCTTGCGGGACATCAACTGGGACACGTTCCAGCCCAACTTCTTCATCATCTTTGAACCCGGCACCCTGCAGGATCTGCCCACCACCTACATGACCAGTTTTTACCTGCCACCGGGCAAGGACAAACAGATTGTCGACCTGTCGCGCACGTTCCCGTCGATCAGCTTGCTGGGCGTCGAAGCGTTGCTGGCACAAGTGCGCAGCATCCTCGATCAGGTCACATTGGCGGTGCAGTTCGTCTTGCTGTTTGTGTTGGCAGCGGGCATCGCGGTGCTGTTCTCAGGCTTGCAGGCAACCCTCGACGAGCGCATCCGCCAAGGTGCGCTGGTCCGTGCGCTGGGCGCCGAGCGGGCATTGCTGGTCAAGGCGCGGCGTATCGAGTTCGGCCTGCTGGGCGCGGTGAGTGGTTTGCTGGCGGCGCTGGGTTGTGAACTGGTGAGCTTCGCGCTGTATCGCTACGCCTTCGATCTGGTCTGGTACCCGCACGCGTGGCTGCTGTTGCTGCCGGTGATTGGTGCGCTGCTGGTCGGTGGCGCGGGCGTGTTCGGTACGCGTCGGGCGCTGAATGTCAGCCCGCTGACGGTATTGCGCGAGGGTTGAATACTGAGGGGCTGCTTCGCTGATCGGGTTGATCAGCGAGGCAGCCATCAGCCGGGATAGGTGATGCTATTGATCCACCACACCATTTCGCCATTCGGCGTCTGCACCACGGCTTCATCGCCCTCTTCTTTCTTCAGCAGCGCGCGAGCCATCGGTGAGTCGATGGAAATGTAATCATTGCGACCGTAGATCTCGTCGTAACCCACCACGCGGAATTTCTTGATCTCCCCCGCTTCGTTCTCGATCTCGACCCAGGCACCGAAAAATATCCGGCCTTCCTGCTCCGGCGAATAGGCAACCACGCGCACGTCCTCAAGACGCTTGCGCAGGTACCGAACCCTGCGGTCGATTTCCCGCAGCAATTTCTTGTTGTATTGGTAGTCGGCGTTTTCACTGCGATCACCCAGCGACGCCGCCCACGTCACCTTGCGCGTGGTGTCCGGCCGCTTCTCCCGCCACAGGTAATCCAGCTCCTGCTTCAGCGCGTCATGCCCTTCCTTCGTGATGATGTTGGTGCTCAAGACGGTTTTCTCACTCTCGAAAATCTACAACCGGATCGGATCGCGATTCGGCAGCGAGTATAGATCACAGTCATCCTGCGGCAATGCAGTTGTCGCGTGGCTCGAGCAGGTTAAGAAAGTGCGCGAACGGATCAACGCAGACCGTCCCCCGCCCTTTTGCAGAGGACGACCTGCGACCGATCACAATACCGAGAAGTTGTAGCTCACAACCAAGCGTGTCTCATCCACATCCCGGGCAAACTTCTCGTAATTGGTGCGGTAGGTTGCATTACGCAAACGCAGACTGACATCCCTGAATGTTCCGCCTTGCACCACGTACTTGAGTTCGCTGTCGCGCTCCCACTCCTTACCCTCCTGCTCGCTACCCAGCACCTTGATGTGGTCACCGCTTACATAACGGGTCAGGAAACTCAGTCCTTTGATGCCGATGCCCTTGAAATCGTAGTCGTAGCGCAATTGCCAGGACCGTTCCTGAGCGGCAGCGAAGTCGTTGACCTGCACGTAATTGACCAGATACGGATTCGTCCCGTCCAGGTACGGCATGGAATTATCGCCGATCATGCGCTGCCAACCGGCGCTGAACGTGTGGCCGCTGATGGCATAGGCCAGCATGCCACTCAAGGCGCGGTTGTCGATGGAACCGGCGCGAGCATCGCCAATGTCGTCACTCTTGAGCACTCGCAAGTCAGCCTTGAGGGATCCTGCGCCCAGCGGCTGGGAAGCCAACAGGCCAACGAAATGCTGACGATAGATATCTTCCAGCTCCGCGTAATGGTACTGGGCAGTCAGTCGCTCGTTGATCTTGTAGTCGAAGCCGTACATGTCGAAATGATCGGCCGTGGTGTTGCAGGCATAGCGCTTATTCTTGCAGTGCACGCGGATGTCTTGGGAATCGGTGGAGTCCCGGGCAGTGTACTTGTCGAGGCGTGCGGCCATGACGGTCAGATTCGTCACCTCTCTGGACGTCAGCATTGCACCGTTGAACATCGTAGGCAGCAGGCGGCCGTCGTTGTACTTGAGCAAGGGAACATCCGGCAACAACGCGCCGTATTTCAGTACGCTGTCGGAGATGCGTAGTTTGCCGGTAAGCCCCAGTTTGGCGTACTGGTCTTTCGAGCCACGGGGGTTTTCACCCGAGGAAGGCAGTAAGCCGCTGTTGCTGCTGTCAGCGCTGGAATCAAGCTTGACCCCAAACATGCCCAACACATCAACACCAAAACCGACGGTGCCTTCTGTGTAGCCCGATTGCAGATTGAGAATGAAACCCTGAGCCGACTCTTCACGTTTGGAAGCGCCCTGCTCGGTGGACGTGTGCCCATCACGGAAATCGCGGTTGAAGTAAACAGTGCGCGATTCGACGTTCGCTGTTGTGTCGTCGATGAAGCCGCTTGCTTGAACCTGAGCGGAAAAACCGGCGTACAGAAACAAAGCGCCACAGCCGAGTGAACGGCGCGCTGTGATGAAAGAAAAAGGGGGACGCATTTAAAAGCTCCAACAATGCAGTGTTTGCGGCGAAGCGCAATAAACCAGATAAATAGCCTTCACCCGGACAACAAGTTGACCGGAATGAAGTGATTACACGAGGTGAGGCAGGATGATGGCAGAAGGCTTTTGGCCCTTACAGACGACTTTAGTCTGCAAGCGGCCCTCGGTCTTGATAGAGCCAAAACGCTCTATTCCGAGTGTTTCAGGAGGTCATGACACTGCACGCATCCAGTTCCAGAACTCGGCGCGCAATCGTCAAACGCCATTCAGCAACGGGTTATCAAACCCTGCCGCGCGATACGCGTCAGATGGCGAATCACCTCTTCGGCATGCTCTGCATCCGGCGCTTGCAACACCGCCAGATCGAATTGATCGTCCTTGAACTGCGCGAGGGACTGCAGGGTGTCGACGAACTGGATCAGGAATGCATGCGGCCCGCCATTACGTCGTGGCCAGCCATCCAGATAACGCAGCAATGTCGGCTGATGGGAACCGCCCAAGAGGATCTTTGGATTTTTACGCGCGAACTGAGTGGCAATGGGGGAAATGCGAACAACGGGATGCAGACGGGTCATGATGTTATGTCTCAGCCTCAATAAATCCGCTGGGCAGCGGTGAGAGGCAACACCGAACCAACGCTTTAGCGGTATTTCGAAGTCCTGAGACTTCTATCGGCAAGCATCATGCTCACCTGGCGCCCCGCAAGTAGTTGTTTAAATCGGCGCATGAGCAGCATCGTAGAGAAGCCGTCAGCTAATTGTCAAATGCCATCGTTCGGGGCGTCTCTGCCGGTTTTGTTGATCGGGATATATCTGTTGCTGAGGTAACGGCGGTTGGGGTTTCGATCAATAGCCGGCGCAAGCATGTTCCTGTGGAAGCGAGCTTGCTCGCGAAAAACGAATGGACACCGGGTTTATCCAGACAGCACGCGTCATCGTTGACGTCCTTCGCGAGCAAGCTCGCTCCCACAGGGGAAATGCGTACATATCCGTTGCTGCGGTAACGGCTACTCGGGGTTCCGCCCTTAAGCCTCGCGAATAAATTCGCTCCAGTTGAGATACGGTTCACACAGATTCAGCGCCGCTTTGGCTTTGGCTCTGTTTTTGATCTTGATCTTAAGCGCCCCGTCAAACCACGCTGGCCGAAATTCGATGTTGAGTTGGAGGGTAAACCGGCAGGACGCCGGTTTAGCCGCACTGGGCCAGGGATGGCCCTTTGCGGCGGCCCTCCAAATCAATGTCGGATTACGGGCATGCCGAGCCAAAGCGAGGGACCAAGTGGTGGGGCAAGAGCGCTTTGGTTACTTTCGCGCTTTTCGAAAGTGACGCGCCGTCAGGGCGCAACCATAGGCCGCCGTTACCATAGCAACGGATATGTACGCATTCCCCTGTAGGGGCGAATTTATCCGCGACACAGGTGGAATGCGATCCGCACAGGACGGGACCCAATCAGTCGCCGATGGCACGATCCACCGACACCTTGCCAGCACCCTCGATCAATACCGCAACAACCCCGCCCAGCAGCGCCAGGGCAAACTCATAACCATTGTTGGCCATGAACAACCCGTGGCTGATATGCACCGAGAAAATCGCCACCACCAGCGTCAGCGCAAGCACTACCGCAGCCGGGCGTGCCAACAGGCCGATCACCAGGCCCAGGCCGCCGAAGAACTCCGCGCTGCCCGACAGCAACGCCATCAGATAACCAGGGTTCAGACCCAGGCTGGACATGTATTGTCCGGTCCCTTCCAGGCCATAGCCGCCAAATGCGCCGAACAGCTTCTGGCTGCCGTGAGCGATAAAAATGATGCCGACCAGGATACGCACGATGGTCAGGCCGTAACCGGCACGGGTAGTGAAAACTGCTTTGATCAGAGGGCTCATGCTGTTCATTCCATTAGTGAAGTAATGGCGCCATCATGATCGGATATTCTCATATGATAAGCACATAAAACCCATCATACCTATCAGTAACTTCGATCACTTACTGACTGTCAGTTTTCCGGGTCGGGTGTCTTCCAAGGAGTCGCGCTCGCGATCAAACGCCAGATAATATTTGTTCACGCTATTAACGTAGCTCACCACGCCCATTCCAGCCTGTTCCATTGCCACCCGCTCGGTCTGGAAAAACCATTGATCCGGATTCAAGCCGCGCCGCTTGGCCTCGACACGCATGCCCTGCACACGCTCCGGGCCAAGGTTGTACGCCGCCAGGGTAAAAGCCATGCGTTCGCGCTCGTTGAAGCGGGGGCCGGCAAAAAACTTGCGGCGGATCAACGCGAGGTATTTGGCGCCGGCCTGAACATTGTTGTCCGCCGTCTGGATATTACCCACACCGACCCGCTGTGCCGCTGACGGGGTAATTTGCAGCAGGCCGGTGGCGCCGCCGCTGCCCTTGGCGCTCGGATCCAGCGCAGATTCCTTGAATGCCAGGGCCGCCAGATTCAGCCAATCCATCCCTTGAGCGTCAGCGTGGCGCTGCAACATCGGGCGCAATTCTTCCAGACGCTGACGATCTGCGCGAGCCAGAGGATTGTGTACTCGATAAAGATTTTTATAGGCCTTCTGGAACGCAACGTCCTGGTTGGCGGGCGCATGATAGGTCTTGAGAAAGCTGTCAATCGTGGCGTGCAACACCGACGCGTCCTGGCGCACGTACCAATTCATGTCGCTGCCGGTGCTCAGGGTCAACGCCCGGTCGACGCGCAGTTTCGGCATGACCCGCACCCAGCGCTCGGCAATCGGCTGCTCCACTACCGTCAGGTGAAAAATGCCCGCCTGGACCATTTCCAGCACATCTTCCACCGCCAGACTCGGATCAACCCACTCGATCTTCACCGGCGGCAGCTTGCGCAACGCCAGGCGCTGGTTCAATTGATGCACTGCTTCATCGGCCGCGCTGCCCGCAGACAGACTCAAGGTGCGGCCGGACAGTTGCTCCACATGTTTGAAGGCGCGCTCGCCCTTGACTCCGATCAGCACCAACGGCACCTGGCTGACGATGGGCGCGCTGGCCTCGATGCCCTTCACACCCGTGGCATCGAGCAGCTCACCCGGCGCAACCAGATCGCCCTCGCCGCGTCGCAATGCGCTGAGCAACTGAGTCTTGGCTTTGGGAATGATTTTGAAGGTGATCTGCTGGCCGTCACGGGAATGACTGTTGAGGTATTTCTCGAAGGCCTGGAGTCGGTGGTATTCGACGCCGATCTCTTCGCCCTGCACATCGCCGGAACTGTTGCGGCTCTGGTTGACCAGCACTCGCAAAACCTTGCTGCTGCGGATCGCGGCCAGATCCCGGACCTGGGTTTTGTGTTGCACCAGTTGCGGGCCAGCCTGACGCGCGCTCGCCGGGAACGGTGCCAACGCCAACAGAAAAACGACGGGGACAATCAAGGCTCGGATCATTCACTCTCCAGGGAAATGCCGGTCAATTAGCATGGAAAAAGCAGGGGAATTACAGACACGGGTTTAGCGCGACTGATGTCGAATCTATCAACCAGACTGAATAACAGTGCTCAATCAGTTGAATTGACTGGGTTTCTTATTAATTACCGAAGCTCTGATATCCTCAGCGGTCTCCGGCTTGAGGTAGCACCATGCAACTCATCGACATCGGCGTCAATCTGACAAATCCCAGCTTCGCCTCGCAACGACAGGCGGTTCTCGACCGCGCCTATGCTGCGGGCGTCTGCCAATTGGTCGTTACCGGCACCAGCATCGAGGGCAGCGAACAGGCTTTGCAGCTCTGTCACGAACTGGATGAAGATGCCCGGCACCTGTTCAGCACTGCGGGAATTCATCCCCATTCAGCGAGCGATTGGACCACCGATACCGAGCAACAGTTGCGTGCCCTGCTCAAAGAAAATCGCGTGCGCGCCGTGGGCGAATGCGGCCTGGATTTCAATCGCGATTTTTCTCCGCGTCCGCAGCAGGAAAAAGTCCTGGAGGCGCATCTGGCGCTGGCGGTCGAATTGCAATTGCCGGTATTTCTTCACGAACGCGACGCCAGTCAGCGTCTGCTGGAGATTCTGCGCGACTATCGCGATCGTCTGCCCGCCGCGGTCGTGCATTGTTTTACCGGCGAACAACGGGCATTGTTCAGCTACCTGGACCTGGACCTGCACATCGGTATCACCGGCTGGATCTGCGATGAGCGTCGTGGCACGCACCTGCATCCGCTGGTCCGCGACATTCCCCGTGGTCGTTTGATGCTGGAAAGCGATGCGCCGTATCTGCTGCCGCGTACCTTGCGGCCCAAGCCGAAAAACGGCCGCAACGAACCGGCCTATCTGCCCGAAGTGTTGCGCGAAGTGGCCCTGCATCGGGGCGAAACCGAGGAAGACCTGGCAGCACACAGCAGCCGCTGCGCACGCACTTTTTTCGACTTGCCCGAGCTTGCGGACGCTCACGTCTAACGTCCGCTTGACCCAAATCAACATATTCTCTGATCATTGGCTCATCATGGTGGCACCTTGCCGCACGTCTACCCACGACTAACCAAAGAAGACCTCTTATGGGCACCTGGCTTAGCAACCTTTCGCTGAAGTACAAGTTCTGGGCCGTGAACGCGGTCGCTTTCATTACCACGCTGTTGCTGGTGGTCTATGCCTCGCAACTCGAACAACAGGCACGCGTTGATGGCGCCCGCCAGTCCGCCCAGGCGCAAGCGCGACTGATCGGTTCGTGGCCCGCCGCGCAAGCGGTTCCCGCTGGCAACGATGTGTTGGTCATCCCTCAGGGCCAAACGCCGAAATTCAAGGATCAGTCACTGCCGCAGCTGGCCAGCGGCACAGGCTGGGTCGAGCTGAACCTGCAACCGTCGACGGATGAAAATACCCTGATCGGCGCTCAGGTCGTGGCGCGTGCCGACGGGCAGCGCATCGCGCTCCTGGCCTTCGCACCAAGCCTGACGCAAGTCCTGGAAGCTCGCTTCGTCAACTACGCCATTGCCGTGTTCGTCCTGATGCTGGCCATGCTCTGCGCGTCGCAGTTGCTGATTCGCTTCCTGCTCAGCCAGCTCAACACCCTCAAGGACGTCATGCTGCACGTGGAGAAAAGCGGCGATCTGTCGGCGCGCGTGCCGCTGACTGGCGATGATGAAGTGGGCCAGATGGCCAAGGCCTTCAACGCGATGCAGGCCGGTTATCAACGCGTGGTCAACACCGTTGCCCAGACCGCTGCACGTCTGGATCAGGGCGCTGCGCACCTGGCGGCCGGCATGAATGACGTGCGCCACGGCATGCTCGGCCAGCAGAGTGAAACCGATCAGGTCGCCACCGCGATCAACGAAATGTCCGCCACCGTTTATCACATTGCCCAACACGCCAGCACCACGCGTGACCAGTCGCAGACCGCCGATACCCTGGCGGGTGGCGGCAAGGCAGTGGTCGAACGGGTTCAATTGTCTATCGCTGGCTTGTCCACCGGCGTGCAGCAAACCGCCGAGATGATCCAGCGCCTGGCCGAAGACAGTCAGAAGATCAACGGCGTGGTCGGCGTGATTCACAGCATTGCCGAACAGACCAACCTGTTGGCGCTCAACGCGGCCATCGAGGCCGCACGGGCCGGTGAAATGGGCCGTGGCTTTGCCGTCGTCGCCGATGAAGTGCGCAACCTGGCCAAGCGCGTGCAGACCTCCACCGATGAAATCACCACCATGGTTTCTGCGTTGCAGGCCGGGACTCGCGACGCGGTGGATTTCATGCAGGACAGCTCGTTCAAGGCGGACGAATGCGTGCAGCAGGCTCAGGAAGCCGGCGATGCACTCGCCGCTATCGCCGGCGCGGTTGCGCAGATGCGCGAGAGCAACACGCAGATCGCCGTCGCCGCGCAGCAGCAAAGTCAGGTTGCCGAAGACATGAATCGCGCCGTGGTCAGCATTCGTGATGTGACTGAACGCACCGTGAACCAGACCGTGGATTCCGCCACCACCAGCAGCGAGCTCGCGACCCTGGCCGGTGAACTGAGCAAGGCCATCGGTCAACTCAAGCTGTAACGGCAACGACCCTATTGCACCGATAGTCAGGCTTGATTCGCTGCATTCGCGAGTCAGGCCTACTCTTCAGGTATCGATTTGATGCAGTGAAGAGGACAGCAGTAATGGCCAAGCGACTTTCCAATCTCCACACGTGGCAATGGCACGCCGATAATCACCGCCCTCCAGCCAACCTTGTGCTGAATGTCCTCGCACGGCCGCTGTTTATCCTTGCGGCGCTGCTGATCGTCGACGGCCTGATTTCCTGCAGCTTTTCGTCACTGGCAATTGGCGTGATCGGTTTGATTGCCGGGTTGGGGATTCAGCGGCACGGGGGTTGAATGGTTTGAATCCCGTGGGACCGGATTCATCCGGGAAGGTATTGGCAGCAGGCCCGTTGGAGCTAGGCTTGCCCGCGAAGGCTTTGTGGCAGGCGATCTATCTGCTGCGCCCGCTGCAACGCCTTCGGGAATAAATTCCCTCCTACACACGAGCGCGCGCCCTCGCCTCAACGAGTCTCCTACCCAAACACCGTCACCGTCTGCCGACTGATCGCCACCAGCTCCCCGGCTGGCGACCAGAGCATTGCGGCAGTGTGGCCGTAGCCATCGCGGGCATGTTCGATCACCGCGCGATACGTGCACCAGTCATGAATGCTCAACTGCGGTAGCGGCTGGACGAATTCGATGGTCCAGGTCAGCGAACTGCCCGGGGCCGGTTTGCTCAAATGCGGCAGCAGCGCTGGCGGCCAGGTGTCGACCAGGGCCAACAGATGCGCCTCGGTGAGCCGCCCTTCTTCGACCTCGCGAAAGCGCACATACCCGCCGATGGCAGGCGAAGGCGTGTTGCTGAATGGCATCCCGCCCAAGCCCCAACGCATGTCCATAAAGCGCAAATACTCAGGCATCACGCCGCTGATAAAGGGCAGCTGAGGGCATTCTGCGAAGGGTTTCAGGCTCGGTGCCGGATCGGCCTGCACGGCAATCACCGACTCCCGCGGCGCGCCGAAGCTGCCTTGCATCAGCGTCATGACCTGGCCGTTTTGCATGGCGCGACCCAGCACCTGGCTGACCGCCTTGCCTTCGCGCAGGACTTCGACTTCGAGCGAAATCGGCACATCCGGCTCCGCAGGCCCGACGAAGGTGATTGCCAGGGAGCGTACTGGCCGGTTTTCCGGGACCCTGGCGCGCATGGCTTCGTATTGCAAAGCGGCCATCAGGCCACCAAAACACGCCCTTCCCTGCCCCCACTCGGCCGGGATCGTGACAGACAGCGGGTTATCGTTGACTGCGTTGACCAACTCGGAAAAGTTCATGCGCACCACCAAAAATGAAGGATCTGAAAATCTGCAACGATCTTAACCAGCTGTTGATCGGCGTGCAGGCTCCATATCCGCCATTTCTGCGGGGTGATTGCAAAAGAGGTCAGTCAACAGCCATTCAAGACTTGCCGTTGAAGCACGCCTTCGCCAGACGTTTGAGTGATACGTCGGCCTTCTTCTCCGCGCGCACGATGCCCAGATGCCAACCGGCAATGCAGGGTGCCAGATCCCGTTGCTGCCCGGCCTGCGCGAGCCATTGCAGGTGATCGTGCCAGTTGCCCAATGTCCCTTGAGCATCCTTCAGGCGCGCCTGGGTCTTGGCCGATTGATGACTGAGTTGCGGGTAAGCTTCAGCGGCGTAGCGGACCCGTTTGATCAGCAAACGCAAACGATGTCGGTCATGGGCAGGATCGGCCATGGCTTCGCTGAGCTTTTTCCATTGTTTGTCGATGCGCTTTTCGATGCTTTGGCGCAAGCCACGCAACAGCTTCTGGCGCTGCTGGACGCGAATGAAACCCGGAAATTGATCAAGCATGCCAAACAGTCGATTGAGCTCCGTCGATTCAGCCACGCGCTGATAAGCCTGGCTGACTTGATCAGTACGCCAGCGCGCCGCTTCGGTCATGCCCAGTTCGGCGAGGTGTGCGGCCAGCACTTCCATGTCCCGCAGCGGCGTGGTCAATTGGCCTACCGCTCTGGCCGCCTCTTCCAGCTGCTCGACACCCGACAGTCCGCGCAACGGGCGCAGCAGGCTGCGTAGCCGACGCACCGTGGTACGCAAATCATGCAGCGCTTCGCTATCGGTGGAAGCCGTAAGTCGCGCATGGCAGGCAAGCAATTTGATGTCGAGGGTTAAAATCTCCGCGACCAGATGGTCGACCATCGATGACATATCTTGATCCTTATTCGGTTTACTCACTGATACCCTTGGCCGCCGACAGACGCCAGGGTAAACGACGCCGCAAACGTTTCAAACAGCGACGCAGCTCAGCGGACGAGGCCGTACGGCCCGCGTAGCGCAGCGCCTGAAACTCCTCGCAGAAGGCTTCGATCAGCTCCGCGTGTTCGGGAAGCGACAACCCGGCACGCCGCGCGAATTCCTGCACCCCTTCGCCGGGCATGCGCCGTAATCCACGCCGCGCCAGCAAGCGCTCGAACGCGTTGAACAGACGCAGTTGCGAGTCGCTTTCACGCTGCCATGGCTTGAAAATCCACAGCGCAGCCAACGCCAGCACCAATCCGGCCGCGCCAATAAACGCCGGAGCTTCCAGACCGGAGAACCAGCGATTGAACACTTGCAGCTGCTGTTGCCCTTGATACCCAAGGACCCAACGCTGCCAGCCGTAGTTCAAATTATCCCAACTCAAGCGCAGACCATTGATCCACGGCACGTTGCGATAGCGCAGCGCCGACATGGGCGAATCTTCGAGAAACGCCTCGTCGGCGGCCAGCGCCTGCTCAAGCCCCTGTTCGATACGTTGCGGCGCCACCGCTGCGGTCGGATCAACGCTGCGCCAGCCAATGCCCGGCTGCCAGTATTCGACCCACGCGTGCGCGTCGAACTGGCGCACGGTCAGGTAATTGCCGTCGGGATTCAGTTCGCCGCCCTGATAGCCCGCCACTACCCGCGCCGGAATCCCTGCCGCGCGCAGCACGAAGGTCATGGCACCGGCGTAATGGGCACAGAACCCACGGCGACTGTCGAACAGAAAACTGTCGATGCTCTCCGGCCCCAGCGTCGGCGGCTTGAGGGTGTAATGAAAAGACTCACGGCTGAAGTAACCGAGCATGGCGTCAACCAGCGCGTCGGGTTTGGGATGGTTGCGCAGCAGATCGCTGGCCCATTGCCGCGCCTGGGGATTGCCCTTGGGCGGAAGTTGCAAATCCTGCCGCTGGATATTTTCGCTGAGTTGCCCATCGCGGGTAGCGTCGGGCCAGGAACTGACGCTGTACAGCAACGACTGCTCCACCGGCCGCCGCCGTTGCAGGCGGAAGTCACTCATCTGGCGCACGTCCGGCAGGCTGGTCTCGCCGACGTCCAGGGTCGACAGCCAGGGACGCCCGCTGGGCTCCATGACGATGCTGTAATTTACGGTTTCGCCATGTTTTTGCCATTGCGGTAGCTGTACCGTTTGCGCGCGCCCGGCCTGGGACCAGCGCCGACCGTCGAACTGCTCAAGGGTCAACGAGCGCCAGTACAACTGATTGCGCGCCGGTATCGCGCCGTCGAAACTGGCACGAAAGACCAGCGCGGCGGATTTGCTCAGTTCGGCGATATCCCCCGGTGCCATGCTGTCGGAAAGCCCGGTCAGCGCCTTGTTGCTCGGTTGCGGCAACGACCACAGCGGCTCCAGCCGGGGGAAAAACAAAAACAACACCAGCATCAAGGGCACTGCTTGCAGTAACAACTTGAGCGCCAGCTTGAGGCTATTGGCGGGGTTGCCCGGCGCATCGGTCTGCTGCAAACCGATCAAGGCTGCCAGCAGCGTACTGACCGGCAACAGCGTAAATGCCGCCCACAGCAGGCTGTCTTCAAACAGATAACCCACCACCACGCAGAAAAAGCCGAGAAAGATCAGTACCAGCGCATCACGACGAGTGTGCATTTCCAGCATCTTCAGGATGAACGCGGCGATCAGCAGCGCCGCGCCGGCATCCAGTCCGACCAGACTGCCTCGGGCCAGATACACGCCGCCCGCCGTGCCCACCAGCAAGCCCGACTTGACCCAGGTGCCGGGAGGCCGGACACGCATGCGGAAAATCTGCACGCGCCACAGGCTGCACGCCAGCCACAACCCCAGAATCGACCAGGGCACGTGGGTAATGAACGGCACGATCACCAACGCCTGCGCCAGCAGCAACCACATCAGGCTGCCCCGAGGAATAGGCAGGCTCAGGCCGGAATCTGCGCTCATGACTGACTACCGTACAGCGCGAGGGCGCGCAGGCAGGTTTCGCGGTGCACTTCGCCACTGTCCGGCGGTGAGAAAAATCCCGGCAAGCGCAACGCAAACGGCTGATGACGTTGGGACAGGATCACCACCCAATAGCACAGCCGCGACAGACGATCTTCGATATCACCGCCCAGCGCCATGAAATCCAGGCACAGGTCGTGGCCGCTCAAGTCAGTGAAATCCTTGACCAGCAGACCTTGCCCACGGGACCAGGCTTTCCAGTGCATGCGCCGACGATTGTCGCCAGGCTGATAAGGCCGCAGGCCGTGATAATCATCCACGCCCGGCCGCTGGGTCGCTTCGCCCTCATCGTCGGCGTGAGGCTGAACGCCCTTGAGCAGCGGCATCGCCCCGCCAATCGGTCGAGGAAAAACCAACGCAGTCTGTTCCAGGTCAAGCCAGCTCCACGCGCGCAGCAGGCTCAAGGGGAATACGCTTTCGACCCGCAGTCGCGGCGCGCGCAACCAACCGCGATTTTCCGCAGGCAAGGTCAGCTCAATCTCGACAAGGCCGTCGGCCATGACATCGACTTTCTGCAACTGGCTGGCGTCCCAGCCCACGGCAATGGCCTGCCGGCTGTGCCCGGCGCTTTCCAGACGCAAGCGCAAATGCACGGCTTCACCGACGAACACCGAGCGTGCCACTCCGGCGCTGAGCATCAGCCCGCTGACGTTGCGGTAGGTGTGCAAAATACCCAGCACACTCATGGACATCAGCAGGAACGTCAGGCCATACGCCAGACTGTTCTGGTAGTTGATGGCGACCAGCAGCATCAAAAACAGCACCAGCGCGAACGTACCCCCGGTGCGCGTGGGCATGATGAAGATGCGCCGGTGATCAAGGGTGACGCGTGGCGCCGGGGGAATTCGCCGGGACAACCAGCGTTGCCAGATCGGTTTGAGCTGTTCGATCAAAGCACCGGCACCTCGCGCAATAGCCACTGGACCAGCGCCCCGCTGCCATGCCCGGTCGATTCGGATCGCTCGCGCAAACGGTGGCCAACGACCGAGGGCAGCACGGCCTGCACATCTTCGGGGATCACATAGTCGCGACCGATCAACAGCGCCCAGGCCCGTGCCGCCGACAGAATCGCCAGACTCGCGCGGGGAGAAAGCCCGTAGGCGAATTGCGGCTGACTGCGCGTGGCGTCCACCAGCCGCAGCACGTAATCCACCAACGCATCGCTGGCCCGTACTTGCCGCGCCTGAGCCTGCAACAACGCCAGCTCGGCATGGTTGAGCAGCGGTTGCAGGCGCGGCAGCAAATCACGACGCGATTCGCCCATAAGCAAGGCTTTTTCCGCCGATTTGGCGGGATAACCCAGGGAGAGCCGCATCAGGAAGCGATCGAGTTGCGATTCGGGCAAGGCGAAGGTGCCGCCCTGGCTGAACGGGTTCTGGGTCGCAATCACAAAAAAAGGATCGGGCAGCAGTCGCGTGGCGCCTTCGATGGTCACCTGCCCTTCTTCCATGGCTTCGAGCAAGGCGCTCTGGCTTTTTGGCGTGGCGCGATTGATTTCGTCGGCCAGCACCAGTTCGGCAAAGATCGGTCCTGGATGAAAGGTGAACTGCCCACTGTCGCGATCAAATACCGATGTGCCGAGAATATCGCCCGGCAGCAGATCAGAGGTGAATTGAATGCGCTGAAAGCTTAAGCCCAACACCTTGGCCAACGTATGGCTGAGCGTGGTCTTGCCCATGCCGGGCAAATCTTCGATCAATAAATGACCACCGCCGAGCAGGCACGTCATGGCCAGTCGGACTTGCGGTTCCTTGCCTAGCACCACCTCATTGATGGCGTTGAGGCACTCATCGAGTTTCCTGCCCATAGAAAAACACTCTCCAGGCGACTGCCTCTGACCCATTGGCTTGCGAACGACGCAACATATGTAGCCACTTTAAGGTCAGCGTAGGTCGTTTCGCCAGAGCGGGGAGGGAAAAGCTTGGAGATGAAGCGTTGGCAGGCCGTGCGGCGGGGAAAGCCAAGCGTGAAATCCCAATCCGTAGGAGCGAATTTATTCGCGAAGGGCCGATACATCCAACAGAGATTCAGCGCCTGAAACATTGCTTCGCGAATAAATTCGCTCCTACGGTGAAGGAGCGAACTGAAAAGACTTATCGCCCCGCGCGGGACTCACGGATGTAGAAGCGTGCTTTCTCGGCCTTGCTGGTGCAACCTTCGAAGGCTTCGAATTGCTGCTGGGTCTTGGCGCCGGTCAACAAGGACAGGGCTTTGGAATAGCTGACGGTTCCGGCGAAGCCTTCAGCCTTGGCCAGGTCCAGCTCGTGCCAGGCCGAGTCCAGCTGCGTGGCGCAGCTGTCGCGGTACCCGGTTTTGCCGGCGCAACCTGTTAAAACCAGAGCTAATAATGGCAGGCAGATCCAGGCTTTCATCGGTGTTACCTCGGGAATAATAATCGAATGTGCGACTTGGACGGTCCGGGCGTTTAAAAGTGCCGTGGCGCCGGGCAGCAAGAGTAACTGTTTTTTTGTCCGCAACAACGCTTCCCAGGCTGCCCATGAAGCCCGATCATGCCTATTTGCGCGTAAGACCCATCCTCTTCAGGAGCCCGACATGAAAAAACGCATCGCTTTGGTACTCGGCTCCGGCGGCGCGCGCGGCTACGCGCATATCGGCGTCATCGAAGAATTGGAGCGCCGTGGCTACGAGATCGGGTGTATTGCGGGATGTTCCATGGGTGCCGTGGTAGGCGGCATTTATGCGGCGGGCAAGTTGCAGCAATACCGCGCGTGGATCGAGAGCCTGGATTACCTGGATGTGTTACGACTGGTGGACGTCAGCTTTCGCCTCGGCGCCATTCGGGGTGAGAAGGTTTTCGGCCAGATCCGGGAAATCGTCGGCGAAATCAATATCGAAGACCTGCGCATTCCCTACACGGCGGTGGCCACCGACCTGACCAACCAGCAGGAAATCTGGTTTCAGGAAGGTTGCCTGCATCAGGCCATGCGCGCCTCGGCGGCTATCCCCAGTTTATTCACGCCGGTCATGCAGGATGGGCGCATGCTGGTCGACGGCGGCTTGCTTAACCCGCTGCCGATTGTGCCGGTGGTGTCCAGCCATTGTGATTTGATTGTCGCGGTGAACCTGAACTCCACTAATCAGGGGCATTACCAGTTGCCGGTCATCGAACGGGCGCCAGCGGTGAAAAAGCGTTTCGACAGCCTGATCAGCTCGCTTGGATCGCGCCTGCCGTTCCGCCGCAAGCTGGATACTGCGGGCGGTGATGTGCTGCGTCTGGAGCAGGACAGCCTCAAGGCCCGCGCCGCGACGATTGCCAACCCGTGGCTGGGCGAAGATTCGGCCGACCCGCAAGGGCAACAACCGGCGGCGGCTCCTCAAGGCGAGAGCGCGCCGAAATCTGCTACTGGTTCGATCATCATCGATAACGTCGGCCCGGCATCGCTGCTGGATCTGATCAACCAGAGTTTCGAAGTCATGCAGACCTCACTGGCGCAATACAAGATCGCCGGTTATCCGCCGGACATCCTGATCAACGTCCCCAAGCGGGTGTGCCGGTTCTTCGAGTTCTACAAAGCCCCGGAACTCATCGCGCTGGGCCGCGAGATCGCCAGCGATACGCTGGATCGGTATGAGGCCGAACGTAAGCGCTAATGAGTGACGTAGGACCGGCTTTAGCCGGGAGAGCGAAGGTTCTGACGACGGATCTGCTGCGGATGGACTGGCCTCCTCCCGGCTGAAGCCGGTCCTACGCAATACATCCTGGCATACGCAACCGATACCCAACCCCCGCCTCGGTGATGATAAACCTCGGCGCGGTCGGGTCGTCGGCGAGTTTCTGCCGCAGGTGGCCGACGACGATGCGCAGGTAGTGAGTGTCTTCGGTATGGGTCGGGCCCCAGATATCCTTGAGCAATTGCTGCTGAGTGATGACCCGGCCCGGATACCGCGCCAGTTGCGCCAGCACGGCGTATTCCTTGCGCGTCAGTCCCACCTCGACGCCGTCCAGCAACACCCGGCGATAGGCCAGATCCACGGTCAATGGCCCGAACTGCAACGCGGCGCTCTGTGGCTCGCCGCTGGGAGCCTGGCGCAGCAAGGCGCGAATGCGGGCGAGAAACTCCTGAATGCCGAAGGGCTTGGTCACGTAATCATTGGCGCCGCCATCCAGCGCCTCGACTTTCTGTGCTTCGCTGGCGCGCACCGAGAGCACCAGCACCGGCACACCGGACCACTCGCGAAACTCGCGCAGGACCTGCTGGCCATCCATGTCTGGCAAACCGAGATCCAGCACCAGCAAATCCGGTTTGTTCAAGGCCGCCTGGCTCAAACCTTCGGTGCCGGTCCCGGCCTCGATGACTTTGTAACCCTGTGACGCGAGGCTGATCCGCAGGAATTTGCGGATCTGCGGCTCGTCGTCAATTACCAGAATGGTTGCGGTCTGACTCATGAGTGCCTTGGCTGTGCAGTGGACGGAATGACGCCAAGACTATCAGACGGCGATTCTATTTCCGCTTCCGGTTGCGTCTGCAACGGCAAATGCAACGTGATGCAGGTGCCCTGCCCTTCGATGCCCGGTCCGACACTGATCCGCCCGCCATGGGCGCCGACCATGCCCTGACAGATTGCCAACCCCAGGCCGGTGCCCTGCCCGCCGCGATCACCACGGGCAGCGGTGTAGAACATGTCGAAGATCTTCGCCCGCTCGTCTTCGGGAATCCCCGGTCCTTCATCGCTGACCGAAAAAAACAGTTCGCTGTCGGTGGCACCGGCCTCCAGCTGCAAGCGGCCATTGACCGGCGAAAAGCGCGCGGCGTTTTCCAGCACATTGACCAGCGCCTGTTCGATCAAGGCCGCATGCACGTAGAGCAACGGCAGTTCGGCGGGCACCTGGACGCCGACTTGCAGCGATGCCAGCACCACGCGCAGCCGATTCAGCGCACTGCCGACAATATCGCCAGCCGATACCCAATCCCGCGCCAGTTTCAACGCGCCGTGGCCGAGCCGGGTCATGTCCAGCAGATTCTGGATGTAGCGATCCAGACGCTCGGCTTCGTCCCGGGTACCTTCCAGCAATTCGCGACGATCCTCCAGAGGAATGGCCTCGCCCAGCGACAACAGACTGTCGATGCTGCCGCGCATGGCAGTGAGGGGTGTGCGCAGGTCATGGGACACCGAGGCCAGCAAGGCGCTGCGCAATTGTTCGGTTTCGCCATGCAGACGCGCGGCTTCCAAATCCTCGGCAAGTTGTGCCCGGGCCAACGCCTGGGCCAGGGGCTGACTGAGGGCGGTCAGCAAACGACGACGCTGGGCGCTGAACGGCTGCCCTTCGCGAGGGCAAACGCCGAGCAACGCCAGCGGCCCTTGCTCCCCTGATAAAGGCCACCACCACCAGCGACTTGACGGCAAAGTGCCCGTGCCGTGGCCAGCCGCTTGGTCGTGCTGCCAGGCCCAGTCCGCCGCCGCCCGCTCCGGTTCAGACAATTGCACTTGAGTGCCGCTCGCCACTTTCCAGCCACCTTCGCCGTCGCGCTCGATCAGGCACACCTCCAACTCGCGCCAACCATTCAGGTGCTGGCCCGCCGCACTGAGTACCGCTTGCCGATCAGTGGCCGCTGTCAGTTTGCGCGACAGATCCAGCAGTTCGCTGGTTTCCTCCTGCGTGTCGCGCAGGGCCTGCAACTGCCGACGCTGACGCGCCGCGAGATTGCCGGTCAGGGCCGACATCAACAGGAAGAACAGCAAGGTCAGCACGTCTTCTTCGCGCTGAATGCTCAGGGAAAAATTCGGCGGAATGAATAAAAAGTCATAGGCCAGAAACGACAAAGCCGCGCAGGCCAACGCCGGCCCGACGCTGCTGCGCACCGCCACCAGCAAAACCGCAGCGAGAAACACCAGCGAAATATTCGGCAACGCCAGCACGCCAGACACCGCCCAGGCCAGCGCACTGGCCAACAGCGTGGCGAGTAATGCCAAGCCGTAATCGAACCAGAGGATTCTGCCTGGCGAGCGGATGCGCGGTTGATCGGCCAATGGTTCGCTGTCGAGCACGCTGACTTCCAGCCCGTGCGCTTCACGCAGCAGCCGCGCCGCAACGCCGCCACCGAATAATCGCCGACGCAAGCGAGGCCGCGACTGACCGACCAGCACCAGACTGGCGCGGCGCTCGGCGGCATGTTGAATCAAGGTTTTCGCGACTTCCCCCGCGCGCAGCAGCACCACTTCGCCACCCAGGCGCTCGGCCAGTTGCTGCGCGTTTTGCAAGCGTGTGCGGGTCTGTTCGTCGAAAGCCCGGCCGTTATCCACATGCACCAGACTCCAGGGCAGATGCCGCCGTTGCGCCACTCGGCTGGCGTGGCGCACCAGACGTTCGGCATGCATATCGCCGTCAATCCCCACCAGCAGACGGCCACGCACTGGCGGCGCGTCCCGGCCCAGTTGCCGATAGCCCTGGGTAAGGTCGTCGTCGACTTGCGCGGCGGCAGTCTGCATCGCCAGTTCGCGCAGCGCCGTGAGGTTGGTCTGGGTGAAAAACGCGTCGATGGCGGCCCGCGCCTGTTCCGGTACGTACACCTTGCCGTCGCGCAGCCGCTCCAGCAACTCACGGGGCGGCAGATCGATCAGCACCAGTTCGTAGGCTTCCTGCAAGACCCAATCCGGCAGGGTTTCCCGAACCTGCACGCCAGTGATGCCGCGCACCTGATCATTGAGACTTTCCAGATGCTGGACGTTGACCGTGGTGTAGACGTCGATGCCCGCGGCGAGCAGTTCCTGAATGTCCTGCCAGCGTTTGGTGTGACGACTGCCGGGGGCGTTGCTGTGAGCCAGTTCGTCGACCAGCACCAGTTTGGGCTTGAGCGCGAGCACACCGTCGAGGTCCATTTCCTCCAGGGTTACGCCCCGGTATTGCGAGCGCAGCGGCGGTTGTTGCGGCAGCCCGCCGAGCAAGGCTTCGGTTTCGGCGCGGCCGTGGGTTTCCACGACGCCGGCCAACACTG
Source organism: Pseudomonas syringae (assembly GCF_001698815.1). Lineage (GTDB taxonomy): Bacteria > Pseudomonadota > Gammaproteobacteria > Pseudomonadales > Pseudomonadaceae > Aquipseudomonas > Aquipseudomonas syringae_A. The sequence goes on along the minus strand of NZ_LGSI01000051.1, from coordinate 247,151 downwards.
ACACGCCTTGACGCAACTGGGTATGGGCGGCCTGGAGCATCGCGTAGGTCTTGCCCACTCCCGGCGCGGCGCCCAGAAATACTTTAAGTCGACCACGCCCGTCCTTGGGCATATCGGCTAATAACGCGTCGGCACGGCCGGAATCACTCATGGTTGCGGTTGCTCACTCAAAGCTGGGCATTACGTTGCGCAGACGGTAACTCATTCAACGCCTGATTCAAGGTCAATACGTTGACCACCGGCGGGCCGATCAGCGGCCGATAGGTGCTGGCTTCGATCAACCCCTGCACTTTATCCAGCGGCAACTGCCGGGCAGCGGCGACTCGCGCCGCCTGATAAGCCACGGCCGAGGGCGGCAGATGCGGATCAAGGCCGCTGCCGGACGTGGTCAGCAAGGCCAATGGCACCGGGCCTTGGCCTGGCACCGCTTCCTTGCCGACATCGTCAGTGATTCGGGCGGCCAGCGCCGGATTGCTCGGCGACAGGTTACTCGCACCACTGGCGACCGTGGCAAATGCCCCGGCCGAAGGGCGTGAATGGAACCATTCATCGCCAGTAAACGACTGAGCGATCAGTTGCGAACCGCGCACTTTGCCGGTCGCGTCATAAATCAGGCTGCCATTGGCCTGGGCCGGAAACGCCACCTGGGCAATCCCGGTAACCACCAGCGGATAGGCTGCGCCAGTGATGAGCGTCATCAAGACGAGCAGGCTCAGGGCGGGGCGGAAGAATGTGGACATGATGAAAATCCTCAAATGGAAAACGAAACATTTACCTGACTGGAAAAACGCGCCCTTGTGGGAGCGAATTTATTCGCGAAAAAGCCAGTACATCCACCACATATCTATTGGCTGACAAACCGTCTTCGGGAATGAGTTCCCTCCCACAGGCCCGTCAAACCAGGCCCAACCCCACCAACACCATGTCGATCGCCTTGATCCCCACAAACGGCACGACGATCCCGCCCAGCCCGTAGATCAGCAAGTTACGGCGCAGCAATTGCGCGGCGCTGGCGGCTTGCACGCGCACACCGCGCAGGGCCAGGGGGATGAGCACGACGATGATCAAGGCGTTGAAGACGATGGCCGACAGAATCGCGCTTTGCGGGCTGGCCAGTTGCATGATGTTCAGCACGCCCAGCTGCGGGTAAATCGAGGCGAACAGCGCCGGCAGGATAGCGAAATACTTGGCAATGTCGTTGGCGATGGAGAACGTTGTCAGCGCGCCACGGGTTACCAGCAATTCCTTACCGATCTGCACCACATCCAGCAGTTTGGTAGGGTCGCTGTCCAAATCGACCATGTTCGCCGCTTCCCGTGCCGCTTGGGTGCCATCGTTCATCGCCATGCCCACGTCGGCCTGAGCCAGGGCTGGCGCATCGTTGGCACCATCGCCGCACATCGCCACCAGACGGCCGTCGTTCTGCTCCATGCGAATACGTTCGAGTTTCTTCTCCGGCGTGGCTTCGGCCAGCACGTCATCGACGCCCGCCTCCGCCGCAATCGCCGCCGCGGTCAGCGGGTTGTCGCCGGTGACCATCACGGTGCGAATGCCCAGCTTGCGCAGTTCGGCAAAGCGTTCACGAATGCCCGGCTTGACCACGTCCTTGAGGTGAATCGCCCCCAGCAGCTTTTTATCGACGCAGACCAGCAACGGCGTGCCACCGGTCTTGGCGATCTTGTCTATTTCCCGCGCCAAGGCTTGCGGCAGATCACTGCGCTGCATGCCGACGAAGGCCAGCAGCGAATCCACCGCGCCCTTGCGATACACGCGCGCTTGAAAGTCCACGCCGGACAAGCGCGTCTCGGCGCTGAACGGCACGGCCGTCAGTTCGGTGGGCTGCGGCTCCAGCATCGGGTGCAGGTTGCGCAGGTATTCGACGATGGATTTGCCTTCCGCCGTATCGTCAGCCAATGAAGCCAGCAGCGCGCCCTCGCCGAGCTCTTTGGGCGAAACGCCCGGCGCGACGTACAGCGCGGTGCAACGACGGTTACCGAAGGTAATGGTGCCGGTCTTGTCCAGCAACAGCACATGCACGTCACCCGCCGCTTCCACGGCGCGCCCGGATTTGGCGATGACATTGAGGCGCACCAGCCGATCCATACCGGCAATACCGATGGCCGAGAGCAAGCCGCCAATGGTGGTCGGGATCAGTGTGACCAGCAGCGCCACCAGAAACACCAGCGGCAGGCTGCCACCGGCGAAGTGGGCGAACGGCTGCAAGGTCACCACCACCAGCAGGAAGATCAGCGTCAGGCCGATCAGCAGGATATCCAGCGCTACTTCGTTGGGCGTCTTCTGGCGTTTGGCGCCTTCGACCAGCGCGATCATCCGGTCCAGGGTCGATTCGCCGGGATTGGCGCTGATCCGCACCAGCAGCCAGTCCGAGACCAGCCGCGTGTTGCCGGTGACCGCTGAACGATCGCCGCCGGACTCGCGAATCACTGGCGCGGATTCCCCGGTAATCGCCGCCTCGTTGACGGCGGCGATGCCTTCGATCACCTCGCCGTCACCGGGAATCATTTCCCCGGCTTCGACCCGTACCACGTCGCCTTTGCGCAAGGCGCTGGCATTGACCATGCTGAACGCGCCCGCCTCGTCACGCCGCCGCGCCTTGAGCCCTTCGCTGCCAGCCTTGAGGCTGTCGGCGCGGGCCTTGCCGCGACCTTCGGCCAGGGCTTCGGCGAAGTTGGCAAACAACACGGTGAACCACAACCACAGGGCGATTTGCACCGCCACCGAAGTCGGCACCGCCGGATCGGGGATGACGCACAGAATCGTGGTCAGGATCGCGGTGAGCTCCACCACCAGCATCACCGGCGAGCGGACCAGCTGGCGTGGATCGAGTTTGACAAAGGCCTGAATCAGCGCCGGACGCCAGAGGGCGGAGAAGCGGGTTTTGCCCGGTTCGGTCGGCATGGATGATCCGACCGGTTTTGCAGCAGGAATGTGCATTGTCATGATCGGTTCCTCAGAAGCCCAGGCTCAAGTGTTCGGCAATCGGCCCCAGTGCCAGGGTCGGCAGGAAGGTCAAGCCGCCCACCAGCAAAATGGTCACGGTCAGCAAAGTGACAAACAGCGGGCCGTGGGTCGGGAAGCTGTTCAGGCCCAGCGGCGCGGTTTTTTTCATCGCAAGGCTCCCGGCCAGGGCCATGACCGGCAGGATGTAACCGAAGCGGCCGATAAACATCGCCAGGCTGAGCATCAGGTTATGGAACACGGTGTTGGCGCTGAAACCACCGAACGCCGAGCCGTTGTTGGCGGTGGCCGAGGTGTAGGCGTACAACAGTTGGCTGAAACCGTGCGGGCCGGGATTGCTCACCGACGCCAGCGGCCCGGGCAGACTGGCCGCCACTGCGCCGAGTACCAGCACGCCCACCGGCATGACCAGCAGCGTAGCGACCAGCAGCTTGACCTCAGGGGCCTGCAACTTTTTGCCGAGATATTCCGGGGTGCGGCCGATCATCAGGCCCGCCAGAAATACCGCGATCAACACGTTGAGCAGCATGCCGTTGAGGCCCACGCCGACGCCGCCGAAGATCACTTCGCCGACCATCATGTTGGCCAGGGCGACCATGCCGGTCAGCGGGTTAAGGCTGTCGTGCATGGCGTTCACCGAGCCGTTGGAAGCCGCCGTGGTAGCCGTCGCCCAGAGCACAGTCGCAGTGGTGCCGAAGCGACTTTCCTTGCCTTCAAGCGGCGCGGTCTGCTCCACGCTGGCGATGTTCAGCGTCGGGTTTGGCTGATATTCGGCCCACAGCGATACGCCGCCGCCGATCAACAGCAAGACCAGCATGCAGGCGACGATTGCCCGACTCTGCCGCAGGTCTTTCACGTAATGGCCAAAGGTGAATACCAGCGCCGCCGGAATCAACAGGATCGACACCAATTCGAACAGGTTGCTCCACGCCGTCGGGTTCTCGAACGGATGCGCCGAGTTGACGCCGAAGAAGCCGCCGCCATTAGTGCCCAATTGCTTGATCGCAATCTGGCTGGCAGCCGGGCCCATGGGCAGACTTTGATCGGCGCCTTGCAGGGTCACGGCATCAATGTAATGGGCGAAGCTCTGTGGCACACCCTGCCAGACCAGAAACAGCGCGAACACGATGCACAGCGGCAACAGCCCGTAGAGCGTGACACGGGTCATGTCCGCCCAGAAGTTGCCGAGGTTTTGCGTCGAGCGACGACTGATACCACGACAAAACGCGAGCAATACGGCGATGCCCGTCGCGGCACTGACGAAGTTCTGCACGGTCAGGCCGACCATCTGGCTCAAGTAGCTCAACGACGCTTCACCGCTGTAGCTCTGCCAGTTGGTGTTGGTGACGAAACTCATCGCTGTGTTGAACGCCAGCGACCATTCCATGCCCGGCAACTGTTGCGGGTTGAGTGGCAGCGCGCCCTGCCCGAGCAACATAGCAAACAACAGGACGAAACCGGCCAGGTTGAAGGCCAGCAGCGCGAGCAGATAGGTTTTCCAGTTCTGCTCGATCTTCGGATCAATGCCCGACAGGCGATAGCAGATGTTTTCCACTGGACGCAGCACCGGCGTCAGCCAGGTCCGCTCGCCTTCAACGACCCGATAATAGAAACGCCCCAGCAGCGGCGCGGGCAACAGCACCAGCGCCAGGAAAGCCAGGATCAATAGATAGTCATAACTGTGCATGGCTGCTCCTAAGTCCGGCCTGCGCGTAGCAGCGCAACCAGCAAGTAAATGAACAGCCCTGCCGCCAATAGCAGGGACACCCCATCCAGAACGCTCATCGAAATACTCCGTCGCTGCGGCGATTGCCGCGTGTGAGCCATTGTCGGGAGAGAGGGTGTAAAGGAACGAGATCGACGGGTGTGGTGCGGCGTAAAGAAGGCGTAAAAATGGGAGTGGAACGCTGCAAACCCGTTGGAGCGAGGCTTGCCCGCGAATCAGTCACCGCGGTGTGGCACATATACCGCGTTATCGTTCTTCGCGGGCAAGCCTCGCTCCAACGGATCTCTGGATTGCTGCCACCGTGCCACCTGTTACTTCTTACAGGTTCCAGATGCGGCACAAGGCGTTATCGTGACGAGGCGTAACACACGACATGGAGTCGACGATGAATCATTCAGCACAGAAAACCGCCCCCGCAGCGAACGCCCATTGGCACATGGGCACGCCGACCGTGCAATTGACCGCCAAGGAAATGGAAGTCCTGCAATGGGCGGCGCTGGGTAAATCCGCCTGGGAGATCTCGCGCATTCAGGATCGGACGGAAGCAGCGGTCAATTTCCACATGTGCAACATTCGCCGTAAATTCGGGGTTAATTCCCTCAGGGCCGCTTTGATCAAGGCCATTGAGCAGCGGGTAATTTTGCTGGAATGACACTCTGATGCGGGTCTTTGTACCATTCCCGATACATTCCAGACATTCCCCCGACATCCGATCACCCCACCCTTCCGCCGCGCCTCCCGGCGAAGTAGCATGCAGGGGCGTTGATCATCAATAGCGGCCAGTGATGGCGGCATCACCAGGCGGCAGTCGCATCATGCAAGCAAGCACCGACATTCCTACAGACAACGCGCCGATTGCAGATCAGCGCTGGAACACGCGCGCCTTGATCGTCGATGACGATGTACCCATCCGCGAACTGCTCTGCGACTACCTGGCACGCTTCAACATTCAGTGTCGGGGCGTGACCGATGGCACCGAAATGCGCAAGGCGTTGGAAGAAGAAACCTTCGACGTGGTCGTGCTGGACCTGATGCTGCCGGGCGAAGATGGCCTGTCGCTGTGTCGCTGGCTGCGCGGCACGTCGGACATCCCGATCCTGATGCTCACTGCCCGTTGCGAACCCACCGACCGCATTATCGGCCTGGAACTGGGCGCCGACGATTACATGGCCAAGCCGTTCGAACCTCGTGAGCTGGTGGCGCGAATTCAGACCGTGCTGCGCCGGGTACGCGACGACCGCAACGATCAGCGCTCCACCGTGCGTTTCGATGCCTGGCGCCTGAACAGCGTGCTGCGTCAGCTGACCGCCGCCGACGGCCTGGTCGTGCCGCTGTCCAACGCCGAATTCCGCTTGCTGCGGGTCTTTCTGGAACGTCCGCGCCGGGTGCTGAGTCGCGAACAGTTGCTGGATGCCGCACGCGGTCGTTCCATCGAAGCCTTTGATCGCAGCATCGACTTGCTGGTCTCGCGCCTGCGCCAGAAGCTCGGCGACGATCCGAAGAACCCGCAACTGATCAAGACCGTACGCGGCGAAGGCTATCTGTTCGACGCCAGGGACATTGGTTGATTCGCTCCGCAGATACCCTGTTCGCCCGCCTGTTCGGTGGGGCGTTGGTCGCTATTTTTCTGGCGCATCTGCTGGCGTTCACGTGGTTCACGATGTATGGCTTCCCGCCTCCGCCGCCTCTGGAGACTGCCAACCCTCAGCATCAATCTGCCGAATTTCAGGGTGAGCGCCCTGAGCCACGCACGCCCCAACGGAAACCACCGCTATTTGGTGGGCCTGTCGTGCCGCTGTTTTTTCAAACGATTACCCTGGTGATTGCTGCCTGGTACGGCGCCAAAGCGTTGAGCCGGCCGATCCAGCGCTTGAGCGAGGCCGCCGAGCGGCTCAGCGAAAATCTCGACAGTCCGCCACTGGAAGTCAGCGGCCCGCGCGAGGTGCGTCAGGCCGCGCAGACCTTCAACCTGATGCAGGAACGCATCCGCGATCAAGTGAAGCAGCGCGGCCGCATACTGGCGGCGGTGTCTCATGATTTGCGCACGCCGTTGTCGCGCCTGAAACTGCGAGTCGAGCAGATCGACGAACCGAAACTGCACACGCAGATGAGCCAGGACCTCAACGACATGATCGGCATGCTCGACGCTACGCTGACCTACCTCAATGAGCAGCGCAACAGCGAAGACCTGCAGCTGTTCGACCTGCAGGCGCTGATCGAATCCTTGACCGAAAACGCTCAGGACAATGGCGACGACGTGCAATGCAACGGCGGCTGCAAACCGTTGAAAATCCAGCCCATGGCTTTGCGTTCCTGCATCAACAACCTGATCGACAATGCCTTGCGCTATGCCGGGCAGGCGCGGGTCGATATTCAGGACCAGGACGATCACGTGACCGTTGCTGTGGTCGACAACGGGCCAGGCATTGCCGTCGAGCACCATGAGACGGTGTTCGAACCTTTCTATCGCCTGGAAGGCTCGCGCAATCGCAACTCCGGCGGCGTCGGCATGGGCATGACCATTGCCCGGGACGCCGCGCGGCGCATGGGTGGCGACCTGACCTTGGAACAAACACCCGGCGGCGGTCTGACTGTGCTCCTGGACCTGCCTCGTCGTTGATCCGCCCGTGTGTCTGGCGCGATACAAACCTTACATACCCTCGACAACTCCCGCCTTGAGTCTGCATAAGCCGGTGCACCGCCACCGGCCCAATCCAACCTGATGGGAGTTCGCCCGATGATCAGTGGCGTCAGTAATAGTTATTCGAGCTATACCAGCACGAGCGCGAGCGCAACCTCGAGCGCGAGCAGCAAGAAATTCCAGGAGCAGTTACTGGCCAAGCTCGACACCGACGGCGACGGCAGTATCAGCAAGGACGAACTGAGTTCGGCGGTATCGTCCTCCGACAGTAAAGACGGGATCACGGTCAGCCTGAGCAAAGCGTTCAGCGATCTGGACAGCAATGACGATGACAGTCTGGATGCCGACGAACTGGCCGCGATGGCACCACCGCCTCCACGGCAGATGGAACCGGACACTGACGTCGCCGAAAACCTGCTCAGTTCTCTGGACAGTGACGACGATGGCACGATCAGCAGCGATGAACTGACCGCCGGCCTGACCAGCGCCGGCAGCAGCGCCGACAGCTCCCAAGTGTTCGATGCGCTGGACACCAACGAGGACGGCACCGTCAGCCTCGACGAACTGACCGCCGCCCTGCAACCGCAGCAACCGCCACCGCCACCTCCGTCCGCCGCCGACACCAGTGCACAATTGATGAGCGCGCTGGACACCGACGGCAGCGGTGCCATCAGCGCCACCGAACTGACCAGCGCCCTGGACTCCGCAAGCAGCACGTCGAGCGATTCCAGCACTACGAGCACCAGCACGACCAATGCCAGCTCGCTGTTCAGCGCACTGGATTCAGACAGCAACGACAGTGTCAGCGTTGATGAACTGATGGCAGCGCTGTCGCCGCAGGACAGCAACCAGACCGGCAGCAAAGATGCAGCGGCTCAGGCATTGAGCAAGATGGTTGCGGCATTGAGCGAGCGTTATGACACTGAAGGTAGCAAGCCGGTTGGCAAATACCTGAACGTCGCGGCGTAAGGGGGGGATCACGGAAAAAACCAATCCCCGTAGATACCGTCTTGACCCTCATCACACAACCCGTAGGACCGGCTTTAGCCGGGAGGGCGGAGGGTCTGACGACGCAACTGCTGCGAATGTACCGGACTCCTCCCGGCTAAAGCCGGTCCTACGGGATCTATTCAACTTCGAACAGCGCTTAGCGCTGAACCGTCCGAGCCCCGCGTACCCAATCAGTCAACAAGCTATACGCCACCGCCAGCAACGTCGGGCCGATGAACAGGCCGATGAAACCAAAGGCCAGCAAGCCGCCAAAGACACCCAGCAACACGATCACCAACGGCAGGTTGCCGCCGCGACTGATCAGGTATGGCTTGAGCACGTTGTCCACGCCGCTGATGATGAACATGCCCCAAAGCCCGAGGAAAATCGCCATTCCGTATTCGCCATTCCACGCCAGCCAGGCGGTGGCCGGAATCCAGATCAGCGGCGGCCCCATGGGAATCAGGCTGAACAGGAACGTCATGATGCCCAGCACCAAGGCGCCCGGCACACCTGCGATCAAGAAGCCGATCAGCGCCAGGACCGCTTGCGCCGCCGCTGTCCCGATCACGCCATTGACCACGCGCTGTACCGTGCCCGCTACCAGTTCCAGGTAATACTCGGCGCGCTCGCCAATCAAGCGCTCCAGCAGGCTGAGCACGAATGCGGCCAATCGCGGCCCGTCGCGGTAGAAGAAGAACACGAAGACCAGACTCAAGGTCAGCTCCAGAATCCCTCCGCCAATCTGCGCGCTGCGTGCCAGCAACCAGTTACCTACCTGACCCAGATAAGGCCGTAGCGTGGTAATCATCGCCGCGCCCTGCTGATCGATGGTGTTCCAGAACGCCACCAGCCGCTCGCCCACGAACGGAACCCCGACCAGCCAGGTGGGTGGATCAGGTAAACCGTCGACCTGCACATCCTTGATGAAGGCCGTGGCGTCACGCACATGATCGGCCAGATTGAATCCCAGCCAGACCAGCGGCGCCGCGACCAGCAGCATCCAGCCCAGCGTCAGCACCAGCGCCGCCAGCGACTCGCGGCCCTTGAACCAGCGCGTCAACAGGCGCATCAGCGGCCAGCTGGCAAACGCCAGCACCGCGCCCCAGAACAACGCCGACCAGAACGGCGCCATCACCCAGACACACGCACTGAGCAACGCCAGGAGCAGGATCTGCACCAACAGGCGATCGTTATTGAGCATGGGTCTATCCAGTAAAAAGAAGATCAGAAGCGCAGAGCATAACGGCGAACACTGAACGCGTCAGTGTTCGCTGTGTGCAAAAGTGGATTCAGTGCCGGTTCAGGTGAGTTCGGTCAACGTATGACGTCGATGAACAGGCCCGGCTTGTCCCCCCCGCCCGCTTCGAGCCGCGCCGCGCGTACGCCTTTGGCAATCAATGCCTGACGCCACGCTTCGGCATCGGCGCCGCCAATGGTCACCCGCAATGAGCTGTCCAGATTCAGGCCTCTGGAAACCAGTGTCACCCAAATGTCCTGTGGCGCCCCGGCCAGCCGTGGCAGCGCCAGTTTGCCGGTGCTCTTGAGTTGCCGCAGCAGCGTCGCCGAGGTCGGCAACAGATCGCCTAACGGTGCGGCCGAATCGAACTGTTCGACATGCAGATACGCGCGGCGGTTGCCACGGGTGATGCTGTACAAGGCCACCAGCGTGTCACTTTTCGGCTCTGCCAGACGCAGCAGCAAGTAAGCTTGCTGTTCATCCGCCCCGTAGAGCTTGGAATTGCCGAATACTTCATTGGCCCACAGGCTGCTTTCGCCGCAATCGCGCGCCTGGCACCAGAACAGCAGTTCCGCGCCCTGGGCCTGGAGGGCTTCGCGAGCGGCGGTAAAGGCCTCATCGGAAGTGCGTTCGGCGGGCATTTGATAGGTCACGCCGGTGACATTGCCACGGGCGCTGACCTGACCATCAAAGCGCAGCTGACCGCTGATCTTGCGGATCGAGCCCATGGGATAGATACGTTCGAGCTCCGCAACCGGGCGGTAGTCGACAATTTCAGCGTCGGTCAGGCGCGGCACGATATCCAGATCGCGACTGCCCGGAACATCGGCAGCCCACACGCTCAGACTGAACGCCGAGGCACACAAGGTGAGTCCAAGAGCACTGGTAAAACCCATGACTGCTCTCATCGATGCGAGGTTAATTGAAGGAAATGGGCAGGTTTGCCAGGCAAGCGATCAGGTGAGGCGGTGCGGACATCCATCGATTTAACTCCTGTTTCAACCCGCCCAGCCTCGACAGTTGCCTGTCGCAAGTCAAGGAGCGGTAAAGAAGCGATTGAAACAGTCTGCGACAAGAACTGCACCGGCTTCGTCGTTCAAGTGCAAATGATGGCCGCCTGGCAGGCTCGTCACCTGAAAAGGCAGCGACGCCAGCAGCGCCTGATTTTTCGCCAGCATTCCCTCCTGCGCCACGATCAGTTGCGTCGGACAGCGGATTGCGGCAACGAACGCCAGCGCTTGCTCACGGGTGATGCGCACCGCCGAGGGTAAGGTCAGCCGGTTGTCACTGCGCCAGGTATAGCCACCCGGCACCGGCATCAAGCCGCGCTGGGCCAACAACTCGGCCGCCTCATGACTGACGGCAACCACGCCTTTCATGCGGGCGCGGATCGCGTGGTCCTGATCGGGATAGACCGGCTTGCGCTTGGCGCTCAGGTTTAATTGCGCCTGCAGCGATTTACCCAACTGTTCCGGGGCATTCTCGACCTCGCCGGTGGGCGGGATCAATCCATCGATGAGCGCCAGCCGCGTAACACGCTCGGGCAGCGCGGCGGCGAGAAATACCGAAATAATCGCTCCCAATGAATGCCCCAGCAGCGAGAACTGTTGCCAGCCGAGCTGCTCGGCAACCTGCAAGACATCGTGGGCGTAATCCGGTAATGAGTAGCCGGCGCCTTGCGGGCGATGCTCGGAATGGCCGTGACCGGCCAGATCCAGGGCGACGATGCGCAGGCCTTCAAGCCTGGGTGCCAGGCGGGCAAAGCTGTTGGCGTTGTCCAGCCAGCCATGCAGGGCGATGACCGGCTGGCCGTCTTCTGGGCCGAACAAATGCGCGGCCAGTTCGATATGCGGCAAGCTCAGCCGGACTTCTTCGACCGGACGGCTCATGCGCTGACCTGCACAGTGTCGAGCGCAGCCCAGCGGGCGAACAACGTCTTGAGCAGTTGCGCGGTGGCCTCGGGCTGTTCCAGCGGGAACATATGCCCACCGGGCATCGACAGATATTCACCTTGGGGCAAGCGCCGTACCGAACGCGCATGGTGACGCATCACCACCCGACTGTGCTCGCCGCGCACCATTGCCAAAGGGACCTTGAGCTGACGTGAACCGTCAGGCCGGGTATGCGGAACGCTGCGGTAGATACTGATTTCCGTGGCCGGGTCAAAACGCAGGCGCAGCTGTTCGCCATCTGTCTGCAACCCATGAACTAGATAGGCGTCGAAGCACTCGGGATCAAAACGCCGAAACAAGGTTTTGCTGGCGAAATAAAGGCGCGCGGCGTCAAGGTCGGCAAAGGCTTCGCGACGTCCCAGCGTACGGCCGGCAGGGGTAATACGGTCGATGAAACCAAAGCGTTTGGCAGCACGGATCATCCACTGATCGGCCAGGGTCAGCACCGGAGAATCCAGCATGACCACACCGCGATACAGCTCAGGACAGCGCAGCGCGGCATGAAAATGCAGCACGCCGCCCAAGGAATGACCGACTCCCCAGACCGGTTCGGGCTGTTCACGCAGGTGATGGATCAATTCGTCGACCAGATTCAGCCAGTTGTCATCGACCGGGAACCGCGGGTCATGGGCATGCTGCTCCAGATGGCTCACGACGTAATCCGGCGCCAGCGCCGTAAACAACTTGCCGTAAGTGGCCGACGGAAAACCGTTGGCGTGAGCGAAGAACACCTGTTGCGACATGCCGGCATATCCAGTGAGCAAACCAGTGATGATTGTGCGCAGTGGCTGTGCCTTCGGCAATGACTGGAAGTGCCATCGAAGATGACACTCCGGCCATGCACCGGCATAAAAGCGGCTTAGCGACTCGGCGCTTCCTGCCCCAGCGGCACCACGGCAATGGTCAGACGCGAAATGCAGCTGGTCTTGCCTTCGTCGCTGGTCAGGCGGATGTCCCACACGTGAGTGGTGCGGCCGATATGGACCGGGCGTGCCACGGCGGTGACCCGACCGCTGCGCAGGCCGCGCAGGTGGTTGGCGTTGACTTCAAGGCCTACGCAAAAGTATTTGCTGGTATCGATGCACAGATAGCTGGCCGTCGAACCGACGGATTCCGCCAATACCACCGACGCCCCACCATGCAGCAGGCCGTAAGGTTGGTGCGTGCGATGGTCGACCACCATGCTGGCGGTCAGCGAATCGTCGGTAAACGACTCGAAACGGATGTCCAGCCATTCGAGGATGGTGTTCTTGTTCAGGGCATTGAGTTGTTCGATGTTCGGTTTATCGCGCCACAGACCCATGTTCAATCCTTATTATTGGGCGCTCGTGGAAGCTGAGCGCCAGACGCCCAACTATCTTTCACCTCCATCCGCCTGCGCAAGCGCTGATGTTTTTTCAGGCTGGCGTTGACCCTGGGCTTCCTTGAGCCGCCCGGTCAGGCGCAGATTGCCCTGCTCGTCCAGCTCGCCCCTGTCCCCCGTGTGCAGGAAACCATCGGTCATGGTCTCGACGGTTTTCAGCGGTTGCTTGAAGTAACCGAGCATGGTCGCACCGCTACGCACCAGCAGCTCGCCATCTTCCGCCAGCCGCACTTCGACCTGCGGACACGGCTGGCCGATCCAGCCGCTCTTGTGCTGGCCTGGCCGGCAGATATGCGAGTAGCCGCAGTTTTCGGTCATACCGTACGCTTCGAGGACATCCAGCCCGAGCCGCTGATACCAATGCAGCAGGTTTTCTGACAGCGGCGCGGCGCCCGACACGGCAACCCGCAGCGCGTCCAGCCCAAGCCCCTTGCGAATCCTGCGTCCGACCAGTCTGCCGAGCAGCGGCACGCTTAACAGCACATCCAGGCGCGCAGCGGGAATCCTGCCGTGCACGCTCGTCTGGAGCTTGCTCCAGATCACCGGCACGCCAAACAGCGCCGTGGGCCGCGCGCGCTTCAGATCGTCGACAAAAGTGTCCTGGTTCTCGGCGAAAAATACCGTTTGCCCGGCATAGATCGACGCCATTTCCACGAACATTCGCTCGGCCACGCAGCACAGTGGCAGATAAGACAGCAGCCGGTCCTTTTCGCCCAGTCCGAAGAGGCGGCTACCATGGGTGACCGCAAAGGCCAGGGTGCCGAAGCTGTGCATGACACCCTTGGGTCGTCCGGTGCTGCCAGAGGTGTAGATAATGGTCGCCAACTGATCGTAGCGCCCAGTGGGGTTGTCCTGGATCGGCGACCAGGCCTGCAACTCATCCCAGCGAAAATCAAACGAACCTTCAGGGCTGAGAGGCAGCGCCACGGTCGGCAACCCGGCGCTGACACCGCAACTGACGCCCGGCCAGTCGTCCAGTCTGCCGACGAACACCATCGCCGCCTCCGAGTGCTCCAATACCTGAGCGACCGCTCCCGCGCTGAGGTGCGGATTCAACGGAACCGAGACATGCCCGGCCATCCAGATCGCCAGGTCGGCAATGATCCAGTGCGCGCAGTTTCTGGAAAGAATCGCGATGGAGCTGCCCTGCGGCAGTCCTTGCCGACGCAACCAGTGCGCAGCGCGGCGGGCCTGATTGCCGACCTCGGACCAGCTCAGCTTCTGAACCTGTCCTCCCGCCATCGGCTGGACCAGAAAACACTTGTCCGGATGACGATCCTCACGATCATAGAAACGGCTCAAGGGCAGACTAATGGCGGTAGTCATGGTTCATGTTCCTTATTGTTATTGGGCAAGCGTAGTCGACCAAGTATTTGCTCGGTGCTTGCGGGCCAATAAAACGGAGGAACGGTGCAGGGCCTGTTGGAGCGAGGCTTGCCCGCGAAGAACGATAACGCGGTGAATCAGGCCCACCAGGGCGTCTGGTTCGCGGGCAAGCCTCGCTCCAACGGGTTCAACGGTTCAAACGTGTCGAACGCTGTCCAGTTCCATGACCCCGGCCAACGGGAAATCACCCGAGAGTTCTGCCAGGCTTGCGGTGCTCATGGGCTGGGGCTGTTGAGTGCTGCCGTGAACAGCGAGGCCAATCAGTGCGCCCACCAGCGGCTGATGACTGACGAGCAGAACATCGTCGCTGGCATAAGCGTCCAGATGACTCAACACCTGGTGCGGATCATTGTCCGGTGTGAGCCAGGGCACGATAACGACCGGCTCGCTAAAACCCAGCGCTTGCCTGACCAGTTCGGCGGTTTGCCGGGCCCGCACATAAGGGCTGGCGAGAATGCGCTGCAAAGGCTGGCCCATCAAATGGGCCGCGCTGTGCAGCACTTGCTCACGACCGTTACGGGTCAGCTCGCGCTCGGCATCGCTGCGCGCCTGTGCCTGGGCCTCGCCGTGGCGCAGGACCCAGACCTTCATAACCTGGGCTCTTCGTCACGTACCGGGTGCGCAGCCGCCGGAACACTGTGCGGTGCTTCACCTTCGGGTGCGCGAGGCGCCGGCCAATCGGCAAACGGCCAGGGTTTCTGGTCGCTGTGAAAGGTGCCGTAACGACCGATCTGGGCCAGGAACTGGCTCAGACTGTCGCCGAAGTTCATCAGGCTGCCACTTGGCGCGCCGTAGATAAGCCGATAACACAATTGCACCAGCACCACGCCCGCCAGGACGACTTCGGCGACGTGCCAGACCAGCACAAACAGCACCATCCAGAGGACGCGCAGCAAAATCGACTCATGTTGCTTGAGTTTGAAATCGTTCAAGACACTCTCCCGCAAACAAAATAGGTATTCAGTTGAAACCGGTGGTGGAAATGAAGTCGACATCGGTCTTGGGTTCGGCACGCATAAGCTGCTCGATGACCTGTTTCAGGGTACGACCCTCGAAAAGGATAGCGTGCAACCCTGCGACCAGCGGCATATAGACCTGCAGCTCGTCCGCCTTGACCTTGAGCACCTTGAGGGTATTGACCCCTTCGGCCACTTCACCCAGACGGTTGACCGCTTCATCCAGACTCAATCCCTGCCCCAGGGCGAAACCGACCTGATAGTTGCGGCTTTTCGGCGATGAACAGGTAACGATCAGATCGCCGACGCCCGCAAGGCCGAGAAATGTCATGGGGTTCGCACCTTGATTGACCGCAAAACGGGTCATTTCCGCCAGCGCCCGGGTAATCAGCATGCTCTTGGTGTTTTCCCCCATTTCCAGCGCGACCGCCATGCCAGCGATAATCGCGTAGACGTTCTTGAGCGCACCGCCCAACTCC
Source organism: Pseudomonas syringae (assembly GCF_001698815.1). Classification (GTDB taxonomy): domain Bacteria; phylum Pseudomonadota; class Gammaproteobacteria; order Pseudomonadales; family Pseudomonadaceae; genus Aquipseudomonas; species Aquipseudomonas syringae_A. The sequence continues at coordinate 231,439 of NZ_LGSI01000051.1, read as the reverse complement.
ACGCCAAAGCGATCAGCGCTGGCATACACCCGGAATGTGCGACCGTGCAAGGCGGCCTGCACCTGCTGGCACAACTCCTCGTCTTCACTGGCAACCACGGTGGCGGTCAGCGCGTGCTCCGCGATTTCCCGGGCCAGATTCGGCCCCGACAACACGCCAATCCGCGCTTGCGGCGCGATTTCTTCGAGAATCTGGCTCATCAGTTTGAAGGTATGCGCCTCGATACCTTTGGTCAGGCTGACCAGCATCTTGCCGCTCAGGCGCTGCACATGAGGCACCAGGACCGAACGCAAGGCGCTGGAAGGCAACGCCACGAAGACCAGCTCGCTGCCGTCGAGCGTGGCGGCCAGGTCTGTGGTCGGCTCGACTTCAGGACGAACCTTGATGCCTTTGAGGTAGCGAGGATTCTCGCGGTTGACGCGAATCGCCTCGGCCTGTTCCGGATCGCGCATCCATTGACGGACCTGACGCCCGTTTTCTGCCAACAGGTTGGCAATGGCCGTACCGAAGCTGCCGCCGCCTAGAACCGCGACTGGTTGCTGTGTGGTCATAAAACCATCCATCTAGAGCCATCTGATTTTGGCGATGGCGGCATTATACGGAGCGTTGCAGTGTCAGCCAGCGACAAACTGTGTCATCGCGCCGCTCATTAGCTGTATTTCATCCCCGCCGCGCCGACGACCGGGGGCAAGTTCCATGGAAATAAGCCACGTCTCGGTTACCATGCCCGACTATTACTGGAATCATTACGACCACCGGCGATTGGAAAACTTCGCTGCACGACAGAAATCACCGGGCGGATGAGTATGGATACAGCGTTGGGCTTATGGATTGGACATCTGGGCTGCATCGTCACCGGCCTGCTGCTGGCGAACAGCGCTTGCGCAGCTGACGTCCTGTTGACGGCCACCGAAGACAGCCCCGAGGTGCAGGCCTTTGTCAGCGACCTGGCCCAGCGGCGACCCGAGGATTCCGTGCGTTTTGCCACGACTGGCAGGCTGCCCGTGCCCGGCAAAATCCCGGAACATACACGCCTGATCCTGCTTGATCCGGGCAGCCTGGACTGGCGCCTGCTGGACAGCCAGGGCCCGGCGACGCTGGTGCTGCGCATCAGTCGGATCGAGGCCCATCAGCGCCTCGCAGAAAAACGCCCGCCAAATCTGAGCCTGCTGTGGAGCGACCCGCCCGTCTCGCGGCAGCTCAAACTGATCCGGCAACTGTTGCCGCAAGCCAGACAAGTCGGCGTGCTGTTCGACAGTGACAGCCAGTTCCTGCTCAAGGAAACGCGCCACGCTGCCGCGCCGATGGGCTTGAAGATCGTTTCCCAATCCTGGCGATCTGTCGCCGACAACCGCCCACTGAGCGCATTGCTGAACCGCAGTGACGTATTGCTCGGGCTGGACGATACCGAGCTGTACAACGCCAGGACCGCCAAGAACCTGTTACTCAGCAGTTATGCGCAACAACTGGCGCTGCTCGGCCCCAACGCAGGTTTCGTCACGGCCGGCAGCCTGGCCAGCACCTACAGCGACCAGCACGATTGGCTCGACACCCTTGATGAACTGCTGGATATGCCTCCCGCCAGCTGGCCACGCGCGTTCTATCCCCCGTACTTCAAGGTCGTGAGCAATCCTCGGGTCGCACGCTCGCTCGGCATCGCCCCCATCAATGACGCGGCGCTGACCGCGAGCCTGACCGATGCGGAGCGCCAACCATGAATAAACCCCGCCAATGGGACATCAACACCCGCACCCAGATGATCAGCCTCGGGCCTGCGTTGCTGTTGACACTGTTGCTGATCAGCTTCTTCACCTTCGTGCGAATCCAGGACCTGCGCCAGGAGGTCAACCACACCGGCCAGCTAATCGCCAACCAGCTGGCCCCCGCGTCGGAATACGGGGTTATCGTCGGCAATGACGAGGTACTCAGGGGGCTGATGCGCGCCACCTTGTCCACGCCTCATGTTCGTTTCGTTGAAGTGCAGGACAGCGCCAACAATGTCCTGGTGTTCGTCGAGCAACCCGGCAGGAATGGCGGCAACCCCAAACAGGTGGAGATTTTCCAGGCGCCGATTCGCTCCCAGCGAATCAAACTCAGCAACGACTTCCTCGGTGCTCGTGCAGAAGCGGCGAAGCCTGTGGAAGATTATCTGGGCCGGGTATTGGTGGGCATGTCCAACGACGCGTTCAGCCAGCGGCAGCAGGAGATCCTCCTCAAGGCCGGCATTCTGGCGCTGTTCGCGCTGCTGTTCACCTTCCTGCTGGCCCGCCGCCTGGCCTCCAGCCTGTCACAGCCGATCAGTGACATGGGCGATGCGGTCAAGGCGATCCAGCAAGGCGATTACAACACCCCGCTGCCGGTGCCCGACGACGCCGAACTGGGTGACCTGGCGCGACATATCAACAACCTGGCTTTCAATCTGGAAAAAGCCAGCCGCGAACAACAGCAATCCATCGATCAGTTGATTCAGGCCCGGGAAGAAGCCGAACGGGCCAACCGGGCCAAATCCGATTTTCTGGCGATGATGAGCCACGAACTGCGCACCCCCATGAACGGCGTGCTGGGCATGTTGCAGTTGCTGGAAACCACACGCATGACCGAGGAGCAGGTCGAGTACGCGGCGCTGGCGACCGAGTCCACGGAACATTTGCTCAAGGTCATCAACGATATTCTCGACTTCTCGCGGATCGAACGTAATGCCCTGCAAATGGAGAACATCGCGTTCAATCTCGCCGAGGTAATGACCACTTCGACCCAGGCGTTCCAGCACAACGCCCAGCAACGGGGCCTGTCGCTACAACTGGACCTGCAGGCCGGACTTGGCTCTTTCAATGTGTCAGGCGACCCGACCCGGCTGCGCCAGATCCTGGTCAACCTGATTGGCAACGCCCTGAAATTCACTGAAACCGGCAGTGTCTGTATCCAGGCCGGTTGCCAGGAACTGGAAGCGCAGCGGGTGTTGTTCACCTGCACGGTTCGCGACAGCGGCATCGGGATTTCGGCAGATCGCCTGGAATCGATGTTCGATGCTTTTCAGCAAGCCGACAGTTCAATCTCCAGGCGCTACGGCGGCACGGGCCTGGGCCTGCCGATTGCGCGCACCCTGGCCGAACGCATGGGCGGCGTCCTCAGCGCCAGGAGCGAGGAAGGCCTGGGCTCGACCTTCACGCTGGAGCTCGCGCTGGCACGCTTGCCGGTGGAGGTCGCCGATACGGCCGGCGCGTTGGCTGGCCCGCAAGATGACGACGGCGAGGACCGTTGCGTGTTGCTGGTGGAAGACAATCAGGTCAATCGCACGGTGGTTCAGGCAATGTTGCACAGCCTAGGCTTTCAGGTGCACGCCGCTACCGATGGCGCCCAGGCCGTGAGCATGGCGGGCAGCGGCAATTACGCAGTGATTTTCATGGATTGCCGACTGCCGGTCATGGACGGCTACGAAGCAACTCGGCGGATTCGCCAGCTTCCGGGGCTGGAGCAGGTGCCGATTATCGCCCTGACCGCCAACGCATTGCAGGGTGATCGCGACGCCTGTTTACAGGCGGGGATGGACGATTACCTCGCAAAACCCTTCAAACGTACTGATTTACAGCAGGTTTTACAGCGCTGGCTGTCCTTTCGGACATCTGCGACTGGCGATAAATGCTAAATTGCGGCAGTCTTGGTAGCCGTATCGACAATCGAAGTCGGCCGGATGATAAATTTCAGTGCACAAGTGTGCTTTCATTTCCCTTGTGCTGTGACTTTCACTACAACGCAATAGTCTATGAGTAGGCTGCCGGCAGAGTCCTGGCGAGTCAGCCGGCCAGGACTGGATCCTGGGGCAAATGGCGCCCCACCCTGCCGCACCAGATTATTGAGGAGCTCGCATGACCAAACAAAACGCCTTTACCCGGGAAGACCTGCTGCGTTGCAGTCGCGGCGAGCTGTTCGGCCCAGGTAATGCGCAACTGCCCGCCCCCAACATGCTGATGGTTGATCGCATCACCCACATCAGCGAAGGCGGTGGCAAGTACGGCAAAGGTGAATTGGTCGCCGAGCTGGATATCAATCCAGACCTGTGGTTCTTTGCGTGTCACTTCGAAGGCGACCCGGTAATGCCAGGCTGCCTGGGCCTCGATGCCATGTGGCAGCTGGTCGGTTTCTTCCTCGGCTGGCAGGGTTTGCCGGGCCGCGGTCGTGCATTGGGCTCGGGCGAAGTGAAATTCTTCGGCCAGGTGCTGCCAACTGCAAAGAAAGTCACCTATAACATCCAGATCAAACGCGTCCTCAAAGGCAAGTTGAACCTGGCCATCGCTGATGGTTCGGTCACTGTCGACGGTCGCGAGATCTACACCGCCGAAGGCCTTCGGGTCGGCGTCTTTACCTCCACTGACAACTTCTAAGGGTTATCCGCATGCGCCGCGTCGTTATCACTGGTCTGGGCATCGTTTCGTGCTTGGGCAATGACAAAGAGACCGTCTCCGCCAACCTGCGTGCAAGCCGCCCTGGCATCCGTTTCAATCCGGAATATGCCGAAATGGGTCTGCGTAGCCAGGTTTCCGGCTCCATTGACCTCAACCTCGAAGAGCTGATCGATCGCAAGATCTATCGCTTCGTCGGCCATGCGGCAGCTTATGCCTACCTGGCCATGAAAGACGCCATCACCGATTCGGGCCTGACCGAGGAGCAAGTCTCCAATCCGCGCACCGGCCTGATCGCCGGCAGCGGCGGCGCTTCGACACTGAATCAGATGGAAGCGCTGGATATCCTGCGCGAAAAAGGCGTCAAGCGCGTAGGTCCGTATCGCGTTACGCGGACCATGAGCAGCACGGTTTCAGCCTGTCTGGCCACGCCGTTCAAGATCAAGGGCCTGAACTACTCCATCGCATCTGCCTGCGCCACCAGTGCTCACTGCATCGGCAACGCCATGGAACAGATTCAGATGGGCAAGCAGGACATCGTTTTTGCCGGCGGTGGCGAAGAAGAGCATTGGAGCCAGTCGTTCCTGTTCGACGCCATGGGCGCACTGTCCAGCCAGTACAACGAAACTCCGGAAAAAGCTTCCCGTGCCTACGACGCCAAGCGTGACGGTTTCGTCATCGCGGGCGGTGGCGGCATGGTCGTGGTCGAGGAGCTGGAACACGCTCTGGCGCGCGGCGCGAAGATCTACGCCGAAGTCGTTGGCTACGGCGCTACGTCCGATGGCTACGACATGGTTGCGCCAAGCGGCGAAGGCGCCATCCGCTGCATGCAGATGGCCCTGTCCACAGTGGAAGGCCCGATCGACTACATCAACACTCACGGCACTTCGACTCCGGTCGGTGACGCGAAAGAGATGGAAGGCGTGCGCGAAGTGTTCGGCACCAACGCTCCGGCGATCAGTTCCACCAAGAGCCTGTCCGGTCACTCCTTGGGCGCCGCCGGCGTTCACGAAGCGATCTACTGCATGCTGATGATGGAAGGCAACTTCATGGCCGGTTCCGCCAACATCGACGAACTGGACCCGGTTGTCGCTGATATGCCGATCCTGCTCAAGACCCGGGAAGATGCAAAAATCGACCAGGTCATGAGCAACAGCTTCGGCTTCGGCGGCACCAACGCCACGCTGGTGATGAAGCGCTGGCAGGGCAAGTAATTCGCCCCGCTTCGCAGCTGTCAGAAAGGCGCCTCTCGAGGCGCCTTTTTTATTGGGTCGATTCAGCCTATGCAGGTAGGATATTTCCTTTTGCATGCGCGCCCAGTCGAGAAACCCTGATGCTCACGATCAAACCCCGCGCCGAAGACGTCGAAGGCCAACCCATCCTGCGCCCCCTACCCTCGGCCAAATGCCGCAGCGTCGGGCCGTTCGTGTTTTTCGATCACATGCTGGAAACCGCCTACGCGCCGGGCACCGGCATGAACATTCGCCAGCACCCGCATATTGGTCTGTCGACCCTGACTTACCTGTTCGAAGGCCGCCTGTTGCACAAGGACAGTCTGGGCAGCGACCAACACGTTCATGCGGGCGAAGTCAGCTGGATGACTTCAGGCGCGGCCATTGCCCACATCGAACGCACGCCCGACGATCTGCTGGCCAGGGGCTCCAGGATGCACGGCCTGCAAATCTGGCTGGCGTCGCCCAAGGCTTTTGAATCAGGCGCAGGTCATTACAGTCATCATCCGGCCAGCAGCCTGCCGGTCAGTGATGAGATGGGCATCCGGATCCGCATGATTGCCGGCAGCGGTTTCTGCCTGACCTCGCCGGTGCCAGTATTGTCACCGACGCTCTATGCCGAACTGCACATGCAGACCGCCACGACGCTGCTGATCCCCACCGAACATGCAGAACGGGCGCTGTATGTGCTCAGTGGCGAAGCATCATTAGATGGCGAAGCTGTAGAAACCCGCAGCCTGATCGTGCTTGATGCTGGCCAGGAAGTGACGCTGTGCGCGGAGAGCGAATGTCACGCGGTACTCATCGGCGGCGCCCCGCTGGACGGCCCACGGCGCATGAACTGGAACTTTGTCGCCAGTGATCCGGCGTTGATTGAAGCAGCCCGCAAGCGTTGGGCGGCAGGAGATTGGCCAACGGTGCCGGGGGAAAGTGGCAGGATTGAATTGCCGTGAACGCCGAAGCGCCGTGGGAGATTTATTCGCGAAAGATTATAAGGCGCAAAGCGTTCCGTTAAAGCGAGGTTTGCCCGCGAAGAACGATAACGCGGTGTATCTGATTCACCGAGGCGCCTGATTCGCGGGCAAGCCTCGCTCCAACGGGTTCAGCGCCGTCCTCGTAGGAGCGAATGAATTCGCTCCTACGATTTCGAAATCGGCGCGATTCTGTAGGACCGGATTTATCCGGGAGGACATCGGCTCAGACAACTCATCGGCGGCGTCTGAGGGTTGCCGCCAAACATAGAATCCCCCTCAGGTTCGTCACCAGGCGTACACCATACCGGCGAAACTGAATCAGTCCTTGAACACTTCATCCAGCAGATTATGCATCGATGCGAACGCACGTTTCGCCGTCCTGGCGTCGTACATCATTTTGCCTGGAGTCTGAGCCTCGGGATCGGTGAACGAATGCACCGCGCCGCCGTAGCTGGTCAGCTGCCAATCGATGCCTGCTGCGTCCATCTCGGCTTCGAAGGCGGGCAGTTGCTCTTTTGGTACCAAGGGATCGGCAGCGCCGTGCAGAACCAGAACCGAGCCTTTGATGTTGTTCGCATCAGCCGGATTCGGCGTGTCCAGCGTGCCATGGAACGACACGGCGGCCTTCAGATTAGCGCCGGTGCGAGCCAGTTCCAGTGAGCAGCAACCACCGAAGCAGAAGCCGAACGTGGCGACTTTGTCGGCATCGACCGGCGCGTCGGTCTGGCTCAGCAGTTGCTCAAGAGCCGCCTGCATGCGCTTGCGCAGTTCAGCGCGATCATTCTTGAGAGGCATCATCGCGGCGCCCGCTTCATCAGCGTTCTGCGGGCGTGCGCCCTGCCCGTAGAGATCCACCAGCAATACCACATAACCTTGCTCGGCCACGGACTGGGCGATTTTCTCGGCACCTTCGCTGACACCCATCCAGTTGGGCGCCATCAACAGGCCCGGACGCGACGAAGCATCGCCGGAGTCAAATACGAGACGGCTTTCGTACGGCTGGCCATCAATCTGGTACACCACGGAACTGACAGTAACGTTGCTGCTCATCGCTGACTCCTCAATCATTGAAAGAAAAATGCACGGACCAAAATCAGAAAACCCGCCGAAGCGGGTTTTTGTAACACGTCGTGTTAAACCGACAGTTCAACGAGCAGCTTGTTCAGCCTGCGCACGTAAGCAGCCGGATCTTTCAGGCTGTCACCTGCGGCCAGTGCCGCCTGATCGAACAGGATGTGCGACAGATCGCCGAAGCGCTCTTCGCTCTGCTCGGCGTCCAGCTTGCCAATCAGTGGGTGCGCCGGGTTGAATTCGAAAATCGGCTTGGAGTCCGGAACCTTCTGCCCGCTGGCTTCGAGGATCTGGCGCATCTGCATGCCCAGATCAGCCTCGCCAATGGCCAGGATTGCCGGAGAGTCGGTCAGACGATGGGAAACCCGCACTTCACTGACGGACTCGCCCAGCGCGGCTTTCAAACGCTCGATAAGACCTTCCTTATCCTTGGCGATTTCTTCCTGAGCCTTCTTGTCCTCTTCGGAATCAAGCTTGCCCAGATCCAGATCACCACGCGCCACATCGACAAAACCCTTGCCGTCGAAGTCGCTGAGATAGCTCATCAGCCACTCGTCGATGCGATCGGTCAACAGCAGTACTTCGATGCCTTTCTTGCGGAAGACTTCAAGGTGCGGGCTGTTTTTGACCTGGGCGTAGGTCTCGCCGGTCAGGTAGTAAATCTTGTCCTGACCGTCCTTGGCGCGAGCCAGGTATTCGGCCAGGGCAACGACTTGCTCGCCGCTCTCTTCGTGAGTCGAAGCGAAACGCAGCAGGCCGGCGATTTTTTCCTTGTTGGCGAAATCTTCTGCCGGGCCTTCTTTCATGACCTGACCGAAGTTCTTCCAGAAACCCTTGTATTGCTCAGGCTCGTTCTTCGCCAGTTTTTCCAGCATGTCCAGCACACGCTTGGTCAGCGCGGACTTCATCGAATCGATGATCGGGTCTTTCTGCAGGATTTCCCGGGACACGTTCAGGGACAGGTCATTGGAGTCGACCACGCCCTTGATGAAGCGCATGTACAGCGGCAGGAACGACTCGGCCTGATCCATGACGAATACGCGCTGCACGTACAGCTTCAAGCCACGCGGCGCTTCACGTTGATACAGGTCGAACGGAGCACGGGCCGGCACGTAGAGCAGCGAGGTGTATTCCAGCTTGCCTTCAACCTTGTTATGGCTCCAGCTCAGCGGGTTCTCGAAGTCATGGGCAACGTGTTTGTAGAATTCCTGGTACTCCTCGTCCTTCACTTCAGTGCGCGAACGGGTCCAGAGTGCGCTGGCGCGGTTGACGGTTTCCCATTCAACGGCAGGCACTTCTTCACCTTCGGCAGCGGCCTGTTCTTTCGGCAGCTCGATCGGCAAAGCGATGTGATCGGAATATTTCTTGATGATGTTGCGCAGACGGTAACCGTCGGCGAATTCATCTTCAGCACTTTTCAGGTGCAGGACAATACGCGTACCGCGCTCGGCTTTTTCCAGGGTAGCGACTTCAAACTCGCCTTCGCCCTTGGAGGACCAATGCACGCCTTCGCTGGCAGGCGAGCCGGCACGGCGGCTGAACACTTCGACTTGATCGGCAACGATGAAGGCCGAATAGAAGCCCACGCCGAACTGACCGATCAGGTGTGAATCCTTTTTCTGATCGCCAGAAAGGTTTTTCATGAAATCTGCAGTGCCGGATTTGGCGATGGTACCCAGATGGGTGATCACATCTTCCCGGCTCATGCCAATGCCGTTGTCTTCGAGGGTGACGGTTTTCGCGTCCTTGTCGAAGCTCACACGGATTTTCAGCTCGGCGCCGCCTTCAAGCAGGTCCGGTTTGGACAGTGCTTCGAAGCGCAGTTTATCGACGGCGTCAGAGGCGTTCGAGATCAATTCGCGAAGGAAAATTTCCTTGTTGGAATACAGCGAATGGATCATGAGGTGCAGCAGCTGCTTTACCTCGGTCTGGAAGCCCAGGGTTTCCTTTTGAGTTTCCACACTCATGGTCATCAAACTCCAATCAGATGGCAAAGCCACCAGACAAGACATGAATCTGTGTCGGGCGGCGGGTAGTCATCAAAGTGGGGGCTGGGACCGGGATTTCAAGGGCGCGCAATTCAGCTTCGGCAATTCTTCGAGCGCAGCCCACGCAATGAACGGCAAGACGAGGCCAATCCCAATGATTTTCTCGGAATAAGCCAGCACCGGCGTCATGCCATTTGTGTCGGCACGCATGACGCCCGAACGGAAACCGGACAAGCGGGCAACGCCGCAGGGGAACGCTTGGCACGCTCAAGTACGACGGTTTCACGCATGTGCGACTTTCATTTCCCGGCTGCAGTAGTTGCAAAATGCTTCGGTGCCGTCGCGGACTCAACGCGAAGCCCTTGATACGCAAACACAATCTATCTGAACGATGGCTGGAACTTAATGAAAAGCCCAATGCTCGAAGGCTCGTAGATATTCAATAAGGAGAAATACCCCATGCGCAAATCTTTAGCTTATGCCTTGATGCTTTCTGCCACTTTGGGCCTTGCCGCCTGTGACAAGAAGTCCGAAAACACCCAGCAAGATGCCAACAAAGCTGCACAGGAATCCCAGGAGTCGATGGCGAAGGCTCAGGATAAAGTGAACGACGCCGCTAAAGAAAGCCAGGAAGCTGCACAGAAAAATGCAGAAGCCGCTCAACAGCGCGCAAAAGAAGCCAATGGTCAGGCCCCGGCGCCAACCACGACCAAGTAAGCTGAGAAGTCTTCAGATAATAAAGCCCGCAATTGCGGGCTTTATTAGTTTTTGGCAGATGACTTTCAGATCGCGTATTGGCTAAACATCAGCCTTCCGACCTTTGGAATACGTGTCATGCCAGCGCTTCGCTTCGCTTGCCCAGCGCACGATCGATCACGAACGCAACAACCAGCATCATCAAGGACGGCACCAGCCAGGCCAGGCCTTGATCGCTCAGCGGCAGATTTGCCAGGGTGTGCGGCATGCGGTCAGCAAAACCTGCGCCCTTTATCGCATCGATAACGCCAAACACCGCTGCCACCAGCATGACTGGCGCGACGATCCGGCTTTGGGATTGCCAGAAATCCTTGCAGAAGCTCAGGGCCACAAGAACGATGCAAGGCGGGTAAATAGCCGTCAGCACCGGGATCGAGAACATGATCAGCTTGGTCAGGCCCAGATTAGATACCAGCAACGAGAACAGCGCCAGAATCAAAACCAGGGCTTTATAGGACAACGGCAGCACCTGACTGAAATACTCGGCACAGGCGCAGGTCAGGCCCACGGCGGTCACCAGACACGCCAGGGAAATCAATACCGCCAGGAAGCCGCTGCCCAAGGAGCCGAAGGTGTGTTGCACGTAAGCATGCAGCACCGCCGCGCCGTTGCTCGCCCCGGCCGCCACCGCGTGACTCCCGGAACCGAGGCGGAACAGACTGATATAAACCAGCGCCAGCCCTACCCCGGCGATCAGGCCGGCGATGATTGCGTAACGGGTGATCAAGGCTGGCGACTCGACACCACGTGAGCGAATGGCATTGACGATGACGATCCCGAAGACCAGCGCGCCAAGCGTGTCCATGGTCAGGTAGCCGTTGATGAAACCTTGGGAGAACGGAGCCGCAGCATACGCAGGCTCGGCAATCCCGACATCCCCGGCAGGCAGCGCGAAGGCCGCAATGCCCAGCACCGCGAGAGCGATGATTTTCAAGGGCGCCAGAAAGCGGCCCACGGTATCCAGCAGACGCCCCGGATACAGCGAAACCCAGAACACCACCGCGAAATACACCAGACTGTACAGAAACAACGCCATCGGGCTGTCGCCTGTCAGAGGCGCGAGGCCTACTTCAAACGAGACAGTGGCCGTTCGCGGCGTGGCGAACAGCGGACCCACCGCCAGATAGCACACCGCTGCGAGAATCCCACCGGCGACCTTGCCAATCGGGCTGCTCAACGCATCCATGGCGCCGCCGACCTTGGCCAGAGCGATGATCGTGATCACCGGTAGACCTACCGCAGTGACCAGAAAGCCGAGCGCAGCCATCCACACATGGGGACCAGCCTGCAAACCAACGATCGGGGGGAAGATGATATTGCCAGCCCCGACAAACAGGGCAAACGTCATAAAACCAAGTGCCAGGATGTCCCGGCCTTTCAACACTTTCATCAGAAGGAAACCACACATTCAAATCGAAATTTAGAGGAGATTTCCCGGCGGATAAGGGAAATGCTGCCAGCCCTTTTAGGACCGACCTGACTGTGCGGTGACTCCTTGTGAGAACCACCCTGCACAAAATGGCCGCTAGCCTAACCAATTTGCGTGTGTTTTGCACTGATAGAGGGCGCACCGGGCGATGAACGCACCTTTTCTGAACGCTGGAAATCCGTTGGCGAGGCCTGCCCGCGAAGCGGTTCCCCTACCAGCATTGCGGTCGGCTGAACGAACGCCTTCGCGGGCAAGCCTCGCTCCAACAAGTGCTATATCCCATAACGCACAAAGGCCACCCGAAGGTGGCCTTTGTCGATTGCTCGATCAGGTAAGCAGAAGCTTACTTGACAGCCCAACCAGTCAGCTCGGCCAAAGCCTTACCGATGTCAGCCAGGGAACGCACGGTTTTCACGCCAGCGTCTTCCAGTGCTGCGAACTTCTCGTCTGCAGTACCTTTGCCGCCGGAGATGATTGCGCCAGCATGGCCCATGCGCTTGCCCGCAGGGGCAGTCACACCAGCGATGTAGGAAACAACCGGCTTGGTTACGTGTGCCTTGATGTAGGCAGCCGCTTCTTCTTCAGCCGAACCGCCGATCTCACCGATCATGACGATCGCTTCGGTCTTCGGGTCTTCCTGGAACAACTTCAGGATATCGATGAAGTTGGAACCAGGAATCGGGTCACCACCAATACCAACGCAAGTCGACTGACCGAAACCGGCGTCAGTAGTCTGCTTCACAGCTTCGTAAGTCAGGGTGCCGGAACGCGACACGATGCCTACTTTGCCTGGCAAGTGAATGTGACCTGGCATGATGCCGATCTTGCATTCGCCCGGAGTGATCACGCCTGGGCAGTTAGGGCCGATCAGGACCACGCCCAGCTCGTCGCACTTGACCTTGGCATCCAGCATGTCCAGGGTAGGAATGCCTTCGGTGATGCACACGATCAGCTTGATGCCGGCGAATGCTGCTTCAAGGATGGAATCCTTGCAGAAAGGAGCAGGAACGTAGATTACGCTGGCAGTAGCGCCAGTGGTTTCTACCGCTTCTTTCACAGTGTTGAACACTGGCAGGTTCAGGTGCGTGGTGCCGCCTTTGCCTGGAGTCACGCCGCCAACCATTTTGGTGCCGTAGGCAATGGCTTGCTCGGAGTGGAAAGTACCCTGCGAACCGGTGAAGCCCTGGCAGATTACTTTGGTGTCTTTATTGATCAGGACGCTCATTACTTGCCCTCCGCAGCTTTGACAACTTGTTGAGCAGCGTCGGTCAGGCTGGTAGCTGCGATGATGTTCAAACCGCTTTCTGCCAGTACTTTAGCGCCCAGTTCAGCGTTGTTGCCTTCAAGGCGAACAACAACCGGGATTTTAACGCCGACTTCTTTCACTGCACCGATGATGCCTTCGGCAATCATGTCGCAACGAACGATGCCGCCGAAGATGTTGACCAATACTGCGGCGACATTGCTGTCGGACAGGATGATCTTGAACGCTTCGGTAACGCGTTCCTTGGTTGCGCCGCCACCAACGTCGAGGAAGTTGGCAGGTTTGCCGCCATGCAGGTTGACGATGTCCATGGTACCCATGGCCAAGCCAGCACCGTTGACCATGCAACCGATGTTACCTTCCAGCGCCACGTAGTTCAGTTCGAACTTGGCAGCATGGGCTTCACGTGGATCATCTTGCGATGGATCGTGAAAAGCCTTCAGCTTTGGCTGACGGTACATGGCGTTGGCGTCAATGTTGATCTTGGCGTCCAGGCAGTGCAGATCGCCGTCAGCCTTGATAACCAGCGGGTTCACTTCCAGCAGAGCCAGGTCATGGTCCTGGAACAGTTTGGCCAGACCGGTGAAGATCTTGGCGAACTGAGTGACCTGCTTGCCTTCCAGACCCAGCTGGAAAGCCAGATCGCGACCCTGGAATGGCTGAGCGCCAACCAGTGGATCGATAGTGGCTTTGAGAATCTTCTCAGGAGTGTCGTGAGCGATTTTCTCGATGTCCACGCCACCTTCAGTGGAAGCCATGAACACGATACGACGGCTCGAACGATCCACTACAGCGCCGAGATACAGCTCTTTAGCGATGTCGGTGCAGGACTCAACCAGGATCTTGGTCACTGGCTGACCGTTGGCGTCGGTCTGGTAAGTCACCAGACGCTTGCCCAGCCATTGCTGTGCGAAGGCTGCCGCGTCTTCTTTGCTGCGAACCAGCTTGACGCCACCCGCTTTACCGCGACCACCAGCGTGAACCTGGGCTTTGACAACCCATTCAGTGCCGCCAATCTTGTCGCACGCTTCTGCTGCTGCTTCCGGGGTGTCTACTGCGTAGCCTTTGGATACTGGCAGGCCGTATTCAGCGAACAGCTGCTTACCCTGATACTCGTGAAGATTCATGCTTATTACCGTCTTCGTTAGGTACTGCGCATTCGGTGCTGCACGTCTGGCGTGCCGCACCACCTGTGACCGCTACTCCCGGCGGCCCCGAAACCTGGCAAACCGCGTGGGTCCGTCAGGTTTCAGAGAACACCTCAGAGGTCGAGTCCGGCGGACATTCCGCGGTGAGTCTTGCTCGCAAGGCTCACGACGGGCAGTCCGTCGTGGTTTCTCTTATTGTCTTAGCGTTTTTTGCGGTTCTGGATGTGGATGGCACCGCCATTCACAGCCAGAGCAGCTTCATGCAATGCTTCGGACAGCGTCGGATGGGAGAAAACCATCATGCCGATGTCTTCGGCACTGCTGCCGAATTCCATCGCGATCGCGCCCTGCTGTACCAATTCCGCAGCGCTCGGACCAATGACGTGAACGCCCAATACGCGATCAGTCTTGGCGTCAGCGATGATCTTGACGAAACCGCCAGTATCGTTGGCTGCCATTGCGCGGCCGCTGGCTGCGAATGGGAAGGTGCCGACGTTAACTTCAACGCCTTCAGCCTTCAAGGTCTGCTCGGTTTTACCAACCCATGCGATTTCCGGGTGGGTGTAGATAACCGAAGGAATCAAATTGTAGTTCATCTGAGCCTTGTGGCCCTTGATACGCTCGACAACCATGATGCCTTCTTCCGAGGCTTTGTGGGCCAGCATCAGACCACGAACCACGTCACCGATTGCATAAACGCCAGGAACGCTGGTGGTGCAGAAGTCGTCGACGTAGATGAAACCGCGCTCATCCAGGTCCACGCCGCTGTCCGCAGCCAGCAGGTCGGTGGTCACCGGACGACGACCAACGGCCACGATCAGGCGGTCGAAAGTGATCGATTGCTCGCCCGCTGCGTCGGTGTAGCTGACAACCACTTCTTCGCCGTTAACCTTGGAACCGGTCACGCGAGCGCCCAGCTTGATGTCCAGGCCTTGCTTGGTGAAGGTTTTCAAGGCTTCTTTGGAAACGGCTTCGTCAGCGGCCGGAATGAATTTCTCCAGCGCTTCCAGAACAGTGACCTGAGCGCCCAGACGAGCCCATACCGAGCCCAGCTCCAGACCGATAACGCCAGCGCCGATAACGCCCAGACGTTGTGGAACCTGTTGGAATTCCAGGGCACCGGTAGAGTCGACGATAACTTTCTGATCGACCGGAGCCGGTGGAATGTCGATCGGACGCGAACCCGAAGCCAGGATCACGTGGTCCGCTTCGATGATTTCAACGGTGCCGTCAGCGCCAGTCAGTTCGACTTTCTTGCCGGCCAGCAACTTGCCGTGGCCTTGCAGGGTGGTCACGCCATTGGCCTTGAACAGGCTGGCAACGCCGCCGGTCAAGCCTTTGACGATGGTGGACTTGCGACCAATCATGGCCGGAACGTCCATCGATACGTCGGAAGTCGAGATGCCGTGGATCGCGAAACCATTCTTGGCTTCGTAGAATTTCCAGGAGCTGTCCAGCAGCGCCTTGGAAGGAATGCACCCTACGTTCAGGCAAGTACCGCCGAGAGCCAGTTTGCCCTCCTTGTCCTGATATTTCTCGATGCAGGCAGTCTTGAGACCAAGTTGCGCAGCCTTGATGGCGGCTACATAACCGCCAGGGCCTGCGCCAATCACTACCACGTCGAATTTCTGGGACATAAAAAAGAGTTCCTCTTTAGCTGCGAGCTTCAAGCCACAAGCTGCAAGCCGGTCTGTGATGTTTTACAGACGAGCGTTGCAACCTGTTCATTAGATGTAATTTGCAAAACCCGAGCTGTACGCCTGGCTGCCTTTCTTTTGCAGCCAGCGGCTTGCAGCTAGGGGCTGCCTCATCAAATATCCAGCAGCAGACGAGCCGGATCTTCCAGCAGGTTCTTGATTGTCACCAGGAACGTCACGGCTTCTTTACCATCGATCAGACGGTGATCGTAGGACAGCGCCAGATACATCATCGGACGGATAACTACCTGACCGTTGATTGCCATCGGACGTTGCAGAATGTTGTGCATGCCCAGGATAGCCGCTTGCGGCGGGTTGACGATCGGGGTCGACATCATCGATCCGAAAGTACCACCGTTGGTGATGGTGAAGGTACCACCGATCATCTCTTCCATGGACAGCTTGCCGTCACGGGCTTTCTTGCCGAAAGCAGCGATGCCGCCTTCGATTTCAGCCAGGGTCATCTGTTCTGCGTTACGCAGCACAGGAACCACCAGACCACGATCGCTGGACACAGCAACACCAACGTCGGCATAGCCGTGGTAAACGATGTCGGAGCCGTCGATCGAGGCGTTGACAGCCGGGTAGCGTTTCAGCGCTTCGGTGGCAGCCTTGACGAAGAACGACATGAAGCCCAGACGTACGCCGTTGTGAGACTTCTCGAACAGATCCTTGTACTTCGAACGCAGCGCCATGACTTCAGTCATGTCGACTTCGTTGAACGTAGTCAGCATCGCCATGTTCGACTGAGCTTCAACCAGACGCTTGGCCACGGTGGCACGCACGCGGGTCATCGGCACACGCTTCTCGATGCGGTCGCCAGCAGCAAACACTGGAGCAGCAGGCGCGGCGGCAGGCTTGGCAGCCGGTGCAGCAGCAGGAGCGGATTTCTTCGCTTCAACCGCAGCAACCACGTCTTCCTTGGTGATACGGCCGTCTTTACCGGTGCCCTTGACGCTGGCCAGGTTGATGGCGTTTTCTTCAGCCAGTTTGCGCGCAGCCGGTGCAGCGATGGAATCTTCGTCGCCAGCAGCAGCGGCCGGAGCCGCCGCCTGGGCCGGTGCGCCAGCAGCTGGAGCAGCGGCGGCTGCAGGTGCTGCCGAAGCAGTACCACCCGCATCCAGCGTTGCAATCAGTTCGTTGGACAGGACAGTTTCACCCTCACCTTTCACGATCGATGCCAGCACGCCGTCAGCTTCTGCCAACACTTCGAGCACGACTTTGTCGGTCTCGATGTCGACCAGAAGCTCGTCACGTCTTACCGCTTCGCCCGGCTGCTTGTGCCATTTGGAAATGGTGCCATCGGCAACTGATTCCGGGAAAGAGGGGGCTTTGATCTCGATAGCCATTATCTGTAATTCCTTAATTCGGTTTCTAATGCGCGAAGGCGTTAAACAGTGAAGGCATCTTTGAGCAGTTTTTCCTGCTGCTCAGCGTGCATCGAAGCGTAGCCACAAGCGGGTGCTGCAGAGGCGTCACGACCGGCATACTCGAGCACGAGGTTGCGGTTGTGATTGCCAACGCTGCGACGCAGATGATGCTGGCTGCTGTACCAGGCGCCCTGGTTCATCGGCTCTTCCTGACACCACACTGCATTTTGCAGATTGGTATAAGGAGCAAGCGTTTCCATCAGGTCGTCTTCAGGGAACGGATACAGCTGTTCAAGACGCACGATGATGGTGTCTTCACGGCCTTCGGCACGGCGTTTTTCAAGCAGGTCGTAGTAGACCTTGCCGCTGCACATCACCAGACGCGTAACCTTGGCGGCATCGAGGGTATCGATTTCCGGGATAACGGTCTGGAACGAGCCTTCGGCGAGATCTTCCAGGGTCGACACGGCCAGTTTGTGACGCAGCAACGACTTCGGAGTCAGCACGATCAACGGCTTGCGCAGCGGACGAATCACCTGACGGCGAAGCAAGTGGTAGATCTGCGCAGGGGTAGTCGGCACGCACACCTGAATGTTGTGCTCGGCACACAATTGCAGGTAACGCTCGAGACGCGCGGAGGAGTGCTCCGGGCCCTGACCTTCATAACCGTGTGGCAACAGCATGGTCAGACCGCACAGACGGCCCCACTTGTGCTCGCCGCTGGTGATGAACTGGTCGACAACAACCTGTGCACCGTTGGCGAAGTCGCCGAACTGGGCTTCCCAGATAACCAGTGCATCTGGCTGGGTCGTCGAGTAGCCGTATTCGAAAGCCAGTACGGCTTCTTCCGACAGGAAGGAGTCATACAGGTCGAAACGTGGCTGACCGGCATACAGATTCTGCAGCGGGATGTAGGTCGTGGAGTCTTTCTGGTTGTGCAGCACGGCGTGACGGTGCGAGAACGTCCCGCGGCCGATGTCCTGGCCGGTCATGCGAATCGGGTGACCTTCGAACGCCAGGGTCGCGTACGCCATGGTTTCAGCGTAACCCCAGTTGATCGGCAGGCCGCCGGCTTGCATCTTCTGACGGTCTTCGTAGATCTTCTGCACCTGACGCTGAACCACGAAGCCTTCTGGCAGCTCCATGAGCTTGGCGGACAGTTCCTGCAGGGTTTTCAGATCAAAGCGGGTGTCATGACGCGCAGTCCAGGCGTGGCCCAGGTATGGACGCCAGTCCACGAACAACTCTTTGTTCGGCTCCTTGACCAGGCTTTTTACAACATGCAGACCGTTGTCCAGCGCGTTGCGATAGTCATCGATTTTCGCCTGCACGCGGGCGTCATCGAGTACACCGGCCTTGATCAGGTTTTCAGCGTACAGCTCGCGGGTGGTGCGCTGCTTGGCGATCTGCTGGTACATCAACGGCTGGGTGCCGCTCGGTTCGTCCGCTTCGTTGTGGCCGCGACGACGGTAGCAGACCAGATCGATTACCACGTCACGCTTGAACTGCATGCGGTAGTCGATAGCCAGCTGGGTCACGAACACGACGGCTTCAGGGTCATCGCCATTTACATGGAGAATCGGCGCCTGAATCATCTTGGCAACGTCGGTCGCGTACTCGGTGGAGCGCGAGTCTTCCGGGTTGCTGATGGTGAAACCAACCTGGTTGTTGATGACGATGTGGATCGTGCCGCCCGTCTTGAAGCCGCGAGTCTGCGACATCTGGAAGGTTTCCATGACCACGCCCTGCCCTGCAAAAGCAGCATCGCCGTGGAGGGAAATTGGCAGAACCTTGTCACCGTTCGGATCGTTACGACGATCCTGACGCGCGCGCACAGACCCTTCGACCACCGGAGAAACGATCTCCAGGTGAGACGGGTTGAATGCCATGGCCAGGTGAACTTCACCGCCTGCGGTCATCACGTTCGACGAGAAACCCTGGTGATACTTCACGTCACCGGAGCCCAGCTCGACTTTTTTCTTGCCTTCAAACTCGTCGAACAGGTCGCGCGGGTTCTTGCCGAAGGTGTTGACCAGGACGTTCAGGCGACCACGGTGGGCCATGCCGATCACGATTTCCTTGGTGCCATACGAACCGGAACGCTGGATCAACTCATCCAGCATCGGGATCAGGCTTTCCGCACCTTCCAGACCGAAACGCTTGGTACCCGGATATTTTGTACCCAGGTATTTTTCCAGACCTTCAGCCGCAGTTACGCGCTCAAGCAAGTGGCTCTTGATATCGGCGGAGAAATCCGGACGACCGCGAACACTCTCAAGGCGCTGCATGAACCAGTTGCGCTGCACGGAATCGACGATGTGCGTAAATTCAGAACCGATGGTGCGGCAATATGTCTGCTGCAACGTTTCGTGAATTTCGCGTAGGCTCGCTTCCTCTTTGCCGATGAACAAGTCGCCAGCACGGAAAGTGGTATCCAGATCAGCGTTGGTCAGCCCGTAGTGATTGATCGACAGATCGGCAATCACAGGACGCTGCCACAGGCCCAGCGGATCGAGCTGGGCTGCCTGATGGCCACGCATACGGTAAGCCTGGATAAGTCGCAGTACCTCGACCTGCTTCTTCTCGTGTTCGCTGCTCACGCTTCCGGCGGACACCGGTTGAGCGCGGCGCTGGTTTTTAGCCAGCAACACGAAATGATCGCGGATCGTAGAATGCGATACATCGGTGGCAGTGCTGCCGTCAGCGGGCAACTTCTGAAAGTAGGTGCGCCACTCTTCTGGCACAGCGTTAGGGTCGTGCAGGTAGAGCTCATAGAGCTCTTCCACATAGGCAGCGTTACCACCGGAAAGGTGGGCACTGTTCCACATGCGCTGCATCACGCTTTCTTGCATGCTTGGTCACCCTCGGTAAGGGGACACCACCGGCGAAGACACCACAGCAAACCTGAGATAGTCATGTGCAGCGACTGTATCAAGCCACTAAGGATCACGCAGATAGTCCGGGTACCAGCCCGGATGCCCCTGCTGGTCTCATTTCTTCAAAATAAGAGCCGCAGCATTACAAGCTGCTGCTCAGGTTAAAACTACGGCGCCGGTTGAAGCCTGCGCCGCAGCGATTTCGGTGAAGCAGTGTAACGGGTACAACAGTCGAATCAGACGCCGTTTTGCAGAAGCATGTTGCGAACGTGACCGATAGCCTTGGTTGGGTTAAGGCCTTTCGGACAGACGTTGACGCAGTTCATGATCCCGCGGCAGCGGAATACGCTGAACGGATCGTCCAGTGCCGCCAGACGTTCGGCGGTCTGGTTGTCACGGCTGTCAGCCAGGAAACGATAGGCTTGCAGCAATGCAGCCGGACCAAGGAACTTGTCCGGGTTCCACCAGAAGGATGGGCAGGAAGTCGAGCAGCAGGCGCACAGGATGCACTCGTACAAGCCGTCGAGCTTCTCACGTTCTTCCGGAGTCTGCAGACGCTCGATGGCCGGAGCCGGAGTGTCGTTGAGCAGATATGGCTTAACCTTCTCGTACTGCTTGTAGAAGATGCTCATATCGACGACCAGGTCACGAATCACCGGCAAACCAGGCAGTGGACGAACCACCAGCTTGTTCTTCTTGACCACGGCAGACAGCGGCGTGATGCACGCCAGGCCGTTCTTGCCGTTGATGTTCATGCCATCGGAACCGCAAACGCCTTCACGGCAAGAGCGACGATAGGAAAAGCCTTCGTCCTGCTCTTTGATCAGGGCCAGGACGTCCAGGACCATGATGTCTTTACCACCGGTATCGATCTGGAATTCCTGCATGAACGGCGCTGCGTCCCGATCCGGGTTGTAGCGATAAACACTGACTTGCAACATATCGGCCACCCTTAGTAAGTCCGAATCATGGGTTCGAAAGTCGGAACAGTCTTCGGCGAGAAGTTCACGGCACGCTTGGCTACGCGTTTTTCACCCGGGAAATACAGGGTGTGGCACAGCCAGTTCTGGTCGTCGCGATCTTCGTAGTCTTCACGGGCGTGAGCACCGCGGGACTCTTTACGAACTTCGGCGGCAATCGCCGTTGCTTCGGCCACTTCAAGCAGGTTTTGCAACTCAAGCGCTTCGATTCGAGCGGTGTTGAACGCCTGGCTCTTGTCGTTGATCTTGACGTTGGAAATGCGCTCGCGCAGGCCCGCCAGTTGAGCGATACCTTTCTGCATGTATTCACCAGTCCGGAATACACCGAAGTAGTTCTGCATGCAGCTTTGCAGTTCTTTACGCAGGGTAGCCACGTCTTCGCCGGTCTCACGAGCGTTGAGGCCCGCCAGACGCTCAAGGGCGAAGTCAACGTCGGTTTCGGTGGCCCGACGGTAGTCGACACCTTCACGCAGGCTTTGTTCCAGATGGATACCCGCAGCACGACCGAACACCACCAGGTCGAGGAGCGAGTTGCCGCCCAGACGGTTGGCGCCGTGAACCGATACGCAGGCCACTTCGCCTACAGCGAACAGACCCGGAATGATCTGGTCGACGCCAGCGGCGTCCTGGGTGATCGCCTGACCATGAATGTTGGTGGCAACGCCGCCCATCATGTAGTGGCAGGTTGGTACAACCGGGATCGGCGCAACGGCCGGATCGACGTGTGCGAAGGTCTTGGACAATTCCATGATGCCTGGCAGACGGCTGTGCAGTACTTCTTCGCCCAGGTGATCGAGCTTGAGCATCACGTGATCGCCATCAGGACCACAGCCGTTACCGGCAATGATTTCCTTGACCATCGAACGCGCTACAACGTCACGACCGGCAAGGTCCTTGGCGTTCGGAGCATAACGCTCCATGAAACGCTCGCCGTGCTTGTTGATCAGGTACCCACCTTCACCACGGCAACCTTCCGTGACCAGTACACCTGCACCGGCAATGCCGGTTGGGTGGAACTGCCACATTTCGATGTCCTGAACCGGAACACCTGCACGCAATGCCATGCCGACGCCGTCGCCGGTGTTGATCAGGGCGTTGGTCGTGGAGGAATAGATGCGGCCAGCGCCGCCGGTAGCCAGTACAGTCGCGTTAGCGCGGATGTAGGAGGTTTCACCGGTTTCGATGCAGATAGCGATGATGCCGACAAACACGCCATCCTGGTTCTTCACCAGATCCACTGCGTAGTATTCGTTGAGGAATACGGTGCCGGCTTTCAGGTTGGCCTGGTACAGAGTGTGCAACAAGGCGTGACCGGTACGGTCGGCTGCTGCGCATGTACGTGCTGCCTGACCGCCCTTGCCGAAATCCTTGGACTGACCGCCGAAAGGACGCTGATAGATGCGGCCTTGTTCGGTGCGCGAGAACGGCAGGCCCATGTGTTCGAGTTCGAACACGGCTTCCGGACCTACGGAACACATGTACTCGATAGCGTCCTGGTCACCGATATAGTCGGAACCCTTGACGGTATCGTACATGTGCCAGCGCCAGTCATCGTTTGGATCTGCCGAAGCGATGGCGCAGGTGATGCCACCCTGGGCAGAAACGGTGTGGGAGCGAGTCGGGAACACCTTGGTGACCACGGCGGTCTTGTGACCACCTTGTGCCAGCTGCAATGCCGCGCGCATGCCAGCACCGCCGCCACCGATGATGATGGCGTCAAAAGAAAGCGTATTAATGTTAGCCATGAATCAGATACCCCAAAGAATCTGCACGCCCCAGACGAAGTAAGCGAACATCGCAACGCCGCAGACCGCCTGGAAAAGGAAACGGATCGCAGTCGCCGGCTTGCCCAGCGCCATCGGCGTCAGGTAGTCGGTCGCAATGGTCCACATGCCGACCCAGGCGTGAGCGCCCAGGGCAACGAGGGCCAGCAGACTGAAGATACGCATCCCGTTATGCGCGAACAGACCATGCCATTGGGCATAGCTCAGACCTGGGTGCGCGATGATGTATCCGATCAGGAAAATGAAATAAGCCGCGAGCACGACCGCAGATACGCGCTGCGCCATCCAGTCATAGAGGCCCGAACGCGACAGGTTAGTGACGTTGGTTACCATATCCAAACTCCCGCCAGAACGATCAGCACCGCAGACACGGCGATAACGATTTTCGAGCCCAGCTTGCCGCCTTCCAGCGTTTCACCGACACCCATGTCCATAACCAGGTGGCGAATACCGGCCACGAGGTGATACAGCAAGGCGGAGAACAGACCCCAGGCGACGAACTTGGCCAGCGGACTGGTCATGCATGCCTTCACCTCGTCAAAACCCTCTTGCGAACCCAGCGATTTGCTCAATGCCCAAAGCATGATTGCAAGACCGAGGAAGAGAATGATGCCGGAAACACGATGAAGAAATGACGTAACGCCGGTGATGGGGAGTTTGATGGTCCTTAGATCTAGGTTTACAGGTCGTTGGCTATTCACGGCTTTTTTCACACTGAAGAGCCCCTAACAATCAGGGCAAGTTGTTGGGAAGTGCACTGGTCAGGTACCCACTACCCAGGAAGTGACGACCCCCAGTAAAACAGGCCCTAAAAGCCCCTGGCGGTCGGACGCCGAGTATAGACAGTTAGGTCGCTAATGACAACGCGAAGACCTACCGCTAATAGCGGATTGCTTTAGTAGGATAAAAGGCGTAAACGGCAGGTATTTTCGAGGAAAAAGTAGCCCTGTAAGCCTTCTGGAACACGACTTTAGGCAAATTGACTTTAGAATTTATCTCACTATAGTGGTGCGGGCCCTGCGTGGGGGGTCTGTCTGATGATTTGAAGCATAAATAGGAGGCCACATGGCTGACAAAAAAGCGCAGTTGATCATCGAGGGCGCAGCCCCCGTCGAGCTGCCCATTCTGACCGGCACCGTAGGTCCCGATGTAATCGACGTACGCGGTCTTACCGCCACCGGCCGCTTCACATTTGACCCTGGTTTCATGTCGACCGCCTCTTGCGAGTCGAAAATCACCTATATCGATGGTGACAACGGTATCTTGCTGCATCGGGGCTATCCGATCGAGCAACTCGCCGATCAGTCCGACTACCTGGAAACCTGCTACCTGCTGCTCAATGGCGAACTGCCAACCGCCGAGCAGAAGGCCCAGTTCGTGGTAATCGTCAAGAACCACACCATGGTTCACGAGCAGTTGAAGACCTTTTTCAACGGCTTCCGTCGCGACGCCCACCCGATGGCCGTCATGTGCGGCGTAGTCGGCGCACTGTCGGCGTTCTATCACGACTCTCTGGACATCAACAATCCACAGCACCGTGAAATTTCGGCGATCCGTCTGGTCGCGAAAATGCCGACCCTGGCAGCAATGGTTTACAAGTACTCCATGGGTCAACCCATGATGTACCCGCGCAATGACCTGAGCTACGCGGAAAACTTCCTGCACATGATGTTCAACACCCCGTGCGAGATAAAACCGATCAGCCCGGTATTGGCCAAGGCGATGGACAAGATTTTCATCCTCCACGCCGATCATGAGCAGAATGCCTCGACGTCCACCGTACGGATGGCAGGCTCCTCGGGTGCCAACCCGTTCGCCTGTATCGCTGCCGGTATCGCTGCGCTCTGGGGTCCGGCACACGGCGGCGCCAACGAAGCGGTATTGTCCATGCTTGACGAGATTGGCGATGTTTCGAACATCGACAAGTTCATCGCCAAGGCCAAGGACAAGAACGATCCGTTCAAGCTGATGGGCTTCGGTCACCGGGTTTACAAGAACCGCGACCCGCGCGCCACTGTGATGAAGCAGACCTGCGACGAAGTCCTCAAGGAACTGGGCATTACCAATGACCCACAACTTGAACTGGCCATGCGCCTGGAAGAGATCGCCCTGACCGACCCGTACTTCATCGAACGCTCGCTGTATCCGAACGTCGATTTCTACTCGGGCATCATCCTCAAGGCTATCGGCATCCCGACCAGCATGTTCACCGTGATCTTCGCCCTGGCGCGGACTGTCGGCTGGATTTCGCATTGGAAGGAAATGCTCTCCAGCCCGTACAAGATTGGCCGTCCACGCCAGCTGTACACCGGCTACGTATCACGCGATATCGTGCCTCTGGAAGAACGCAAGTAAGCTCACCGCCGAAAGTGAAAAAGGGCTGCCATTGGCAGCCCTTTTTGCATGTGCGCTATCGCCAATCAATCCAGATCATTTCTTCTCTGCGCGATCCTTCAACGCCTTCAAGGTATTGAAGGGCGCGTCGACCACGAACTTGTTTGCCAACCACGAAGGCACACTACCACCCGGTTCGGTGTGGACCTGGTAAGTGACTTGCGTCCTGTCAGCGCCCAGCGGCAGAAATTTCCAGAAACCCTCTACCTGAGCAACACGCACAAAGCCTTGCTCTTCGGGGATGTACTTGGGCTGTCCTTCCAGTTTGCGAGTCAGGCTGCCATCCGCGCCCTGCTCGGTCGTCACTTCAAGCACCGAGTCGCGCGGCGTCACCGGCCAGGGCGTATTGAACTGGGTGTAGGTCCAGGCCTTGTTGCCCTCATGCTTGAGCAGCTTCTGCGATTTGCACTCATGAACCCAGGCACAGGCGCCGACTACGTCTTCCTGTAACCCGCGCAGCTTGGCGATACTGGCATTGATCACGGTCTCGCCGCGATAAGCCTTGTATTTGGAGCCCGCCACGTCACTCAGGGAGACCTTGATCCCGCCCTCGTCCTTGGCGACTTGCCAGTCTTCAGCCTGGGCAGTTGCTGCCATCAGCACCGTAAATCCACAGACGACCGCTATTCGATGCAGCGAACCCATTGTTGTATTCCTTATTGTTGGAAATTCGATAAATCACTTCTGCCGAACAGCGCTTTTCATGCAACTGCTGTCGCCGCCTCCCACCAATTGATGATGCGAATGGCGTCAGCCTGATCAATCCCACAGACATCGGCTGCTGCCTTGAACTGGCTGCACACCGCAGGCCGCTCGGGCTTGCCAAACAAGCCACATAGCGCTTCGACCGATAAATGCAGGCAACGTTCTCCAGCGGGCTTACCTTCTGGCATGCCCGGAATGGGAGAACTGATGGAAGGAGCAATACAGCAGGCACCACAACCGGAGCGGCATTCCATGACTCATACACTTTGCAAAAATGACGAGCAGATAGTAACCGCTGAAACGACTGTTTGAAAATGATTGGATTCCGGGTGGCCCACGCAGGTGCGCGAAACCCGACTATTGCTTGAACTTGAAGTCCAGCGCGGCACCCTCGACATCGCGCCGATTGTCATTGCGCATCTGCAACTGCATTTCATTGCTCAACAGTCGGCCATTGAGCTCAAACGGTCCTCCACCCGAGGAGCCATCACCAAACATCTGCGGCAATACCGGCTTGCGCGTCGAAGTGATCACCGATTTAGGCGGCGTCATCTGCTTGACCAGCTCCGGGGGCAGACTCAGATCCAGCTTGGGTGAGTTCAGACGCGTATCTTTAGTCACTTCGTTCTTCGCCGTGACGGTTTTCTTACCCCCCTGCTCGCGCTTGAGGGTAAGCGTGGACTCAGCTTTGGTCTTGGCGATGGGAATGGTGGATGCAGGCGCTTTGGCGTTGCCATCCTTGGGCAACGCTGCCTGGATATCCACGGGCGCCTTGGCAGCGCGGGACCCGCCGCCTTTGGTGACGACTACCGGCACCACTCCAACGTTGGGTTTCAACTCATGCACCGCTGGCCGCGACGGTTCGGCCGGCGACACCGTCGCTTCGACAATCTTGGACTCGGGCTCGACGATAGCCGCCGGTGCTTCAAGAGCCGGAGTCAGATTCGGGGTCAGGACGGCAGACGTTTCGACTTTCTTTTCAGCAGCAACTTTCGGCTTGGGTACAGCAGCGTCCTGAGAATCACAGGCACTCAGCAGAAAAATGATCAACAATCCGACACAGCGAAAGGCATTCATAGGCAACGGCAGTCAAGGTTGAGAATCATATGCTGGCCTCTTGACTTGCCCGTGACAAGCCAAGAGATCCAAACGGACACAATTTGCGACGTTTACGCGAGCTAGAGCCTTGCGCGCCCCTTCAATACGGTTCGACCGCTTCCTGACAGAGTTGTTTCGCCAACATTCCCAAGGTCATCAAGGCGCGTTCAGCCTCACGATTCCAAGGGACGCCACAGTTAAGACGAATGCAGTGGTTAAACTGTTCTGTATTGCTGAAGATCAGCCCTGGAGCGATGCTGATGCCCTGCTCAAGCGCCCGGACATGGAGATCCTGGGTGTTCACCCGCCCCGGCAAACTCACCCAAAGGATAAATCCACCGGTTGGACGACTCATTTGCGTGCCTTCGGGGAAAAACTGCTGCACCGCCAACTGAAAGGCGCTGAGGTTTTTCCGGTATTCAAGGCGAATGAAGCGCAAATGCCGGTCATAACCGCCGTTTTCAAGGTACGCCGCTACACCCATCTGCGTGACACTGCAGGCTGAATGAGTACTGAATGTCTGGAGACGCTGAATTTCAGGCTGATATTTGCCGGCAATCATCCAGCCAATACGCACGCCCGGCGACAAGGTCTTGGAAAAGCTGGAGCAGTAAATCACCCTGCCCAACCGATCAAATGCTTTCAACGCCTTGGTCCGGCCCAGCTCGAACATCAGCTCGCCATAGATATCGTCTTCAACGATCTGGATATCAAAATCGGAGGCCAGGCGCAGCAGGTGTTTTTGCCGCTCTTCCGGAATGGTGCCACCCAATGGATTGCTCAGCCGGGAAGTCAGCACCAGCGCCTTGATCGACCACTGGTTGGCCGCCAACTGCAAGGCTTCCAGGCTGATTCCTGTGGCCGGGTCACTGGGAATTTCAATAACCTTCAGGCCCAACAGATCCGCCAACTGCAACAGGCCGTAATAGGTGGGTGACTCGGCGGCGATCAGATCGCCAGGACGCGTCAGAACCCGAAGCGACATCTGCAGGGCATCAACGCAACCGTGGGTGATAACCACTTCAGACGGATCGACTACGACACCAGCATCACGCATTCGAATTGCAACCTGACGGCGCAACGGCTCGAATCCGGGGCTGAACATATAGCTGAAGGCACGCGGGCTGTGAAAACGGGTGACCTTGGCGATCTGCTGGTGCAAGGCGCGGACCGGCAGATAATCGACGTGGGGCACTGCCGCTCCGAGAGGGAACACACCTTCGCGCCGCGATTCGACCAATACCTGTTGAATGATGCTGCTGCGGGTAACCAGACCCGGCCGCTCGACACGGGCAATATCAGGCGTCGGCGCGGTGAGCGCGGGCGTCTGGTGTACGTAATAGCCCGACTGCGGCCGCGCGCGAATCAAACCCTGGTCTTCCAGATTCGCATAGGCCTGCAGAACGGTTGCATGGCTGACGTTAAGCTGCGAACTCATCTTGCGCACCGATGGAACGCGCTCGCCGGGCTGATAAACACCACGACGAATGTCTTCGGCCAATTGCTGGGCGATTCTTTGGTAAAGCAGAAGATTGGTCATCGAACGGCCTCATTGCTGCCGGCGACTTATTTTTATAGAGGAATAAATCGAGTAGTCACCAGAACAGTTTCGAAGTGTACTGGGACAGTTTGCTTATCCGCCAGTCCTGAAGCGATTGAATTAAATAATGACCGGGTGTAGCGGCCAATTGAAACGCTGAATCGGACAGATATCCGCTGCCCGAATCTCGGGCAGCGGCTTTATTTCAGCGAGCAGCGCCTAAACGACCGTTGGCGTCGGAAAAAACGATTTCCACACGGCGGTTCTGCGCCCTGCCCCGCTCGGAGGCGTTCACTTCGACGGGATACTGAGCCCCATAGCCCTGAACTTCGACGCGTTTATCGTCGATTCCCAGGTCAGTCAGCACATCGGCGACCGATTGAGCCCGATCTTTGGAAAGTTGCAGGTTGGCCTGCTCGTCGCCGGTGTTATCCGCGTAACCCTCGATGCGCACCACACGCTGCGGATTGAGCAGCAGAAACTGCACGACCTTGAGTACGGTGCGATTTGCCGAGTTCTTGAGTTCCGCATGCCCGGTATCGAACAGAACATCGCCCAACGTCATGACCAGGCCGCGCTCGGTCTGGGTCGTGGCCAGACTGACGATTTGGTCTTCAAGCCACTTGCCCTGCTGTTGAGCGCTGGCCAGCTTGGCTTCACGCAACGCCAGTTGCAGACGCTGGCGGTCCATCTCCATCTTGGCCAGGCGCTCTTGATTGAGCAGCAGATTGCTGTTTTCCTGTGCTATTTCGCTGTAGCGACTGCTGAGATAGGCGTAATGCGCGACGTCATCACCACTGCCCACATAGCTGGAAAGCCGTTCGGCACGACCAAGCAATTCTCCGGCCCGGATCACATCTCTGGGTGCACTGCGCAACACGTCGGTATCTTCGCGAACCTTCTGAAAGTCAGCACTGGCTTGCTGTAATGACTGCCCACTGCTCGGATGACCGGCGCAGCCGTAAAGCCCGGCAGATCCCAGCAGCAGACACAGACTCAACAGACGTGGCAGACGATTCATTGCGTCACCCCCAACTGTTTGCGCAAACGATTGAGTCGGGTGTTGAGCTGAGTGATCTGTTCCTGGCTTTTCGCCGTCAGGACTCGCGCTTCGGCCAACCGCGCATCCAGCTCCGCCTGTTCAGCGCTCATGCGCGCCTGCTTGTAGGATTTGTTAGCCATGTCAGCGCGAACCTGGATCAGCTTCTCTTCCGCGGTTTGCAATTCGGGTTGCTCGTCGGTGGCGCCGACCGCCTTCGCTTGCTCGACGGCTTTTTCAGTCAGTTTCAGTTGTTCGATCGGCGCCGGATCGCTGGCGCAGCCAACTAACGTGGCGACCGCCAGAGCGGCAAATAATGGGCGAATACTCACAAAACATTCCTACTTGTTTGGGGCGCTGACGCTGGCCGGTTGCAGTAGCTGCGCTTTCCAGAGTTCCAGATTGCGCGTCACCGCTTCGCCCGACAGGTCGGAGGCGGCCGATTCTGTCATCTTTTTCGCCAGCTGTCCGCGCAGCCATGAATCGTTACAGGCCGAATTAAAAGAAAGCGCCAGGTATAGACCCGGCTTGTCCACGGCTGTCGGTTGGGCAATCAGGTCCTGGGAAAGCCCCAGAGTCTGGACCATCGCCATGCCGGCATAGCGCCCGGCGAGGACATAATCCACCTGCCCCAGCATCAGCTTTTGAAAAACCTCGGTCAGTCCTGGCAGGCGCTCAACGCTCAGGTGTTCCTTGACTGCCGCGCTGAACGGCGAGGTCAGGCGGATTCTTTCCGAGGCCGCGCCCCGATGACCCGCCAGATCGGTGAGA
Organism: Pseudomonas syringae; assembly: GCF_001698815.1. Lineage (GTDB taxonomy): Bacteria > Pseudomonadota > Gammaproteobacteria > Pseudomonadales > Pseudomonadaceae > Aquipseudomonas > Aquipseudomonas syringae_A. Next base: position 200,923 of record NZ_LGSI01000051.1, on the reverse strand, counting down.
GCACTGAACGGCTGCGCCTGATCACGCCGATTCCAGATCATGATGTCGTTATGGCTGATAGGCGGATGAACGTAGTCCAGCGAGTCCAGCTCTGCGACATTCAACGGCGCATCCACCAGCAGATCCATGCGCCCGCTGCGCACTTCGTCCACCGCTTGGCTGCGTTTGCCGGCGTACAGCAGCTCGACTTTGATGCCAATATCCGCCGCTGCCCGCTTGAGCAAATCCGCGTTCGCACCGATCAGATGTTTCGGATCCTGCGGATCACGCCATAGGAATGGCGGTGCGTCCGGACTGCCGGTGGCGATCAGGCGCTCACATTTTCCTGCGGCAAAAGTCAGGCTCGGGCCGAGCAACAAGCCCAGAAGAAGCGATGACAGCAGCCACTTGGGCTGACCCATGAGAGCATCCTTTTTAAAATCCAATAAAAAACCCGCCTATCCAAACCGCACAAGCCCGCAGCAACCCGCCGCAGTGCTCATCCAGCCCGAATAGACGGGTCTCTTTATAAGTGAAGCGTCTGGATTAAACCAGCTTCTCCAGCTCAGGTATTGCTTCGAACAGATCAGCTACCAGACCGTAATCAGCCACCTGGAAAATCGGCGCTTCTTCGTCCTTGTTGATCGCAACGATCACCTTGGAGTCTTTCATGCCGGCCAGATGCTGGATCGCGCCGGAAATACCGACCGCAATGTATAGCTGTGGCGCGACGATCTTGCCGGTCTGACCGACCTGCATATCGTTGGGTACGAAGCCTGCATCAACCGCAGCGCGGGAAGCGCCGACAGCTGCGCCGAGTTTGTCCGCCAGAGCGTACAGGTGCTTGAAGTTGTCGCCATTCTGCATGCCGCGACCGCCGGAAACGACGATTTTGGCAGCGGTCAATTCAGGACGATCAGACTTGGCCAGCTCTTCGCCGACAAAGCTTGATTTTCCTGCATCGTGAGCCGCGGAAACCGCCTCAACGGTAGCCGAACCACCTTCAGCGGCAACCGGATCGAAACCGGTGGAACGCACGGTGATGACTTTTACCGCAGCGGAGGACTGAACCGTCGCAATGGCGTTACCGGCATAGATCGGACGCTTGAAGGTGTCCGGCGATTCTACCGAGATGATTTCGGAGATCTGATCCACATCCAGTTGCGCCGCAACGCGGGGCAGGATGTTTTTGCCGTTGGAAGTTGCCGCAGCCAGGATGTGGCTGTAGCCCGCAGCCAGCTCTACCACCAGCGGCGCGATGTTTTCCGGCAACTGGTGCGCGTAGGCTGCATTGTCGGCCGACAGCACTTTACTCACGCCAGCGATCTTTGCAGCGGCTTCAGCAACAGCGCCTGCGCCAAGACCGGCAACCAGCACGTGAATGTCGCCGCCGATTTTGGCCGCAGCGGCCACGGTGTTCAGGGTAGCCGGAGCCAGCGTCGCGTTGTCGTGTTCGGCGATTACTAGGATAGTCATAGTCAGGCTCTCCAATTCAAAGCACCTTCGCTTCGTTTTTCAGTTTCTCAACCAGTTCAGCAACCGACTTGACCTTGATGCCCGCGCTGCGTGCAGCCGGCGCTTCGACCTTGAGGGTCTTGGTCGTGGAGGCAGTGGAAACACCCAGGGCGTCCGGAGTCAGGACTTCCAGCGGCTTCTTCTTGGCCTTCATGATGTTCGGCAACGACGCATAACGCGGCTCGTTCAGACGCAGATCAGTGGTCACGATGGCAGGCAGGCTCAGGGAAACAGTCTGCGCGCCGCCGTCGATTTCACGGGTCACCGCAACCTTGTCGCCACTCACTTCGACTTTCGAAGCGAACGTGCCCTGACCATAACCGCTCAACGCCGCCAGCATCTGGCCGGTCTGGTTGTTGTCGCTGTCGATGGCTTGCTTACCCAGGATCACCAGCTGAGGCTGTTCCTTGGCAACAACGGCGTTCAGCAGCTTGGCCACGGCCAGGGAGTTCAGTTCGTCAGCGCACTCAACGAGGATGGCGCGATCGGCACCCAGTGCCAATGCGGTACGCAGTTGCTCCTGAGCGGTGGTCGGGCCGATGGAAACGACGACGATCTCGGTAGCAACGCCCTTCTCTTTCAGGCGAACAGCTTCTTCCACGGCGATTTCGCAGAAGGGGTTCATCGACATTTTGACGTTAGCGAGATCGACGCCGGAGTTGTCCGCTTTGACGCGAACCTTGACGTTGTAGTCGACCACTCGTTTGACAGCTACAAGAACCTTCATGGATTCCTCGTTTCTCTCCGGTGAAAAGAAAGTCGCCAGGGCAGACCTGGGACTGGCAGCAAAAGCATTCTCGAATACGCTGCGATCCAGCGCTATTCGTAAAGACCGAAGGGTGGGTTCACAAACCAAAACCACCAAAATCTGGGATAAACGCCCCGGGCCGTACATCTGGCGTACACGGGTGTGTAAACTGCGCACCGCGCAATGACTGACCGTTCCGGGCTTGCAGCGCTTTAGAGCGCGAAACAAGTCGAGGATTCGACCACGGCAAGTGCAAACCGCCCGTATCTTGACCGCAACGTGATTTCTGGTCAATACGACAAAACTGCCAGTGATAAGCCGCGCGACCATGATTTGTCTGGCCTGCGGATAATTCAAACAAACGTTTGTATTGGACCTGTCGGGTGGTGTAGATATAATGCGCCGCATTTGATGGCGAGCAGGCAGTGAATGCCTCCGCACGTCGGTTTGTACGCTGCCTATAAAAAAATACTGATGAGCCTTGAGTAGGAGATAGCCTGTGGAACGCGAATTTATGGAATTCGACGTAGTCATCGTCGGCGCCGGCCCGGCCGGGCTTTCTGCCGCGTGCCGCCTGAAGCAGAAGGCCGCCGAAGCCGGTCAGGAAATCAGCGTCTGCGTAGTCGAAAAAGGCTCCGAAGTGGGCGCGCACATTTTGTCCGGCGCGGTGTTCGAACCCCGCGCCCTGAACGAACTGTTCCCGGACTGGAAGGAACTCGGCGCACCGCTGAATACCCCGGTCACCCGCGATGATATTTATGTCCTGCGCAGCGCCGAAAATTCGGTCAAGGTCCCGAACTTCTTCGTGCCCAAGACCATGCACAACGATGGCAACTACATCATCTCCCTGGGTAATCTGTGCCGCTGGCTGGCCCAGCAGGCTGAAAATCTGGGCGTGGAAATCTATCCGGGCTTCGCTGCCCAGGAAGCATTGTTCGACGAGAACGGCGTAGTGCGCGGGATCATTACCGGTGATCTGGGCGTGGACCGTGAAGGCCATCCGAAAGAAGGCCTCTTCACCCCCGGCATGGAACTGCGCGGCAAGTACACGCTATTCGCCGAAGGTTGCCGTGGCCATATCGGCAAGCAACTGATCAAGCGTTTCAACCTCGACACCGAAGGCGATACCCAGCATTACGGCATCGGCCTTAAGGAAATCTGGGAAGTCGACCCGGCCAAGCATGAGCCAGGCCTTGTGGTGCACACCGCCGGCTGGCCGCTTGATGACGACAACATGGGCGGTTCCTTCCTTTATCACCTGGAAAACAATCAGGTGGTGGTCGGTTTGATCATCGATCTGTCCTACAGCAATCCGTACCTGTCGCCGTTCGACGAGTTCCAGCGCTACAAGCATCACCCGGTGGTCAAGCAGTACCTGGAAGGCGGCAAGCGCATCAGCTACGGCGCACGTGCGATCTGTAAAGGTGGCCTGAATTCCCTTCCGAAAATGGTTTTCCCCGGCGGCGCACTGATTGGCTGCGACCTGGGCACCCTGAACTTCGCCAAGATCAAAGGCAGCCATACCGCCATGAAGTCCGGCATGCTCGCTGCTGACTCGGTGGCCGAGGCGCTGCTGGCTGGTAAGGAAGGTGGCGACGAGCTGCACGCATACGTGGAGTCGTTCAAGTCCAGCTGGCTGTACGAAGAGCTGTTCGCCAGCCGCAACTTTGGCCCGGCGCTGCACAAATACGGCGCGATCATGGGCGGTGCGTTCAACTTCCTCGATCAGAACTTCTTCGGCGGCAAGCTGCCGTTTACCCTGCACGACACCCAGCCGGATTACGCCTGCATGAAGCTCGCGGCCGACTCGAAGAAGATCGACTACCCGAAACCCGACGGCAAGCTCAGTTTCGATAAGCTCAGCTCGGTGTTCATCTCCGGTACCAACCACGAAGAGGAGCAGCCTTGCCACTTGAAGCTGACCGATCCGAGCATTCCCATCGGTACCAACCTGCCTCTGTACGACGAACCGGCCCAGCGTTACTGCCCGGCGGGCGTTTATGAAGTGGTGACCAAGGAAGACGGCGAGAAGCGCTTCCAGATCAACGCCCAGAACTGCGTGCACTGCAAGACCTGCGACATCAAGGACCCTTCCCAGAACATTACCTGGGTAGCACCTGAAGGCAGCGGCGGCCCGACTTACCCGAACATGTAATTGAGTCGCTGCTAGCTGAAAACCAGAAAGCCCCTTCGGGGGCTTTTTTGTGCACGCTCGTCAGGCAGGAATTCTCAGGCTGATGCCCTCTTCGCCCGGGCTGCGGTTGAAGTACCGTTTGTATTCGCGGCTGAACTGCGAGGTGCTTTGATAGCCCACGCGATGTGCAACCTGCGCGACACCCAGGCCTTCGGCGACCAGCATCTGTTGCGCCTTGAGCAAGCGCAGGCGCTTCAGATACTGAACTGGCGACAGCAAGGTGCTGCGCTTGAAATACTCATGGAACGTGGAAGCGCTCATGTTCGCCTGGCGGGCCAGGATGTCGACATTCAGCGGCTCGTCATAATGACTGTGCAGATAGGCCAGGGAAGCGGCGACACGGGCGAAATGACTCTGCTGGGCCACCAGCGCCCGCAGCACACCGGCCTGCGGCCCACGCAGCGCCGCATACAGAACCTCGCGCAGCCGCGACTGGCCCATCACCTGACACTCAAGGGGATCGTGCAGGCAGCGCAACAAGCGCTCCACACTCTCACGCATCGGTGAATCCAGCACGGCTGAAGTCATGGACTCCGGTGTCTGGGCCTCGACGATCAGATCCGGCGTCGTGCCTATGGCTTGCACCAGCTCACCGAGCATCACTCGATCGATCGCCACCGACACGCCGAACAACGGCGCTTGCGGCGTCGCGAAGGTCTCGCACATGAACGGCACCGAAAGCGCCTGCACCAGATAATGACCTGCGCCATAGTCCAGCGTGCGCGAGCCCAGGCTGGCCAGTTTGCCGCCTTGGGCGATGATCATCAGGCTCGGCTCGTAGATTTGCGGGCTGCTGGCCACATAGCTGTGCATCGACACCACGTGCACCTCCGGCAACAGCGTCGACACAAAACCTGCGCGCGTCGCCAGGGGTTTGATCAGGGCGACAAGGGCGGCATTGGCATCGGAATGATGGGCTAACGACATGAGACACCGAGCAGAGGATTAGACACTTGCATCATCGCAGATCTCTATTGCATGCAGGTTGGAGGCAGGCCAGTTCCGGAGGATTAGGCATGAATTGCGCAGGAATGACCATGGTCGTCATGGCTGCACGCCCGGACAATGCCCCACATCTTTACCCGCCACCTTTTTTGTGAGGTTCATCCATGATCAAAGCCATCGGCTATGCCGCCCAATCGGCTACCGCCCCGCTCGCCCCCATGAATTTCGAACGTCGCAGCCCTCGGCCGGATGACGTCGCTATTGAAATTCTGTTCTGCGGCGTCTGCCACTCCGACATCCACCAGGCCCGCAACGAATGGGGCTTTGCTGCCTACCCGTTAATGCCCGGCCATGAAATCGTCGGTAAAGTCACTGCCGTCGGCGCTGACGTCAGCAAGTTCAAAGTCGGCCAGCTGGTCGGCGTTGGCTGCATGGTCGATTCGTGCCGCACCTGCGAAGCCTGTAAAGCCGATCTGGAGAATTACTGCCTGGAAGGCCCGACCCAGACTTACGCTTCCAAGGATCGCATCGATGGCACCCTAACCATGGGTGGCTATTCCAACAGCATCGTGGTCAGTGATCGCTTTGTCGTGAGCATCCCGGAGAAACTGGATCCGGCCGCCGCCGCGCCGATTCTGTGCGCCGGCATCACCACCTATTCGCCACTCAAGCACTTCGGCGTCAAAGCCGGGCATAAAGTGGGCGTTTTGGGCATGGGTGGCCTGGGCCACATGGGCATCAAATTCGCCAAGGCCATGGGCGCTGAAGTCACCTTGTTCACCCGCTCGGCGAGCAAGGCTGAGGAAGGTCGTCGTCAAGGCGCTGATCATGTGATCATTTCCACAGACGACGCGCAGATGAAGGCAGCAGCCGGTCACTTCGACTTCCTGCTGGACACCATTCCAGTACAGCACGATCTGAACCCGTACCTGGAAACCCTGCGCTTTGACGGCGTGCACATCCTGGTGGGCCTGATCGAGCCGGTCAATCCGCCGCTGCACGCAGTCAATCTGGTCATGAAGCGTCGCGTGCTGGCCGGTTCAATGATTGGCGGCATGGCGGAAACCCAGGAAGTGCTGGATTTCTGCGCAGAACACGACATCACCTGCGACATCGAGATGCTGGATATCCAGAACATCAACGAGGCGTTCGAGCGGGTCGTCAAAGGCGACGTGAAGTATCGCTTCGTGATTGATATGGCGACGTTGAAGGCTTAAGGCGCTTTTGTAGGACCGAATTCATTCGGGAGTGGATTATTCAGACGATAGAGCGTCATTGTCTCTACCAGAGCCCTCCCGAATAAATTCGGTCCTACAGTTACCCTCAGCCGTAGAACACGCTACCCCCCAAGTTCAGCAGACAGTCGCGCCGCGGTCTGCTTGATCAGCGGGACCAGATCGGCCATTTTCTCCAGCGGCATGTAAGGCACGGTGCTGGCAATACTGATACCGGCAATGATCTGCTTGCTGGCATCGCGAATCGGTGCCGCCACACAGCGGATCGACGGCTCGTTGTCTTCCAGGTCGAAGGCATAACCGCCTTGCACGTACTCGCGCATGCGCTGACGCAACTCTTCCCACGACTGCTCCTGATGCGCTGGCCAAAGTGGATTCTTGCCACCCACTGGCAGGCTGATGGCATACAGGCGTTGCCATTCGGATTCGGCACTGTCGAGCAATAACGCCTTGCCGATGCCGGTGCGGAACAACGGCATACGGTGGCCGACCCGCGAACGCATTTCCGGGCCGTTGCGTCCCGGATTCTTGTGCAGGTACAGCACCTCGTCGTCATCGCGAACCGCCAGATGCACGGTATCGCCGGTCAACTCCGAAAGCTCATCCAGATACGGTCGCGCCAGCATGGCCAGCGGCACTTCTTCGCGCGCCTGAAAACCCAGTTCGATGAGCTTGGGGCCGAGCAGATAACCCACTTGTGGCAGCACCCGCAGATAACGCTCCTCCACCAGGCAACTCGCCAGGCGATGGGTCGTGCTGCGCGTCGTGCCGATCTGCCGGGCAATTTCCTTGAGGTCACGCGCGCCGCCGGCAACGGCCTGGATGACGCCCAGCCCGCGCAGCAGGGTTTGCGTGCCGGTGGGCGCCGAATCCTTCGTGGCGCTGCTGGTTGCAGGATGGTCGGAAACTGGCTGCATATCAGGCCTTATAAGATCAGAAAGCTGGCGGCATTATCGTCGCCAGCTCTTGTGCATGCCAGTGATCAAATTTCGATCCGCTCAACCTTACCCACCAACAGGATGTAGGACAGCGCCCCGATCAGTGCCAGCACAGAGATATAGGTGATGGCCGGTGCGAAGGAGTCCCCGGATACCAGGAAGCCGATCACGATAGGTGTGGCGATTGCAGACAGGTTGCCGATGAAGTTGAAGGTGCCGCCGGTCAATCCCAAAAGCCGCGCCGGAGCCAGGGTCGACACCAGCGACCAAGTGATCGAGGCCAGCCCGTTGCCGAAGAACGCCAATGCCAGAAACGCGATCACCAGCGGCGTCGAGTCGACGAAGTTAGCGCCAATGATCGACGTGGAAATCAACAAGCCGGCAATGATCGGCAGCTTGCGCGCGAAGCCCACGGTGTGACCCCGACGAATCAGCCAGTCCGAGAAAAATCCGGAGCACAGCACACCGACGAACGCGGCGAGAAACGGCAACGAAGCCAGCAGCCCGGACTTGATGAAATCCATGCCCCGGTACTTCACGAGGTAAGTCGGGAACCAGGTGAGGAAGAACCACAGCGTCGAGTTGAGGCAGAATTGCCCCAGATAAATGCCCCACAGCTTGCGTTTGGTGAGCACGATGCCCAAGTCCAGCCAGCTGAAGCCGCGTTTGCTTTTCTCGGTATCGGCCTGAATATCCACCAGCCCGCCACCTTCGCGAATCAGCTGGATTTCCGCTTCGTTGACGCCTTTGAAGTCACGTGGCTCGCGATAGACCATGTACCAGATCGCCGCCCAGATCACGCCGATTGCGCCGGTACTGACGAAGACCATGTGCCAGCCGTAAGTCGCCTGCAGCCAGGCCAATACCGGAGTCAGGAATGCCAAACCGACAAACTGCCCGGACGTATAGAAACCAATCGCCGTGGCGCGCTCGCGTTCCGGGAACCAGGTGGTGACCACGCGACTGTTGATCGGATAGGCCGGGGCTTCCAGCGCGCCGACGGCCATGCGCAGCACGAACAGCGCGATGAAGCTGGCGGCAAAGCCCAGCATGATGGTGGCAATGGACCAGAGCAGCAGCGCTGCGGTGTAGAGGATGCGCGGCGGAACCCGGTCAACCAGCCAGCCACCGGGCAATTGCATGGCGGCGTAAGTCCAGCCGAACGCCGAGAAGATCAGCCCGACGTGAATCGGATCAATACCCAGTTCGCTGGTCAGCGCCGGCGCGGCAATCGACAGGTTGCTGCGGTCCAGATAGTTGATCACCACGGTGATGAACAGCAGCACCATGATGAAGTAGCGTTTGCGGGTCGGCGTCACTAAAGACGCCGCGCCCTCAAGGATTCGGGTTTGCATGGAAGTGCCTCTTTTTATGTTTATTGAGGTCATGAGGTAATGTTGACTAGCGAGTACTCGTAGGACCGGCTTTAGCCGGGAGGACGCCGCAACATGCGCTGCATCTGCTACGTCAGAAATACCGCTCTCCCGGCTAAAGCCAGTCCTACGGGATTGCCGGTGGACGCATGTCCATCACCACTCCGCAAAACTCCCATCGGCATGGCGCCAGATCGGGTTGCGCCAGCGGTGGCCGATGGCGGCGCGTTCCTTGACGTATTCCTCGTTGATCTCGATGCCCAGGCCCGGGCCGTTGGGGATCTTCACCATGCCTTTGTCGTAGTCGAACACCTCGGGATTCTTGATGTAATCCAGCAGGTCATTGCTCTCGTTGTAGTGAATGCCCAGGCTTTGCTCCTGAATGAACGCGTTGTAGCAGACCGCATCCAGTTGCAGGCACGCCGCCAGGGCAATCGGGCCGAGCGGACAATGCAGCGCCAGGGCCACGTCGTAGGCTTCGGCCATGTTGGCGATCTTGCGGGTTTCGGTGATGCCGCCGGCGTGGGACGCATCCGGCTGGATGATGTCGACGTAGCCTTCGCTCAACACGCGCTTGAAGTCCCAGCGCGAGAACAGCCGCTCGCCCAGAGCAATCGGCGTGCTGGTCAGAGGCGCCAGCTCTTTGAGGGCTTCGTAGTTTTCGCTGAGCACGGGTTCTTCGATGAACATCAGCTTGTACGGGTCCAGCTCTTTCATCAGCACCTTGGCCATAGGTTTGTGCACCCGGCCATGGAAATCCACACCAATGCCGACGTTCGGCCCGACCGCATCGCGCACCGCAGCAACGTTGGCCAGGGCGAGGTCAACCTTGTCAAAGGTGTCGAGGAATTGCAGCTCTTCGGTGCCGTTCATCTTGATCGCCGTGAAACCACGCGCCACCGCTTCTTTCGCGGCGCGGGCGGTGTCGGCAGGTCGATCACCACCGATCCACGAATAGACACGAATCTTGTCCCGCACCTGGCCGCCTAGCAGGTCGCTGACCGACACGCCCAGATGCTTGCCCTTGATGTCCCACAGCGCCTGATCGATGCCGGCCAGGGCGCTCATGTGGATGGCGCCGCCACGATAGAAGCCGCCGCGATACAGCACGGTCCAGATATCTTCGATGTTGCGCGGATCCTTGCCGATCAGATAATCGGAAAGTTCTTCGACAGCCGCCGCAACGGTATGCGCGCGGCCTTCAACCACGGGCTCGCCCCAGCCGGTGATGCCCTGGTCGGTTTCAATTTTCAGGAAACACCAGCGCGGCGGAACGATAAAAGTCGTGAGTTTGGTGATTTTCATGGGTGCGATTTCTCTTGTTTGAAGTGGGCGTCTCGTGCGCCGATCAGTTCAACGGTCGATCAGTTCAATTAGCGGCGGCAGTCAGCTGCGTCCAGGCCGCGACATAAGCCTTGGCCCGCTCGGCGACGTCTTCCGCGCTCATGCCGGGTTTGAATAACCCCGAGCCCAGGCCGAAGCCTTTGACGCCGGCATCGAGGAAGACTTTCATGTTGTCGGGGCTGATGCCACCCACCGGGATCAGCGCGGTGCCTGCTGGTAGAACCGCGAGCCAGGCCTTGACCACCGCCGGGCTCATTTGCTCGGCCGGGAACAATTTGAGTACGTCAGCGCCTTCGGCCAGCGCGGCAAAGGCTTCGGTCGGCGTGGCCACGCCGGGTGAAAGGAACAGCCCGGCAGCCTTGGCGGCACGCAGGACCTTGGCGTCGCTGTGCGGCATGACGATCACCTGACCGCCCGCCTCTTTCACCAGCTCGACTTGCTCCGGCGTCAACACCGTGCCCGCGCCAATCAGGCAATCGGCGGGCAGGCTTTGGCGCAACAGACGGATGCTGTCGTAGGGCTGTGGGGAATTGAGCGGTACTTCGATGACGCGGAAACCGGCCTGATACAACACGTCGCCAATGGCGGGCGCCTCTTCGGGACGCAAACCACGAAGGATAGCGATCAGACCGTTCTGGACCAGCGCTTGCTTGAGCATTTCAAACCTCTGCTTGAGTGGATGCGAGCAAGCCGGCCTTGACCGCTACTTGCCATAAACCGCGCTCGGTGGCTTGTTCGGCCACCGTCACGTGAAGAAATCCGCAGGCCTTCAGGGCGCGGCCATAACGCAGGCAAAGTTGCTCGCCGCCAATCAGGATGACGGCGGGGAGTACCTCATGAAGATTGCGTTGCAAGCCGGCAAGGGTCGCCAGCTCATGCCCGATCAGCAAGCCCGACAGATAATCAGGCTGCGCCGCCGGGGACAGCTGGCCGGTCAGGCCAAGCGTGCGGCAACTGAAGATAGTCGACAGCGGCCCTGCTGCGCCGTCGGCGGACAGCGCAACGGATACGCCACGATCGAACGCGGCCTCGTCGAAAGCATCGCTGCGCTGCATGGTGCGGCCGAGGATCGTGTGAGCGCTCAGCGCAGCGAAGACCTCGCCGGTCATGAAGGTGTCGAAGTGGACAATGCAGCCGTCAGCCGCCTGCACCCATTTCGAATGGCTGCCGGGCAGACCGATCAGCAAGGGTTTGCGGGTTTCCGCCTCGGGCAGCGCCGCGAGGACGCCGAGCACCTGGGTTTCTTCGCCACGCATGACATTGGGCAAGGTCGAACGCTGCAAAACCCCGGGGATGATGTGGATGTCTACGCCACGCTGGCTGCGCACAGTTTGCAGCGCCGAGCTGAGACCAGCGACGCTGGCGGGCGTCTCGCGATAAGCCGCCTCGCGCCAACCCTGGGCGCTGCCGACCATGCCGCAGGCGATCACCGGCAGATCGGGCTGGGCGTCGAGCCAGTCACCACAGGCTTCATCCAGCGCCAGTTCAAAACCGTCGTTGCACATCACACCAGCAATCAGCCGCGGTGTGCTGGGCAGTTGCATGATGCCCGCGCTCAAGGAGCGCTGTTCCAGAACCCGGCCGTGTTCGCCGAGTCGATAAGCACGAAGTGAGGTTGTTCCCCAATCGAGCGCGATCAATTGCGCCTGCATCGCTTCACCTATTATTTTTTGAGCAGTGAGTGCGCAGCGACTATAAGCCGATCAGTTGGTAAATCTCAATATGTAATTTCACATCCCATATTTAGGGATTGTTGATTGCCGGAGCAAGGCTTGCTGTAGGACCGGCTTTAGCCGGGAGGGCAATTGGCGCTCTCGCGACTAAAGTCGCTCCTACGGCCGATTCGCGGGCAAGCCTCGCTCCAACGGGTGCCGGTGTTTGCTGTGCGACAGCGCGGCGTCGAAGACGGGGCGGAACCTCCCACAGTACGCGTTGCTTTGGTAGGAGGGGACTTGTCCCCGAAGCGGCGGCGCAGGCAATGGGTTTTACAGGTAGATCAAGATGGCCCAACCGGCCGCTTCGAGGACAAGTCCTCTCCCACAAAGGACGGGATAACGCGCAAAAAAAAGCCGCCTCGAAGGGCGGCTTTTCACATCAACGCTGCAAGCAACGGATCAACGCTCCAGCAGAATTCGCAGCATGCGACGCAACGGCTCGGCAGCGCCCCACAACAGCTGGTCGCCAACGGTGAATGCGCCCAGGTATTGCGAACCCATGTTCAGCTTGCGCAGACGACCCACCGGAATGCTCATGGTGCCAGTGACGGCAGTCGGGCTGAGTTCCTGGATGCTGGCTTCACGATGGTTCGGCACCAGTTTGACCCAAGGGTTGTGCTGGCTGATCAAACCTTCGATGTCGGCGATTGGCACATCCTTGTTCAGCTTGATGGTCAGCGCCTGGCTGTGGCAGCGCATCGAACCGATACGCACGCAGATGCCATCGACCGGAATCGGGCTCTTGAAGCGACCCAGAATCTTGTTGGTCTCGGCCTGGCCTTTCCATTCTTCACGGCTCTGGCCGTTCGGCAATTCCTTGTCGATCCACGGGATCAGGCTGCCAGCCAATGGCACGCCGAAATTTTCCGTCGGGAACGCATCGCTGCGCATGGCTGCAGCGACCTTGCGGTCGATGTCCAGAATCGCGCTGGACGGGTTGGCCAGCTCGTCGGCGACTGCCGCGTGGGTGGCGCCCATCTGCTTGATCAGCTCACGCATGTTCTGCGCGCCGGCACCGGAAGCCGCCTGATAGGTCATGGCGTTCATCCACTCAACCAGACCGGCTTCGAACAGCCCGCCCAGGCCCATCAGCATCAGGCTGACCGTGCAGTTGCCGCCGATGTAATTCCTGGTGCCCGCGTCGAGTTGCTGATCAATGACCTTGCGGTTCACCGGATCGAGCACGATCACGGCATCGTCCTGCATGCGCAGGCTGGATGCGGCGTCGATCCAGTAACCCTGCCAACCGGCCTCGCGCAGTTTCGGGAACACCTCATTGGTGTAGTCGCCGCCCTGGCAGGTCAGAATCACGTCAAGGGTTTTGAGCTCATCGATGCTGTAGGCATCCTTGAGCGGCGCAACGTCCTTGCCCACGGCAGGGCCTTGGCCACCGACGTTGGAGGTGGTGAAGAATACCGGCTCGATCAGGTCAAAATCCTGCTCTTCCAGCATCCGCTGCATGAGCACGGAACCGACCATGCCGCGCCAACCGATCAGACCTACACGTTTCATCGCAACTACACCCTTTACAAAAAGTGGGCCGCTGCTTTCGATGTCGAAAGTCGCAGCGGACCCGAGATATTACAGATTGCGCAGCGCGGCGACTACCGCATCGCCCATTTCCTGCGTACCGACTTTGGCATTACCTGCCGACCAGATATCACCGGTGCGCAAGCCTTGATCCAGCACCAGGCTCACGGCCTTCTCGATGGCATCGGCGGCAACGGTCTGGTTGAAGCTGTAACGCAGCATCATCGAGACCGACAGGATAGTCGCCAACGGGTTGGCAATGCCTTGTCCAGCGATGTCCGGGGCCGAACCGTGGCACGGCTCGTACATACCTTTATTGTTGGCGTCCAGCGAAGCGGACGGCAGCATGCCGATGGAACCGGTGAGCATCGAAGCTTCGTCGGACAGAATGTCGCCGAACAGGTTGTCGGTGACGATCACGTCGAATTGCTTCGGCGCGCGCACCAGTTGCATGGCGGCATTGTCGACGTACATGTGGCTCAGTTCGACGTCAGGATAATCCTTGGCCACCTGCTCAACCACTTCGCGCCACAGCTGGCTGGAGGCAAGTACGTTGGCCTTGTCCACCGAGCACAGCTTCTTGCCGCGCACACGCGCCATGTCGAAACCGACGCGGGCGATGCGACGGATTTCGCTTTCGCTGTACGGCAGCGTGTCGTAAGCCTGACGCTCGCCGTTTTCCAACACGCGGGTGCCGCGTGGCGCGCCGAAGTAGATGCCGCCGGTCAATTCGCGAACGATCAGGATATCCAGCCCCGCAACGATCTCGGCTTTGAGGCTCGATGCTTCAGCCAGTTGCGGATACAGGATGGCCGGACGCAGGTTGCCGAACAGGCCCAGTTGCGCACGAATCTTCAGCAGACCGCGTTCCGGACGGATGTCACGCTCGATGGTGTCCCATTTCGGGCCGCCCACCGCGCCAAGCAATACGGCATCGGCAGCACGGGCGCGATCCAGGGTTTCGTCGGCCAGCGGCACGCCATGCTTGTCGATGGCCGCGCCGCCGATCACGTCGTGGCTGAGTTCAAAACCCAGCTGATACTTTTCATTGGCGAGTTCCAGCACCTTGACCGCTTCGGTCATGATTTCCGGACCAATGCCATCACCTGGGAGAATCAGAATCTGCTTGCTCATAACATCCTCAAATTTTTATTGCGGCGCTGTGCATCAGCGCCGCTATGAAAACTAGCGTTCGGCCCACAAAACCAGCACATCGGTACTGAATGAACCGTCGGCGGCAATCTCGAAATACTCGCGCACTTCGGCGCCCATCGCCTGCTGCAACTCGCGAATCGCCACGCGCAGGGCTTGCGGCGTGCGCATGCGCTCAACCCACGAACTGTATTCCAGGTGCAGACGCTGACGGCTGTGACTGCGGGTGAACAAGCCAGCTTCGCTGACCTGTCGCAGCCATTCACCTGCCGAGTAATCCCGCACGTGACTGGTATCGCGCAGCACTTCGACGGTCTGCAAATAAGTGTCCAGCAGCGGGCTGCCCGGCGACATGACATCGATGAACGCTGCCACACCGCCCGGTTTCAGTACCCGGCGCACTTCCCGCAAGGCCAGGCCAAGATCGCTCCAGTGATGCGCCGAATAGCGGCTGAACACGAAGTCGAACTCACCGTCCGCGAACGGCAAACGCTCCGCCGCGCCGCACACGGTGCTGATATTGCTCAGCCCGCGATCCTGTGCAGCAGCGGCGACCACATCGAGCATTTGCTGCGAAAGGTCATACGCTACCACTTCGCCAACCGCCGGGGCGACATGAAAGCTCACATGGCCAGCGCCGCAACCCAGGTCCAACACCCGCGCATCGCTGCGCCCCGCCACTTGCGCCTGTAGCAGCGCGAACTCAGTGCCCTGAGCGTGTACGGCACTGCTCAGATAGGCCGCGGCCTGTTCACCGAATTGACGTTGTACGACTTGCGTGTGGACGGTGCTGGTCATTGGCTGCTTCCCAAGAAAAATCTGGATATTCCCCGTTGGAGCGAGGCTTGCCCGCGAAGGCGGTGGGTCAGGAGATGACTATATCGCCTGACAGATCAATTCGCGGGCAAGTCGGAACGCCGCCCGCTCGCTCCAACGGTTACGTAGCTTTATCAGCCGCGAAACAACCACGGCTGGCTGGCGCGGTGCTTGCTCTCAAAGGTGGCAATTGCCTCGCCGTCCTTGAGCGTCAGGCCGATGTCGTCCAGGCCTTCGAGCAGGCAGTGCTTGCGGAACGCATCGATCTCGAAGCTCAAGACCTTGCCATCCGGGCGCGTCACGGTTTGCGTGGCCAGATCAACGTTGAGCTGGTAGCCGGGAGTGGCTTCCACCTGCTGGAACAGTTCATCTACATCGGCTTCGTCGAGAATGATCGGCAACAGGCCGTTCTTGAAGCTGTTGTTGAAGAAGATGTCGGCAAAGCTCGGCGCAATGATCGCGCAGAAACCATATTCTTCCAGCGCCCACGGCGCGTGCTCGCGGCTAGAGCCGCAGCCGAAGTTTTCCCGGGCCAGCAATACGCTGGCGCCTTGATAACGCGCGTCATTGAGCACGAAATCCGGGTTCAGCGGACGCTTGGAGTTGTCCTGATACGGTTGCCCGACATCCAGGTAACGCCATTCATCGAACAGGTTTGGGCCAAAACCCGTGCGTTTGATCGACTTCAAGAACTGCTTGGGAATGATCTGGTCGGTATCGACGTTGGCACGATCCAGAGGAGCGACAAGGCCGGTGTGCTGTGTAAAGGCTTTCATGCTGGGCTCCTCAGTGCTGAATCAAGTCACGGACGTCGACGAAACGACCATTCACGGCGGCGGCGGCGGCCATCGCCGGGCTGACCAGGTGCGTGCGGCCACCGGCGCCTTGACGACCTTCGAAGTTGCGGTTCGACGTGGAAGCGCAGTGTTCGCCGCTTTCCAGGCGATCCGGGTTCATCGCCAGGCACATCGAGCAGCCCGGTTCACGCCATTCGAAACCCGCCTCGATGAAGATCTTGTCCAGACCTTCCTTCTCGGCTTGCGCCTTGACCAGACCTGAACCCGGCACGACGATCGCTTGCTTGATGGTCGAAGCGACTTTGCGGCCTTTGGCGATATCCGCCGCTGCGCGCAAGTCTTCGATCCGCGAGTTGGTGCAGGAACCGATGAACACGCGATCCAGCTGGATATCGGTGATCGCCTGATTGGCCTTGAGGCCCATGTATTTCAAAGCACGCTCGATGGAGTCGCGCTTGACCAGATCCGCTTCCTTGGCCGGGTCCGGGACGTTCTGATCGACAGCAAGGACCATTTCCGGGGACGTGCCCCAGCTGACTTGCGGCTTGATCTGGGTCGCGTCGAGGGTTACCACAGTGTCGAAGTGCGCATCGGCGTCGGAAACCAGGTCTTTCCAGGCTTCAACCGCCATGTCCCATTGCTCGCCTTTGGGTGCGAAAGGACGACCCTTGACGTAGGCAACGGTCTTTTCATCGGTAGCCACAAGGCCGACACGCGCACCGGCTTCGATGGACATGTTGCAGATGGTCATGCGCCCTTCCACCGACAGATCGCGGATCGCGCTGCCGGCAAATTCAATGGCGTGGCCATTGCCGCCAGCGGTGCCGATCTTGCCGATCACCGCCAGGACGATGTCTTTGGCCGTCACGCCGAATGGCAGCTTGCCTTCGACCGACACCAGCATGTTCTTCATTTTCTTGGCGACCAGACACTGGGTGGCGAGCACGTGCTCAACCTCGGAAGTGCCGATGCCGTGGGCCAGCGCGCCAAACGCGCCGTGGGTCGAGGTGTGCGAGTCGCCACAGACCACGGTCATGCCCGGCAAGGTTGCGCCCTGCTCCGGACCGATCACGTGAACGATGCCCTGGCGCACGTCATTCATCTTGAATTCGGTGATGCCATATTCATCGCAGTTGTCGTCCAGGGTCTGAACCTGCAAGCGGGAAACCTGATCGGCAATGGCTTCGATACCGCCTTTGCGCTCAGGGGTCGTCGGTACGTTGTGGTCCGGGGTCGCGATGTTGGCATCAATCCGCCATGGCTTGCGCCCGGCCAGGCGCAGACCTTCGAAGGCTTGCGGCGAAGTCACTTCGTGGATGATGTGACGATCGATATAAATCAGCGACGAGCCATCGTCCCGTCGCTTGACTTCGTGGGCTTCCCAGAGCTTGTCGTACAGCGTTTTGCCGGTCATTGGCACATCCTCATCAGCGTATTTCTATGCTTTGGGCAATCGACTCGATGACCCTTTAGCTTGTGCGGACATGCTATGGAATATGCTTAAATAACTCAAATTCATATTTTTCATGCTTTGGATAACCAACTGGAATCTGACAATGGATCTGGCCAACCTGAACGCGTTTATCGCCATTGCTGAAACCGGCAGTTTCTCGGGCGCCGGCGAACGCTTGCACTTGACCCAACCTGCGATCAGCAAGCGTATCGCCGGTCTGGAGCAGCAGCTCAATGTGCGTCTGTTTGATCGGCTGGGCCGCGAAGTCAGCCTCACCGAAGCGGGACGAGCCTTGCTGCCAAGGGCTTATCAGATCATCGATGTGCTGGAAGACACCCGCCGCGCGCTGACTAACCTCACCGGCGAAGTGACCGGACGCCTGACGCTCGCCACCAGCCACCACATCGGCCTGCATCGGCTTCCTCCTCTATTAAGGGAATTCACCCGCCTGTACCCACTGGTGGCGCTGGATATTCAGTTTCTCGATTCGGAAGTGGCCTACGAAGAAATTCTCCACGGCCGCGCCGAGCTGGCGGTGATCACCCTCGCACCTGATCCGCACCACCTGATCAAGGCCGTGCCGGTCTGGGAAGACCCGCTGGACTTTGTTGCAGCACCGGAACATCCGCTGGCCAACAGCGGCCCGATGACGCTGGAAAACATTGTTCGCTACCCGGCGGTATTCCCCGGCAACAACACCTTTACCCACCACATCGTCAGCGGCCTTTGCGAAGCCCAGGGCCTCAAACCCGATATCGCCATGAGCACCAACTATCTCGAGACCATCAAAATGATGGTGTCCATCGGCCTGGCGTGGAGTGTATTGCCGCGCACCATGCTCGATGAGCAAGTTGCGCGCATTCCCCTGCCCGGCATCCAGCTGACCCGGCATTTGGGGTATATCCTGCATACCGAACGCACGCTGTCCAATGCGGCGCGGGCGTTTATGGGGTTGTTGGATGGGCAGGTCGGCGAATCCTGAATACGCTGTCACAGCTGACGAGGCTGAAGACAACCGATGCCTACAGACAGGAAAGCACCAGGCGCCCTCGACCGGGCGCCTGAGCGAATACGGCTCAGTTCCTGAGGCCGAAGCCATGGGCCGTTTCACCTGCCCGGCCGATGGGACCATAAGACTCGCCCTTCCAGACACTCTCATCAGCAAGCGACTGGGCTCTACCATCGTCAGGCCAGAATGACACTCGCTGGTAACCATCTGTAGTGGAGGTCCACACCCTTCGGTCCCATGCTCCACCACTTCCTTCAAAATAAGTAAGATTCAACTTTCCGCCACTCAGGGTCCGCATCGTTCTCCATTCGTCCAGGGTAGGAATTCGCAACCCGTTTTGCCTGGCGTCCTTGTTGCACGCCTCATAGGTATGGAAGCCTACGGGTATCTTCTCAAGTGCATGGACACCGGTAACGATAACCCGGTACGTCACCGTCGCCCCATCCTGATCCGTCACCATAATAATCGCGACGCCATTACGCAGGGCGCTGACTTTCCCCGAACCGGCATCAACCCGAGCAACCACAGGGTTACTGGACGAATAGCGATATGGAGGGCGGCCACCCGTCGCAGTGCGAATCGCAGTCGATTTGCTGGTGGGGTTGGCACGATACGCGTCATCAATCAGCGCGAAATACCCGCCCAGATTGAGATCATGTGAAGCGATACTCAGCGTAGTCCCAGACTGGGCACCCGGTTGCCTGATCTCGACTTCATACGCTGGAAACAGGCGAGCTTCAGTTTCATCGACGTCTCCATCCCATGCCACTTTGAACACGACCTTCAGACGGCTGCCATTCTTGAGCCGAGCAAACTCACTTTTGGCACTGGTGAAGCTGAGGCTACGCTGGACCTCAGCATCACTTAAGCCAGTTGCATGTGCGATGGTTACGACCAAAGGGGTACCGTCAGCGGCAACCCCTTCGAGCCTCAGCCAGACCCTTTGTCCTGGAGCGATATGCGGCCAACGCTCAATCACGACGTTGATCGGGTCAGCGGCAGTGGAAAGATCCAGCACGCTGTTAGGTGCCTGAGTAATTCGCGGCACAGTCAACTCTTCGTCGTAAAAACCAAGTTCGAGGATTAACCGGCTGGGTGAGTAGATAACTGTGGATTGCGAAGCTCGAATGACTTCATATGACACCAGAACGCGGTAGTCCACAGAGTAAGCGACCGCACTGGCCGGGACCTTGACCGAAAGCGGGCCAACCTTGCTGACTGTCACAGGAATACTGACGGTTCCGGGCCCTGGCCCGCCATCCCAGGTAACCTTGATCTGATCCCCGATCGCCATCGCCGGGTATGCAGGTACTTCGACCGTCGCGCCATCCAGCGCCTGCATCGGGTCGAGCTCGTCATCCTCGTTCGCTTCAATGACTCTGGGCGGCAATAGTTGATCGCCAGTGAGCGGCCCTACTCTGATATTCGTGTATGACGATTCCAGATAAGTGGGCTCGAGATCTCCCGGACGCTTGATGACGTAATAGATCGATGCACGTTTATTGACGGAGCTGTCCACCAAACTGGCCGGGGCGGTAAAAGTCAGATCCGAGTCGACGTTTTCCGCTGTCACAACCTGCGTACCGATTAGCTGACTGTCCTGCTCCCCCTCAATCCGCCAGTAGACACTGACTTCATCGCCTACCTGAGTAGCGGCGAACGGCACAACAAGCGTTGCATCCTTGACCGGAGTTGTATCCAGAACCCCGTCCGCAGCTTCCTTGACCTCTATCAGTCCAAGTCCTCCGGACTGAGTAAATGCCTGTTGCTCCTCGGCGGTACCCACGAAAAAATTCAGATCTGGTGATCGCAGGGTGACCGTTCGCCCGTTAATGAGACGAGTAATGGTGTAATAGACTTTAACCAACCGCCTTCTATTTGGACTGATAACATTTTCATATACGTCAAATTTCAGATCGCCATTGACGTTACGCGCAGTCACCGGCAACCGATCTCGCAGACTTCCGACTTCTCCCGCACCCACCCAATAAAAATTGACCATGTCGCCCACTAACGTTGCTGCAGGAGGGATATGAACGAAAACTTTTTCTGTATAAGAGCCGGGCTCAAGGCGCCCCTCTTTGACCTCATTGATGAACGGCGGTGATGCAACCAGGCTAGGTCCCACACGCAGAGTGATAACTTTTGAGATATAGGCCTGCTCGGGTTGCCCTCGATAAACTACATAGTGGACCGTCATGACATCACCGGTAAGAGAAACAAGATCGGCTTGTTTCCACTGAAACTTCAATGGTCGATTTCTCAGATTGCTATCGCTGATAGGAATATCTTCAACCGGATTACCATTACGGTAAACTTCAACGATATCGCCAAGTGCCATTCCTGGATAATCAACTGTCACCGTAGCAAATCGATTGCCTTGGGTGCCACCAAGTTTTTCCGGGTCTAGCGAGTCGCCCACGGCCTCGACTACCTGAGGCGCTTCCAGGATGAGCCCATCGATGGATATTTCCAGTACAGGCGAATGCAGAATCTTCCCCGGCTCCTGTGAATTGGGCCCTTGGGTTACCTGATAGGAAAAAAAAGCTTTACTACCCGCCAGCGCTTTAACCTTATCGGAAGGCACTTGAAATTCAAATGCCCGCGCAGGGGATCGATTGGTAATTTTCAACGCCTGGGACCAGCTGACTTCTACACCCTTACTGTCAACCCCCCGCCATAACACATCAATTTCATCACCATCATTAAAGTTGTTGCGCTCAACAGGCGCGCCACGCTCATCTACACCCATAGTTGCAGCGGGCACCATCGCCGCCAGACTTCTGTCACCAAGCCTGCTCAGCCTGATTAAACTTTCACCACCCACAGAATTAACTTCCATTAGCTCTACGAGCAAACTCGGAGCATTTACTGCCACAGGAAACCCAGCCATTACATCCTCCTTGATTTGAAGCCAACCCTTGATACGACATCGGAAATAGCTACGAAATCTGATTTATCAACAAAACACTATTAATTACAGCCAGCGGAAAACTGTATAAATCTGTCACCAATAAAGTAGTCATCCAGACTGAAACTACCCGTTCAACGAGTTAAGAATACACCCGATAGATACCGCTGCATTACAACGTTGGAATATCCCTTCAACCGTTAATTTCGCCCGGCGATAAACCCCAATAGCGCTGAAATCCGAAACGTTCTCATGACGCAGACGGGCGAAAAAACGCACCACGCCCGAGGATTGGCGAGATCAACTTCGACAGGTAATTGAAACCACAACTGAAAAAGGCGCCCGAAGGCGCCTTTCCCGACTGCACTATCAATCAACTGCCGTTGCTTTCCAAAACCTGCTGCCCATTGATAGGGATGCGTTTGGCCTTGGCTTCTTCAGGAATCTGCCGCAGCAGGTCGATGGTCAGCAGGCCGTTGGCAAGCCCTGCATTGCGAACCTCGATGTGGTCGGCAAGACGGAAGGACAGTTTGAACGCACGCTCTGCGATGCCTTGATGCAGATAAGTCACGTTGTCCTTTTCCTGGTTCTGCGCACCGTTGTCACGTTTCCCGCCGGCAATGGTCAGCACGCCTTTCTCAACCTGCAAGTCGAGTTCTTCCTCCTGGAAGCCGGCCACCGCAATGACGATGCGGTATTTGTCTTCGGCCAGTTTTTCGACGTTGTAAGGTGGATAGCCGCTGGCGCTGTCGTTACGGGCAGCCGATTCAAACAGATCGTTGAAACGATCGAAGCCCACGGAACTGCGGAACAGTGGTGCCAAAGAAAATGCAGTAGTCATGATCATTCTCCTGTTATCAGCGAGTGGTAATCCGCGACCCGAATCCGGCATCGCGCAACCCCCAAACTAGGGTCGGCCATTCGCGTTTCAAGAGGCTATTTTCAGATTTTTTATGACCGTTCGTCGGCGTCAACACCGAGCAGCAAACCGATGCGCTGGCAGTCGGTTTCCCGGCGCAGGGCGTCGAATAACGTGGTCGCCTCGGGATAGCTTTTGGTCAGCAACGCCAGCCATTGCTTGAGACGTCCGGGCGCCTGGATCAGGGTCATTTTCTTCACGCAGTGCTGCCAGAACACCCGCAGCATCGGTTGCAGCTCGGCCCAGGTCATGGGGATCACTTCTTCGCCCGCCTGCGCTGCTGCGATTTGCCGGGCCAGATCCGGGCGCGCCACCAGCCCGCGACCGATCATGATGTCCCTGGCGCCGCAGATTTCCCGGCAACGCCGCCAGTCATCCACAGTCCAGATTTCGCCGTTGGCGACCACCGGAACCTTGACCACTTCCTGAATGCGCGCGATCCACTCCCAGTGCGCGGGCGGCTTGTAGCCGTCGACCTTGGTGCGGGCATGCACCACGATTTGCTCCGCCCCACCGTCGGCCAGCGCCCGCGCGCAATCCAGCGCGAGGTCGGTGCTGTCGAAGCCCAGACGCATCTTGGCCGTGACCGGGATATGTTTTGGCACGCCGCGGCGCACGTGTTCGAGGATGGTGTGGAGTAGTTCGGGCTCTTTGAGCAGCACCGCGCCGCCTCGGGAGCGATTCACGGTCTTGGCCGGGCAACCGAAATTGAGGTCCAGCACCGGCGCGCCGAGTTCACAGGCGAAGGCCGCGTTTTCCGCCAGGCAGACCGGATCGGAGCCCAGCAATTGCAGACGCAGGGGCGTACCGGCCTCCGTCTTCGCGCCGTTATGAAACTCGGATGCGTATTTGTAGAAGTAGTGAGCCGGCATCAACCGCTCGGATACCCGGATGAATTCAGTCACGCACCAGTCGATGCCACCGACCTTCGTCAGAGCATCGCGCAGGATGTCGTCGACCAACCCCTCCATGGGCGCCAGAGCAATTTGCATGGGTCACACTCGAAAAAAGTCCGGCAGTTTACGGCGCGGCGACCGGATTGGAAACCATCGCCGGACCGTAGCCCTCGATGAATTCTGCTGGCATGCGCTTGGGCTTGCCGCTGGACAGCTCGATGCAGACAAAGGTGGTCTGGGCGCGCAGCAAGGTCAGGCCGTCGCTGGGGCGACGCAGTTGAAAGCACCGGGTCATTTTCAGGCGACGATCCCAATCGACGATCCAGGTCGCCAATTGCAGCTCATCGTCTTCGTAGGCACTGGCCAGGTAGTCGATTTCATGGCGGACCACGGCCATGGCGCGGTCCAGTCGCCGGTATTCAGTGAGGTCCAGCCCCAATTGTTGCGAGTGGCGCCAGGCGCAGCGCTCCAGCCAGGTCACATACACCGCATTATTGGCATGACCCAGACCATCGATATCGTCGGCTGCCACGTTGAGGTCGATGACAAACGGTGTCGCCCTATCCCAGACCATGCTCACTCCCTATCAGGCTGCTATCGATGACGTTGTTAAGCCAGCCAGTGTAACCAAAGTCTCGGGAGTTTAACGCCAGGCCATCAGATCACAGCCGACTTGGCCGCGCGCAAGACCCGATCCGACAGCTCGCCTCCGCCCAGTGCGCGAGCCAATGTCAGGCCGCCAACCATCAGCGCCACATCTGCCAGGACTTTGTCAGCCTCTTCAGGGCTTGAAGACAGTTGCGCCACCATCATCTCCAGGTGTTCAGCCAGAACCTCCTGAAAGCTCTCAGGCAAGCGCGACATCTCACCCACTGTTGATGGCAACGGGCAGGCGTTGTCGCTGCCGTCCCGATGCTTGCGGGACAGGTAAAACGCTGCAAGCAATGCTCGGCGCTCGTGCCCCGGGAGTTGATCATCGATCTGCGCCACCGAAGATTGGCGCTGCTTGAGAAGATGACGGAACGCTTCGAGCATCAGCGCTTCCTTGCTGTCGAAATGCGCGTAGAAGCCGCCGACAGTCAGGCCCGCCGCGCCCATGATCTCGTTGACGCTGGGCTGGCCGGGACCACGACAGATAAGGGCCGCACTGGCCGCATCGAGGATGCGCTCACGGGTCTTGGTTTTTTTATCGTTCATATCGATCTCCAGGATTACGGAGGTAATATTATCCCCATAATCCTGAAGAGCAAGCGCAATGATGTTTCGCCGGTCAAACGGCTGAAGCTACGGCATAAGGAAGGAGTAACAAGACGAGGGGAAAAAGCAGCACAAAAACAAAAGGGCCATTCAATAATCGAATGACCCTTGGTCTCGCAGAGCGAGAAATCGTGGCGTCCCCTAGGGGACTCGAACCCCTGTTACCGCCGTGAAAGGGCGGTGTCCTAGGCCACTAGACGAAGGGGACACAAAACCTTCTGCATATGATCAAGCGGACTTGATCGATTCAAGGCCAGTGTGGCCGAACCTTGAACCTTACAAATTGGTGGAGCTTAGCGGGATCGAACCGCTGACCTCCTGCATGCCATGCAGGCGCTCTCCCAGCTGAGCTAAAGCCCCGGATTTTTCGCCTCGCGGCGGAGCAAACCTTGCGGCGTGCTTCTTGAAAATGGCGTCCCCTAGGGGACTCGAACCCCTGTTACCGCCGTGAAAGGGCGGTGTCCTAGGCCACTAGACGAAGGGGACAAAACCTTCAGCAGATGACCGGAGCTGGAACCGGTAACCGTACCTTGTTTCAAGGCAGTGAAGCTGCGCCTTGAAACTCTAAATTGGTGGAGCTTAGCGGGATCGAACCGCTGACCTCCTGCATGCCATGCAGGCGCTCTCCCAGCTGAGCTAAAGCCCCACGTTGTGGACGGGGCGCATGTTAAGCGTGAGGCGGGGAGCTGTCAAATTTATTTTCAACAAATTTCAATATTTTCTGTCGGCATTACAACCACTTACCATTCAGCCCCCGGAAAACCGGGGGACTGAAGGCCGAGGCGGACTCACACACGGCCCCAGGCGTCGGGAGATGCTCAGGCGATGGCGCCGAGCAGCTTTTCCCATTCCTTGTTTTCTTTCTTGGAAACGCCGCCCAGCAGGTCGATGGCTTGACGCAGACGGAAGCGTGTCAAGTCTGGACCGAGGATTTCCATCGCATCGGTGACCGACACCGAGTTGGCCTGCCCGGTGATTGCCGCGAACATCAGCGGCATGGCATCGCGCAGCTTGAGTTCCAGATGTTCCACCACCGCCTGGATGCTGGCGGTGATTGGCTCCTTCTCCCACTGACGCAGGGACTCCAGCTTCCAGAGGATCAATTGCATCACCTGACGTACCTGATCGCTGGACAGCTTCTTGTGCTCGAACAGCTTGGCATCCGGCGTGACGCCGCCGGCAAAGAAGAACCCGGCCAATGGCGCGATCTGGCTGAAGGTCTCTACCCTGCCCTGCACATGAGGCGCGATTTTCATCATGTAGGCCGGATTCAGCGCCCAGTTCTGTACGCGACTGGCGAACTCTTCAACCGGCAACTCGCGCAGCCATTGGCCGTTGAGCCACGACAGCTTCTCGATATCGAAGATCGGACCGCCCAGGGAAACCCGGGACAGGTCGAAATGCTCGACCATTTCCTGCAGCGAGAACTTCTCGCGCTCGTCCGGCATCGACCAGCCCATGCGCCCCAGGTAGTTGAGCATCGCTTCGGGCATGAAACCCATGCGCTCGTAGAACGTCACCGAGGTCGGGTTCTTGCGCTTGGACAGCTTGCTTTTGTCCGGGTTACGCAGCAGCGGCATGTAGCACAACTGAGGCTTTTCCCAGCCGAAATATTCGTAGAGCAGGATCAGTTTCGGTGCCGATGGCAGCCATTCTTCGCCACGCAATACATGGGTGATACCCATCAAATGGTCATCGACGACGTTAGCCAGGAAGTAGGTCGGCAGGCCGTCAGTCTTCATCAACACTTGCATGTCCATGCGATCCCACGGGATCTCGACTTCGCCACGCAGCATGTCCGGCACCACGCAGACACCTTCGCTTGGCACCTTCATGCGGATCACATGAGGTTCGCCAGCCGCCAGGCGACGGGCGACTTCTTCTTTCGAAAGCAGCAAGGCACGGCCGTCATAACGCGGGGTTTCGCCCTTGGCCATTTGCTCGGCGCGCATCTGATCCAGCTCTTCAGCGGTGCAGAAACACGGGAAGGCATGACCCAGCTCAACCAGCTGTTTGGCGTACTTCTGGTAAATCTCGCCACGTTCGCTCTGCCGATACGGACCATGGGGACCGCCCACGTCCGGACCTTCGCTCCACTCGATACCCAACCAGCGCAAGGCATCGAAAATCTGCTGTTCGGACTCGCGGGTCGAACGCAGCTGATCGGTATCTTCAATACGCAGGATGAATTCGCCGCCGTGCTGCTTGGCGAAGCAGTAGTTGAAAAGCGCGATGTAGGCCGTGCCAACGTGAGGGTCGCCGGTAGGCGATGGCGCGATGCGGGTACGAACGGTGGTCATGGAAAATCCCGAATAGGTCAATCAAGCGGCGAATGTTAACAGGCGCGGGGGTGGCGCGGCACGCAAACCTTGTGGGAGCGAGCTTGCTCGCGAAGTGGCCAGTACATCCAGAATATCTTCGTAGCCAGACATATTGCCTTCGCAAGCAAGCTTGCTCCCACGGGTATTCAGACCACCAACAACCGCTCGCGCAATTTGCCGATCTCGTCGCGCATCTGCGCTGCCGCTTCGAACTCCAGGTCGCGGGCCAGTTGGTACATTTTTTCTTCCAGCTGACGAATGCGCTTGGTGATTTCGCTGGGTGAGCGCAGCTCGTTTTCGTATTTGGCATTCTCTTCGGCGGCCTTGGCCATGCCTTTGCGCTTCTTGCTGCGCGAACCCGGCACGGTGGCGCCTTCCATGATGTCGGCGACATCCTTGAATACGCCTTTGGGCGTAATGCCATGCTCAAGGTTATAGGCAATCTGCTTGTCGCGACGGCGCTCGGTTTCGCCGATAGCACGCTCCATGGAGCCGGTAATCCGGTCGGCATACAAGATCGCCCGGCCATTGAGGTTACGCGCGGCACGGCCAATGGTCTGGATCAGCGAACGCTCGGAACGCAGGAAGCCTTCCTTGTCGGCATCGAGAATCGCCACCAGGGAAACTTCCGGCATGTCCAGACCTTCACGCAGCAGGTTGATCCCCACCAAAACGTCGAAGGTGCCGAGACGTAAATCCCGGATGATCTCGACCCGTTCCACCGTGTCGATGTCCGAGTGCAGGTAACGCACCCGCACGCCGTGGTCAGCCAGGTAATCAGTCAAATCCTCGGACATACGCTTGGTCAACGTGGTCACCAGCACCCGCTCTTCCAGCGCCACACGTTTGCCGATCTCGGACAGCAAGTCATCGACCTGAGTCAGCGCCGGACGAATTTCGATTTGCGGGTCGACCAGCCCGGTCGGGCGTACCAATTGCTCAATGACCCGGCCGGCGTGCTCGGCTTCGTAATTGCCCGGCGTTGCCGAGACGAAAATGGTCTGCGGGCTGACCGCTTCCCACTCGTCGAAACGCATCGGCCGGTTATCCAGCGCTGACGGCAGACGGAAACCGTATTCCACCAGCGTCTCCTTACGCGAGCGGTCGCCTTTATACATTGCACCAACCTGCGGCACGCTGACGTGGGATTCGTCGATCACCAGCAAGGCATCGGCTGGCAGATAATCGTAAAGCGTCGGCGGCGGCGCGCCGGATGGGCGACCCGACAGATAGCGCGAGTAGTTTTCGATCCCGTTGCAGTAACCCAGTTCGAGGATCATTTCCAGATCGAAGCGCGTGCGTTGCTCCAGGCGCTGGGCTTCCACCAGCTTGTTGTTATTGCGCAGGTATTCCAGGCGCTCCTGCAACTCGACCTTGATGCCCTCCATCGCTTCGACCAGGGTTTCCCGAGGCGTTACGTAGTGGCTTTTCGGATAGAAGGTGAAGCGCGGCAGCTTGCGGATTACCTCGCCGGTCAGTGGATCGAACGCCGACAGACTTTCCACTTCGTCGTCGAACAGTTCGATGCGGATCGCTTCCAGATCCGACTCGGCCGGGTAAATATCGATCACATCGCCGCGCACCCGGAAGGTCGCGCGGGCGAAATCCATGTCATTACGGGTGTACTGCAAGTCCGCCAGACGCCGCAGCAACGCGCGCTGGTCGAGCTTGTCGCCACGGTCCACGTGCAACACCATGCGCAGATAGGTTTCCGGGCTGCCCAGGCCATAAATGCAGGAAACCGTGGTGACGATGATGGCGTCCTTGCGCTCCAGCAACGCTTTGGTCGCCGACAGCCGCATCTGCTCAATGTGGTCGTTGATCGAGGCGTCCTTCTCAATGAAGGTGTCCGACGACGGTACATAGGCTTCGGGCTGGTAGTAATCGTAATAAGAGACGAAGTACTCAACGGCGTTGTTGGGAAAAAACGCCTTGAACTCGCCATACAACTGCGCGGCCAGGGTCTTGTTCGGCGCCAGCACCAACGTCGGGCGCTGCACCTGAGCAATCACATTGGCGATACTGAACGTCTTGCCCGAACCGGTCACACCCAGCAACGTCTGGTGCGCCAGCCCGGCTTCGATCCCTTCGACCATCAAGCGGATGGCTTCCGGCTGATCGCCAGCAGGCTCAAAACGGGTGACGAGCTGAAACTCGGACATAACGTACCTCTGTGTGCGTTTTCGCCAGAGTGCGCGCAAAAACGAAAGAACCGCCAACGCCTGCTCCGTTTAAGGATCAGTCGTACAAAAAATGGTGTGATGGGACTACAAATGGAGTCTCCATTGCCGCCTTTCAAGCCGTGCCGCCGACATGCATTAAAGGATGTCGGCTGCAATGTGACTGACGGCGCGAAAATAACCGTAAAAACCTTGAAAAAACGCCGTCGCAGCTGTCGCCCCGGCCAGCGATGGCCTCTATACTAGCTCCCCGTTTGTGCACCGCTCTGGCGCATTCGGGTTAGAGCGGCATTCCCTCACTCCCCACTCAGAGCCGCCGCAAAAATGAGCCTGTTCTCCGCTGTCGAAATGGCACCACGCGATCCAATCCTGGGCCTCAACGAAGCATTCAACGCCGATACCCGCACCACCAAAGTCAATCTTGGCGTGGGCGTTTATTGCAACGAGGAAGGACGCATTCCCCTTCTACGCGCTGTTGCCGAAGCCGAGAAGATTCGCGTGGCTCAACACGCTCCCCGCGGTTACCTGCCGATTGACGGCATCGCCGCCTACGATCTGGCCGTACAAAAACTGCTGTTCGGCGCAGACTCGCCACTGATCGCGTCCGGTCGCGTCTTGACGACCCAGGCGGTCGGCGGTACCGGCGCACTGAAAATCGGTGCGGACTTCCTCAAGCAACTGCTGCCCGATGCCGTCGTGGCGATCAGCGACCCAAGCTGGGAAAACCATCGCGCCCTGTTCGAGACCGCCGGTTTCCCTGTTCAAAACTATCGTTACTATGATGCGACCAGCCACGACGTGAACCGTTCCGGCATGCTCGAAGACCTTGAGAACCTGCCGTCCGGTTCCATCGTCGTATTGCACGCCTGCTGCCATAACCCGACCGGCGTCGACCTGACCCTTGAAGACTGGAAAAAAGTCCTCGAAGTGGTCAAGGCCAAGGGCCACGTACCTTTCCTCGACATGGCCTATCAAGGCTTTGGCGACGGTATCGACGAAGACGCCATTGCCGTGCGCCTGTTCGCCGAGTCGGGCCTGACCTTCTTTGCCTCCAGCTCGTTCTCCAAATCCTTCTCGCTGTACGGCGAACGCGTCGGCGCGCTGTCGATCATTACCGAGTCAAAAGAAGAAACGGCCCGTGTGCTGTCGCAGGTCAAGCGTGTGATCCGCACCAACTATTCCAACCCGCCGACCCATGGCGCAATCATCGTCGCCGCCGTGCTCAACAGCCCGGAACTGCGCGCGATGTGGGAAGAAGAACTGGCCGAGATGCGCCTGCGGATTCGCGGCATGCGTGTGGCGATGGTCGAGCGTCTGGCGAACAATCCGGCTGGTCAGGATTTCAGCTTCGTCGGTCGCCAGAGCGGCATGTTCTCCTACTCCGGGCTGACCACCGAGCAAGTGCACCGCCTGCGTAACGAGTTCGGCATCTACGCCCTGGACACCGGCCGTATCTGCGTGGCTGCGCTGAACCAGAACAACATCGACACGGTGTGCAAGGCGATTATTCAGGTGATCTGAAGGCATTAGTGCCGTCCGTCACGATCCGTAGGACCGGCTTCAGCCGGGAGAGCGCTCTCCCGGCTGAAGCCGGTCCTACGGATTGCTGGCTCCTTGAAGAGAATTGTTTCTACCCCTTCTTCCGATACGCCATCGAATCATCGATCCGCTTGAGGATGTAATCCCCCGCTGCCACCGGCGGATACAGACTGCTCGCCGGATCAATCCCCAGATCACAAGGATCAACCACCGCGCTGTACGTCGGATCGTAAAAGGTTGCGATGGAATATCGCTCATGCCCGGATTTGTTGATCACCCGATGCAAGGTCGAGCGGAACCGGTTGTTCGACCAATGCGCCAGCAGATCACCGACGTTGACGACCAGACTGCCAGCGATTGGCGTTGCGTCGATCCAGTTGTTGGAGCCCAGCTCACGCACCTGCAAACCGCCGCTGTCGTCCTGATACAGCAAGGTGATGCAGCCGTAATCCGTATGCGGCGCGACACCGAATTGATCGGCTTCAGCCATGGGCGGATGCGGCGGGTAATAGACCATCTGTGTGCGTTGCAGCCGCTTGCTGTATTTGCCGACGAAAAAATCCTGTTCGATCCCCAGCCCGGCTGCCACGGACTTGAGCAGATCCGCGCCCGCCACACCGATGTGCGCGTAATAGTCGTCCAGCGCGCCACGCAACTCGGGCATGAACTCCGGCCATTGGTTCGGCCCGCGCAAGGCTTCACCGGCCAGCACACACGGATCGTCTTCCGGCAGCTCCAGGCCGATGCTGAAAAATTCCTTGTGATCAGGCTTGGTCGCTTCGTACATCAGCGCCCCGCCCAGCGCGTGCCAGCCGCGATGGCGTTTATTGACTGCGACCTGGCGCTTGACCTCGGCCGGATAAGCGAAAAAGCTCCGCGCAGCAGCCATGGCGCGATCAATAACCGCCTGAGGCACGCCATGATTGATGATGTAAAAAAATCCAGTCTCGCTGCACGCCTTGCGAATCGCGTCGCCGACGCGCTGAATGCTGGCAGGGTCGCCCTCGTGAACTCCGGTCATGTCGATCAAGGGCAGATTGGTATCGGTCATGCTGACTCCTGAAGAAACGGCAGGCGGTATATACAGGTGCAAGCATTTCCTGTGCCGGTCGACCAGACACTGGGTCGATGACTCAACCAACCTCCATATCGCGCCGATTTGCTGTTGGCCGCCTGACGAGTTGCCGAGTTCAGGCAGCGTTTCCAAGCGCCCCAACACTGGGCACGAGGATCACAAGTGGTGCAACTTTCGGTGACAGGTTCCAGGCATGCACAAACAGGCACGGTCGCCCGACCCGCGAATTCCGGGACAAGGTTGAACTGGCCCGGCTTTTGCGTTACCTGTATATACAGGATGATATGACTTAAAATGGTCAGTCGAAGTCAGCTCGAATTCGCCAGCATCCACCCGAATAACCAAAGCAGGAACAACGCCATGCCAGCTTCTCTTCTTCTCAAGCCCGGACAATTCGACCTCGATCAGCTGCGTGCGATCTATCAGCAGCAGGCGCCGTTTGAACTGGACCCTGATGCCCGGGAAGTGGTCGATGCCAGCACCCGTACGGTCAACGAGATCATCGCCAACAACCGCACGGTCTACGGCATCAACACCGGTTTCGGCCTGCTGGCCCGCACTTCGATCCCCACCGAATCCCTGGCCAAACTGCAGCGCAATCTGCTGCTGTCGCACTGCACCGGCACCGGCCCGCTGCTGGATGACGCCAGCGTCGCGCTGATCATGGCGCTCAAGGTTGGCTCGCTGGCCCGTGGCTTTTCCGGGATTCGCTGGGAAGTGATCCAGGCCATCAGCGCGCTGTACGCCGCCAAAGTTTATCCGTGCATTCCGTCCCAGGGTTCGGTGGGCGCGTCCGGCGATCTGGCACCGCTTGCGCACATGTCTGCGGTGCTGATCGGCGTCGGTCGCGTGCGTCATCAAGGCCGTGAAATGGACGCCGTGGAAGGTCTGGCGCTGGCCGGACTGGAACCGATGGTCCTCGGTCCGAAAGAAGGCCTGGCGCTGATCAACGGCACCCAAGTGTCGACCGCTTTGGCACTGCGCGGCCTGTTCGCCACCGAGAAACTGTTCACCGCCGCCGTGGTTGCCGGCAGCCTCAGTGTTGAAGCCCTCAAAGGCTCGGACGTGCCGTTTGACGCGCGTATCCAGGCGGTTCGCGGGCAACCGGGGCAAATCGACGTCGCTGTGCTGTATCGCGAATTGCTGGCGAAAAGTGAAATCCGCGACTCGCACATTGATTGCGGCCGCGTGCAGGACCCTTATTCCCTGCGATGCCAGCCACAAGTGATGGGCGCTTGCCTGGATCACATGCGCTTCGCTGCCAGCGTGTTCCTGCGCGAAGCCAACGCCGTGTCGGACAACCCGCTGGTATTCAGCGCCGATGGCGACGTACTTTCTGGCGGTAACTTCCATGCTGAACCGGTGGCCATGGCTTCCGACGTGCTGGCTCTGGCAATTTCCGAAATCGGCGCCCTGTCCGAGCGCCGCATCGCCCAGTTGGTGGACCCGGCCCTGTCCGGCCTGCCAGCGTTCCTGGTCAAGGAAGGCGGCTTGAACTCCGGCTTCATGATTGCCCAGGTAACCGCCGCGGCACTGGCCTCGGAAAACAAGACCCTGGCGCACCCGGCCTCGGTGGACAGCCTGCCGACCTCCGCCAACCAGGAAGACCATGTGTCCATGGCGACCTTTGCGGCACGCCGTTTGCTGGATATGGCCGGGAACAGCAGCGCGGTGGTGGGCATCGAGCTGCTCGGCGCGGCGCAAGGCGTCGACTTGCATGCGCCGCTGCACACCTCGGAAAAGCTCAGCGAAGTGCTGGCCATGATCCGCAGTGAAGTTGCTCACTACGATGAAGATCGCTACTTCGCCCCGGACATCGCCGCCGCGCGTGCCTGGGTCGAAAACGGTGCATTCACGCGCTGGTTGCCGTTCCAACGCCTGTACGGCTGATGCCTGACGGTCGGCGGACATGAAGTCCGCCGACTGCGCATTTCCTGTCCAGGTCCCTTTTTACTGTTCAAGGATTTGCATGCGCCGCTATCACACTGGCTCCGATTTCCGTCGCGCCCACAGCATCGCCGAACTCGCCGCCATGGCCCGACGCCGTTTGCCGCACTTCGCCTGGGAATACCTGGAAGGCGGAGCGGAAGAAGAACTCACCCTCAAGCGCAACCGTCAGGCATTTGGCGACATAGCCTTGCTGCCCAAAACCCTCGTGCCGTGCAGCGACGTCAATACCCGGCGCTCGATCTTCGGCCGTGAGCTGCCGCTGCCCATCGCCATCGGCCCAACCGGTTACAACGGCATGCTGCATCGCGATGCCGACATTCATCTGGCCCGCGCCGCTACCGAACGCGGCCTGCCCTTCACCTTGAGCACGGTGTCTACCAGTTCCATGGAACAGGTGGTGGCCGCAGTGCCTGACGCCAATTTCTGGCTGCAGCTGTATTGCCTGAAAGATCCGCATATCCAGGAAGACATGCTCCAGCGCGCCAGCGCAGTCGGCTGCCAGACGCTGCTGCTGACAAGCGATGCAGTGCTGCTGGGCAATCGCGAGTGGGACCGGCGCAATTTCGCCCGCCCCCGGCAGCTGAGCCTGCGCAACAAGTTCGACGTGCTGCGTCATCCCCGCTGGTTGCATCAGGCGCTTTGGCCGCAGGGCATGCCGAGTCTGGCGAATATCGAACGTTATCTGCCGCCGGAGCAGCGCAACGCCAGCGGCGGCGCGCACTTCATGGGTGCGCAAATGGACATGGGCCTGGATTGGGAATACCTGGCGCGCCTGCGTGATCGCTGGCCGCAACGTCTGCTGCTCAAAGGCGTAATGCACCCCGGCGATGCGGAAAAGGCCGTGGCGCTGGGTCTGGATGGCATCGTCGTAACTAATCATGGCGGACGCCAGCTGGATGGCGTACCAGCCAGTATCGATTGCCTGCCCGCCATCGCCGCGGTGGCCAAAGGCAAGTTGACGCTGCTGCTGGACAGCGGCATCCGGCGTGGCACCGACATTCTCAAGGCCTGCGCCCTGGGTGCCGATGCGGTGCTGCTGGGCCGGGCGACTTTGTATGGCGTCGCGGTAGGCGGTCAGGCTGGCGCGGGGCATGCGCTTGACCTGCTCGCCGAGGAGCTGCGCCTGGCGCTGTTTCTGCTGGGCCAACCCGATCTGGCCGCACTGCGTGCCGAGTTTTCCCCTTCCTGTACGGTGAGCTGACCGATGACCAATCTGCAACAGACCCTGGCTCAACTGCGCGAAGCCTTGGGTGAAGCGCAAGTCCTGACCGGCGACGCCATCAACGCTCGACACTACAGCGACTGGACCGGTCACGCGCCCGCCTGCCCGGCGGCATTGCTGCTGCCGCGCACCACCGACGAGGTGTCTGCCGCGCTGCGCATCTGCAACGCCGCGCAACAATCGGTGGTGCCACAAGGCGGCATGACCGGTCTGGCCGGGGGCGCCATTCCACGCACCAGTGATGTCGCCTTGTCCCTGGAACGCCTGCGCGGTATCGAAGAAATCGACGCCGCGTCAGCGACGATCAGCGTGCTGGCCGGCACCACCTTGCAGGACATCCAGCAGGCCGTGCATGACGCAGGCTTTCTGTTCCCGCTCGATCTTGGTGCGCGCGGCTCCTGCCAGATCGGCGGCAACATCGCCACCAATGCCGGAGGCAACGCCGTCATTCGCTACGGCATGACCCGCGAGCTGGTACTGGGCCTGGAGGTGGTGCTGGCCGACGGTCGGGTACTGAACCTGATGAACAAGATGATCAAGAACAACTGCGGTTATGACCTGAAACAGTGCTTCATCGGCAGCGAAGGCACGCTCGGGGTCATCACCCGCGCGGTGTTGAAACTCGCTCCGCAACCGGGCGAAACCACCACATTGCTGTGCGCCCTGCCCGACTACGCCAACGCGGTGAGCCTGTTGCGACGCCTGCAACGCGATGCTGGCACGCCGCAAGCCTATGAACTGATGTGGCAGGACTTCTTCCGCATGGGGGTTTCCTGGCTGGAAAACCCGGTATCGCCGATGCCCGACCACCATCCGCTGTACGTGCTGCTGGAATCGGTGGCTTCCCGCGAAGTTCTGGAACAGACCCTCGAAGCGGCGCTGGAAGCGGGCGAAGTGGTGGACGCGATCATGGCCAGCTCCCACACCCAGGCCCGCGCCTTGTGGAAGATTCGCGAGGCAACCGGCGAGTTTCCCGTGCGTCTGGCGCCGCTGAATTTCGATATCAGCCTGCCGATTGGCCAGATCGGCGACTTCGCACAGATGTGTCGCCAGCGCCTGGAGCAACAATGGCCGGGTAACCACAGCGTGTATTTCGGCCACATTGGCGACAGCAATCTGCACCTGACCGTGGATTGCAACTCCCTGCCGCAGCCTGCGCCGATCCTGGAAATCGAAAACTTGGTCTATACCGCCGTGGGTGAAATGGGCGGCGCGGTCTCGGCCGAGCATGGTATCGGCCTGCTCAAGCGCGAGTTTCTGCACCATTCGGTCAGCCCTGAAGCTTTGGCAACCATGCGCCAGCTCAAGGACTGCCTGGATCCAAGCGGCATTCTCAATCCGGGGAAGATCCTCGGCTGATTGCCGTTGCAGGGTTGTATATACCGGTATGGCACGCTAACTGCAGCGATAGTCACGGATATCACACCGAACCTGACTGAGACGAAGGAGTTACCCAATGCAACTGGATTCCCTGTTCAGTAAAACGTGCAAAAGCTTGAGCATCGCCGTGGCCCTGGCTGCAATGCCGCTGGTGGCTCACGCCGATCAGCTGGCCGACGTGAAGAAAGCCGGCGAGTTGGTCGTGGGTACCGAGTTGCAATTTGCACCCTTCGATTTCACCGAAAACGGCAAGCAGCAAGGCCTGAACTCCGAATTGTTCGAGCAGTTGGGCAAGGAATTGGGTGTCAAGGTCAAGTTCATCGACCTGCCGTGGCCGAGCGTGCTGCCGGGGCTTGAAGCGAAGAAGTTCGACATGGTTGCCGGTCCGATCATCGAGACCAAGGCGCGCCAGGAGCGTTACCACTTTGTCCTGCCAGTCGCCGAAGCGACGGTTGCGCTGATGGTCGGCGCCAAGGACGACAGCATCAAGAAACCCGAAGACATTTCCGGCAAGACCGTCGGCGCTGGCAAGGGCTCAGCACAGCTGGAAGAGCTGAAAAAGTTCGCCGAGACCCTGCCGGAAAAAGTCACCATCCGCGAATACGTGGACAACAACCAGGCCTACGCCGACCTGGCCGCCAAGCGCATCGTCGCAGTGGCCAATTCGCTGCCGAACATCTCTTACGTCGCGGCTAAACAAAAGGACAAGTACAAGGTGGTTGAGCCGCCGTTCGGCAAAAAATCCTACTTTGCCTATCTGGGCCGCAAGGACGCCGATGCCGACAGCCTGATCGCCGCCCTCGACGCCGCCATGCTCAAAATGCACGCCGATGGCCGCCTCGCCGCCCTGCAAAAGAAATGGCTGGGTGCCGAAATGGACGTGCCGAAAGCTGATTTCACGCCAACCTGGTAAGCCCGGATAACCGGGCCCGTTGGAGCGAGGCTTGCCCGCGAATCAGCCGTAGGAGCGACTTTAGTCGCGAAGGCGTCAATCGCCCTCCCGGCTAAAACCGGTCCTACAGCAAGCCTCACTCCAACAAGGGCTCGGCCCCTTTGTGCAAGAATTCTGGAGACACAATGTTCGACTGGCCCTTGCTCGCGCAAAACCTGCCGTTGATGCTCGAAGCGCTGTTGGTGACCCTTGAAGTCACCGTCGCGGCGCTGTGCATCGGTTTTGTGATCGGCATTCTGGTGGGCAGCCTGCGCTTGTCCCCCGTGCCCCTGCTCAGGCGTCTGGGTGGCGGCTATATTTTCGTGTTCCGCGGCATTCCGCTGCTGGTGCAACTGTTGTTCATCTATTACTTCCTGCCGCGCATTGGCCTGCCCAACGTATCGCCTACCGTGGCGGCGGTGATCGGCCTATCGCTGGCGGCAGGCGCTTACATTGCGGAAATCATGCGCGGCGGCTTCCTCGCCATCCCCGAAGGCCAGCTTGAAGCCGCCGGATTGCTGGGTTTGAGCGCCGGACAAATGCTGATCCGGATTCGCGTCCCGCAAGCCGTGCGCCTGACGCTGCCAGCCTTGATCAACGAAATGATCCTGCTGATCAAGGCCTCGTCACTGGTCTCGGTGGTCGGCCTCGCGGACTTGACCCGTACGGCGCAGAACATGGCGGCCAGCGACTACCTGTTCGTGCAGGACTACCTGATGCTGGCGGGCTTCTATTGCCTGATCAACATTCCGCTGGCGTTCTTCGGCGGCCTGCTTGAGCGGCGTTTGAAGGAGCAGTATTGATGATCTTCGATCCGCGAATCATCACTGATCATCTGGGCGAGATCGGCTCGGGATTCATGATTACGCTGGGCACCTGGACCGGCGGCGTCGTGCTCGGCCTAGGTCTGGGCATGCTGATCGCCGTCGCCCAGTTGTTCGGCAATGGCCTGGTGCGCGCGCCGTTACGGGTCTTCATCGAGTTGATCCGCAGCACGCCGTTTCTGGTCCAGTTGTTCCTGATCTATTACGCAGGCCCGACCTTCGGTTTGAGTCTCGACCCGATTCCGGCTGGCGTGTTGGGCCTGGGCATTTATGGCAGCGTCTATTTCGCAGAAATTTTCCGCACCGGCTTTCAGTCGGTGCCGCGCGGTCAGCTCGAAGCTGCCGATACCCTGGGCATCACCCGCAGCCAATGCATCATGCGCATTCAGGTGCCGCAGATGCTGGTGATCATCCTTCCGGCGCTGGTCAATCTGGTCACTATTCTGTGCAAGGAAACCGCCGTGCTATCGATCATTACCATTCCGGAACTGACCATGGTGCTGACCGGAATCGGCTCGGAAACCTTCGCCTTTGTCGAAACCTTGCTGGTGCTGTGCATCGGCTATCTGTTGTTGGTCGAAGCCTGTTCCCGGCTCGGCATGTTCCTTGAGCACAAGGTCGGCCGTTTCATGAACAGGCAAGCCCGATGAGCAGCGTTCAAATTTTGCAACCAGGTGAACTGATGAAAAGCTCCCAGCAACTGGCCGGCGACCGCGAACCCATGCTGACCTTGAACAAGGTCGGCAAAAGCTTCGGCCCCCTGCGCGTGCTCAAGGGGATCGACCTGCAGGTCCGCCATTCGGAAGTGGTGTGCCTGATCGGTCCTTCCGGGTCCGGCAAGAGCACCTTGCTGCGCAGCATGGCGTTTCTTGAAGAGTACGACGAAGGCGAAATCATCATCGAAGGCAAACTGCTCGGCTGGATGCCAGGCAATGGCGCGCCCGGCAAGCCTCGCAAACGCGCGCCGCAGGCGCAGATCAATCAGGTGCGGCGCAACGTCGGCATGGTCTTCCAGCAGTTCAACCTGTGGCCGCACATGACGGCCATCGGCAATGTCTGCGAAGCGCTGCGTCGGGTGCGCAAGTTGTCCGCTGATGAAGCCAACCAACGTGGCATGGCGATGCTCGATAAAGTCGGGCTGGCGCACAAGGCGGCGTCCTATCCGGCGCAGCTGTCCGGTGGCCAGCAACAACGCGTGGCGATTGCCCGGGCCTTGGCCATGGAGCCGCACATCATGCTGTTTGATGAGCCG
Organism: Pseudomonas syringae; assembly: GCF_001698815.1. Lineage (GTDB taxonomy): Bacteria > Pseudomonadota > Gammaproteobacteria > Pseudomonadales > Pseudomonadaceae > Aquipseudomonas > Aquipseudomonas syringae_A. Next base: position 161,523 of record NZ_LGSI01000051.1, on the reverse strand, counting down.
ACCTCGGCGCTGGATCCGGAACTGGTGGGCGAAGTGCTGCAAGTCATGAAAACCCTCGCCAAAGAAGGCATGACCATGGTCGTGGTCACCCATGAAATGGGCTTCGCCGCCCAGGTGGCCGACTCGGTGGTGTTTCTCGATCAGGGCGAAGTGGTTGCACGAGGCACGCCGCAGGAAATATTCCACAACGCCGAACAGCCACGCTTGCAGCAATTCCTGCAGAACTATCTGGATCGCAACGCGTTCTGGCAGGACAACAAGGAGGCCAGCAGCGTATGACCCTTGCAGACTGTGTGATTGTGAGCGCGTGATGAGCACTCCGACCCCGCAAGCCTTGTACCGGCGCGCCAAGGATTACGTGCAGGGCAAACTCAGCTGTGGCGAATGGAAACCGGGCGACCTGATCCCTTCGGAAAATCGCCTGGTGCAGGAGCTGGGCATGTCGCGCATGACGGTCAACCGCGCCCTGCGTGAACTGACCGAAGAAGGCCATCTGCTGCGAGTCTCAGGGGTCGGCACCTTCGTCGCCAAAAGCAAGCCGCAGTCGAACCTGTTGCGCATCACCAACATCGCTGACGAGATCATCGCCCGGGGCCATCGCTACAGCTGTGAGGTATTGCATCTGGCCCGGGAAGCGGCGTCGATGTCGATTGCCGCCGCGCTGTCGCTGACCACTGGCAGCTCGGTGTTCCATCTGCTTTGCGTGCATTGCGAAGAAGGCGTGCCGGTGCAACTGGAGGATCGCTACGTCAACCCGGAACTGGTACCGGATTTCCTCAAGCAGGCGTTCGGCGAACAGCTGCAGCCGGCCCGATATCTGTTGCAGACCATTCGCCCGGACGAAATGGAGCACATCGTCGAAGCCAGTCACCCAAGCGCCGACGAGAGCCGCTACATGCAGATCGACAGCCTGGAACCGTGTCTGGTCTTGATGCGGCGCACCTGGAGCAACGGCAAGATCGTGACCTTCGTACGCCTGACCCATCCTTCATCGCGCTATCGCCTGGGCAGCCGTTTGCCAGTCAACGGTGCGCATCGCGACAGCTGATCCTTTTCGCAACGGACAGTCGGTCACGAAAATGATCGAACGACCGCGCGCCATCGGCCTCGAATTCTTGCAAGCTTATGAATGAGAGGACACAACCATGACCGATCAAAGCCAGAAATCCGTCGACCGCAACGACCCCGCCATTGACCCTGAAAACCCCGATAACGAATTGGGTCAGGGCGAGCAATACCAAGACACCGCAGGCCAGTCCCAAGGCAAGCCGGTAGGCCAGCCTGATACGCAACTGGAGCAAACCCAGGAATCGGGCGGTAGCACCTTTACCCCGGATTATGAGCCAGAAGAAAAACCTGCAGACCAACGCAATCCGCAACCCACCCAAGGGCATGATGCGGATATCAATACTGATGGAGGCTAGTCATCACCCTGTTGGAGCGAGGCTTGCTGTAGGACCGGCTTTAGCCGGGAGGGCAATCGACGCCTTCGCGACTAAGGTCGCTCCTATGGCCGATTCGCGGACAAGTCGAAACGCCGCCCGCTCGCTCCAACAAATTACATCTCAAGTGAATTAATACAAAACATTGCGCAGCCATGCTGTAAACCGGCAGGATCGTTCTGGCGCCTGCTTCGCGGGCCTCTCCCTTGCGAAAAATCCTTCCGGAGCGTTGTTGGTAATGGCTCGACTCACACCCGAACTATCTGTCCCGGTCAGCAATAAACTGACGCCTCTCGAATTTCGCGGGATGGTTGCCATCCTGATTTCGATTGCCCTGGCAACGCTCGATACCGCCATCGCCAATACCGCCCTGCCCGCCATCGCGGCGGACCTGAATGCCTCGCCGGCCGCATCCGTCTGGATCATCAACGCCTATCAACTGGCGGCGGTGGCGACCTTGCTGCCGTTTGCCGCACTGGGCGGGGTGATCGGCCATCGCAAGGTGTATCTCGGCGGTCTGATTCTGTTCGTGGTGTCTTCGGCGCTCTGCACATTCTCCTGGTCGCTGCCCACGCTGACCATCGGCCGGGTTTTGCAGGGCTTGGGCGCCAGCGCGATCATGAGTGTCAATGCGGCGCTGATCAGCTCGATCTTTTCCCGCGAACGTTTGGGCCGAGGGCTGGGCATGAACGCCTTGGTGGTCGGTACGTCATTCGCAGCCGGGCCGACCATCGCTTCGCTGGTGCTGTCGGTGGCGAACTGGCCGTGGCTGTTCGCGATCAACCTGCCAATTGGCATCTTCGCACTGGTGTTCGCCTGGAATTCATTGCCAGTCGCCAAACCAGGCACCCTGACCTTTGATCCACTGACCGCGATGCTTAACGTCATCACCTTCGGCGCGCTGATTTTTGCCCTCAGCCAGGCGGCACAACTAGGTTCGTGGAACAGCGTGTTGATCGCGCTGGCTGTATTTCTCGTTGGGTTCGTGCTGATGCTGCGCCGTGAAGCCGGCCATCCCGCGCCAATGTTTCCTCTGGATTTGCTCAAGCGCCCGATGTTTGCCTTGTCGGCCATGACGGCTTTCTGCTCGTTCGCCGCGCAAGGCCTGGCGTTCGTCTCGCTGCCGTTTTTCTTCGAAACAGTGCTGGCCCGCGACCCGGTACAAACCGGCTTTCTGATGACCCCGTGGTCAGTGGTCGTGGCCATGATCGCGCCGTTTGCCGGGCGTCTTTCCGATCGCTACGCGCCCGGCCTGTTGGGCGGCATCGGCTTGGCTATCCTTTGCGCGGGCATGATTTCCCTGGCGTTCATGTCGCCGAATGCTTCGGCCTGGCAAATTTGCATCAGCATGATTATCTGCGGCCTGGGTTTTGGCTTCTTTCAGGCGCCCAACCAGAAGGCACTGATGACCAGCGCGCCCAGGGAACGGGCCAGCGGCGCCAGTGGCACCATCGCCACCGCACGCCTGATTGGTCAGGCGACCGGTGCGGCGCTGGTCGCCTTCAGTTTCGGGATCTCCGGCGAGCACGGCCCGGTACTGGCGTTGAGCATCGGTGCCGGTTTTGCGGCAGTGGGCAGCATCGCCAGCGGACTGCGACTGGTGACCAAAAACCAGCCTGGCTCGACATCCGCCCAATAGGCGAAGGCCGGATTAACGAGAAAATCTGCAGAGAGTTGACCCGGGTCAGAAAAAAATGTCTGCGTTCCACGACATCTTGGCTATGATGGCACATTGCCTTTAATTGACTGACTTCTCGAACGCATTCTGAGAAAACTCATGCACCACACCCTACAAGCAGAGCACCAACGCCTGGCCGCAGTGCGGGCGGTGCAGTGGCTGGAGACGGCCAACAACGAAAACTTCGACCGCATCTGTCGCCTTGCGGCCGCTTATTTCGATGTGCCAACGGTCCTGGTTTCCCTGGTCGAGGCCGACCGACAGTGGTTTGCCGCACGAGTGGGCTTCGTCCAGAGCGAAACGCCTATCATCCAGTCCTTCTGCGCCCACACCGCCAGGCAGCAGGGTGTGATGCAGGTAATTGATGCCTGCGAAGACACGCGCTTTGCCGACAACGACCTGGTGACCGCTCAGGACGGCATTCGCTTTTATGCCGGCGCGCCTTTGCTGACCCGCGATGGCCATGCCCTCGGCAGCTTGTGCATCATCGACAAGTCGCCTCATCAGCTGAGCCATACCGAAATCCGTGTGCTGGAAGATCTGGCCGAGATGATTATCTCGCAGATTGAACAACGGCAAATGATCCTGACGCGCAACCCGTTCTCGGGATTACCGAACCTGCGCCAGTTTCTGACTGACCACCAGGAACCTTGGCTGAATGAGGAATTCCCAGGCCGTTTGCTGGCCTTGATCGAAATTGTTGACAGTCAATACGAAACGGAACTGGCCCCGCTCAATAACATGACGTCCCTGCAGATGCGCGCCCAGGACATCGCCGGCCGCCTGGAGCAAGTGCTGCTCAGCAGCGTGGGCGTCTACCATGTCAGTGAGCGCCACTGCTGCCTGCTACTGCCGACCAACCGGACAGATAAGACCGAACTGATTCAGATCTTGAGCACGCTGATCTGCGAGCCATGCGCCGAGGATTCGATTTCGACGTTGCCCGCCACACGCATGGGCATCGCGTCTTGCGAAGACGGTAGCCAGTCCATGGGCGAGCTGCTGCGCAAAGCCCGGCACGCCGTCGAAGCGGCCAGTCGCGATGGCATCGACTGGGCGCTCTGGGACGAAAACGAGAACTGCGCCAACCGGCGCGCGCTCGCCCTGAGCCAAGACGTGGTCACGGCCCTCGCCAATGGCGATATCTATCTGATGTTTCAGCCGCGTTTTCGTCTGGAGGATGGCCGCCAGGTGAGTGCCGAGGCGCTGTTGCGCTGGAATCACAGCACGCTGGGGCCAGTCTCGCCTGCCGAGTTCATCCCGCTGATCGAGCGCTCGGGACAGATCAGCACGGTGACCCGTTGGGTCATCGATAAGGCGCTGGCCGCAGCGGCCGAGTGGGAGGATTGCGAATCGAAGGTTTCGCTGAACCTGTCGGCGCTGGACTTCCAGTCCATGGACATCGCCAATGCACTGCGCGACAGCTGCGAGCGGCACCGGATCGCCCCGCATCGGGTTGAAGTGGAAATCACTGAAGGCGAGTGGATCAGGGCGAGCACCACCGTGCTCGGCCAGTTGTCAGACATTCGCGCGCTGGGTGTCGATGTGGCCATCGATGACTTCGGCACCGGCTACAGCAACTTCGCCTACCTGCACGAAATCCCGGCTAATGTCATCAAGCTGGACAAGTCGATCATCACCGACCTGGAAAACAAACCACGCAATCGCATCATTGCCCAATCCATCTTCAAACTGGCCCATGAACTGGGTTACCGCACCGTCGCCGAAGGCATCGAGACTTTCCAGTGCATGGATCTGGTCAGGAGCTTCGGTTGCCATGAAGCCCAGGGATTCTTCTTCTGCCGCCCGCTTTCCGGAGAGCAGATCAAGGGCCTGACGGTTGGCAGCCACATCAAACTGCGCGCTTGAACGGTCGCTTACTTCTCGTCGTCGTAAGGTGGGTATTGGTCGTCATCCACGCGTTTTTCCGAGCCAACGTCCTGACCGTCATCAGGCGCTTTGGCCGGACCGATGGGATCGATTTGCGGGTCGGCAACGTCCGGTGAATCGGGATCGAAGCCGGGATCGTTCCTGGGATCATGCTGATTTGTCGCCATGTTGGTCATCAGTGGCACCTCACACCAAGAGCCCAGAGACGCCTGGGCCATGATTATCGGAAGCCTGTCAGCCAATAGAGTGCTGCGCGCCTGACCAATGGTCGTCCTGCCTCACGCCCCTGAAAAGATCAGCTTGACGCCTTGATGGCCGTCACGGTCATTTCCACCAGCCAACCCGGCGGGACCAGGCGGATAACCTGCGCACGGGTTCGGGTGGGCACGTTCGGCTGAGCAGGTGTGCCGAAATATTGGTTGTATATGGCCGAGAACCCCTCGAAGTCCGCAACGCCGTCCGCAGCCGGGTCCGCCACCAGAAGCGCCTGCATGCTGACAATGTCGCCCAGCCCATAACCGTGGCGAGTCAGCGTCGCTTCGATTTGCCGGATGACGCTCAGCGTCTGCACCGCCGTATCGCCGTAAGCCTGCACGGAACCCGCTGGGGCAGCGTCGTCGACAACCTGTGGCCCGACGCCACTCAACACCAGTTGACGCGCGTTCACCGGCACTTCAATGGCTTCAGCGAACTCCCGGGCCCATGGCTCACTGACGCTGGCGGGGTGCAGGTGACGGATGAGGGGATTGTTGGCTTGAGTTGTCATGTGAAACGGACTCCTGTCATACGAGCATGGACGGGGCGCAGCGGCATGGCTTTGCCCAGCGGTATTTCCGAACTAGCGACCTTCCAGCAACAGCGCGGCCTGATCGAGCAGTGCCAGCGGGTTCTCGGCCTTGTGAATATCCACCGAGAGCAACTGGCGAAAGCGCCGCGCACCAGGAAAACCCTGGCCCAGGCCAAGCACATGGCGGGTGATGTGATGCATCGAGCCGCCGCTGGCAATATGCGCCGCGATGTAAGGACGCAAGGCTGCCAAGGCTTCAGCCCGGCTGATCACTGGCGCGTTGCTGCCAAACAGCTGCTGGTCGACCTGCGCCAGCACATAAGGATTGTGATACGCCTCGCGACCCAGCATCACGCCGTCGAAAATCTGCAAGTGTTCCTGACATTGCTCAAGGGTCTTGATGCCACCGTTGAGGATGATTTCCAGCTCGGGGAAATCCGCTTTCAGTTGCGCCACCACGTCGTAACGCAACGGTGGAATATCCCGATTTTCCTTGGGCGAGAGACCTTCCAGAATCGCGATCCGCGCATGCACGGTAAAACTGGTGCAGCCAGCCTCGCGAACGGTACCGACGAAATCGCACAGCTGCGCATAACTGTCCCGGCCATTGATGCCGATGCGATGCTTGACCGTGACCGGAATCGCGACCCGGTCCTGCATGGCCTTGACGCAATCGGCCACCAGTTGCGGATGCGCCATCAGGCAGGCGCCGATCATGTTGTTCTGCACCCGGTCACTGGGGCAACCGACGTTCAGGTTGACCTCGTCATACCCCGCGTCCTGCGCCAAATAGGCGCACGCCGCCAGATCGGCCGGAACGCTACCGCCCAGCTGCAACGCCAATGGATGCTCGGCTTCATCGTGACGCAGGAAACGTTCATGGTCGCCATTGAGCAACGCGCCAGTGGTGACCATTTCGGTATACAACAAAGCATTTTTCGACAGCAGGCGCAGGAAAAACCGGCAATGGCGGTCAGTCCAGTCCATCATGGGGGCAACGGAAAACCGACGGGAAAGCGTAGAGGCGGGGTTCATCTGCGTGGCGGTTGTCTGTGACATTAGCTCTACGTGTCTCGAAGTCTGTGTGGCGAAGGGCTGCAAGTCTACCAAGAGAAGCCGCCTCATGGAAAAACGCCGAACGCCAGCGGTCCAGGTTTCGCAAATAATCGGGAACAAGCAGCCTGACTGAGGCTCAAAACCAGCACAATCGAGTCGTTGCCCTCTCGCGGATTTACACAGCTCGCTTGAGAGGCCGGCAATGCTCGGGTAATGTCATCCAACCGCACAGGACAGAGCACACTCATGACTTCCAAGCTGGATCAACTCAAAGAATTCACTACCGTTGTCGCCGACACTGGCGATTTCGCAGCGATTGAAAAGCTCAAGCCGGTCGATGCCACGACCAACCCTTCCCTGCTGCTCAAAGCCGCATCGAGCGACAGCAACGGCGACCGCCTGAAAGAAGCGTTCAGTGGCAGCAACGGCGATATCAGCCTGGCCTGTGACCGTTTCGCTGTCGCAATCGGTCAGGAAATCCTCAAGGTTGTGCCGGGTCGCGTGTCCACCGAAGTCGATGCGCGTCTTTCCTTCGACACCGACGCCTGCATCGAACGCGCCGAGCGCCTGGTCGGCCTGTACGACAAGGCTGGCATTGGCAAGGATCGCATCCTGATCAAGCTGGCCTCGACCTGGGAAGGCATCCGTGCCGCCGAAGTGCTGGAAAAGAAAGGCATCCAGTGCAACCTGACCCTGCTGTTTTCCTTCGCCCAGGCCCAGGCCTGCGCCGATGCCGGTGTGTTCCTGATTTCGCCGTTCGTGGGCCGCATCTACGACTGGTACAAGAAAGCCGAAGGCAAGGACTATGTCGGTGCCGAAGACCCGGGCGTGCAGTCAGTGACGCGCATCTACAACTACTACAAGTCCAATGACTACAAGACCGTGGTCATGGGCGCCAGCTTCCGCAATATCAGCCAGATCGAACAGCTGGCCGGTTGCGACCGCTTGACCATCAGCACCGACCTCTTGCAGAAGCTGGCCGACGACACTGGCTCGCTGCAGCGCAAGCTGGCACCTGGCAATGCCGGTGAGCCGCGTCAAACCTTGACCGAAAGCCAGTTCCGCTGGGCTTCCAACGAAGACGCGATGGCCACCGAAAAACTGGCCGAAGGTATTCGTCAGTTTGCTCGCGATCAGGAAAAGCTTGAGGCGTTGCTCTCAGCCAAGGTCTGAATGCACTAAAGGGCGACACCCTCGCGGGTGTCGCCCTTTTTGTTGCCTGCGATTCGGCGCTGAGCCCTAGTGACGCTCCAGGGCGTTGACCAGATCGTGAAAGGCTTCACGGTTGGAATCGTTGAGACCCATGAGGATCTTGTGCGCTTCCAGCACCTTGGCCTTGACCACTTCCTCGCATTGATCCTGGGACGGCAGGTCCGTCAGACACTCAGGACGCGGAATCGGACGGTCAACGATGTTGAACACCTGATCGAAACCCATCGACTGCAAAAGCCGGGTGATGTCTTCATGAGTGGTCACGACCGTCGGCAACAGCCCGACCTTTTGCCGAGACAAAATAGACAACTTGGCCAACAGGCCAAGGGTTGTACTGTCGATGCTGCGGGTTTCGGTCAGATCGATGACGACAGCCGAAAAATTCAGCGCAGTGAAGATCCGCTCAATCGTCGCATCCAAAGCCGAACAAAGGGTCAGACGCACTTCCCCAACGAACTTCAGGACGAAGGTGCCGTCCTGCTCGGCGAACTGGATTCTACCGGTACTCATTCAAGGTTCCTGCTCAGCACTAACAAGGCGATATCATCCGGCATCTCCCCTAGCGTGGCCAATCCAAAAATCTGCCGCAGGCCATCCAGGCTGCCGCCCGCCGTTTTTACCAACTCTGGTAACACGGCCTCTTTCTCTTTGAGTGTATCACCGGGCAGAAGGTCCAGAATGCCATCTGATAGCAGGGTCAAGCTGAACGACTCCGGCAAATCAACTTCATGGTCCTGATACGTCGCCTCATTGAACAAGCCGACTGGCAAACCACGACCACCCAGATAACGCGCCTCACCCGGCGTGTACAGCACCGGCAACGGCAAATGGCCGCCAACCGCGTAGGTCAACTTGCCGGTGTCTTCATCGATGACACCGCCCACCATGGTCACGTGTTTGCCCAGCTTACAGCTGATCAAGCCTCGGTTGATATGGCCCAGCACATCCGATGGCTTGAATTCAGGCAATGTGCCACCGCGCTTGGATTCGAACAACAGGCGCGTGGTCATGAACTTCAGCAGCACCGTAATGAACGCCGAAGAAGCGCCATGCCCGGAAACATCCGCCAGATAGAACGCAACCCGGCGTTCATCGACGCGGAAGTAATCCACGAAATCCCCGGACAGGTACAACGACGGGATGATTTCGTGGGCAAACCTGAATTCATCGATCGCCCAAGGGCTGATCGGCAACATGTTCATCTGCACCTGGCGACCGGCGTCCTGGTCTTCCTGCAACAGATGAAGACTGGCTTCGAGTTCGCGATTGGCGGTTTCGAGCTTTTGCCGATAAACCTGGTTTTCCTGCAACAGGCGGGCGCGATCCAGTGCACGACGGACCGAGTGCTCGAGAACCGCAAGGTCTTCAAGAGGCTTGATCAGGTAATCAGCAGCACCCAGACGCAGCGCTTCGACCGCGTCGTTCATGACACCGGCGCCCGAGACGACGATGACCGGCGTTTCGGGAGCAAGGCTGGTGACCTGACGGATCAGTTCGAGTCCACCCATCTGGGGCATGCGCAAGTCGCAGATCACCAGATCAGGCTTTTCCTTCTCGAACAGCTCGATACCCTGCAAGCCATTGCTCGCTTGCAGGACGCTGAAGCCACTGTCTTCCAAATAGGCGGCGAGGCTAGCTCGCACCACTTCGTCGTCATCGATTATCAGCAGCGTGGCACTGGTTTTTTGCATGTGGGCAAACGGCGCCAGATTAGGTTGGCGTAAACGACTCGTTGTACGGGTCAGCTTACTGGATTCGCTTCTAGCCTCTCTGAACCGCGCGCCGTGCTTTTCGCCCTGCGCATGCCATTTCAGAGGTGCCCTTCAAGGCGCAGACGGTACTCCCATCCGCCGGGCGTTTCAAGCATGCTCCGGCGGTCGCTTTGCGTCTTTACATCGCAAATCACCCAGAGTTATAAGAACAGGCAAATAAGCAACTAAAGTGAAGGACAAACCATGAGCCGAAATGATCGAGACTACGACGAAAAGCGCGATTACATCCGCATGCGTGTGGATGCCGACATCAGCTTGCTGTACGCCGGCCAGATCATTCCCGCCGTATGCATTGATTTGTCCAGCTCCGGCATGCAGGTGCAGGCGCCGCGCACCTTCAAGATCGGTGACAAACTGAGCGTCAGAATCGATTCGGAGCACGCCGCACTCAAAGGACTTGAAGCGGAAACGGAAGTGGTCTGGCTGACCGACCTGGAAGACGGCGGGCAGAAACTGGGGCTGACCATTGTGTCCATGAGCTGAGCCGCAGCGGAACTGGCTCACAGTCCACAAAGAATAAAGGCGACCCTGGGGTCGCCTTTATTCATTCAAGCCGGGTCGATCAGAAATCGTCCTTGACCTGACCATCCTTGACCTTGAACTCGCGATTCTGCAGATACGCATTGCGGATGAAGGTGTATTTGTCACCGGTGATCAGGCGCTCAGCCGACAGCAGGCTGGCGCGGGTGTCGACGACGTTCACGGCGCGTGCGGTGTTACGGGTCGGTACGTGATCAATGTAGTGATACGCCGAAGTGTAGGTGTCCGGATAAATCGCAACTGTGTCACGCACCGTGCTTGGGCCGAGCAATGGCAGCATCACAAACGGGCCGCTTCCTACACCCCAGTAACCCAACGTCTGACCGAAGTCTTCATCGTTACGTTGCAGGCCCATTTTGGTCCCCACGTCGATGAAGCCCAGTACGCCAAAAGTGGTGTTGAAAATCAGGCGAGCCGTGTCCACGCCAGCGTCGGCAGGTTTGGCCTGCAGAACGTTGTTGGCCAGGTTGCGCACATCACCGATGTTGTTGAAGAAGTTATGCACGCCGTCTTCGACAAACTGCGGTGTAACGTATTGATAACCCTGGGCGATTGGCTTCAAGGCATAGGTATCGATCGTATCGTTGAAACGGAAGATGGCGCGGTTGACGCCCTCCCATGGATCTTCCTCGGCAGCCTGGGCGGCCATTGGAACCAGCGCTACACCGGCGCAAAAACACAGCTGAGCGAGACGATCAAAAAAGCCTGCACCGGTTACGGGCATAGCTGACACTCCTAGTCAAAGTAATCAAGCGGGTGCTACGCCCCCACGTCAAGGCGGGCAGTATAAAGCCATATCGGCAAAATAAGGCAGCATCACTGACGGCCAGGACTGTCAGAACCGCAAAACATTTTATACGCCATCATCAGACGTTCATCTCGCTGTCACAAAAGGCCAGTAGCGTTTCTCGGTATTTCAGAGAGATCATCATGCTTGCGCCGGTCACTGCTCCCCTGCCCGCCTTTACCGCCGTATTGTTCGGCCTGAGTGGCTGTCTGGTGGATTTCGGCGCGCAGGCCTCGAAGAAGCTGATCACCAGCGACCAGGGCCAGGCTACAGCGGGCGCTCTGCAGGTATTGCAAGGCCTGAGCAGACAAGGCGTTCCTTGCGCGTGGCTGGATGAATTACCGGAAACAGTCAGCGAATTGCTGGCCCGCTCGCTGACTTCATTGATCGTGCCTGCGCCAAGGGCATCAACGCCTTGGCCAGCCCCGAACGCTTGCTGGCAGGCACTCATGGCGCTGGGGGTCGATCAGCTCGACGGCAGCGTGTTGGTCAGTGGCGAACCGAAACTGTTGCAGGCCGGCCTCAACGCCGGGTTATGGACGGTCGGCCTCGCGTCCTGCGGCTCTCTGTGCGGGGTGTCTCAGGCGCAGTGGCAGGCACTGAGCAATGCCGAGCGCGAATACCGTCGCGGTCAGGCCACCTTGCAGCTCTACGCATTGGGCGTGCATTCGGTGATCGATCATTTGGGCGAGTTTGAATCCTGCCTGGCTGACATTGCCCTGCGCCGCAGCAAGGGCGAAAAACCCTGAGCAGTGTCTCGGCGTTGATCAACATCATGCAGGCCGCGCCGTAGTGGATTAGTCTTACACCCATAGCGGACCTTTCGCCCGGCGACGAGGTCCATGGGACAGACTTATCAATGAAGGAGCACGTCATGCCTGCCCGCGAACTGCAAGAACAACTCAACACCCTGCGCGAGCAACTGGAGCAGAACCCGCCGCTGTCCGAGAGCGAGCGCGACAACCTGCATCAGCTGATGCAACAGATTGAATCGCAAATCGAACTGGAAAGCGCCACTCAGGATTCCAATCTTGCCGACGACGTCAACCTGGCGGTAGAGCGCTTTGAACTTGACCACCCAGGCATTGCCGGGACCTTGCGCAACATCATCGTGACACTGGGCAATATCGGGATTTGATTCAGCTCGTTGGAGCGAGGCTTGCCCGCGAATCAGATCACCTCGGTGCGCCAGACTCACCGCGTTATCGTTCTTCGCGGGCAAGCCTCGCTCCAACAAATTCCGGTTTACTGCCGCGCCAGCCGGCGATTCTCGAAACTGATCGTTTCGGTGCTGCGATACGGGTTGATATCCAGCCCGCCACGGCGCACGTAACGCGCGTAGACAGTCAGTTTTTCCGGCTTGAGCAGGCGTTGCAGATCCAGAAAGATACGTTCGACACATTGCTCGTGAAAATCCGAATGTTGCCTGAAGCTCACGATGTACGCCAACAGGCTCGCGTGATCCAGGGCAGCGCCCCGGTACTCCACCGCAACGCTGCCCCAATCCGGCTGACTGGTCACCGGGCAATTGGATTTGAGCAAGTGACTGTGTACCGCCTCCTCCACCACGCGCGAATCATCGCAACGCAGTAATTCAGGTTGCGGGCGATCGTAGCTGTGAATCGTCACGTCCAGATCATCAATGCAAACGCCCGGCAGCGCCGCGACGCCCTCAGCCTCGATATCGGCCAGACTGCGAATCCGCACGCCCACCGGTTTGCCCGCTGCTGCGGACAGATCCTTTTTAAGCGTGGCAACCAGTTCGGCGCGATCGGCGAACGGCGTCTGGTTCAGCGAGTTCAGGTACAGCTTGAAGGATTTGGATTCGATGATATTCGGCGAACTCGCGGGAATACTGAACTCGGCAATCGCCACCACCGGCTTGCCGGAAGGCAGCAGCCAAGACAATTCGAAACAGTTCCAGAAGTCGACACCCTGATACGGCAAGGTCTGCGCCGTCAGTCCCAACTCGGCCCATTTGGCAGCGCGAGGGATGGGAAACAGCAGCGACGGCGTGTAGGTGGCGATGTATTCACTGGACTTGCCCAGCGGCGAGTGTTCGGCTGCGGGATGCATGACGGTACCTGGATCACATGAAGCGGACGGAATAGACCGGCAGTTTATAGACTTTATGTCCGGTTTTCAGCGACTACTCGGTGATCGTCAGCTTGCCCACCATCCCGGCCTGATAATGGCCGGGGATATTGCAGGCAAATTCCAGGTCGCTGGCTTTGGCGAAGGTCCAGGTCAACTCGGCGGTTTTACCCGGTTCGACGAACACGCTGTTGGGATCGTCATGCTGCATTGCCATCTTGCCATTGCCCATCTCATGCGCCATGTCCTTATGGCTCATTGCGGTTGGCGTCAGCATGCCGCTTTCCTGCATCTTGAGCATTTCCTGCTGATGACGCGCGTGCATGGCCGCATCGCCGAGATTGAACTCGTGCAGCAACTGGCCTTTGTTGACCAGCACGAAGCGCACGGTTTCACCGGCTTTGACCTGCACGGATTTGGGCTCGAAATACATATCGCCCAGCATCAGCTCAACGGTACGGGTCGCCTGAGCCGCAGGCGCAGCATGGCCGAAGTCAAAAGACGACACGGGCGATGCGAGCAAGGGCTGACTTGCGGCCAGCATTGCAACGACCAGCGTGAGGCGAGCGAGGGAACGCATAGGTGTCTCCAAATGAGCGACAATCAATCGTCACACATTACAAGCCGGGCACTGGCAACGAGCTGACGGCAAGATTACAACTTTGTCAGCTTCGCGCCCGCACACACCGCCCGCGCTATAAAGCAGCCTTCGTTGAAGCGTATGAGTCACTCATGAAATTACTGATCGTCGAAGATCAACCGAAAACCGGCCATTACCTGCGTCAAGGCTTGAGCGAAGCCGGTTTCAGCACCGAACTGGTGGCTGACGGCACCAGCGGCCAACACCTGGCACTGACCGGCGATTACGCACTGTTGATTCTCGACGTCATGCTGCCAGGGCGCAGCGGCTGGCAGATTCTGCAAGCCGTGCGCAGCGCTGGTCTGGAAACCCCCGTGCTGTTTTTGACCGCGCGGGATGCCGTGGAAGATCGGGTAAAGGGCCTGGAACTGGGCGCCGATGACTATTTGATCAAGCCTTTTGCCTTCTCCGAATTGCTCGCCAGGGTGCGCACCTTGCTGCGTCGTGGCAGCAGCGCCGCTCAGGAAACCCATTTACAGCTCGCGGACCTGCGCCTGGACTTGCTGCGTCGGCGGGTCGAACGCGACACCCGACGCATCGACCTGACCGCCAAGGAATTCGCGCTGCTCGAATTGCTCATGCGCCGCCAGGGCGAAGTGCTGCCCAAGTCGCTGATTGCTTCGCAAGTCTGGGACATGAATTTCGACAGCGACACCAATGTGATCGAAGTGGCGATACGCCGCCTGCGCCTGAAAATCGATGACGATTTCCCCAACAAACTCATTCATACCGTGCGTGGCATGGGCTATGTGCTTGAAGAGCGCGCACCATGATCCGCCGGATTTCCCTCGCCAGCCGTCTGGCGTTGCTGTTCGCGGCCTGCACTGCAGTGGTTTCCCTGACCGCCGGCGTGCTGTTCAATCACGCCAGCGAAACGCATTTCATGGAACTGGACCAGCAATTGCTCGACAGCAAACTGCCGCAGTTGCGCAGCGTGTTGAGCGGGGTATCGACTCGTGAAGGATTCATCACCCGGGAAGCGCAACTGCGCGCGGAACTGGGCCGTCAACCGGACCTGGCCTTGCGGGTCACTGGCGGCGATGGGGCGATGTGGTTCGATAATTCAAACCTGAAGGTCGAGCAACTTGCTCACTCGGGACTGCACACGCTCAGTGACTCCGAGGCGGCCTATCGTATCTATAGCGTGCCGTTGCAGGAGCAATCAGCTGATTCGCCACAGCTGACATTGATGCTCGATATCACCCATCACCAGCACTTCCTGCAACGCATGCAGCGTTTGATCTGGCTGACCATCGGCCTGTCAGCGCTGGCCACTGCGTTACTCGGCGCCTGGGCGGCGCGCAGTGGATTACGCCCGCTGCGCCAGATGAGCCAGATCGCCGCCAGCGTTTCGGCCAGCTCGCTCACCACCCGCCTGCCGCAAGAGCAAATGCCCAGCGAGCTGGCGGAACTGACCCTGGCCTTCAACGCCATGCTCGGTCGGCTGGATGATGCCTTTCAGCGGCTCTCGGCATTTTCCGCCGACATCGCCCATGAGTTGCGCACGCCGTTATCCAATTTGCTGACCCACACCCAGGTCATCCTGACCCGGGAACGCCCACTGGAAGATTATCGTGAGGCGTTGCTGGGCAATCTGGAAGAAGTGCAAGGCATGGCGCAGATGGTCAATGACATGCTGTACCTGGCCAAGGCCGAACATGGCTTGCTGATTCCGGTGCGCGAACGCTTGCAGCTGCATGAGGAAGCCAGCGCGGTGCTTGAGTACTTCGCGCCTCTGGCCGAAGACGCGCAGGTCAGCATGAGTTGCGAAGGCCAAGCCACCCTCGCTGGCGACCGCACGATGCTGCGTCGGGTGTTTTCCAATCTGCTGGACAACGCCCTGCGCTTTACTCCGGCAGGCGGTTACGTGTCGGTAAAGCTTGGCAGTACGCGGGATGAAGTTGCGATCAGTATCGAAAACAGCGGCCCGACGATTGCCCCAGAGATTCTGCCGCGCCTGTTCGATCGTTTCTACCGCGCCGACCCGGCCCGTCGCGAAAGCAATGAACATGCGGGATTGGGTCTGGCGATCACCCGCTCGATCATCCAGGCCCATGGCGGGAGGATTCGCTGTGAGTCAGCCAGGGGCGTGACGCGGTTTGTGATTGAGTTGCCGTTGTAGGAGATTCCCCGTCGTCTTGATGCCGCGCTGTCGCGAAGCAAACACCGGCCCCGTTGGAGCGCGGCTTGCCTGCGAAGAACGATGACGCGGTAGATCTGGGGCACCGAGGCGCCTGATTCGCGGGCAAGCCACGCTCCAACGATCCGCATATGTGTCTAGCCCCGCAGGTTACTCATACCGCAACGCATGCGCCGGCTGGATCTGCGCCGCGCGCCAGGCCGGGTAGACCGTGGCAAGGAAGCTGAGGATGAAACCGGCGCTGCAGATCAGCAGCACGTCGCCGGCTTGCAGCTCCGAAGGCAGGTTATTGATGAAATACACATCGGAACTGAAGATATGCTGGCCGCTGACCCGCTCCAACCAGCCCACCAGACTGCTGACGTTGATGGCGGCGATCACGCCGAGTACGCCACCGACCAAGGTTCCGACGATACCGATCACCGTGCCCTGCACCACGAAGATCGCCATGATTTGCCCTGGTGTGGCGCCAAGGGTGCGCAGGATCGCGATGTCCGCGCCCTTGTCGTTCACCACCATGATCAGCGTCGCGATAATGTTGAACGCGGCCACGGCGACGATCATCAGCAACAGCAGACCGATCATGGTCTTTTCCATTTTCATGGCGCTGAACAGGCTGCCCTGGGTGTGAGTCCAGTCATCGGCGCGATAATCAGCGCCCAGCCCGGTGGCGATCTGGCTGGACACTTGTGGCGCAGCGTACAAATCTTTCAGAGCCAGACGCACGCCTTGCACCTGATTGGGCTGCCAGCGCTGCATCTGCGCGGCGTCAGCGACGTTGATCAACGCCATCGAGCCATCGAGTTCGGCGCCGACCTTGAACACGCCAACCACAGTCAAACGCTGCAGGCGCGGGGTAATCCCGCCCGGTGCGCTGCTGACTTCAGGAACGATCAGGGTCAGTTTGTCGCCGACATTGAGACGAAAACGCCGGGCGGTCAGCTCGCCGACGACCACACCGAATTCACCGGCTTTCAGATCTTCGAGTTTGCCTTGCACGATGTGCTGCGCAACGATCGAGACTTCGTGCTCCAGCGCAGGATCAACGCCGCTGATTTGAATCGGTTGCATCGAGCCTTTATAGGAAAGCATGCCTTCCATTTCCGTAAACGGCACGGCGGCGGTCACTTCCGGGTTCTTCAAGGCGGCGGCAGCGACGGGCTTCCAGTCGTCCAGCGGCGTCACGCCAGCGATGACCGCGTGGGGCACCATGCCGAGAATCCGCGAGCTCATTTCGCGCTGGAAGCCATTCATCACCGACAGCACGACGATCATCGCCAGCACGCCCAGCGCCAGCCCGATCATCGAGGTCATGGAAATGAACGAGACAAATCGGTTGCGGCGCTTGGCACGGGTGTAGCGCGCGCCTATGAAAATCGATAACGGTCGGAACATTCGAATAACACCGTAGCAAAAAATGCCGCAGAAAAAGTGACCCGGCGCGCTCAGCTGCGCCGGGTTGCGCGATCAGGCGGCGACCAGGTGGCCGTCCTCCAGACGCAACACGCGATCCATCTGCCGCGCCAGGCTCATATCGTGGGTCACCACCAGAAACGCGGTGCGCGACGAGGTGCTCAACTCCAGCATCAGATCCTGAATACCTTGTGCGGTGTGATGGTCGAGGTTGCCGGTCGGCTCGTCGAGCATCACCAGACCCGGCTGGTTGACCAGCGCACGGGCAATCGCCACGCGCTGACGTTCACCGCCGGACAGTTCCGAAGGCTTGTGCTGCAAACGATGCCCCAGGCCAACGCGCTCCAGTAGCGCCGTGGCCTGTTGCCGGGCTTTCGGGATCGCGGTCTTGCCGATCAGCAGCGGCATGCAGACGTTTTCCAGCGCGGTGAACTCGGGCAGCAAATGGTGAAACTGATAGACGAAACCCAGCGAGCGGTTACGCAGCAGGCCACGGGCTTTTTCGCCCAGCGCCGAGAGTTCTTCACCGGCCAGCCAGACACTGCCGGCAGACGGCGTGTCCAGCCCGCCGAGCATGTTCAGCAAGGTACTCTTGCCGGAACCGGAACTGCCGACAATGGCCACGCGCTCACCCGGAAACAACTCAAGCTGCAGGTTGGCCAGAACCACCACCGATTCCGGACCTTCCTCGTAGGACTTGCCCAGGTTACGGCAACTCAATACTGCTTTATCACTCATGCCCGACTCACTCATAACGTAACGCCTCCGCCGGCTGCGTGCGCGCTGCGCGCCAGGCCGGATACAAGGTGGCGAGAAAACTCAGGATCAATGCGGCACCGCAGACCAGCAATACATCTTCGGCCAACAACTGCGATGGCAGGTAGTCGATGAAGTACACGTCGGCATTGAGAAACTTGTGGCCGATCAGGCCTTCGAGGGCGGAAATCGCGGCACTGACGTTCAGCGCGGCAAAAATCCCGAGCACGGCGCCAATGAGCGTCCCGACCACGCCGATCACGGTGCCCTGCACCATGAAGATCGCCATGATCTGTCCTGGCGTGGAACCCAGCGTGCGCAGGATGGCGATATCGCCCTTCTTGTCGTTCACCACCATGACCAGCGTGGAAATGATGTTGAACGCGGCGACGGCGACGATCAGCAACAGCAGCAGGCCGATCATGGCTTTTTCCATACGGATCGCCTGATACAGATTGCCGTGGGTGCGTGTCCAGTCACGGGCGTAATACTGATGCTCGCCGAGGGTTTGCGCGATCTCATAAGCGGTACGCGGTGCCTTGAACAGGTCGTCGAACTTGAGGCGCAGACCTTGCACCTGCTCGGGCTTCCAGCGATGCAGCTTGGCAATGTCATCCAGATTGGTCAGGCCCAGGTAGCCGTCCAGTTCGCCAGCGCCAACATGGAAAATGCCGACCACCGTGAAGCGCTTCATGCGCGGGAACATGCCTGCCGGCGTCACCGTAACTTCCGGTGCAACGAAGGTCAGCTTGTCGCCCATCTTCACGCCCAGCTTGGTCGCGGCCTTGTCGCCAATGACGATGCCGAAGCTGCCGGGGGTCAGATCGTCGAGTTTGCCCTGCTTCATGAAGTTGTCGATGATCGAAACTTTACGTTCCTGAACCGGGTCGATGGCATTGAGCAGGACTTTTTGCACGTTGCCATTGCTGGTCAGCAGGCCCTGCATCTGGGTGAACGGCGCAACGGCCAGCACCTGCGGATTGCGCTGGACCTTGTCGGCCAGGGCTTTCCAGTCGCTGATGGGCTCGGCGGACTCGATGGTCGCGTGCGGCACCATGCCAAGAACGCGGGTACGCATTTCGTGATCGAAACCGTTCATGACCGATAACACGACTATCATCACCACTACGCCAAGGGCGAGCCCGATCATGGAAGTCAGCGAAATAAAGGAGACGAAATGGTTACGGCGTTTTGCACGGGTATAACGCGTGCCGATGAATACAAAAAGAGGTCTGAACATTTAGGGACTTGTTCGGAGGAATGGGAACGTCCTTGTGGCGGGCCTTGGCGCGCAGCTCTACACTCGAAAACATTCTAGGTACTGCTGAGCAACCACTATGACAACCGCCGCTACCATGGGTTCGCCATGTCGACATTAGATGAAGAAGAACGCCGCGAATACTACCGTATCGAGGACAGTGTCGCACTGGAAATTAACCTGCTGGCCGGTGCCGGTGCGGCCGACCTGAAAGCCATGCGCGAGACCTCAGGCCTCTTTGAGCTGCTCAGCGAACTGCACATCAATGAGTTCGAGTCCCAGCATTTGCTGCGTCAGCTGGACGAGCGTGACCGGGTGTTGAGCAGTCTGCTCAAATCGTTGAGCAAACGCATCGACCTGCTCGGCCAGGTGGTCGCGCAAACGGCGCTTGCCAAGCTGGGCGCCCCGCAGCCAGTGATCATTTCTGAAGGCGGCGTGCAATTTTCGTCGCCACAGGCGTACGCAATCGATGCGCAACTGTCGATCAAAATGGTGCTGATGCCGCAGGCGTCGGCTTTGATGCTGCACGCCAAAGTCACCCATTGCGATGCTCTGGCGGGCGGCGAATTCGACGTCGGTACCGAGTTCATCGAGCTGCCTGACTCGCAACGTCAGCTGCTTGCCCGATACATCTTGCAACGACAAGCCCAGCAGCGACGTCAGGCGCTTGAGCAGCAGGAATTGCCGGCCGCCAATCGCTGAACATTCTGCCCATTTCCCAGATAGACCTGACTGCACTCGCAGCAAGAATGACGCCTTGAAGGCCACCAGGAGTAAACGTGACCCTTATTTACGGCCACCGCGGCGCCAAAGGCGAAGCACCGGAAAACACCCTGACCAGTTTCCAGGAATGTCTCAAGCACGGCGTGCGCCGTTGCGAACTGGATTTGCACTTGTCCCGTGACGGGGAATTGATGGTCATCCACGATCCGACCCTCAAACGCACCACCGACCGACGCGGCAAGGTCAACGAAAATCTGGCGGCGGATCTGGTGACTTACGACGCGCGCAAAGGCGGCCCGGGCTGGGTCAATCCTTGCCCGATTCCGACCCTCGAAGAACTGTTCGAGAAATGCGACTTCGAACATTGGCAGCTGGAAGTCAAAAGCGCCTCGCGCACCCGTGCGGCCACGACAGTGCTGGCGATCCGCGAACTTGCGCAACGCCATGGCCTCTTGGACAAGATCACCATCACGTCGAGTTCACGGGAAGTATTGCGTGCGGCATTGGACCTGACGCCGGATATCGCCCGCGGACTGGTGGCCGAATATGCCTGGCTGGACCCATTGAAGGTCGCGCAAAGCTATGGCTGCGAGATTCTGGCGTTGAACTGGACGCTGTGCACCCCGGAGCGGCTGAAGAAAGCCCAGAATCAGGGTTTGCATGTGTCGGTCTGGACAGTCAACGAACCCGCGCTGATGCGCAGGCTCGCCGACTTCGGCGTAGACAGCCTGATTACAGACTTTCCCGGTTTGGCCAGCGCCACGCTCGGGAATTACTGAAATCGGTCTCCCCGGCCGGCTCAGGCCACCGGCCGGAGTCGCTTAAAAAAGCCGGTTGAGGCCATCATAAGCAGCGACCCGATAGGCTTCGGCCATGGTCGGGTAGTTGAACGTGGTGTTGACGAAATACTTCATGGTGTTGGCTTCGCCGGGCTGGTTCATGATTGCCTGGCCGATGTGGACGATCTCGGACGCCTGGTCGCCGAAGCAATGCACGCCCAGCACTTCCAGGGTTTCACGGTGGAACAGGATCTTCAGCATGCCGACCCGCTCGCCGGAAATCTGCGCCCGCGCCATGCCCTTGAAGAACGCCTTGCCCACTTCGTACGGCACCTTGGCCTGGGTCAGCTCGTGTTCGTTCTTGCCGATGGAGCTGATCTCCGGAATCGTGTAAATCCCGGTAGGCACATCATTCACATAACGCCAGCTGCCGTTATCGACCACGCTGCCGGCCGCTGAACGCCCCTGGTCATACGCAGCACTGGCCAGGCTCGGCCAGCCAATCACATCGCCTGCGCCATAGATGTTCTGCACGCTGGTGCGATAGTTATCGTCGACTTCGATCTGGCCACGGCCGTTGGCCTTGATGCCGACGTTCTCCAGGCCCAGCTTGTCGGTGTTGCCGGTACGGCCGTTGCACCAGAGCAAGGCATCGGCCTTGATCTTCTTGCCGGATTTGAGGTGCAGGATCACGCCGTTATCCAGGCCTTCGACCTTTTCATACTCTTCGTTGTGGCGAACCATCACGTTGTTGTTGCTGAAGTGATAACTCAACGCCTGGGAAATTTCCGAATCCAGGAAGCTCAGCAACTGGTCGCGGTTGTCTACCAGCTCGACCATCACCCCCAGTCCGCTGAAGATCGAGGCGTATTCACAGCCGATGACACCAGCGCCATAGATGATCAGTTTGCGCGGGGTGTGGCCCAGGCTGAGGATGGTGTCGCTGTCGTAGATACGCTTGTGGGAAAAATCGATATCGGCTGGACGATAAGGTCGCGAGCCTGTGGCGATGATGATCTGGTTGGCGACGAGTTTTTCCACGACGCCGTTGGAGCACACCACATCGATGCTGCGTTCGTCAGCGAAACTGCCGGTGCCGAAGAACACATCAACGCGGTTGCGGGCGTAGTAGCCGGTGCGCGACGAAACTTGTTTGGCGATGACGATTTCGGCGTTTTTCAACACATCCGGAAACGAAAACCAGCGCGGCTCGCCAATGGCCCGGAACATCGGGTTGGTGTTGAAGTGAATGATCTGCTTGACCGAATGACGCAATGCCTTGGACGGGATGGTTCCCAGGTGAGTGCAATTGCCGCCGACCTGCCGACGGCTATCGACCATCGCGACCTTGCGCCCCGCCTTGGCGGCATTCATTGCCGCGCCTTCACCAGCAGGGCCGGAACCCAGTACCACTACGTCGTAGTTGTAGACAGCCATGCGTACTCCTTAGAACAGGCCGAGCTGCCACTCTGGCATCTCTGGCTAAATCACATCGCGGCCAGCGACATGAAGGATCGAAACTTGGGGCGCAGTCTAAACCTGCGCCGAGGCGGGGAACATTAACCCTTGGTCGCGTCGTTAGCCAATTTTGTCGGCACTGCATCACCTCCAGACAACTGATCAAAAGCGCGATTGCTGCGAATGATAAAGCCCTTGTCGTCACGAATCACAAAAAAAGCAGCGATATGGTGCTGTTCGGCGTAATCCCAACCGCGCTCCGGGCCGAGAATCAGCAGCAAGGTCGACAGCCCATCAGCCATCAATGCCGAAGAATGCATGACGGTGACCGACGCCAACGCATGCTCGACCGGCGCACCGGTCAACGCATCCAGGGTGTGAGAATAGCGATGACCGTCGCGCAGGAAATACTTGCGGTAGTCACCGGACGTGGAAACCCCATAACCATCAACGGCGATGACGCGCTGGGCAATCCGCTGATCATCGCGGGGCTGTTCCAGCCCTATAAGCCAGGGCGAGCCGTCGGCCTTTTTGCCCACGGCCTTGAGCTCGCCGGTGGCCTCGACCAGATAATCATTGATACCCATGGCTTGAATTCGAGCACTGATCCGGTCAACCGCATAGCCGGCCGCGATGCTGTTGAAGTCGACTTCCACCGCCGCATCCTTGCACAAACGTTGGTCCTCGATGCGCAAATGCTGATGACCGACGCGCAGCCGCGCCTGAGCCAACTGGTCAGCGTCCGGCACTTGCTCCGTTCGGGATTGCGGGCCGAAGCCCCACAGATTCATCAAAGGCTCGACAGTCAGGTCGTAGCGCCCTTCGCTTGTCTGAGACAACTGCTCGCCGAGGCGAACCAGCTGCAGAACCGGCTCCGGCATCGCCTGGCAACTGTCGGCGGGCAAAGCGTTGAAGCGCTCGATGTCCGAATCGCTGCGCCAGGTGGACATTTGCCGGTCGACTTCGGCCAGTATGGCCTGGACTTCGGGCTGCACCGCGGCCACATCGGGCTGATCGGCCCGGCGTACATAGCTGACCGAATAGCTGCTGCCCATGGTCGGCCCGCCGAAACTTTCCAGCCGGGAACCCTGCGTCCCCGGATCAGCTCCTGAATCACAACCAGCCAGACCGGCTGACAAAAGCCCGAAGACACAACCGCGCAGCCACTCCAGTTTCCGCAAGTTCAAAAGACCGCCCTGTTCAACGAAACGATGTGAGATCAAAAAAAGGCCAGGAGAGTGCCTTGCCCACACAAGTGCGGGCAAGGCCTGCATGCGGACTCAGCGCGTCAGCACCAGAAACAACCGTTGGGCCACCTCCTTGCTGATTGTGCTGCGATAAATGTTGACCACTTCCCGATTGTCTTTTGCGGCACGGACCAGCGCCTTGTAGCCAAGCAGGCGCTGGTCTGGCAATTTCAGGTGGGCTGCGGTGAAGGACTGGGCGTCGGCATCTTCGGCGCCATAGTGAAAATGTGCCCACCACAACAAGTGATTGTCCCGGTCACGCAAAGAGTACTCCTGAATAAAATCATCGCGCTTGCTTCCGGACATGTTCTTGCGACCATCAAAGCGGGCAATATTTACCTCGTTTTGTCGATGCAAATAGCTGACGCGTGCAGCGGTTGGCGGCTGCACCTTGATCATTGCGACTCGAAGATTCCTGCCTTCGCTGGTCAACCGGGCGGCTGCCGTACGTAAATCGCTTGCTGTCTGGGTCAATTGCGACGAGATCGGCGCCGGTGTTCGAGCATCGCTGGCGCTGTGCGCCATCTGTTCGGCAAGCGCAGTGAGTTTTTGCGCCTTGAACACCAGGATATCTTCGACGTCTTCAGGTTCGTATGCACGGGTGGATTGCTGACGAGCCGTGGCAATCGAACCCTCGACGCTGTCCAGCAGGATCTGGGCCTGTTTCTTCAGTTCGCCCGGTGCCAGCAATACGGGTTTAGGCGTTGGCGGCAGCTGCGCAGGCGGTATCGTCTCGATTTCCACCCAATCACCGTCGGCATGCTGGTGCCACGACGTAATCACTTCATCGGTCAGCGGATTGGTGACGTCAACCACCGGTTCGGGCGAATCGTTGCCGCCTTCGCGCAGCCGTCCGACAAAGGCGCGGTGATCTCGAGTTCTGACAATCCGTTTGTCAGGCTGCGGTACACGAGGCACCTGCGTAATGACCACCGCTGCGGACTCCAGCTGGTCATGAATTAACGCGGTCAGGCGGGTTTCGGTCGACTCGCGCAGCATTGTGAAGTCGCGGAAGAACTGTTCAAAGTAATCGCCCTGCTCAACGGCCAGTCCCGCTGACTCTACGTAGGCTGCTATATCCAAAGCTCTGTCGTACTCACGCAACGCACTTTCCAGGACCTCAATCTGCTCCTGCACAGAGTAGTCATTGGGTTTGTCCAACTCAGCCTGGGATATGAATGCGCCGTGCAGATCCTTGTCTACACGCAGCGCTTTCAACATCCTCAGTTCGTCCACCTCGAGAATATCGGCCTTGCTGAAACACAGTTCCAGCAACGACATCATTCGCTGGGTCCTCCATTCCTGACTGGTAAAAAGTTTCACCCTTTGAAACTCTAGAACCTCGTTGCGCCAGAACTGCTCTCCGACCTTCGGCACCGCGCGCAACCGGGACCAAAGCGATTCACGCACTTGCGACCAGTGCAGCCCGCGCGCTTGATTGGCCAGCAACTTTTTGAACATGTCGATATAGACGTCGACGTTGCTGGCCACTACAACACTTTTAGCCTGACTCAACTGCAAACCAATGGAATCCCTGATCACGTGGAGGTTTTCTTCCACCAGGATAATTTCCAGGCACACCACATGACTGGCCAGACGCTTGATCTCTGCGGCTTCGTCCCGTTCTGGCAGCCGGTCTCCCGGCCTGAGCTGCCGCGACAATTCGAGCCGCTGTTGCACAACGTCGACCAACTCCGTCAATTCGCTCTCACTTCGATCGAAAAATAACGGTCGAACCTCACCCTTCGCCGTCCGTAATTGTTCGTAATATCCGGCAACTCTCCCAAACAGCGCCGTCTTGCGGGTATCCAGCAAGGCTACCTGCTCGGTGATACGAGCCACATTGGCGGCATTTTCCTCAGCCAGCTTACGCAGGGTCTTCTTCGGGCCGCCGCCGCGTAAACGCAAACCAAGGTCAAAACGCCAGTGATCTGCGTCTTGCGCCAGATGTGGCCCTTTGGTTGACGGATCATTGGGACGCACCACCACTACACCCTCTTCATCGACGACGACGCGGAACAAGTCGGTGCTTACCCAGCCCAGCCATTCATCCTTATAGGCATACAGCCCGGAATAAGGCCCATGGGTCAGTTTTTGCCCGAGGTGCGGATGCGGCCAGTATTTGAACCGCTCCAGTTGCCTGTTTTGCCGCTCGGTGAGTCGATTGACCGGTCGCGACCAGGAGAAATCCAGAAGGGTCTGCGCATCGGCCAACACGGCACTCGCACGGGGTGATGCCTGGTGAACAGCCACCGGTGCAGCGTGCGCAGGCTCCGCCAACAAGTGGGTAGCCGCCGGAAAACGCCAACGTGCCGCACCACGCAGGGCAAGGCTGTGATGCAGCAACAGTAATGAAATGTTCATCAGCAAATCGGCGAGCATCGCCGACCGAACCCGGGTATCCACTGTGGCAGGCGTGGCGAACAACTGGTTGACACTTGCCAGCAATTGACCGAGCCACAGGGCGTTGGCAACTGTGCCACCAAACAGCGGCAATAGAGTACTGAGCAGCAGCCAGCCGCCTTCCTTGAGCATCATCCAGCGGTTTTCAGCATTGGAAATCGCGCTGCGATCCGCCAGGGTGATCAGCGCCTGAGCATTGGCATTGAACAGCGTATTAAAGATATCTTCACTGACCCAATCGGTAGCCAGCGCCGCAGGCCGAGGACGGTCCAGCGGGGCGAACTCCGAGCCAAGGCCAAAACGGACAATGTGCGGCTCGACAAAACCGCCATTGGCGTAGATCGGGCGCGCGATGTCACTGAGCCAGGTCAGGACGCTGTTCTGCAATGCGCCGGGTTGCGCGATGGCTGCCAGCAACGCCGCCCCGTCGGAGAATTCGGCCAACGGCGTACGCGACAACGGTCGATAGAGCACATGCGGACCTGAAACGCTGTCGGCAGGCCCGATGACAAACATATTGGCGACGACGTCGGCGCTGCGCCCAGGAGCGCTGACAAACGCCAGGGGACGCAAAACAATGGGGCGAGCGCCCACTGTGCGCTCGGCCACACGCGGTTTCATGACGGCCTCGACCGTTTGCCAACCTGCGAGACTCAGCTGCCCCTTGATCTTCAGTTCCAGCGCCAATAACGGCAGTTGCACACGCAGCTGATCGGCAAACAGCCGCTCCCGCCGTTGCGCTTGCGCCATGTCGGTGACCAGATAGCGCTTGAGCAAATCAGGATAAACCTGGCCGATATCGGCGCGGGCCACGAGTTGCTGCAGATAGCCGGCGGTCATCCAGTCCGGCAAGTCACCTGAATCGGTGCGTTGCAGCGAGATGTTTCCGGCGGGCAAGCCTGCCAGGTTCTCCAGGGCAAACTCGGCGAGCGTCATGTAAACCGGTTCGACACTGCCCACCGCGAACGGCTGACCGCCTCCTGGAACGGCCTCGGCGACGACTTTATCGATCCGGACCTGAACATGGCCGACGGAAAAATCCATGTCCTGCGGATGGTCCTTGTCGATTTCCTCGGTCAATGCCGTGGCCGAAAATTCAAGAATCGGCGGCAAATCATCAGTGAAAAACCTGCCATCGGCCTGGCGCTGGACCACCGCCAAAGCGGTGAGCAGGCGGCCGTACGCAGTGCGGTCGACCTGCGATGCACCGATGAGCCAAGGCGGCAAGTGGTCAATGCTTACCTGCGAAGGGCTCGCCAGCTCTTCCTCGGCCTGAAACCAGCCACTGACGTCAGTAACCGCTGCCAATGCCTGTTCCAGGTAGTCGAGCTGGTAAAAATGCTCGTTCTTGATTTGCTGGATGTCAGCCAGCTGGCTTTCGAGCAGCGTCTGGGTCAGCACGTCGAAGATGTCGTCTTCCGGCTCGTATGCCGTCCACTCAAGGTCATGCACCAGGCTATCAACTGCGAGCAGGTTTTCCAGACTCTGCTCCCACGTACGCAGTGAGGGCCAGAACTCGCAGCGTCCCGATATCCCACACATCAGCACTCGCTCACCACTGAACACCACCAGTGCGGGCAGCAACAGCACCCCGTTACCCGTTTGCTTCCCTGCTTTGAGCTGAACAATGCACACCCGAGGCATCGGCGCTCGTACCAGCGCCAGTTGCCTGTCGAGCTTCAACGGAAAGCGAATGATGTCGTGCAGCACCAGCCGGGCGTGGGCATCCGCCGGGCGCGAGGGCGTTGCATTCAACCCGTCGGTTATCTGCTGCCAGACCCGTTCAGCCAGCCAGGCCCAGCGATTGCGGCAGCCAGCGCCGCCAACCGCGCAGCTGTGCCAGTAATCCACCAAGGCCTGCTTGAAATATTCGAACAAGCCTAAAGCGATCCGGTCCACCAGCGCACCGACCTGGATGATATCTACCGGCAGCGGCGTAGCAGCGTCTGATCTGGACAACAGCGTGGTTTGCTCCGGCCGCCATTTGACCGTCGATTGCTCGGCAAAATGGTCCAGCAGGCAGTCGCTAAGGGTTTTTGCCGAATGCGCAAGCGTTGCGACCTCCGGGTCGATGGTCAGCGTCGGATACAGCTCGCGCAATCCGTCCCGCAAGGCAGCGCTGGCCACGCTGCGCAGGGTCGGCCGGTGAGCAAATTCTTCTGCAACTTCTAAGGCAATAGTCATGAGATTCCAGCTTGCTTGTGGATGACCACCCATCAAGGCCTGGGGCCGTGGGTGAACTTCACAGAAGCTAAAACCATCGGTAAGCACTGCAAGCGCTAAACAAATACCGCATCCCGCAAAGCCAAATCCATGCCTTGAGAGTGCGCGATGAAAGGCAGATGGTTGTCATTGCAGATCAATACACATATTGTTACAAATATGCTTCGCGTGCAGGCAGGAGCCTTGGCCGGTGCAAACAGGACATAAATACAACGGATCCCCTAGAAATAAAGCCTAAGCGAGTAATTCCAATGGCCTCCAATACAGGCAAAGGCAAGGCGATTTTTCGCGTTGTCAGCGGCAACTTTCTTGAAATGTTCGACTTCATGGTCTACGGCTTCTACGCCACGGCCATCGCCAAGACCTTCTTCCCGACCGACAGTGCGTTCGCCTCCCTGATGCTATCGCTGGCAACCTTTGGCGC
Source organism: Pseudomonas syringae (assembly GCF_001698815.1). Lineage (GTDB taxonomy): Bacteria > Pseudomonadota > Gammaproteobacteria > Pseudomonadales > Pseudomonadaceae > Aquipseudomonas > Aquipseudomonas syringae_A. Next base: position 132,801 of record NZ_LGSI01000051.1, on the reverse strand, counting down.
CGGCTTCCTCATGCGTCCGCTGGGGGCAATCTTTCTCGGCGCCTACATTGACCGTCACGGTCGTAAAAAAGGTCTGGTCGTCACCTTGGCCATGATGGCCATGGGCACCGTGCTGATTGCCTGCGTGCCGGGTTACGCAACGCTTGGCGTCGCGGCCCCGCTGCTGGTCCTGCTGGGTCGCTTGCTGCAGGGCTTCTCCGCTGGCGTAGAGCTAGGCGGTGTGTCGGTGTACCTGGCGGAAATCTCCACGCCGGGTCGCAAAGGCTTTTTCGTCAGCTGGCAGTCCGCCAGCCAACAGGCAGCGGTGGTGTTTGCCGGCCTGCTGGGCGTCGGTCTGAATCACTGGCTCAGCCCTGATCAAATGGGTGAATGGGGCTGGCGCGTGCCGTTCCTGATCGGCTGCCTGATTGTGCCGGTGATTTTCGTGATCCGTCGTTCGATGGAAGAAACCCCGGAATTCCAGGCCCGCACCCATCGCCCAACCCTGGGTGAAGTGGTGCGCTCCATTGGCCAGAACTTCGGGCTGGTGCTTGGCGGCATGGCACTGGTGATCATGACCACGGTGTCGTTCTACCTGATCACGGCCTACACGCCGACGTTCGGTAAAAACGAGTTGCACCTGTCCGACCTCGACAGCTTGATCGTCACCGTGTGTGTCGGGATCTCGAACTTTATCTGGCTGCCGGTAATGGGCGCGTTTTCGGATCGTATCGGCCGCAAGCCGCTGCTGGTCGGCGCAACCGTTCTCGCGATTGCCACTGCCTACCCTGCCCTGTCGTGGCTGGTCGCCCATCCAAGCTTCGGCAACCTGTTGATGGTCGAGTTGTGGTTGTCGTTCCTTTACGGTTCGTACAACGGCGCAATGGTCGTGGCGCTGACCGAAATCATGCCGGTCGCCGTACGCACCACGGGCTTCTCCCTGGCCTATAGCCTGGCGACGGCAACCTTCGGCGGCTTCACTCCGGCGGCCTGTACCTACTTGATCCATGTTCTGGACAACAAGGCAGCACCCGGCATCTGGCTGACCGGCGCGGCGATTCTGGGTCTGGTAGCGACGCTTGTACTGTTCCGCAAGGGTGGTCAGAAGCTCCAAGCGCCTGAGGCTGTGGCCGCCGGGTAATCCGTCTCTGCTGGAGCGAGGCTTGCCCGCGAAGAACGATAACGCGGTATGTCTGCCGAACCGCGTCAACCAATTCGCGGGCAAGCCTCGCTCCAACAGAAGCCCCTCAGACCGAATACCGCAACAAAAAACGCCCCGACCGGAAACCCGGTCGGGGCGTTTTTTGTAGGACCGGCTTTAGCCGGGAGAGCTGCCTCGCGGCTAACGCCTCTCCTGTGTCTTACTTCGGAAACGCTGGCGGGTTGACGCCCGCCATGTCTTCCATCACACGAACCACCTGGCAGCTGTAACCGAATTCGTTGTCGTACCAGACGTACAGGACGACCCGGTTATCGTTGGCGATGGTCGCTTCAGCGTCGACGACACCGGCGTGACGCGAGCCAACGAAGTCGGTGGACACCACTTCCTGCGAATTAACGAAATCGATCTGCTTGTGCAAGTCCGAGTGCAGCGCCATGTAGCGCAAGTACTCGTTGATTTCTTCGCGGGTCGTCGACTTCTCAAGGTTGAGGTTGAGAATCGCCATGGAAACGTTCGGCGTCGGTACACGAATCGCGTTGCCGGTCAGTTTGCCAGCCAGTTCAGGCAGCGCCTTGGCGGCAGCAGTGGCGGCACCGGTTTCAGTGATAACCATGTTCAGCGCGGCGCTACGACCACGGCGATCGCCTTTGTGGAAGTTGTCGATCAGGTTCTGGTCGTTGGTGTACGAGTGAACCGTTTCGACGTGACCGTTGATGATGCCGAACTTGTCATTCACAGCTTTCAGCACCGGCACGATGGCGTTGGTGGTGCAGGAAGCGGCGGAGACAATCTTGTCATCAGCAGTGATTTCGCCATGGTTGATGCCATGCACGATGTTCTTCAGCTTGCCTTTACCAGGCGCAGTCAGAACCACACGGTCGATACCAGGGCAGGAAAGATGCTGGCCCAGGCCTTCGGCATCACGCCATACACCGGTGTTGTCCACCAGCAACGCGTTTTGAATGCCGTACTGGGTGTAATCCACTTCAGTCGGGTTTTTCGCGTAGATAACCTGGATCAGGTTGCCGTTGGCGGTGATGGTGTTTTCGGCTTCGTCGATGGTAATTGTGCCATCGAACGGGCCGTGCACCGAGTCACGACGCAACAGGCTGGCACGCTTGACCAGATCGTTGTCGGCGCCTTTACGGACGACAATTGCACGCAGACGCAAGCCGTCGCCACCACCGGTTTTCTCGATCAGGATCCGCGCCAGCAGGCGACCGATCCGACCAAAACCGTACAGCACGACGTCGGTGCCCTTGCGGCTGTTGGAGTTTTGCTGACCAACCACATCGGCCAACTCTTCACGCACGAACTGCTCGGCAGTTCGGCCGTTGCCTTCGGTTTTGAACTTCACGGCCAGCTTGCCCAGGTCCACCGAAGCGGCACCCAGTTTAAGCTCGCTCATCGCCTTGATGAGCGGGAAAGTCTCGTGTACGGACAACTCACTCGCATCGGACTGGCGATGACGGGCAAAGCGGTGGGCTTTGAGTATCGCGATCACTGAACGGTTGATCAGGCTGCGGCCATAGATCGAGCTCACCACATTGTTATTGCGGTAGAGCTGACCGATTAGCGGGATCATCGCTTCGGCTAGGGCTTCACGATCGATCCATTCACCAAGACACTGGTCGGGCTTCTGAGTCACGGGAACCTTCCACATGTAGGGGCTGAAAAAAGGGGCTACATTATGCCGCCGCCTTTGTTTATGAGCAATGCACGGCTATCAGATTGCACGGCACTACATTTTTCCGGCTCTCGTAAAACAGACAACCGATACCTGCGTTAGTTACAATCGCCGCCCCGTCGCAACGCTTGGAGCTCTATCTTCCGTGCCCGTTCTGCGCCTACCGCTTCTTCCTGCTGCTGCAGGCAAACAACACTGGGGCAATCTTCCCGGTGCCGCCCTGAGCCTGGCCATTGCCGAGGCTGCCAGCGCCGCCAAGCGCTTTACCCTGCTTTTGACCGCCGACAGCCAGAGCGCCGAGCGGCTGGAGCAGGAGTTGAAGTTCTTCGCACCGAGTCTTCCGGTCCTGCATTTCCCGGATTGGGAAACGCTGCCCTACGATTTGTTCTCGCCGCACCAGGACATCATTTCCCAGCGCATCGCCAGCCTTTATCGCTTGCCCGAGCTGGAACATGGCGTTTTGGTAGTGCCGATAACCACCGCCCTACACCGTCTGGCGCCGACCAAATTCCTGCTCGGCAGCAGCCTGGTGCTGGACATTGGCCAGAAGCTCGATATCGAAGTGATGCGCTCGCGGCTTGAGGCCAGCGGCTATCGCTATGTGGACACGGTGTACGAGCACGGCGAATTCACGGTACGCGGCAACCTGATCGATCTGTTCCCGATGGGCAGCAAACTGCCGTACCGGATCGACCTGTTCGACGACGAAATCGAAACCCTGCGCACCTTCGACCCGGAAACCCAGCGCTCCATCGACAAGGTTGAATCGGTTCGCCTGCTGCCCGCCCGGGAATTCCCGCTGCAAAAAGAAGAAGTCACCCGCTTCAAGGCGCGTTTTCGCGAACGTTTCGACGTGGACTTCCGACGCTGCCCGATCTTTCAGGATTTGAGCAGCGGCATTACCCCGGCCGGTATCGAGTATTACCTGCCGCTGTTTTTCGAAGAAACCTCGACTTTGTTCGATTACTTGCCCCAGGACACCCAGGTGTTCTCGCTGCCGGGCATCGAACAAGCGGCGGAAAACTTCTGGAACGACGTGCGCGGCCGTTATGAAGAGCGTCGCGTCGACCCGGAACGTCCTTTATTACCTCCGGCGGAGTTATTCCTGCCGGTTGAGGATTGTTTTGCGCGCCTGAAAAACTGGCCGCGCGTGGTTGCCAGCCAGCAGGATGTCGATGCCGGCACGGGTCGCGAGCGCTTCCCGGCGCAGCTGTTGCCTGATCTGGCCATCGAAGCCAAGGCCAACCAGCCACTGGCCGCCCTGGCGAATTTCCTCGATGAATTCCCCGGCCGGGTGCTGTTCACCGCCGAGTCTGCCGGACGCCGGGAAGTCCTGCTGGAACTGCTGGAACGTCTGAAGCTGCGCCCGAAAACCGTGGACAGCTGGAATGACTTCGTCGAAAGCAAGGAACGCCTGTCGATCACCATCGCCCCGCTGGATGAAGGCCTGGTCCTCGAACAACCGGCACTGGCGCTGATCGCCGAAAGTCCGTTGTTCGGTCAGCGCGTCATGCAGCGTCGCCGCCGGGAGAAACGCACCGATGGCGGCAACAACGATGCGGTGATCAAAAACCTCACCGAGCTGCGCGAAGGCGCGCCGGTGGTGCATATCGATCACGGTGTCGGTCGCTACCTCGGGCTGGCTACGCTGGAAGTCGAGAACCAGGTCGCGGAATTCCTGATGCTGGCTTATGCGGAGGACGCCAAACTTTACGTTCCGGTGGCCAACCTGCACCTGATCGCCCGCTACACCGGCAGCGATGACGCCCTGGCGCCGCTGCACCGCCTGGGCTCGGAAACCTGGCAGAAAGCCAAGCGTAAGGCCGCTGAACAGGTACGCGACGTGGCGGCCGAACTGCTGGATATCTACGCCCGCCGCGCGGCTCGCGAAGGTTATGCCTTCGAAGATCCGAAAGCCGATTACGCGACCTTCAGCGCGGGCTTCCCGTTCGAAGAAACGCCGGACCAGCAAACCACCATCGACGCCGTGCGCGCCGACATGCTCGCGCCCAAACCCATGGATCGACTGGTCTGTGGCGACGTTGGTTTTGGCAAGACCGAAGTGGCGATGCGCGCCGCATTCATTGCCGTGCACGGCGGGCGGCAGGTGGCAATCCTGGTACCGACCACCCTGCTCGCCCAGCAGCATTACAACAGTTTCCGCGACCGCTTCGCCGACTGGCCGGTGACTGTTGAAGTCATGAGCCGCTTCAAGTCAACCAAAGAGGTCAACGCCGCAGTTGCTGACTTGGCAGAAGGCAAGATCGACATCGTTATCGGCACCCACAAGCTGCTGCAGGACGACGTCAAGATCAAGAATCTCGGCCTGGTGATCATCGACGAAGAACACCGCTTCGGAGTGCGTCAGAAAGAACAGCTCAAGGCGCTGCGCAGCGAGGTCGACATCCTGACCCTCACCGCAACGCCGATCCCGCGCACGCTGAACATGGCAGTCTCGGGCATGCGCGACCTGTCGATCATCGCCACGCCACCGGCGCGACGTTTATCGGTGCGCACCTTTGTCATGGAGCACAACAAGCCTACGGTCAAGGAAGCCTTGCTGCGTGAGCTGTTGCGCGGCGGGCAGGTCTATTACCTGCACAACGACGTGAAAACCATCGAGAAATGCGCCGCCGATCTGGCGGAACTGGTGCCCGAAGCGCGGATCGGCATCGGCCACGGCCAGATGCGCGAACGCGATCTCGAACAGGTGATGAGCGACTTCTATCACAAGCGTTTCAACGTGCTGATCGCCTCGACCATCATCGAAACCGGGATCGACGTTCCCAGCGCCAACACCATCATCATCGAGCGCGCCGACAAGTTCGGCCTGGCGCAGCTGCACCAGTTGCGCGGCCGCGTAGGTCGCAGCCACCACCAGGCGTATGCTTATCTGCTGACGCCGCCGCGCAAGCAAATTACCCCGGACGCCGAAAAGCGTCTGGAAGCCATTGCCAACACCCAGGATCTGGGCGCGGGTTTTGTGCTGGCCACCAACGACCTTGAGATTCGCGGCGCGGGCGAGCTGCTCGGCGACGGCCAGAGCGGCCAGATCCAGGCCGTAGGTTTCACGCTGTACATGGAAATGCTCGAACGGGCGGTCAAGTCGATCCGCAAGGGCGAGCAGCCCAATCTGGACCAGCCGCTGGGTGGCGGACCGGAAATCAACCTGCGTCTGCCGGCATTGATTCCCGAAGCCTATCTGCCGGATGTCCATACACGGCTGATCCTCTACAAGCGCATCGCCAATGCCGCCGACGAGGATAGCCTCAAGGATTTGCAGGTGGAGATGATCGACCGTTTCGGGCTGTTGCCGGAACCGACCAAGAATCTGGTGCGCATCACTTTGCTCAAATTGCAGGCCGAGCAGCTGGGCATCAAGAAGGTCGATGGCGGACCGCAAGGCGGGCGCATCGAGTTCGCGGCCGACACACCGGTAGATCCGCTGACGCTGATCAAGCTGATTCAGGGGCAACCCAACCGTTACAAATTCGAAGGCGCCACGATGTTCAAATTCATGGTGCCGATGGAACGCCCGGAAGAGCGCTTCAATACTATTGAAGCGCTCTTCGAGCGCCTGACCCCGAAAACTGCTTGAAGGATTCATCCATGCGTGTGTTTCGTTCACTCCTGCTGCTGCTGACGCTGGTTGCGCCAACAGCTTTCGCCGATGGCAGCTATCAGGTCGAGATGATCCTGTTCCGCCAGTTGGGCGAACCGGCCGCGACGCGTCAGTTCGCGCCCGAGGGCTGGGCAGCCGATGCGCAAAGGATCAATGCGCAAAACGAGCGCAGCGTGGCCCTGAGCGAGCTGGCCAGCAAGCTTGAAGCCAGTGGCACCTATAAAGTGCTGCTGCATCGGGCCTGGAGCCAGAATCTGACAGCCGAGCCCGGCAAGATGGCGATCAGCAGCGGCCAGGAACAGTTGGGGCACTTCCCGATCGAAGGCACCCTCAGCATCGGCATTGCGCGCTTCACCGATATCGCGGCAGACTTCTGGGTCAACCAGCTCGATAGCCATGGCGTCCTGATCAGCAGCGAACGCATGAAACAGACAACCCGGGTAAAAAACGGGGAATTGATCTACATGGACTACGGAAGTCTGGCCATGCTGATCAAGATTGCACCCCTGTAACCATCAAGGAGCGCATAGCGCGTTCCTTGCCCTTTTGAGCATCGCTACGGCGTAGGCTGTCCAGAACTGTGTCGTCCAATCTCGAAAAAGTCCTCGCCCTGGCGTGGACAGACAACTTTACCGACAAGACTCTTGAGCGGGGGCTCGACTACGCCCTGCAACAACGCATCATCCTTGAAGAACTCAATCCCGATCTGGTTCGCACCGCGTGCCGGGGTTCCGGTCTGGAGATCTATCACCAGACGTTGATGTTCAAGGATCCAGGCCGATTCAAGAACACCCTGATCTGCAAATGCACCTGCCCGGTGCGGGAAAACTGCAAACATTGCGCGGCGGCCTTGTACTACCTGCAGGATCCGACGAATCAACCGTCGATCCTGGCGGTATTGAACGAATCCCGACGCGAGGTACCACCCCGGATCGAGCCAAAACCCGCGCTGCCCGAACGGCTGATCGATACCATCAAGCCCAAACCAAGGCTGATCCTGGCGAGTATCGAATACAGCGCCTACGAACCGCGTAACGGTCGCATGCAGCGTCATATCCAGCACCGCGCGGCACTGGCGTTCGGTTACGGCGAGCATTTCGCCATTGGCACGGCCAATGTCAGCATTCTGGTCAGTTCCCTGGGCAGTGATCTGGTTAACCAGAAAAGCGACATCATCGAGCATCACGCGACTGAAACCCTGCGCATTCGACGTCAGGGCGAACTGGAGCGTCAACAGCGCCAGGTTCTGCAGGACATGGGTTTCAGGGTCGCGACCCGGCAGAGCAAGGCGCTGCCCGAAACCGCCGGTGACATGTTCGAACTGCCCAACGACAAGGCCTGGCTGAATTTCGTGCTCAAGGATTTGCCCCGCCTTGAAGAACAAGGCTGGGATATCGAGATCACCGAGGAATTCGCCTTCGACGTCACCCCTGTCGATGACTGGTATGCGGTCATCGACGAAGAGGCCGAACGCGACTGGTTTGATCTGGAACTGGGCATCATCGTCAATGGCGAACGCCTGAGCCTGCTGCCGATCCTGATCAACCTGATTCGCACCCATCCGGAATTGATGAGTGCGGCCGGCATCGCCAAGCGTGCTGACGACGAGCAACTGCTGGTGCAGATCAACCACTTCACCCAGCGTGGCGGCGGCCCGATCCAGATCGCCCTGCCCTACGGCCGACTCAAGCCGGTGCTGGCAACCCTCGGTGATTTCTACTGGCGCGACGAAGGCAACAACGCGTTGCGCATGAACAACGCCGACGCGACGCGCCTGGGTGAACTCGAAGACCTGCCACTGAGCTGGCAAGGCGGCGACCGGCTGCGCCAGTTCGCCGACCGGCTGGCCAATATCAAGGACGCACCGGTGGTGGTGCCGGAAGACCTGAACGCCACATTGCGGCCCTATCAGCTCGAAGGCCTGAGCTGGATGCAATCGCTGCGGGAACTGGAAGTCGGCGGCGTACTGGCCGATGACATGGGCCTGGGCAAGACTTTGCAGACCCTGGCGCACTTGCTGATGGAAAAACAGGCCGGACGGCTGGATCGCCCGGCATTGGCCGTGATGCCTACCAGCTTGATTCCCAACTGGATGGACGAAGCGGAAAACTTCACGCCGCAGCTCAAGGTGCTGGCGCTGTATGGCGCCAATCGTTCGCAGGATTTTGCCAATCTGCAGGATTACGATCTGATCCTGACCACTTATGCCCTGCTGCCTCGGGACGTGGAGGTTTTGGCAAAACAGCCGCTGCACACGCTGATCCTCGATGAAGCGCAGTACATCAAGAACCCCAACAGCAAGGCTGCCCAGGCCGCTCGCGAACTCAACGCCCGCCAGCGTTTGTGCCTGAGCGGTACGCCGCTGGAAAACCACCTCGGCGAGCTGTGGTCACTGTTCCACTTCCTGATGCCGGGCTGGCTGGGCAGCAGCAAGGAATTCAACAGCAACTACCGCAACCCCATCGAGAAACACGGCAACATGGATCGCCTGCAGCACCTGAACGCGCGGATCAAGCCGTTCCTGCTGCGCCGCACCAAGGAGCAAGTGGCCACCGAACTGCCGCCAAAAACCGAAATCATCCACTGGGTCGAGCTCAACGATGCCCAGCGCGACGTGTACGAAACCGTGCGCCTGGCCATGGACAAGAAAGTCCGCGACGAAATCACTCGCAAAGGCGTGGCGCGCAGCCAGATCATCATCCTCGAAGCGCTGCTCAAGTTGCGTCAGGTGTGCTGCGACCTGCGTCTGGTCAGCAGCGAACAGGCGAATCCGCGTCACGGCAGTTCAGCCAAGCTGCACAGCCTGATGGAAATGTTCGAAGAGCTGCTGGCCGAAGGTCGCAAGATCCTGCTGTTCTCGCAATTCACCTCGATGCTCACGTTGATCGAAGCCGAACTCAAACAGCGCGGCATTGAGTATGCGCTGCTGACCGGTGCGACCCGAGATCGCCGCACGCCGGTGCAAGCCTTCCAGGCCGGCAAGCTGCCTATCTTCCTGATCAGTCTGAAAGCAGGCGGCACCGGTCTGAACCTGACGGCGGCGGACACCGTGATTCATTACGACCCGTGGTGGAACCCGGCGGCGGAAAACCAGGCCACCGACCGCGCGTATCGCATCGGTCAGGACAAGCCGGTGTTCGTCTACAAGATGATTGCCAGGGGCACCGTCGAAGAGAAAATCCAGCGCTTGCAGCAGGAAAAATCAGCACTGGCAGCAGGAGTTCTGGACGGGCGGATGACCGGCGACTGGAAGCTGCAAAGCGAGGACATCGCGGCACTGTTCGCGCCGCTGCCGTTGCCGGCGAAGAAGGTCAAACGTTAAGAACCACTGCATACACCTCGTTGGAGCGACCGGGGTGGCGATCCACCTTGCCCGCGAAGGCATCAGGTCAGACGATACATATGTCGACTGTGATACCGGTTCGCGGGCAAGCCTCGCTCCTACGGGTTTTAGTCAAACCGCCCCCAAAACCCGCGCCAGGGTTGCCTTCACTTTGCCCATTCCGTCGTGCAATGCCTGCTCGATCTCGGCCATGGTGATCACCGCCGAAGACTTGCCGGCTGCCGGATTGACCACCAGCGCCAAACAGGCGTATTCCAGCTCCAGCTCACGGGCCAGCGCCGCTTCCGGCATGCCGGTCATGCCGACGATGTCGCAGCCATCGCGCTCAAGACGCACAATCTCGGCCACGGTTTCCAGACGCGGCCCTTGGGTGCAGGCGTAAACCCCGCGGTCACTGAACTCGCAACCTTCCGCTGCCAGCGCGGCAATCAGACGCGCGCGCAACGCTTCGCTGTACGGGTAGCTGAAATCGATGTGCGTCACCTGCTCCAGATCATCCGCGAAATAGGTGTGCTCACGACCACTGGTGTAGTCCACCAGATCATGGGGCACACAGAAATGACCGGTGCCCATGGCCGAATGAATCCCGCCCACGGCGTTAACCGCCAGAATCGCTTCGGCGCCAGCCTGCTTCAATGCCCAGATATTGGCTCGGTAGTTCACCTGATGCGGCGGAAAACGGTGCGGATGCCCGTGGCGCGCCAGGAACATCACTTCGCGACCGGCATAGTCGCCGATCTGGATTTCGCCGGAAGGCGCACCATACGGCGTGTTCATCGGCAGGGACTGACGAATGTTCAGGCCCTCCAACTGCGTCAGGCCGGTACCGCCGATAATCGCGTAAACAGTCATGAGTAATCCTTAGTCGATCAGTTGCGCAGCACGCAGCGCTTCGAGCGCCGTCAGCCAGCGCGGATGTTGGCGGTATTCTGTATTGGCGTATGCCTGGCCGCGCATGCGTGCGATGCGCGGCGAAGGCTTGACCTTCAGCCGTTGTGCCGCAGTGAGCGCCAGCTCGGCAGCCGCACGGTCGTTGCACACCAGCCCCATGTCGCAGCCGGCACTCAATGCCGCTTCAATACGGCTCGCGGCGTCGCCAACCACATGCGCGCCCGCCATGGACAGGTCATCACTGAAGATCACCCCGTCAAACTGCAGCTCGCCGCGCAGGATGTCCTGCAACCAGCGGCGGGAAAAGCCTGCCGGCTGCGAATCGACCTTGGGATAGATCACATGCGCGGGCATCACCGCAGCGAGCTGCTTGCTCAAGCGCGCAAAGGGCACCAGATCATTGGCGCGAATCTGTTCCAGACTGCGCTCGTCGGTGGGGATCGCCACGTGGGAATCGGCTTCAGCCCAGCCGTGACCGGGAAAATGCTTGCCGGTGGCCGCCATTCCCGCAGCGTTCATGCCACGAATGAACGCTCCAGCGAGCAGCGCTGCCCGCTCGGGATCACCTTCGAACGCACGGCTACCGACCACGGCACTGCGCTGATAATCCAGATCCAGCACCGGGGCGAAGCTCAGGTCCAGGCCCACCGCGAGGACTTCGGTGGCCATCAACCAGCCGCAGTGCTCGGCGAGGGTTTCCGCATTCGGATTGTCGGCAATTGCGCGCATGGCCGGCAAACGCACGAAGCCCTGGCGCAAACGCTGCACACGCCCGCCCTCTTGATCGACAGCCAGCAGCAGGTCCGGGCGAACCGCACGAATCGCTGCGCTCAGCTCCCGAACCTGACGCGGATGTTCAATGTTGCGAGCAAAAATGATCAGGCCGCCCACTTCGGGCTGACGCAGAAACTGGCGATCTTCGGCGGTCAACCACGTGCCGGCGACATCCACCATCAAAGAGCCTTGCAGGCCATAACTCATATGAAAACACCATTGCCTATATCCAATCCGGGCAATGGTGCTTGATCATCGGGTCTGGCGCAATGCGCGAAGGGTCAGGCCTTGGCAGTCGCGGGGACGCTGGTGCTGCTTTTGGTGCGCGGCTTGAGCTGCGCCGAGATCATCGCGGCATCGCTGACACCGGTTTCAGCGCGCATGCCGGCCGCGAGAAACGGCACCATCAGACGCATGACCTGTTCGATAGAGGTGTTCACCCCGAAATCGGTTTCGGCGATAGCCCGCAATGCCTTGATCCCGGACATGCTGAAGGCTGCGGCACCGAGCATGAAATGCACGCGCCAGAACAGTTCGATAGGGGGAATACGCGGCGCGGCTTCGTTGACCAGCGTCATGTAGCGGCGGAACACCTTGCCATACATGTCTTCCAGATAACGCCGCAAGTGACCCTGGCTCTGGCTGAAGGCCAGTCCCAGCAAACGCATGAAAATCGACAGATCGTTACCGCTGCGTGGCTGAACCACAAGCGCCTGTTCGACGAGGATTTCCAGCAGCTCTTCAAGCGTCGGCTTGTTTTCCGGCTTGGCCTGGCGTCGCTCCAGCTCACGATCGAGGCTGATGCAGAACGGCCCGAGAAAGCGCGAAAAAACCGCCTGGATCAGGGCTTTCTTGGAACCAAAGTGATAATTCACCGCAGCCAGATTGACCGATGCCTTGCTGGTAATCAGCCGCAACGATGTTTCGGCAAAGCCTTTTTCCGCGAATAACTGCTCGGCAGCATCGAGAATGCGTTCAACTGTTTCCGACTGGGCCATGGTTTCCTGCCTGACAAACACTTGTTTGAAACATACGTATTACACGGGCTACTTGTCAAGTCTGGCCGTTCACTTTCTGCCTGTACGGTCACGTATTTAACCATATCCGCCAACCCCTGTAGCCATTAGCTGACGACCGCTTGCAAAGCCCAAATCCACCCTTCCCGAGTACCGCCCGGCAGCGGAAACAAAAAGGACGATTGCCAAGACGCAATCACTGTATATAATCCCAGTCACTGTATAAAAAGCCAGAGCGCTCAACATGATCAAACTGACGCCACGCCAAGCAGAGATTCTGGGTTTCATCAAACGTTGCCTTGAAGACAACGGTTATCCGCCTACCCGTGCGGAAATCGCCCAGGAGTTGGGTTTCAAATCACCCAACGCTGCAGAAGAACACCTCAAGGCCCTTGCTCGCAAAGGCGCTATCGAAATGACTCCCGGCGCTTCCCGGGGCATTCGTATTCCGGGCTTCGAGGCCAAGGCCGACGAGAGCAGCCTGCCGATTATCGGCCGGGTTGCAGCCGGTGCGCCGATCCTTGCCCAGCAGCATATTGAAGAATCCTGCAACATCAACCCTGCGTTTTTCCATCCCAGTGCCGATTACCTGTTAAGAGTGCATGGCATGAGCATGAAAGACGTCGGCATTCTCGATGGCGATCTGATTGCCGTGCACACGACGCGCGAGGCCCGCAATGGCCAGATCGTTGTGGCTCGAATCGGGGACGAAGTAACGGTGAAACGCTTCAAGCGTGAAGGCAGCAAAGTCTGGCTGATCGCTGAAAACCCGGATTTCGCCCCGATCGAAGTGAACCTCAAAGATCAGGATCTGGTTATCGAAGGCTTGAGCGTCGGCGTGATTCGCCGTTAAGGAGACGTTATGCAGTTCACCCAAACACCGCATGCGCAATTGCCACTGTTCGAGGCATTCATGGCGCAGCCTATCGCCCCGATGCTCAAGGTTCCGGTCGAAACGAGCTGGAACAATGAGCCAGAAGTCTTCAGCGAATTGTCATTGCGCGGCGCTGCCGGGAACTGCCTGAGTCTTCTGGCACCGATTCTGCGGGAACTCAGCGAGGACAAGGACGCCCGCTGGCTCACGTTGATCGCACCGCCCTCAAGCCTGACGCAAACCTGGCTACGAGATGCTGGGCTCAATCGCGAGCGCATTCTGTTGCTGCAACCACGGGGCACGCAGAGTGCACTGGAGTTGACGCGTGAGGCTCTGCGCCTGGGGCGCAGTCACACGGTAGTAAGCTGGATCAATCCGATCAATGCGGCAGCGCGTCAACAGTTGATTGGCGCGGCAAGGATTGGAGATGCGCAAAGCTTGAACATCCGCCTTGGCTGAAGCGGAATCAATGGAGTACGCGGGGACCGGCGTCTTTTTCAAGCTCGCCTTCAGCCATGCGACCGGCCATTTGAACCCCAACGCTCAACATCGCTTTGGCGACTTCAACGTGTTGACCCTGCAGAAAGGCCTTGGCGTCCTCGGAAAAATTCAAGGTCACCAATGAGCCCTCGTCTTCGGCACGACGAAGCTCGATACGGCCATCAGGCAGTTCGACAATTTCCAAAAATGATGTAGGCATCAGCAATACTCCACGAAAGGCCGGCATTGTAGCAGCCAGTCGACTCAGGCCCTAGCCCATCCATCATTGCGTTTCAGCACTCACTCAGACCTTCGCGAAAGCGAATGGCCAAGGCTTTGAGCTGCTGACGCCAGTTTTCCAGTTCCTCACGACCCAGTTCCAGCACCGGTTCTTCATCGAGATTGACTGCCACGATCAGCGGCTGGGTAACGTCGCCCTTGGGTTTTTTCGGGGCGCGAGGCGGCTGGAACAGCGCGTTGTAGGCTGCCAGCAACTGGGCGAGCCAGGTTTCGCGATGCTGGGCCAGTTCGATCAGCTCGGCCATTTCCGGGATTGCTATCGCGTCCAGCACTTCCTGGGTCAGCAGCAGCTCGGCGCGCGGCGCATTGGCCTGAGGCAGACGGTAGAAGCCTGCAATCTCATGACACAAACCCAGCAGCGCGCCATACAGATGGAACAGTGCAGATTCGCGCTCGGCCTGGACCAGCGCCTGGGAATTCATCGCGCGGCCTTCCTGAGCCTTGCCCAAGGCTTCGAGTGCCAGACCTGCAAAATAAATCTTCTGATTGGTGCGGGTATAGAGTTCGTGGGCCATGACGGCATCCTCCATAACAATGAAATAAGACGAGCACTACCTGAATGGCGAAAAACCCCCGATGCGACCAGCACACCGAGGGTTTGCGTTGATTGATGCCAGCTGCTCCGCAGAGCAGCTCATGTTAGTGCATCAACGCTTGTCTTCGACTTTCCAGGCCTTGCCATCGTAGAACGCGCGCCAGCCGGTAGGCTTGCCTTCCACTTCGGTCTGTACATATTGCTCTTTGGTCTTGCGGCTGTAACGAATCACCGCAGGACGCCCGTCCGGATCTTTCTTCGGTGCTTCACAGAGGAAGTGGTACTTCGGATCGATCTCGTCCTTGTGCGGCGCGATTTCCATGACCAACGGCGCACGGGTTTCGCGGTTTTTCGGGAACTGGCTGGCGGCCAGGAACAAGCCCGAAGCGCCGTCACGCAGGATATAGGTGTCGTCGACCTTGTCGCACTTGAGTTCCGGCATCTTCACCGGGTCCATCTTCGGCGGCGCCGCGTCACCGCTCTTGAGCAGCTTGCGCGTGTTTTTGCATTCAGCATTGGTGCAGCCAAAGAACTTGCCGAAACGACCAGTCTTGAGCTGCATCTCGCTGCCGCACTTGTCGCACTCCAGGCTCGGACCTTCGTAGCCCTTGATGCGATAAGTGCCCTCCTCGACTTCAAAGCCTGTGCAATCCGGGTTGTTACCGCAGATGTGCAGCTTGCGCTTCTCGTCCAGCAGATAAGCATCCATCGCCGTATTACAGATATGGCAGCGATGCTTGCCGCGCAGTACGCGGGACTCGGATTCACCCTCGTCGTCCTCGGCAATTTCATCGCCGGGTGTCAGATTGACCGTGGCCTTGCAGCGTTCTTTCGGCGGCAGGCTGTAGCCCGAACAGCCGAGGAATACACCCGTGGATGCAGTACGAATCTGCATCGGACGCCCGCAGACCTTGCAAGGAATGTCGGTCATCACCGGTTCGTTGGAACGCATACCGCTGTCAGGCGCTTCGGCTACTTCCAGCTTCTTCTTGAAGTCGCCGTAGAACTCGTCAAGCACGTTCTTCCAGTCACGCTCGCCCTGGGCGACGTCATCGAGATTTTCTTCCATGCCGGCGGTGAAGCCGTAGTCCATCAGGTTGGAGAAGCTCTCGGAAAGACGCTCGGTGACGATATCGCCCATTTTTTCCGAGTAGAAGCGGCGGTTATGCAGCGCTACGTAGCCACGGTCCTGAATCGTCGAGATGATGGCTGCATAGGTCGAAGGACGACCGATGCCGCGCTTTTCCATCTCTTTTACCAGGCTCGCTTCCGAATAACGCGCAGGCGGCTTGGTGAAATGCTGGCTTGGGTCGAGCTTGATCAATTTCAGGTTGTCGCCCTGAGCCATGTCCGGCAGCACGTCGTCATCGCCGGGCTTGGTCATTTGCGGCAGAACGCGGGTGTAACCGTCGAACTTCAGGATGCGGCCCTTGGCGCGCAGCTCGAAGGTACCGGCAGCAACGCTGACTGTGGTAGACAGGTATTGCGCTGGCGGCATCTGGCACGCCACGAATTGGCGCCAGATCAACTCGTACAGGCGCTCAGCGTCGCGCTCCATGCCCGTCAGCTTGCTCGGGTGGGTATTGACGTCGGAAGGACGAATCGCTTCGTGAGCCTCCTGCGCACCCTCTTTGCTGCTGTAGACGTTTGGCGATTCCGGCAGGTACTTCTTGCCGAACTCGGTTTCGATGTAGTCACGCGCCATACTGACCGCGTCAGCCGACAGGTTGGTCGAGTCGGTACGCATGTAAGTGATGTGGCCCGCTTCATACAAGCGCTGCGCCATCATCATGGTTTTCTTCACGCCGAAGCCCAGGCGATTACTGGCTGCCTGTTGCAGAGTCGACGTAATGAATGGTGCCGAAGGCTTGCTGCTGGTCGGCTTGTCTTCACGCTTGGCGATGCTGTAGGCGGACGCCTTGAGCTTCTCCAGCGCGACCATGGCCGAGGCTTCGTTCAGCGGCTTGAAGGCCTCGCCGTTTTCCCGAGCCACTTCGAAGCGCACATTGGCGCCCTTGGCGGTGCCCAGGTCGGCGTGGATTTCCCAGTATTCTTCAGGGTTGAACGCACGGATTTCGCGTTCCCGCTCGACCACCAGTTTCACGGCAACCGATTGCACGCGACCAGCAGACAGGCCACGGGCAACTTTCTGCCAGAGCAGCGGCGACACCATGTAACCCACAACCCGATCGAGGAAGCGCCGCGCCTGCTGAGCGTTGACCCGATCGATATCGAGTTCGCCCGGCTTGGAGAATGCTTCCTGGATGGCTTTCTTGGTGATTTCGTTGAACACCACGCGCTTGTAGCGGCTGTCATCACCACCAATGGCTTCGCGCAGGTGCCAGGCAATGGCTTCCCCCTCGCGATCCAAGTCGGTTGCGAGATAGATGATGTCAGCATCCTTGGCGAGTCGGCGCAGCTCTTCGATCACCTTCTCCTTGCCGGGAAGGATTTCGTACTTGGCTTTCCAGCCATGGTCCGGATCGACACCCATGCGCGAGACCAGCTGACGCTTGGCCTTTTCCTTGGGAGTAAGCACCGGCCCGTCGCCCGCGGCAGCTTTGCCTCGCTTGGCGGCAGGGTCTTTGCTGGCGCTAGCCGAACCGCTGGTGGGCAGGTCTCGGATATGGCCGATACTCGACTTCACCACGTACTGGTTGCCCAAATACTTGTTGATGGTCTTGGCCTTAGCCGGGGATTCCACGATGACCAGCGATTTGCCCATGGATCAGAAAATTCCTGAATACTGAAAATGAAAGACGGTTGGAGCCTGTCGAGGCCCCGCTATATATAGTGGCTACAACCCGAGGTCAAGCGCGGGGTTGTCTTCAATCACGATTCACGGCCTGGAAAAGAGACTCGGTTCGGCCTGGACCAAAGCAAAGCGCGGCACTTGCTCGCCGTCAACCTCGACCGACTCCAGAAACATCTCCAATGGGCGTACCCACAGACCGTAATCGCCATACAAGGCTTGGTAAAACACCACTTCTTCTTCGGTCTCGGAGTGCCTGGCAACACTGAATACGCGGTACTCGGGGCCTTTGTAATGGCGGTAGAGCCCTGGCTGTAATTTCATGCTGCTGTCCTCGCAAGACACATTGGAAAACAATTCTATAAAACAGCTTTTGCCAAAATACAAAAGCCGGGGCACTTGGCCCCGGCTTGCGTCACCCTGACAAATCAGACGCGTTCGAAGACGGTAGCGATGCCCTGACCCAGTCCGATGCACATGGTAGCAACGCCGAGGTTGCCGCCATTCTGCTTCATGACGTTGAGCAAAGTGCCGGAGATACGCGCACCGGAACATCCAAATGGATGGCCCAGAGCGATAGCACCGCCGTGCAGGTTAACCTTCTCGTTCATCTTGTCGAGCACTTTCAAATCTTTCAGCACTGGCAGGGCCTGTGCGGCGAAAGCTTCGTTGAGCTCGAAGAAGTCGATATCCGAGATGCTCAGACCCGCGCGCTTCAAGGCTTTCTGGGTAGCAGGCACTGGCCCGTAACCCATGATTGCCGGGTCGACACCGGCCACGGCCATGGAGCGGATGACCGCCATCGGCTGGATACCAAGATCCTGGGCACGTTGGGCAGACATGACGATCATGCATGATGCGCCATCAGTGATCTGCGACGATGTGCCCGCGGTCACAGTTCCGCCTTTCGGGTTGAAAGCCGGCTTCAAGGCCGCGAGGCTTTCCAGGGTTGTCTCCGGACGAATGGTCTCGTCGTAGTCGAAAACCTTGAGCAGGCCGTTCTCGTCATACCCTTGCATCGGGATGATTTCGTCCTTGAACTTGCCTTCCAGCGTTGCCTTGTGGGCCAACTGGTGCGAACGCACGCCGAAAGCATCTTGTTGCTCACGGGTAATGCCGTGCATCTTGCCGAGCATTTCCGCTGTCAGACCCATCATGCCCGACGCCTTCGCTGCGTACAGCGACATGTGCGGGTTTGGATCGACGCCGTGCATCATGCTGACGTGGCCCATGTGCTCAACGCCGCCAATGACGAAGACATCGCCGTTGCCGGTCATGATCGCTTGCGCCGCGGTGTGCAGTGCGCTCATCGACGAACCGCACAGACGGCTCACGGTTTGTGCCGCCGAGGTGTGCGGAATCTGCGTCAGTAGCGACGCCATGCGGGCGATGTTCCAGCCCTGCTCCAGGGTCTGGTTGACGCAGCCCCAGATCACGTCCTCGACTTCAGCCGGGTCGACTTTGCTGTTGCGTTCCAGCAATTTGCTGATCAGGTGCGCCGACATGTCTTCGGCGCGGGTATTGCGGTGCATGCCACCCTTGGAGCGGCCCATCGGGGTGCGACCGAAGTCGACAATCACGACGTCTCTTGGATTCAAACTCATAAATTCACTCCTGAAAGGCGCTTAACCGAAGAAGCTCTGGCCGTTCTTGGCCATTTCACGCAGCTTCGCAGTCGGGTGGTACAAGGCGCCCAAGTCAGCATATTGGTCAGCCAGGGCGACGAACTCAGCGACGCCGATCGAGTCGATGTAACGCAACGCACCGCCGCGGAACGGAGGGAAACCGATGCCGTAGATCAAGCCCATATCGGCTTCTGCGGCGGTATCGACGATACCGTCTTCCAGGCAACGCACGGTTTCCAGGCACAGCGGGATCATCATCCAGTTGATGATGTCCTCGTCGGACACTTCGCGCTGTTCGTAGATGACCGGCTTGAGCACTTCAAGCACAGCGGCATCGCTGACTTTCTTCGGCTTGCCCTTCTTGTCCGTCTCGTAGGCGTAGAAACCTTTGCCATTCTTCTGGCCCAGGCGCTTGGCTTCGTAGAGCGCGTCGATGGCAGAGCGACGGTCGTCCTTCATGCGATCCGGGAAGCCTTCGGCCATCACATCACGACCATGGTGACCGGTGTCGATGCCGACCACGTCCATCAAATACGCCGGGCCCATTGGCCAGCCGAATTTTTCCATGACCTTGTCGATGCGCACGAAGTCCACGCCCGCGCTGACCAGTCTGGCGAAACCGCCGAAGTACGGGAACAGCACGCGGTTGACCAAAAAGCCCGGGCAGTCATTGACCACAATCGGGTTCTTGCCCATTTTCTTGGCGTAGGCCACGGTGGTAGCGACGGCGACTTCACTGGACTTCTCGCCACGGATCACCTCAACCAGCGGCATCATGTGCACCGGGTTGAAGAAGTGCATGCCGACGAAGTTTTCCGGGCGCTTGAGGGCTTTGGCCAACAGGCTGATGGATATCGTCGAGGTGTTGGACGCCAGAATGGTGTCTTCGCCCACCTGGGACTCGACTTCGGCCAATACTGCCTGCTTGACTTTGGGGTTCTCGACGACGGCTTCAACCACCAGATCGACATTACCGAAATCGCCGTAGGACAGCGTCGGACGAATCGCGTTAAGCGCTTCAGCCATTTTCGGCACGGTCAGACGGCCTTTTTCAACGCGACCGCCGAGCAATTTGGCTGCTTCGTTCAGACCCAGTTGAATGGCGTCTTCGCGGATGTCCTTCATCAGGATCGGCGTGCCTTTGACAGCCGATTGATAGGCAATACCGCCGCCCATGATGCCAGCGCCCAATACGGCGGCCTGCTTCACGTCCTTGGCGACTTCGTCGTAGATCTTGGCTTTCTTTTTCAGTTCCTGATCGTTCAGGAACAGACCGATCAGACTCTGCGCCGCAGAAGTCTTGGCCATTTTCACGAAACCGGCGGCTTCGATTTCCAGCGCCTTGTCACGACCGAAGTTCGCGGCTTTCTGGATGGTCTTGATCGCTTCCACCGGCGCCGGATAGTTCGGACCGGCTTGACCGGCAACGAAACCCTTGGCGGTTTCGAAGGCCATCATCTGTTCGATGGCGTTCAGCTTGAGCTTGTCCAGCTTCGGCTGGCGCTTGGCCTTGTGATCGAACTCGCCGGAGATGGCGCGCTTGATCAGGTCCAGGGCTGCATCGCGCAGTTTTTCTGGTGCGACTACAGCATCGACTGCGCCGACTTTCAGCGCGTCTTCAGCACGGTTTTCTTTACCGGAAGCAATCCACTCGATGGCGTTATCGGCACCGATGATCCGTGGCAGGCGAACCGTACCGCCGAAGCCAGGGTAGAGGCCGAGTTTGACTTCCGGCAGGCCGATCTTGGCGCTGCTGGACATGACGCGATAGTCAGCGGCCAGGCACATTTCCAGGCCACCGCCCAACGCGACGCCATTGATGGCGACTACGGTCGGTACGCCAAGGTCTTCAAAGTCGCTGAAAATCCGGTTGGCTTCCAGATTGCCCGCCAATAGCTCGGCGTCCGGCAATTTGAAGTTTTCGACGAATTCGGTGATGTCAGCACCGACGATAAACACGTCTTTGCCGCTGGTGACAATCACGCCCTTGATCGAACCATCAGCCTTGATGGTGTCCACGGCCTGACGCAGGTCGTTGAGGGTGAGACGGTTGAACTTGTTGACGGACTCACCCTTGAGATCGAAATTCAATTCGACGACGCCACTCTCAAGAGCCTTAACCGTGATGGCTTTACCTTCGTAAATCATCAACTGATCTCCACGATATGGAAGCTGAACAATACACACCGGACGCTGGTTCTGGCGTGACTACGACGTCACCGTCGATGAAGCGCCAAATCACCAGGCACACCCGCCGGTGTAAGTAGCCGGGATTCTGTAAGAGCGGTCTGACGGACCAAACGCTCAATTCATACGCCCGTTTGATTTGGGTACGCACACCATCTTCCAAATCCGGATAATTGTCAATTCGGCTAAATGCCAATAAAACCGGGAAATGATCGGCGTCTGCGCAAGTAATCGTCCCGGTCAGCGACGATGATTGGCAGTCATTCAGCGCGTTTATCGTGAACAAACGGTGATAAACCCGGACAGGTTTTTGCACTGAAGCAGGTCACGCAAGAAAAAAAAGTGAAGGAATCGCGACAAAACGGCGCAGAAGGTCTACATTCAGCGCACTGCACAAGACGGCTGAACCGATCATTCGACCCCGCCGCTCTAGCCCGCGCTTTTTCGGCATTGCACCGAGATGCGCTACAGATTATCGGCCTGCCTGGCCAACCCCAGCCCGATGTTGTTGTCGGGCTTTTTAATGCCTGAGATTCAGTCCACGGGCCTCAAGCCAGGGCTTTAAGCACTGCAGCAATACGCTGCAATACTTCTGTCTCGCCCCGCTCGGCCCAATACAGGGCAATCATTTGCTCGTCAGCCTCGACCTTGAACACATCAGCGGGCAGCGTGTTGAATTGAGTCAACAAGCGCTCGTCCTCGCAGGGCTCACGCCAGCGATTGAGCCAGACGCCGGCCTCAGTCTGCCAATACACCCAGGATGCGGCTTTTTCCATGCGTCGTGGTCGGTGATATTGCGCACAAGGGCTCGGTGGCTCCTTGGGCAACCAGTGCGGCCACTCCTGCGGCGCCAGTTGCATGGCCAGCCCCATGCGCCGCGCCTCCATACGCAGTGCCATTCTGCCGCTCTGCTGCCGCGACGGCCGCAGCCACACCAATGGGCTGAGCATCACACCAACGATTGACAGGATTATCCAGACCGTCATATTGCTGCCTGCCTTTTGATTCGCACTGTTAAAAACAAGGGTCTGCCCAGAAAGGCATGAACCAGCCATACTGACGCCATTGCAAACCTCCGGAGGACTTCCTCATGAAGTATGAACACATTCTGGTCGCCGTTGACCTTACTGAAGAGTGCAGCCCTGTACTTGCCCGCGGTCGCGAGGTAGCAGTGCGCAACGGAGCCAAGCTTTCACTGGTGCATATCGTCGAACCCATGGCCATGGCCTTCGGTGGCGACGTGCCCATGGACCTTTCGCAGCTGCAACAACAGCAGTTCGATCAGGCCAAGGAAAAATTGGCCGCACTGAAAGTCAATTACCCTGAAGTCAACGTGGGCGACGCCCATCTTGTCTACGGGCAACCGCGTCAGGAAATTCACGAACTGGCCCGCAAGGAAAACTGCGACCTGATCGTGGTCGGTAGCCACGGCCGTCACGGCCTGGCCCTGCTGCTCGGCTCGACCGCCAATGACGTGCTGCACGGCGCCCCCTGTGACGTGCTGGCCGTACGCCTGAAAAAAGCTGAATAACTGCCAACTCCATCGCAGCCCGGCAGCAAAAAGCCCGAATCATTGAATGATCCGGGCTTTTTTATGGCAACGCCAAACGCACTCAGGCGTCCAGTTCAGCCCAACGCTCCAGCAAACCGTCAAGCTGAGCCTGCCGGTTTTCCAGCTGGGCCAGCACTGCGGCGGTCTGTTCGGCAGGACGCTGGTAGAAACCAGCCTCAGCCATTTCAGCATTCAAGGCAGCCATCTGCGCTTCGACTTCGTCGATTTGCTCAGGCAGCGCTTCCAGCTCGCGTTGCAGCTTGTAGCTGAGCTTTTTCTTGGCAACCGGCATGTCTTTGGCAGCAACAGGCGTTGCTTCGACGACTGCGGTGGCCAGCTCGGCTTTGCCGGACTTGGTATCAGTCACGCCCAGCAGACGTGGCGAGCCACCCTGACGCAGCCAGTCCTGATAACCACCGACGTATTCACGAACCTTGCCTTCGCCTTCGAACACCAGCGTACTGGTGACGACGTTGTCGAGGAATGCCCTATCGTGACTGACCATCAACACGGTGCCCTTGAAGGTCAGCAGCACTTCTTCCAGCAGTTCCAGGGTTTCAACGTCCAGGTCGTTGGTCGGTTCGTCGAGCACCAGCAGGTTGGCCGGCTTGCTGAACAGCTTGGCCAGCAACAAGCGCGCTCGTTCACCGCCGGACAGCGCCTTGACCGGCGTGCGGGCACGCTGCGGGCTGAACAGGAAATCGCCCAGATAGCTCAACACGTGACGGCTCTGGCCGTCGATATCGATGAAGTCACGACCTTCGGCGACGTTATCGATAACGGTTTTTTCCAGATCCAGCTGATGGCGCAGCTGGTCGAAGTAAGCCACGTCCAGGCGTGTGCCGACCTCAACCGAGCCGTTAGTCGGCTGCAGGTTATCGAGCATTAGCTTGAGCAAGGTGGTCTTGCCGGTACCGTTGGCGCCGAGCAGACCAATACGGTCTTCGCGCTGCAGGACCATGGAGAAATCCTTGATCAACATCGGGCCGCCCGGATGAGCGAAGCTGACGTTGTCGAGGACCATGACCTGCTTGCCGGATTTATCGGCGGTATCCAGCTGGATGTTGGCCTTGCCGGTGCGCTCGCGACGTTCGCTGCGCTCTACACGCAACTCTTTGAGAGCACGCACGCGGCCTTCGTTACGGGTACGACGGGCCTTGATGCCCTGGCGAATCCAGACTTCTTCCTGGGCCAGACGCTTGTCGAACAGTGCGTTGGCGGTCTCTTCCGCCGAGAGCATGGCTTCCTTGTGGACCAGGAAGCTGGCGTAGTCGCCGTTCCAGTCGATCAGGCCGCCGCGATCCAGCTCCAGAATCCGGGTTGCCAGGTTCTGCAGGAAAGAACGGTCGTGCGTGATGAACAACACGGCGCCCTGGAAGCCCATCAAGGCTTCTTCGAGCCAGGCGATGGCGCCGATGTCCAGGTGGTTGGTTGGCTCATCGAGCAGCAGCAGATCCGGCTCGGACACCAGCGCCTGAGCAAGCAGCACGCGACGACGCCAGCCACCGGACAACTCGGCCAGGGTCTTGTCGGCCGGCAGTTGCAGGCGACTCAGGGTGCTGTCGACCAATTGCTGCAGACGCCAGCCGTCACGGGCTTCGAGGTCTTGCTGCACATGCATCAGCTTGTCGAGGTCTTCCTCGGTTACGCAGTTCTGCGCCAGGTGATGGTATTGCGCGAGCAAGGCGCCAACGCCATCCAGGCCTTCGGCTACGACGTCGAATACAGTCCTCTCGTCGGCCACCGGCAATTCCTGGGGCAGTTCGCCGATCTTGAGCCCCGGCGCACGCCAGACAGCCCCGTCGTCGGGTTTTTGCACACCTTTGACCAGCTTCAACATGCTGGACTTGCCGGTACCGTTTCGGCCGATGATGCACACCCGCTCACCACGGGCAATTTGCCAGGACACCTTGTCCAACAACGGCATGGCGCCGAAAGCAAGGGACACATCGGTGAATTTGAGCAGGGTCATGAGCTTCTCCAAAAACTGGGGGCGCATTCTACCTGAGATAGCGGGCCTATGTTGGCTTTCAGTGATGATTGACCGGCCACCATAGGAGCGGTTGCCTCCTTATATAGTCGTCATTTATTTCCAAGTGCGACACCCCCGTCGGCAATGCTTTCACCCGGAGCTGGCAAAAGGCTAAGCTAGCGGCACTTTTCACGATTCATCTGCTCGGAAGTCTCATGCGCAGTCGCTTGTTCGGTCTTTTCTCCTGCCTCATCCTCTCGGCAACCGTGGCCCAGAGCACCTACGCCGCGGATCTTGGTCAACAACGCCAATATTACGATGAGGCCAAGCGCGCGCTGGCCAAAGGCGACACCGGCCCTTATCGGATGTACGCCGCTGAACTGGCCGACTATCCGCTGGAGCCCTATCTGGCCTACGACGAGCTGACCGCCCGACTCAAAAGCGCCAGCAATCCGGAAATCGAGAAATTCCTGGCCGAGCACGGCGACCTGCCGCAGGCCAACTGGATGAAATTGCGCTGGTTGCGCTCGCTGGCCGAACGCGGTGACTGGCAACCCTTCGTCAAGTATTACGACCCGAAGATGAATTTCGTCGAACTCGACTGCCTGTACGGCCAGTATCTGCTGGGCCACGGCAAGAAAGCCGAGGGCTACGCGAACGCTGAAAAACTGTGGATGACCGGCAAGACACTGCCGGAAGCGTGCGACGGCTTCTTCGCGCAATGGGCAGCCGACGGCCAGTTGCCAGAGCAGAAACGCTGGCAGCGCGCCAAGCTCGCGGCCACCGCTGGCAACTACAGCCTGGCGACAACACTGGTCAACAGTCTCAACAGCCTGGCCCCACAAGGCAGATTGCTGCTGGCGGTGGCGAAGAAGCCGGAAATGCTCAACAACCCGGGCCAATTCGCTCCGGTCGATGAAGCCATGTCCGATGTCGTTGGGCTCGGCCTGCGGCGTCTGGCGAAACAGGACCCGCAGAAAGCCCTGGAAATGCTCGACGGCTACGCGACCACCATGCACTTCTCCCGGGAAGAACAGGTGCAGATCGCCAAGGAAATCGGCTTGACCCTGGCCCGCCGCTACGATGGCCGCGCGTTGGAAGTGATGACCAAGTACGACCCGGAACTGCGTGACAACACCGTCACCGAATGGCGTCTGCGCCTGCTGTTGCGGCTTGGCCGCTGGGAAGATGCCTACGAGCTGACCCGCCGCCTGCCCAAGGATCTGGCCGACACCAATCGCTGGCGCTACTGGGAAGCGCGCTCACTGGAACTTGCCCAACCTGGCAGCCCGTTGATTGCCAACCTCTATAAAGGCGTGGCGAAAGAGCGGGATTTCTACGGATTCCTCGCCGCCGACCGCACGCAAAGCTCCTATCAGCTCAACAACAAGCCGCTGCTGCTCAGTCAGGCGCTGATCACCAAAGTGCGCAATACACCCGGCGTGCGTCGGGCTCTGGAATTTCATGCGCGCGGGCAGATCGTCGACGGTCGCCGTGAGTGGTACCACGTCAGCCGTTCGTTCAGCCGTGATGAAATGGTCGCCCAGGCAAAACTGGCCTATGACCTGAAATGGTACTTCCCGGCCATCCGCACCATCAGCCAGGCGCAATATTGGGACGATCTGGATATCCGCTTCCCGATGGCCCACCGCGAAACACTGGTCCGTGAAGCGCAGCTGCGTGGTTTGCATTCAAGCTGGGTGTTCGCGATTACCCGCCAGGAAAGCGCCTTCATGGACGATGCCCGCTCCGGTGTTGGCGCCAGCGGCCTGATGCAACTGATGCCGGCCACGGCCAAGGAAACTGCGCGCAAGTTCAGCATTCCGCTGGCATCGCCTCAGCAAGTGCTGGATCCGGACACCAACATCCAGCTCGGCGCAGCTTACTTGAGCCAGGTGCATAGCCAGTTCAACGGTAACCGCGTGCTGGCGTCGGCGGCTTACAACGCAGGCCCTGGCCGCGTTCGCCAATGGCTCAAGGGCGCCAATCACCTGGCCTTTGACGTCTGGGTGGAAAGCATCCCGTTCGACGAAACCCGCCAGTATGTGCAGAACGTGTTGTCTTATTCGGTGATCTACGGACAAAAGCTCAACTCACCGCAGCCGCTGGTGGATTGGCATGAGCGGTTTTTCGATGATTTGTGAGTGCTGAATTTGTTGGAGCGAGCGGGCGGCGTTCCGACTTGCCCACGAATCAGGCAGCGCGGTAGGCCAGACCCACCGCGTCGCTCCTCTTCGCGGGCAAGCCTCGCTCCTACGGACCGCTATTTAATCACTCCAGAATTTCAACTGGCATCCCCACCTCGATCACCCCGCGCCCATCACTGACCATGTTCTGGCCAAACCACACATCCCCTTCGCGTTCGCGATAAGTCTTGAGGGTGGTCAGGGGTTCGCGGTCGGCGTTGCGCTCGCCGGTGGCCGGGTCGATGGTGGTCAGGATGCAGCGCGAGCAGCCTTTGAGCAGGCGGAATTCGATGTCGCCGATGCGAATACGTTTCCAGCCATCCTCGGCAAAGGCTTCAGCGCCTTCGACCACCAGGTTCGGACGAAAGCGCAGCATCTCTTGCGGGCGGCCGATTCTGGCGGACAAGTCATCCAGCGATGCCTGACCGATCAACAGCAACGGGAATCCATCGGCGAACCCGACCTTGTCATCGATAGTGCCGTAACCACTGGGCAACCAGCGCGCACGATCCGAGGGCACATAAACCATGCGCGTCGGCTTGCCGATGAAGTCGCTGACCCAGCGCGCCGCTTCGTCACCGGCATCCGGTACGCGCAGGGTATCGCGCCAGAGCGTGACGCCACGCAATGTGGGCTCGCTGTTCTCGGGAAGTGGCACGTCAAGGGGCGAATGACCGGGCGCCGACAGCGTGACGCCGCCATCGCTGTTCCAAAGCACTGAAAGTTGCGACATGTGCGGCAAGGCGCGCTGGGTCAGGAAACGACCGCTGCTTTCTTCCACCAGCATCCAGCGTCGATCGCCGACCATCCCCAGTTCGTCAAACGCCGCCTGCTGCAACACATGGGCCTTGCAGGATTTGAGGGGGAATTGATACAGCGCACTGAGATGCAACATGGCCTGATCCTTGTGTAGCAGGTGATAAGCGAAGGCTCGGAGAGCAACAAGCTTATACGAACCTGCCAGGAATCAGACAGACAAAAACGACCTGCCCGAGCGGGTATCAACCCGGATTCAGGCAGGCACAAACATCAGCCGTGGATCATCATCAGGCGCTCACGCACCACATCCACCAGTTTGTCGGGCTGGAATTTGGAAAGGAAGTTGTCGCAGCCGACCTTTTTCACCATGGATTCGTTGAAACTGCCGGACAGCGAGGTGTGCAGCACGACATACAATTCGCGCAGGCGTGGGTCGTTACGGATTTCGGTGGTCAGACGGTAGCCGTCCATTTCCGGCATTTCGGCATCGGTAAAGATCATCAGCAGTTTGTCGGTCATGACTTCGCCGCTGTCCGCCCAGCCCTTGAGCATGTTCAGCGCCTTGAGGCCGTCGCTGGCTACGTGCAGCTTCACGCCGAGCTGGGACAAGGTGTCACGCAGTTGGCTGAGCGCCACTTTCGAGTCGTCGACCAGCAGGATTTCCCGGCCACGGGCACGCTCGAGAATCGGATCTTCGAGCTTCTCGCGCGAGACTTTGGCGTTGTACGGCACGATTTCAGCGAGGACTTTTTCCACGTCGATGATTTCCACCAGCTGGTCATCGACCTTGCTGATGGCGGTCAGGTAGTGCTGACGCCCGGCGCTGGCCGGTGGCGGCAGGATCGACTCCCAGTTCATGTTGACGATGCGGTCCACGCCACCGACCAGAAATGCCTGAACCGAGCGGTTGTATTCGGTAACGATGATCGTACTGGTTGGCCCCGGCACCAACGGGCGCATACCGATTGCCTGGGAAAGGTCGATCACCGGCAATGTCTGGCCGCGCAGATTGACCACACCGCAGACGAACGCGTGCCGCTGGGGCATCAGGGTCAGCTTCGGCAGCTGTAACACTTCCTGGACCTTGAACACGTTGATGGCGAATAACTGCCGACCCGCCAGGCGAAACATGAGAATTTCCAGGCGGTTCTCGCCCACCAGCTGTGTGCGTTGATCTACCGAGTCGAGAATGCCAGCCATGTATAGCTCCAGAAGCGTGGGTCACAGTGAGTCCGCTAGACCTGTTATCGGCTGATGTGAGCGAGACCTTAATCGCAATAAAATGCCACGTCCCAAGCTTGATGTCACATTAACACCATCGCTTGTCGGAATTTTCTTTCAGAGTGTC
Source organism: Pseudomonas syringae (assembly GCF_001698815.1). Lineage (GTDB taxonomy): Bacteria > Pseudomonadota > Gammaproteobacteria > Pseudomonadales > Pseudomonadaceae > Aquipseudomonas > Aquipseudomonas syringae_A. Next base: position 103,757 of record NZ_LGSI01000051.1, on the reverse strand, counting down.
GGGCACGGCAAATGGGAGACCGGTCAGGTTTTGGCGAACTTCAGAATCGGCCTACAGACTTCCATTGGAAATCCACATTAACTGGCAGCCACTCGTCGAACGCGAGCCCCAGTCGCCGGCCATGGAATGTGGAGATCAAGCATGCTGAACGGCCTTCAATGGCAAGACAGATATCCCGAATTTCTCAGCGAAACCCAGGCGCTTCTGAGCCGCTTGCAAGAATGCCTGTCGCACCTGGAACTGATCAACGACGATCAAGACGCCATTGACTGCCTGATCGCCACGTTGCACAAACTCAGCGACGCGGCAGAAAACGCTGCGGTTGCCGGCGTTGCGGACTTCTCCCGGCAATTGCTGAGTGTGTTGAGTGCCGCAATGCTCGACAGGCATTTCCAGGACAACGTGCTGCAAGTGTTGAAAGACTGTTTCGCCCTGCTCGCCTGGCAACTCGAACTGATCGATCCCCGCGACGGGCTGTTACTGCTCGACGACAGCGAACAGCGTGAGCTGCTGGCAAATCTCACCTCTGCCACCCGACCTGCTGGAAGCGTGACGGACGCAGGAAAATGCTCGTTCCAACGGGTGCCGGTGTTTGCTGCGCGACAACGCGGCGCCTGGACGACAAGTCCTCTCCCACCGGAAGATCCAGAGGGTCAGTCCGCATGAGCTATGTGCCGGGGCGTCGTGAACAGCGCAGAATCGGCCGGCAGATGCACATGCAGCGCTGCCGGACGCGCCGAAAATCGCAGGTTTTCGCCTGACAACGGCTCGCCGTCCAGATTGATATCCAGCCCTTGGGCCGACTTCAGTTCGATCCAGGGCAGACGCGCGCGAATGAACATGTTGTCGATGCCCAACCCGCCCTCCAGCAGTCCTCTCAGGGTACCGACCAGTTCCTGGGGTGCGGGCAAGATGCTGATATCGAGCAAACCGTCATCGGCCAGCGCAGTTGGGCACAGCACATGTCCACCCCCGGCTTGTCGGCCATTGCCGATGCCCAGTGCCAGCAAGTCGCCGCGCCAGTGGAAATCCGGACCATTCAATTCACCGTAGGCCGTGCTCAGCTCACTGAAGCGTGTCAGCCCGGTGAACAGATAAGCGGCACCACCCAGGACCTTTTTCAGGTCTTCCGAGGTGTTGGCGGTGACTTGGCTACCGAAACCGCCGGTTGCCATGTTGAGAAATACCTTGCCGTCGACTTCGCCGAGATCCACCGGACGCGCAGGCACATCCAGCAAGTCCAGGGCCGCCTTGGGTTCCAGTGGGACGCCCGCCGCTCGTGCGAAATCATTGGCGGTGCCCAGCGGCATGATGGTCAGCTCTGCGTCGGTATCTGCCAGGGCTTCGGCGATGTCCCGCAACGTACCGTCGCCGCCACCCGCAATGATTTGCGTGTGTCCTGCAGCCAGCGCTTCTTTTACCAGACGTTGCGCATCGCCGCCCTCCCATGTGACACGCACGTCCAACTCCCAACCTTCATTGCGCTTGTCCATCACGGCCGCGCGCACTTCTTCATTGAGTGCCTGCTTACCGTGCAGAATTAACATCGCTTTTCGACCTGTCATCAACGCGCCCTCCCCTCTGATTCATTGCGCAAGATGTTGACCTCAGCGGAAGAAGAAAAACCCTTCAATCGCAGAATAATTTCTCCCGGGCGGCTGATTTCTTCGGACACGTCCCGTTTCATGAGCTTTACTCCCCAAAAATATCCGCTTGGGGGTGGTTCACTCAGCTAAATAGCAGCCCACTGCGTTTCGAATGGATAACGAACGAGAAATATCAGCAAAACGACAGAAGGGGTCGTGAAAATCGCGCACAAGCCAAAATACTGACTATATTTTTATCTTTCGCGACAAGTGACGTTTTATTGACCGCTCAATACCTGATTTGTCATGTCGTCTAAAAAGGGGCTGCGTGGTTAGACACTTACAACCTTTACGCACTGTCCCCGCAGTGCTTTTCACTCGTGAGGCTAATTGATGAGCACCCTCATCCCTTGCATCATCGCCGGCGGCGCCGGCACCCGGTTGTGGCCGGTCTCCCGCGAAGCCATGCCCAAACCTTTCATACGGCTTCCCGACGGCGAAAGCCTGCTGCAGAAAACCTTCATGCGCGCCGTAGGGCTGCCCGACGTTGATCGATTGCTCACCGTAACCAATCGGGAGGTGTACTTCCGCACGGTTGACGACTACCGGCAACTGAACAAAACCCGGGTCGCGCTGGATTTCATCCTTGAGCCATTTGGCCGCAATACCGCACCGGCAGTGGCTGCCGCCGCCTTGCACGTGGCCCGCCTGTATGGCGAAGACGCCCAGTTGCTGATTCTGCCGGCAGACCACCTGATTGCCGACGTCGCGGCCTTCTCCGCAGCGGTCCAGCAGGCACGAGTCCTGGCTGACCAGGGCTGGCTGGTGACCTTCGGGATCTTGCCGGACAAGGCGGAAACCGGTTTCGGCTACATCGAAAAAGGTCAGTCGTTGAACGACCACGGCTATCAGGTCGCGCGTTTTATTGAAAAACCGGACGCGGCGACCGCGCAAAGCTATCTGGACGGTGGCCTGCATTTATGGAATGCCGGCATGTTTTGCATGCGCGCCGATACGCTGCTGAGCGAATTCCGGGAGCATGCGCCGCAGATCCTCGCGGCGGTCGAGAAATGCCTTGAGCAAAGCACCAGCAAGCAAGGCAATCACGAACTGCAACTGGAGCTGGACAGCCATTCCTTTGCCCTGGCGCCGGATATCTCCATTGACTACGCGCTAATGGAACGCTCGCAAAAGGTCGCGGTGATCCCTTGCCAGTTGGGCTGGAGCGATATCGGCTCCTGGCAGGCCTTGCGCGAACTGACCCCGGTCGATGAGCTAGGCAACCAGTGCAACGGTCAGACCGTGCTGCACGACGTGACCAACTGTTACATCGACTCGCCGAATCGCCTGGTAGGTGGCATCGGCCTGGATGACCTGATCATCATCGACACGCCGGACGCCTTGCTGATCGCCGATGGCACGCGCAGCCAGGATGTGAAAGTCATCGCTCAGGAACTCAAGCGCCAGGGCCATGATGCCTATCGCCTGCATCGCACGGTCACCCGGCCATGGGGCACTTATACCGTGCTGGAGGAAGGCAAGCGCTTCAAGATCAAACGCATCGTGGTCCGCCCCCAGGCATCGCTTTCATTGCAAATGCATCACCATCGCAGCGAGCACTGGATTGTCGTCAGCGGCATGGCCAGCGTCACCAATAACGATGCCGAATTCATGCTCGACACCAATGAATCCACCTTCATAAAACCAGGACATACCCATCGCCTGGTCAATCCGGGGGTCATCGATCTGGTGATGATCGAGGTGCAGAGCGGCGAATACCTCGGTGAAGACGACATCGTGCGTTTCACCGATATCTATGGCCGGGTGCCGACCGAAGCGGCAAAGGTCTAGCGAACCGATCGGCAACTTGTATAACGCAGTCCTGCCGCACGTGCTGGTGGCAGGCCTGATCCTGTGATCCGGGTTTCAATGACTGATCATCCATGGCCTTCCTGCCATCTTGCCTTTCAGCGCATGGGGATTGGCCTTGGTCGGCAGCACGGTTTTGCTCGGCGCACAGCAGGAGCAACCGCTGGGGTGACGCTTGCTTTCCTGGTATTCGGCCACGGTTTTGGGGGCGTTGGCGCTGCGCTCATTGGTTTCGAGGGCGCGGCGCTTGTTGCCTGACACCGTACTCAAACCCGGCGCCGACAGAATCACCCGCATGCTCGACTCGCCGCATTGCGGGCAGGCGCAAGGCATGCCGCTTTCGGCCATGGGTTTGAGCGCCGTGAAATCGCCACAGCTGGGGCAATCGAATTCGTACATGGGCATGGGCAAATCCCTGAAAGTTGTTGAAATCTTGTTAGAGCGAGGCTTGCCCGCGAACCAGTCGCCTCGGTGTATCAGGCATCCCGCGTTATCGTTCTTCGCGGGCAAGCCTCGCTCCAACAAGTAGAACCTACAAATCGTAGGCAATCGGCAAATCCACCAACCCATCGATAAACCTGGTCGGGCCGTTGGCGTTGGGGTTGATGTCGAACTGGAAGATTTCCGTCGGCAGCCACAGGGTCGCGCAGGCGTTGGGGATATCGACGATGCCGCTGATATGCCCTTGCACCGGCGCAGAACCCAGCAGCGCATAACCCTGTGCCGGGGAGTAGCCGAACTTGGTCAGGTAGTTGATCGCGTTCAGGCACGCCTGGCGGTAGGCGATGTTGACGTCCAGGTAATGCTGCTTGCCGGCCTCGTCCACCGAGATGCCTTCGAAGATCAGGTATTTGTTGTAGTTGGGCACGATCGGGCTGGGCTTGAACACCGGGTTCTTGATGCCGTATTTCTCCATGCCGCCCTTGATCAGCTCGACGCGCATGTGCACCCAGCCAGCCATTTCGATGGCGCCGCAGAAGGTGATTTCACCGTCGCCCTGGCTGAAGTGCAAATCGCCCACCGACAGCCCCGCGCCGTCCACGTAAACCGGGAAGAACACCTTCGAGCCGCGGGACAGATCCTTGATGTCGCAGTTGCCGCCATGCTCGCGGGGTGGCACGGTGCGCGCGCCAGTCGCGGCCGCCAGATCACGGGCCGGGCCTTTGAGTTTGCCCAGGTGCGCAGTTGCAGCAGAGGGCGGATTGGCCAACGGCGGCACGCGAGTCGGATTGGTGTCGATCAGCTCCTGCTCGCGCTTGTTCCACTCGGCGAGCATTTTGTGATCCGGCAGGCAACCGATCAGACCGGGGTGAATCAGGCCGGCGAACTCGACACCCGGAATGTGCCGGGAGCTGGTCATCATGCCCTTGAAATCCCAGATGGCTTTTTGTGCCGACGGAAAGTGATCGGTCAGAAAGCCGCCGCCGTTATTGCGCGAGAAAAACCCGTTGAAGCCCCATTGGGAATCGGCACGTGCGCCGATGTCGAGCAGGTCCACCACCAACAAATCACCGGGCTCGGCGCCATGCACGCCAATCGGGCCGGACAGGTAATGCACGGTGGACAGGTCCACGTCGCGCACGTCGCTGGCGTCGTCGTTGTTCTTGATCGCGCCGGCAGTCCAGTCGTAGGTCTCGAGGATGAAGTCATCACCCGGCTTGACCCACGCGGCCATGGGAATGTCCGGATGCCAGCGGTTGTGGATGTTTTCGTTTTCGGTGACAGGCTGGTTGAGGTCGACTTTGATCAGAGTTTCGGTCATGGCGTATCTCCATTGGGTGAATATATTTTTTGTTGGAGCGAGGCTTGCCCGCGAAAGCACTGTTCCAAACGCAAGTGGAGGTGACGGATGTACCGGCCTCTTCGCGGGCAAGCCTCGCTCCAACAGATCAGTGTCACACCGACAAATACCGGCTGATCGTCGCTTCATCGACATTGGCGCGGGTTTCTTCGATCACGAAGCGGCCCTTCTCGATGACCAGGAAGCGATCAGCGATTTCCAGGGTGAACGACAGCACTTGCTCGGAGACCACGATGGTCAGGTTGCGCAAGGTGCGGATCTCTTTGAGGGTGCGGGCGATGTCCTTGATGATCGACGGCTGGATGCCTTCGGTGGGCTCGTCCAGCAACAGCACTTTGGGATTGGTCGCCAGCGCCCGGGCGATCGCCAGTTGCTGCTGTTGCCCGCCGGACAAGTTGCCGCCGCGCCGACCGCGCATGTCGTAGAGCACCGGGAACAGCGCGTAGAGGTCTTCCGGAACGATGCCGCGAGCCGACGCGGGCAAGCCGGTCTGAATGTTTTCCAGCACGCTCATGGCCGGAAAAATCATTCGGCCTTGTGGGACGTAAGCCATGCCGTGCTCAACCCGCGAGTGGGTTTCCATGCCGGAAACTTCCACACCCGCCACCTGAATCTGCCCGCCCCATTGTGGGAGGATGCCCATCAGGCTTTTGAACAGCGTGGTTTTGCCCATGCCGTTGCGGCCCATGACTGCGACGATTTCCTGCTTCTCGACGTTGAGGTCCAGGTCATGAAGAATCTGGCTCTGGCCATAACCGCACGCCAGCTGATTGATCTTGAACATGCCGCGCTCCTTATTAGTGGCCCAGATACACTTCGATGACTTTCGGGTTGTTCTGCACCGATTCCATGCTGCCTTCGGCCAGAACCTTGCCCTGGTGCAGCACCGTGACCTTGTGCGCGATGCTTTTGACGAACTCCATGTCGTGCTCGATGACCAGCACCGAGCGGCCCTGGCTGATGCGATTGAGCAACTCGGCGGTCTGCGAACGCTCACTAACGCTCATGCCCGCCACCGGCTCGTCGAGCATCAGCAGCTCCGGGTCCTGCATCAGCAACATGCCGATTTCCAGCCACTGCTTCTGCCCGTGGGAAAGCAGACCGGCCTGTTGCTGGAGCAATTCGCCGAGGAAGATATCCGCCGCCACTTCGTTGACCCGCGCCACCACTTCGGCGGTGCGTTTGAAGAACAGCGCACCGAACACCGAGCGGCCCGCCGGGAAGGACATTTCCAGGTTTTCGAACACGCTCAAGTTGTCGTAGATCGACGGAGTCTGGAATTTGCGCCCTACCCCGGCGCGAACGATGTCGTACTCATGCATCTTGGTCAGCTCGCGCCCGTCGAACTGGATACTGCCGCTGGTGGCGCGGGTCTTGCCGCAGATCAGGTCGAGCACCGTGGTCTTGCCCGCACCGTTGGGGCCGATTACCACGCGCACTTCATTGCGGTCGATGTACAGATTCAGGTCGTCCACCGCCTTGAAACCGTCGAAGGAAACCGTCAGCCCTTCGATGGCCAGCACCGGTTTGTGCATTTGAAAAGCCGTTGGGCTGCTCATGGCTGAGTCTCCATCGAAGTCGCGGCAGTCTTGGAGGGTGCCGCGACAGGTCCCGGCGGCGGCGTAATGACTACCGCTTTGGCAATCTCCGGCTCGGGTTTGTGCAGCACGCGGTCGAACCACTTGCGACCATGGCTTTCCCACAACCCGGCCAGGCCGTTGGGGAAGTACATGACCACGGCGATGAACAACCCGCCCATCAGGTACAGCCACAGCTCAGGGAAGGATTCGGAGAAATACGTCTTGCCATAGTTGACCAGCAGCGAGCCGTACACCGCGCCAAGCAGCGACATGCGCCCGCCCACTGCGGCGAAGATCACCATTTCGATGGAGGGCACGATGCCCACGAACGACGGCGACATGAAGCCCACCTGCAAGGCAAACATTGCCCCGCCAATCGCCGAAAACGCGGCCGCAACGCAGTAGACGAAGATCTTGAAACTGGCCACGTCGTAGCCGGAGAAACGCACGCGCTCTTCCTTGTCGCGCATGGCCATCAGCAAGCGGCCGAGCTTGGACGCGAGGATGAATTTGCCGATCAGAATGCAGCCGAACAGCAGCGCAGCATTGATGAAGTACAAGGCCAGCTTGGCGCTGTCGTCGCGGATATCCCAGCCCAGCAGCGTCTTCAGATCGGTAATGCCGTTGACGCCACCGGTCAGGCCTTGCTGGCCGATGATCAGCACCGTCAGGATCAGCGCGATGGCTTGGGTGACGATGGAGAAATACACGTCACCGACCCGACGCTTGAACATGGCCAGGCCAATCACCAAAGCCAACAACACCGGTACCGCGATCACCGCAACGACCGTGAACGTGAAACTGTGAAAGGGTATCCACAACCAGGGCAGTTCGGTGATCTGGTTCCAGTCCATGAAGTCCGGAATACCGGGCGTGGACTGGATTTTGGTGCTTTCCGGGTCCGACGCTTCCAGCTTGAGAAACATCGCCATGCAGTAGCCGCCCAGGCCGAAGAACACGCCCTGCCCCAGGCTGAGAATCCCGCCATAGCCCCAGCACAACACCAGGCCGACCGCGACAAACGCGTAGGTCAGGTATTTGCCGACCATGTTCAAGCGAAACGCATCGAGGGTGAGTGGGAACACCACCAGAATCAGCACGGCGAGTATCAGCAGGCCGATCACACCCTGCCGGCCGCCGAGCATACCGGCCCCCTCCCGGCTAAAGCCGGTCCTACGGTTTAGAGCATTCATGGGGCCGCCTCTATTTGCGTACTTTGCTGGAAAACAACCCTTGCGGGCGCATCAACAGAATCAGGATTACCGCCGACAAGGTCAGCACCTTGGCCATGGAACCGCTCATGAAAAACTCGGAAATCGACTGCGTCTGAGCGATGGCAAATGCCGAGGCGATGGTTCCGAACAAGCTTTGCGCACCGCCGAAAACCACCACCAGAAAGGTGTCGACGATGTACAGTGAACCGGCGGTTGGCCCGGTGGAGCCGATGGTGGTGAATGCAGCACCGGCGACCCCGGCCACGCCGCAACCCAGGGCGAAGGTCATGCGGTCAACCTTGCGGGTGTTGATCCCCACGGCACGACTCATGATCCGGTTCTGTACCGTAGCCCGCACATGCAGGCCCCAGCGGGTGCGATACAGCATCAGGAAAATCGTCGCTGTGAGCAGAACAGTCAGGCCCATGACGAACAGACCGTTACGCGGAATCTCAATGGCATCGCTCAGGCTCACCGAACCCATCAGCCATTCCGGCGGCGTGGCGCTGACTTCCCGGGCGCCGAAGATCGAACGAAAACCCTGCTGCATCACCAGCGACAAACCCCAGGTGGCGAGCAAGGTATCCAGCGGACGATGGTACAAGCGGCTGATCATCACCGACTCGACGACCCAGCCCACCGCACCAGCCACCACGAACGACAACGCGATGGCGAAGAAGAAGTAATAAGGCTGCATGGACGGCATGTACTGCAGCGTCAGGCTGGACATGACGTAAGTGGTGTATGCGCCGATGGTGAGAAATTCACCATGGGCCATGTTGATAACGCCCATCTGGCCAAAAATGATCGCCAGCCCCAGGGCCATCAGCAGCAGGACGCAGAACACGGAAAGCCCGTTGAACCCCTGCATCGCCGCGATGGCACCAAATTCCGATAGCCATTCCATGATGATGGTCTCCGAGGTGGAAAAGTGCGGTTGTGGCAGCGTCGTAGGACCGGCTTTAGCCGGGAGGGCTATTTGCGAAACAGCACATGATTTGCGGTAAGTGAACTGACGCCCTCCCGGCTGAAGCCGGTCCTACAACGTCCCGCGAAGCGGCTCTGTTATTGGTAGCCTTTAGGAAACGGATTCGGCTCGATCAACTCCGACTCGTAGATGACTTTGAACTGGCCGTCGGCCTGCACTTCGCCAATGCGCGTCTTGCTCCACAAGTGATGGTTTTCGTGGATTTTCACGTAGCCTTCAGGTGCGGTTTTCAGCTCGATGCCAGGGGATGCGGCGACCACTTTGTCGACGTCGAAGCTGCCGGCTTTTTCGACGGCGGCCTTCCACAACCATGGGCCCAGGTAAGCGGCCTGAGTCACGTCGCCCATGACCGAATCCTTGCCGTACTTGGCCTTGAAGCTGTCGACGAAGGCTTTGTTGTTGGGGTTATCCAGGCTCTGGAAGTACTTCATCGAAGCGAAGAAGCCCTTCATGTTTTCGCCGCCGATACCCAGCAGTTCGTCTTCGGTGACCGAAAGCGTCAGCAAGGTCTGCTTGGTGGAATCAACGCCTGCCGCCTTGAGCTGTTTGTAGAAAGCAACGTTGGAACCGCCGACGACCGCAGCGAAGACCACGTCAGGTTTTTTCAGCTTGACCTTGTTGATCAGCGAACCGAACTGGGTGTTGCCCAGTGGGTAGTAATCTTCGCCAACCACGGTGCCGTGCAGCACGTTTTCAATGTGCTTGCGGGCGATCTTCATCGAGGTACGCGGCCAGATGTAATCCGAGCCGATCAGGTAAAAGGTCTTGGCGCCTTTGGTCTTGGCGATCCAGTCCAGGCTGGCGAGGATTTGCTGGGTGGCTTCCTGGCCGGTGTAAATCACGTTTTTCGACTGTTCCAGGCCTTCATAAAAGGTCGGGTAATACAGCAGGCCGTTTTCTTTCTCGAAGACGGGCAACACCGCTTTGCGCGACGCCGACGTCCAGCAACCGAAGACCGCCGCTACCTTGTCGCCGACCAGCAGCTTCTTGGCTTTCTCGGCAAAGGTTGGCCAGTCGGACGCGCCGTCTTCCTGCACAACCTTGATCTGCCGACCGAGGATGCCACCCGACGCATTGATCTGATCAATGGCCAGCCGTTCGGCCTGGATCGAACCGGTCTCGGAAATCGCCATGGTGCCGGTCGCCGAGTGCAGCTGGCCCACGGTTACTTCAGTAGCGGTAACGGCAAGTCCGGTGGTGTTGGCGTCATCGGCCAAAGCCACCTGGCCAAATACACCTGCCGCAATCAGCGAGAGCGCAGCTGCGCCCAACGCCAATCGACGCGGCAAAAAACGTTTGGCGCCTGTCAGTCGTGAATCCATGTTCCCGCTCCTGTGCTGGTGGTTCGCCGAGATCCGGTTAAGGCGTCGTGGCGAGGTTGGAGCAAGCATGAAGTCGCGGGACGAAAGCCGGTATACGCACCATGACGTACCGGGCTACGTCATTTGACGTAGGGCCGGATGGGCGCAAAGCGAGGATGATGGCGCCCGTGTGAGGCTGGCGTAGCTCCGTTGGAGCGAGGCTTGCCCGCGAATCATGCGCCGCGGTGGGCCAGACCCACCGCGTTAACGTTCTTCGCGGGCAAGCCTCGCTCCAACGACCCAGGCCCAGGCACGGAAGTTGCTGTCGCCAATTCCATAACCATAAACATCCTTCTCAGGAATCCCCGTGCGACCCTCCGGCTCCCAACGCATCGTCAAGGTGCGCCGCGATTACAACAGTCTGGTCGCCGACGAGACCATGGAGGACTACGCCTTACGCTTCACGCCGAAATCCTTTCGCAAGTGGTCGGAATTTCGCATCGCCAACACGGCGGTCGGCGCAGTTTCGTTTCTGGCGCTGGAAGCCATCGGCGGCGCGCTGGTCATGAGTTACGGCTTCACCAACACCTTATGGGCGATCCTCGCCACGGCGCTGGTGATTTTCCTGACTGGCTTGCCGATCAGCTATTACGCGGCCCGCTACGGTGTGGACATGGATTTGCTGACCCGTGGCGCAGGCTTCGGCTACATCGGTTCGACCATCACTTCGCTGATCTACGCCAGTTTCACCTTCCTGTTTTTCGCCCTCGAAGCGGCAATCATGGCCCTGGCCATCGAGCTGTATTTCCACATTCCGCTGGCCATGGCCTATGTGATTTGCTCGATTATCGTCATCCCGCTGGTGGCCTATGGCATCACCCTGATCAGCCGTCTCCAGATGTGGTCGCAACCGCTGTGGCTGACCTTGTTGCTGGTGCCCTACATCTTCGTGATCTGGAAAAACCCCGAAGCGCTCTCCGACCTGACCAGTTTCGCCGGGCGTGAAGGCGAAGGCGGCACCTTCAATTTGCTGTTCTTTGGTGCAGCGTTCAGCGTGGCGCTGTCGTTGGTGACGCAGATCGGCGAACAGGTGGACTACCTGCGTTTCCTGCCGGAGAAAACCCGCAAGAACCGCAAGCGCTGGTGGGCCGCGCTGCTCATGGCCGGGCCGGGCTGGATCATTCCCGGCGCGATCAAGATCATGGCTGGCGCGTTTCTGGCGTTTCTCGCCCTGCAACACGAAGTGCCCATCGAGCGCGCCGCCGAGCCGACGCAGATGTATCTGGTCGCCTTTCGCTATGTGTTCAGCTCGCCGGAATGGGCGCTGGCGGCCATGGTGCTGTTCGTGATCATTTCCCAGATCAAGATCAATCTGACCAATGCCTACGCCGGTTCCCTGGCCTGGTCGAACTTCTTCGCCAGGGTCACGCACAGCCATCCCGGTCGCGTGGTGTGGCTGGTGTTCAACGTAGCGATTGCCCTGATCCTCATGGAATTGGGGGTCTTCGACGCCATTGAACAAGTGCTCGGCCTGTACGCCAACGTGGCCATTGCCTGGATCGGCACACTGGTGGCCGATCTGGTGATCAACAAACCGCTGGGCCTATCGCCCAAATACATCGAATTCAAGCGTGCGCACCTGTACGACATCAACCCGGTGGGCGTCGGCGCGATGTCGATTGCCTCGCTGCTGTCGATCAGTGCCCATTTCGGGGCATTCGGCGCCCTGGCGCAGACCGCCCCGCCGCTGATTTCCCTGACCACCGCGCTGATCGTCGCACCGCTGATCGCCTGGTGGACCAAAGGCAAGTACTACATCGCCCGCACCAGCGACCCGTTGCAATTGTTCCCCCTCGGTCAGCAGACCAGCCTGCGCTGCGGGCTGTGCAGCAATGAATTCGAAACCCCCGACATGGCGTATTGCCCTGCCTACAGTTCGCCGATCTGTTCGCTTTGCTGTTCCCTGGACGCGCGCTGCGCCGACCAATGCAAAAGTCGCGCGCGCCTGTCGATGCAGTTTGAAGACGCCATCAGTCGGCTGTTGCCGAAATTACCACTGCACTACCTGCACACCCGACTCGCCCAGTATCTGGGTTTGCTGACGGTGTTGTTGCTGACGATATCCGGCGCGCTGGCGGTGATTTACGGTCAGGTTTCCCACAGTCTGGTAGACCAGTCTCCGACAGTGCATCACACGCTTTTCCTGGCGTTCCTCAAGGCGTTTTTCACCCTGTGCGTGTTCGCCGGAATACTCGCCTGGTGGGTCGTGCTCACTCGGGAAAGCCGTCGCGTCGCCCTGGAAGAATCGGATCGCCAGACCTCATTGCTGATGCAGGAAATCGACGCCCACGACAAGACCGATCAGGCGCTGCAAAAAGCCAAGGAAGCGTCCGAGGCCGCCAACGCCGCCAAGAGCCGCTACGTCACCGGGCTGTCCCACGAACTGCGCACGCCGCTGAACAGCATCCTCGGTTTCACCCAGATTTTGCAGCGCGACACCGCGACTCCCGCCCATCAGCAAGACCCGTTGGCGACCATTCTGCGCAGCAGCTCGCACCTGCTGTCGTTGATCGACGGCCTGCTGGATGTGGCCAAGATCGAAGCGGGCAAGCTGCGCCTGGAACCCTCGGAAATCCTCTTTCAGGAATTCCTCCACGACCTCGAACATATGTTCGCCCCCACCGCCCGGGAAAAAGGCCTGAGCTTTCGCCTCGACGTGGTCGGCCGCATGCCGGCCGTCGTGCGCGGCGATGAGAAACGCGTGCGGCAAATCCTGATCAACCTGCTGGGCAACGCGGTGAATTTCACTGACAGCGGAGAAGTCTGCCTGCGGGTCAGCTATCGCCGGGAAACCGCGATCTTCGACATCATGGACACCGGCATTGGCATCGCCCCGGAACAGATCGAACGGATTTTCCAGCCGTTCGAGCGCGGCGGACTGGTTCGCCAGGACAACGGCGTCGGCCTGGGCCTGACTATCACCCGCATGCTTACCTCGCTGATGGGCGGCGCGCTGTCGGTGACCAGCCAGCCTGACGACGGCACGCATTTTCAGGTGCGACTGTTCCTCTCCGAAGTGCGAGTGCCCAAAGCGGTGATTCATGTCGATCACGATGTGATGGGCTACGAAGGTCCGCGCCGACTGGTGCTGGTGGTGGACGACCACATTGAACATCGCAAGGTCATCAGCGGCATGCTCACGCCGCTGGGTTTCGAGGTCGCCCAGGCGGCCAATGGCCAGGAAGCGATTCGTCAGGTGTCATTGCTGCATCCGGATCTGATCCTCATGGACCTGTCGATGCCGGACATGGACGGTTGGGAAACCAGTCGGCTGATTCGCCGCAACGCGCTGTCGCTGGCGCCGATCATCATCATTTCCGCCAACGCCAACCCCTTCGCCGACGACAAGGAGCGCAGTCTCCCCGAAGTCTGCAACGATTACCTGGCCAAACCGGTGCATATCCAGCAACTGCTCGACCGCATGCAGCATCACCTGCAACTGCACTGGCTGCGCCGTCTACGCCCCGCGCCACTGATCAAGCTGCCCTGGACGCTGCCGCCGCGTCAGGATCTGGAGGATTTGTACGAACTCTGTGGCCTGGGTTATGTGCGCGGCATTCAGGCCAAACTCGACGCCATCGAACGTGACAGCCAGCACAGTGCCAGTTTTGTCGCCGACCTGCGGATGCTCGCCAAAGGCTTCCGACTCGATGAACTCAGCCTGCAACTCAAGGAGGCCCTCAATGAACGCCCTGACTCAACCCGCTGAAAACGGTGTGATCCTGATTGTCGACGACACGCCGGACAATCTGGCCTTGCTCTCCGACGCGCTTGATGAAGCCGGCTACATGGTCCTCGTCGCGCTGGACGGCACCAGCGCCCTGAACCGCATCCAGCGCCGCCGCCCGGACCTGATCCTGCTCGACGCCATGATGCCCGGCCTCGACGGCTTCGAAACCTGTCGGCGCATCAAGGCCCAGACCGACACCGCCAATATCCCGGTGCTGTTCATGACCGCCCTCACCGACAGCGAACACGTGGTCAAAGGCTTCGAAGCCGGCGCCATCGACTACGTGACCAAACCCATCATCTGCAACGAAGTCCTGGCCCGCGTCGCCTCCCACCTGCGCACCGCCCGCATCCTGCAATCGGCACGCAACGCCTCACAATCCGCCAGCCTGGGCTTCAACGACAAACCCGCCTACGGCAAACTCTCCAGCCGCTTCCAACTCACCGAACGCGAAATCGAAGTCCTGCGCTGGGTCGCCTGCGGCAAAACCAACAAAGACATCGGCGACATCCTCCAACTCAGCCCCCGCACCGTGAACAAACACCTGGAGCATATTTATATAAAGCTTGGGGTCGAGACGAGAACGGCGGCGACGTCGGTGGCGTTGGCGGCGATGACGGATAGGGTTTGAAAGTTGGCTACCGTTTGGTAGCCCGGCTTTTATTGTCTGTAGGCTATACATTTAAATTCGCGCTTTGGGTAACGCCCGAATTTCGTAACTCTCTGCTTCCAGCTCTAGCTGGCCATAATAGAAAGCGCCTTGATATTGGCTGCTTACCATGACTCTGGCCCAATCAAGCTCGGCTGAATCCTTCACCCGATTAAACTCCAGAAGCGCCCCACCCCGGAAAATACAGTCTGCTGAAACGGGTTCGTTGTCACGGTTGTAGAAGTTGAATTTTTGTATACCGTTTATTTTAAAGGTGAAGGGTTGATATGGATTATGATTATCGTCCAGCGTTGTTAAGCTCAGCTCGAATGCATCGCTTTTGAAAACCCTTTCCAGACGCATCCGCTTAAGCGATAAAAATACGCGTAAGGTTGGGCTGAAAGCGCGCGATTGGAGTGGCTGGCAAAATACATAGAAAAGATCAATCACGGGTTTTAACGCAGCAAAACCGAACGCGAAAGCGGCCAGTGACGCAAGAAGCATCCCGACAGGTGCGCAAGCACCGCGCCGCCGTGCGACTCTATAAGTGCAAACGTCAGGATCACGTATAGGCTCTGATACAACCCAGAAGGTGGCAACGCAAAAAGTTGTGAACAGCAAAAATACCCATAGCGTCCTCTCTACATTTTCAAGGCGTTCCCAACGTTCACCAAGGCGAAGATTTTTTAAACTCATAAGACTTAGTCCACATACCGAACATGCCGCGCCATCAGGTTCGGGCGTTTGAAGGTGTCGATGTTGTCGATATTTTCCAGCAACTGGTTTAGCTGCTGCTTATAGGTTTCGTCGTCCATGTCGATCCAGAAGCGCGGGTTGCGGCCGGTTTTCAGGTCGTGGGCGGCGGTGGTCGGGTCCAGATGGCGGAACTCTTCGTAACGTGGCAAATCCGGCAGCGGGCGGCTGGTGTCCATGTAATTTTGCAGAAAGTCCCATAGCGCGCAGGGCATTTGCCAGCGGTTATCCAGATTCACCAGTGACGAGAAATTGATCACGATGTCCCGATAACGGTGGGCGATGCATAACACATGGTTCATCGAACCCTGCCGATCCGGCCCGGATTCGAGGTAGGCGTCGAACTCGTAGAACGGCGCGGTTATTTCTCCGATAGTGCCGTTCTTTTTGTATTCGCCGTTATTGTTGTAGTCGAATAGCGTGACCAGACCGGTGCGGCGGTTTAGTTCCCAGATTGGGCCTCGGGAAGGTTTTACCCAGAGTTTGGGGAATTTGTAGATGACGAGGCTACTTAATGCCCATGCCGCTAAACATGGAAAAGAAATTATCTGAGCCATTCTCAAGATACTATTCAGGAAAGCTGTGATAAATGGCAGGAGCGATTTGGATGCCGAAATTAGCCCAACCACAACTATCAATGGTGTAGATAGTAGAAACCACCACTTTCCGAACATATGCATATGCAACCAGAATTGCGCGCGACCCGCCCAAAGTGAAAACCTGAACCGCTCATGGTCGTGCCTGTCATGGAAATCCACATGTTCATAAGGCGCGGGAACGTAACTCCCCAAGGCAAGTTTCTCCTCACGCTCTTTTCGCATGTCGTCTTGAAAACGTAACTTCTCAGGCGCACGTTCACGCAGAAAATCATCTGGAGCAACGTTTTGAGATTTTCCCCAAGGCAGACGTTTTTTGGCAAACCGTTTTAGCCACGACCGCTTCGTGGAGGGCGCTTGATTTGGAATGCTGTCTGAACGATAAGCCGTGGCTGCATAGAAAGCCGCGTTGCCGTTATTAAAAACTGTCATCGTTAATCCACATACCGTACATGCCGCGCCATCAGGTTCGGGCGTTTGAAGGTGTCGATGTTGTCGATGTTTTCCAGTAGCTGGCTGAGCTGTTGTTTGTAGGTTTCATCATCCATGTCGATCCAGAAGCGCGGGTTGCGGCCGGTTTTCAGGTCGTGGGCCGCAGTGGTTGGGTCCAGATGGCGAAACTCTTCATAGCGCGGCAAATCCGGCAGCGGACGGCTGGTGTCCATGTAATTTTGCAGGAAGTCCCACAACGCGCAGGGCATTTGCCAGCGGTTATCCACGTTCACCAAAGGCGAGAAATTGATCACGATGTCCCGATAACGATGGGCAATGCACAACACATGATTCATCGAACCCTGCCGATCCGGTGCAGATTCGAGGTAGGCGTCGAACTCGTAGAACGGCGCGGTTATTTCTCCGATAGTGCCGTTCTTTTTGTATTCGCCGTTATTGTTGTAGTCGAATAGCGTGACCAGACCGGTGCGGCGGTTTAGTTCCCAGATTGGGCCTCGGGAAGGTTTTATCCAGAGCTTGGGGAATTTGTTTAGTACCAACGAAGCTAACGCCCAAGCAAGAAATGGCGGAATTAAGATAATGTGATATGTTTCAGCCATAAAGCTTACAAAAGCGATAAGAAATGGCTCATAAGAAGTTAAAGCTACGAGAAGTGCTGTAACTAGGTAAAGAGGGCTAAATATCATCGACCAACCTTTGCCAAATATGTACAGATATGCCCAAAACTGGGACCGACTAGACCAACGCGAAAACCTGAAACGCTCATGATCATGCCGATCATGAAAATCTACATGTTCATAAGGCGCCGGAACGTAGATTCCAGACTTAAGTTTTTCTTCACGCTCATCTCGCATACTTTCTTGAAAACGCAGTTTTTCAGGTGCACGTTCACGTAGAAAATCATCTGGTGCAACACTTTGAGGTTTCCCCCACGGTAATCGTCTTTTGGAAAACCGCTTTAGCCATGAGCGCTCCGCGGAGGGCGCTTGATTAGGAATGCTGTCTGAGCGATAAGCCGTGGGGGCATAACAGGGTGTCTTCTGGGCATTCATTTCGCATCCTTCGCCCGGTTTTCAGTTTCGTCGGCCCAGAACAGCCGTTCAGTGTTTTCAAAGTCTGGTCTCGCATAGGTCGGCCCAAAGGGGGTCGGATCCTTGGGTGGTGGGGCGGGGAATACCCAAGTGCGCTGACCGTCGTTCAGCGACAGTTGCGCGCGTACGCGCCATACGTGATAGACCTCGGGCAAGTTTTCTGCAGGTTCTGCCTTATAGGAAAAAGGTGTTTTGACGAACAGCTCCAAGGCGCCCGGCAATAGCCGATAGGCAACTGGCGTTACAGCTATCTGCGAGCTGCTGGTCTTGCTCCGATCGCTGTATTGATCGAAAAAGACTTCAAAGCTTTTCAGATTGAGGAAAGCCTGAGTTCCCAACTCACCCAACCCACTCAATAGTCCTCCCAGATTGCTTTCAATACGAATCCGCGTGTTGGCGCTGCGCACTACGAAGGGCACCGTGTCGCTAAAATCAAGCATGCCGTCAGGAACGTATTCCGGGTTACGGTCAATACTTACCCGGATATTGGCAAACAGACTGACCAAGTAATAGAAGGCGTTCTGAGCGTCTTGCAGATGTGGTGCGGCGTTATGTGGATCGTCGCCAAAAGGCCCTTTTTTCAGCCAATCTTCAATGGGCTTGCTGCTCAGCCAGTACGCCAATCCCGCGCCAGCGACAATCAACAGCAAACCGGCCCAGGCCAAAGGACTTAAACCAAGGAAGGCAGTGCCACCCACCAAAAAGCTGCTCGATGTGCCGATTAAACCGCCGGATGCCATGATCAAATGGCCGATATAGGCGTCGTCGCCCCAGCTGTAGGAGCACCAAGCGTCGTAGAGGTTAAGCCCGGAAAATATTAAACCGGCGCTGATTTGACCAAGTAATCGAGAGCTGTATTTTTTTACCAGCCGATCACTAAGCGATCCGAAAAATTGCTTGGCGATATCATCAGATATAGTGAGTACGGTTTTACGCCCCGCAGCCAAAATTGATTTACTTCCTGCCAGCTTGACAGTCAGCGCTTCGAGCGCTACCGCCAAATCGACAACCGCTCCGAAAGAACCTACACCACCTCGTATTGCAGTTTTTTCCCTATTAGTTTGCTCGCGCGCGCCTAACTCATTCATTAAATTCCAAATCTCCAACCCCACAATCAGCCCCGCCACCGGCACCGAATCCAACACCCGGAAAGCCGTACTGTCGCGCATCGAATCCCGCAGTTTGATCGCGTTCTCCAGCCCACTCAGCTTTTCCGCCTTGTCCGCCGTGTGCTTAGCCATGTCTTTTTGCCAAGCGTCGTTAAACCCTTGGTTAAGTCGACTGACCGTCAACGCTGTCCGGTGGTTGCGCGGGATGCCGATGACGATTCGTTCTGGCGGCAGATCCGGCTGCGGCCGAGCAAAACCGTGATCCTCAGCGGGGGATTTCATGACGCCATTCTGGTTGCGATAAACCCCGTAGACCTGCGCAGAGCGGCCGATGTTCTCGGGCATGTCGTCCAGGCCGAAAATGTAATAGGCCTTTCTCCGGGCGTCAGCGTGAGACAGAAAGTGCAGGTCGCCAAACGCTTGCGGCAGCATGCCGCGCAGTTGGGCAAGGCTGCGTCGATGTGCTGCTTCGTTCAGTCGAAAGCGTTTGGCAGCAGGGTCTTGCAGTGCAATGTGCTGCGCACCATGGACCGCTCTTTCGGCTGCTTCGAGGGCGCCTTGCAGGTTTTCATTGATAGCGACCAAAACCCCGGCGCCCGCCTTGCCGGTCACCGTCAGAGTATTTTTCAACTCCCCCATTTTCAGCAAACTCGCCAAAAACATTGCATCGATCGTCGAGTACGCACCAGCGGGAGCAACACTGTCCTGTTCGGTACTGGCCAGTTCCGTCGCCCGAAAAGCGCCATCGCCCTGATTGACCTCCGGGTTGGCGGGCGCTTGATACGGCGCGTCGAGATCCTGTTGCCCGGCATCCGGCCAGAGCATGCGGTGCATCGGGTGCTGCGGGTCGTTGCTGACGTGGGCGATCCACTGTTGGCCGACACTGGCGTCGGGGCTGTAGAGGCTAAGGCCGGTCATGGCGTCGCTGATGTCGCCGCTGGCGGCCAACGGGTCATAGCCCGACGGACCCAGCGCCAAGGTGACGAACAGCTGGCTGACAAAATGAAAAGCCGCCGCGTATTTGAAGCCATCGAGGCTCAGGTGGTCGGCCAGGCATTGTTCGGTCTGCCGTTGTTGCAGGCATTCGCTGAGCAGCGCTTGGCTCATTTCCTGCTGACGCCACAGCTGGGCGCGTTCGCTGCTGGCGGTGAAGCGGTTGATATCCAGCCGGCTCTTTTCCTTGAGCATGTCGAGTTGCTGATGCAGCGGGTTCTTCTTGCCGCCGATGGAGTGCGGAACAATCAGCTGTTGCACCAGCAAGGCGCTGGCGTGATGCGGATAACGCTGCGCCCGCGCGCCGCACAGTTCCAGCAGGTGACGCTGGTCATAAATCCGGGTGCTCAGATGGCGCAGGCGGTACTGGCTGTCGAGCAGCATCACGCCGTAGAGTGCGCGGGATCGCGCCGTTTGCAACACGTCGGGCGCAGGCGGTTGAGCCGTCCACAGGCCCGCATCGCCCTGGGTATTCGGATCGACGATGTGCTCAAGGCATTGTGCCCAGGCGCCGATTTCCAGCGGCAATGGCACGTAAGGCGCGGTCCCCGCTTCGCATAGCTGCACATGTTTGCGGGCAGCGCTGAAAGCGTCTGCCAGAAACTCTCCGCTCAGGTCGCACAGGTAGCGCGCCGGCTGGTCGATCATCCACTCAAAACTGGTCTGGCGCGCGCGTTGCGGGGCCGGGACTGACAGCGGAAAAGCGCCGCGATTGAGGTTCAACCAAGTGACATGGGCTCTGCTGGCCGCAGCCTGATTATCCTTGTCACGCACATCAAAAGTGCTGAAAGCGTCCAGCATGGCCACGCCATCCGGTCGGTTGGCGAAGACCGTTTTGGAGCGTTCTTTCGAGACCCGCAAGTCCGGGCTTTGGCAGCGCTGACGACGCAACGCCGAGTCGCTTTCCAGACGCTGCAATCGAGCTCCGCTCAGTTGCACCTCGCTGAAGCACAGCTGCGTGTCGACCGGTCGATCATTCCAGTTGGAAGGTAACCAGATGTCGTCCAAAGCCTTGCCGGTAGCGAGCCGCGCTTCATCGCCGTATCCCTCGCCCTCGCGAAATTTCTCCAGCTCGATATCGTGATAGGTGGTGCGCTCGTCGCTGATCCGGACTTCCAGTTCACGCCACAGCCTGCCGTCGACGAAGACATAAATAAACCCGGCGCGGCACAACACGGGAGCGCCATGATCGTGAGCGCTGTTGACGCCGGGCAGGGCCACAAATGGCAGCACCGGGACGATCTGGTTCCACTGCTGATCGAGTTGCCTCTGCGTAATGCGGGTTTCCGGGAGCGGCAACAGGATCGGTTTGCCCTGCGTGGTCTCGACCTCCAGCATCAGGCGATGTTGGGGTTCGCCAGACCAGTCCCAGACATGCAACTGGCTTGGCGCACACATGTAAGCGGTGATGGTTTCGGGACGGTCTTGCGCGGTAACTGCATCCAGCCGTTTACTGGCGTCTTTCTCGTAGAAAGCCAATCGCTGGGTCGAAGGATGATGCGTGCCAACCACCTGAACGATGAGTTTGTTGATTTCGCAGCACGGGCCACGGCTCAGGGTGCCAACGGGATTAGGCATGTCAGGACTCCTGTCCTGTCACGAAATGCTGGCTGCGAGATGCGATAGACATGATCAAGTCCTGGCCGTAAAAACACAGGACTTTGCATCTTGATAGGTGAAGAGTAAGTCAGCGAGAGACTGCTGAAGCTGTGGGATGTTTCTGAGTTTCGTGACGGCAATTCCGACTATGTAGCAACCGTTTCGTTAGGACGGCGCCATACGGAAATCCGTGCCAATCAGTTCGCCCAGTCACCCCAAAACCACCAACCGATTCGGCAACTCATTCCTGACCTGGGTCACCGGTACGTGTTCGGCCAGCACTTCCCCGCAGCCTTGAATACAGTCGAGAAAGCCCTGCAAAGTCTGACCGTCGCGCACGTGTTGGGTGAAGATGTCGATCAGGGTTTGCCAGGTGTCGTCATGCAGACGGCTGGAAATGCCGTGATCGACGAGGATTTCTACGTAGCGTTCGGCTTCGCAAACAAAGATAAGAATGCCGGTGCCGTCCACCGTGTGATGCAGGTTTTGCTCCAGGAACTGGCGACGGGCAAGATTGCCCGCGCGCCAATGCCGAACCGAAGCGGGAACCAGATACATGGTCAGCGGGCTGAAACGGCAGATCAGTGCCACGACGATGAAGGTTGCGATTTGCGTCAATAGCAGTTCGTTGGCGCTCAACCAGCCGGAAAAGTAATTGAGCAGGCCAGGCACCAGCAAAGCCACCAGCCCGGCCCAGATCAGCGGGACATAGGTGTAATCGTCGGCCTGGCGGGCCAGCACCGTCACCAGTTCGGCATCGGTGCGCAGTTCGACCCGCGCGATTGCCTCGGCGACCTGGCGCTGTTGGTCTTGATTCAGTAAAGCCATGGTTGCGTCACTCATTGATCCATCGATTACCAACTGCCCGAAGCACCGCCGCCGCCGAAGCTGCCACCGCCGCCACTGAACCCACCGCCGCCACCGCCACCTGAGCCACCGGAACCGAGTCCACCCAGACCGCCCAGCCCACCGGCGGTAATAAAGCCCCCTCTGCCGCCCCGACCGCCGCCGCCACGCCCGGATTTCAGGAAAATCAGGATCAGAAAAACCACCACGATGATCAGCACTGGCACATTGTCGAACCCCGTACCCTGCTGTTCAGCGTCAGCCGCCGCTTGCGGTTGCGCCAGTGGATTGCCGCCCAGCACCTGAATGATCGCTTGCGCACCCTGAGTGATGCCGCCAGCGAAGTTGCCGGCTTTGAAGGCGGGAGTGATCACCTGATTGATGATCACCGAAGACTGCGCATCGGTCAGGCGCTCTTCCAGGCCGTAACCCACTTCGATGCGCACCTTGCGATCATCACGGGCGACGATCAACAGCGCGCCGCTGTCCTTGCCCTTCTCGCCAATCCCCCACGCCCGGCCCAGCTGATAGCCGAAATCCTCGATGCTGGTGCCTTGCAAATCCGGCAGCGTGACCACCACCACTTGCTCGCCGGACGCCTGTTGATGGGCCTCAAGCATCTGCGTCAACTGCGCTGAACTCTGCGCATCGAGCAACTGCGCGTTATCGACCACGCGTCCGGTCAGCGGCGGAAATACCAGTGCGGCCTGCGCCGACAAGGCGCAGGCCCACAGCAGAAGGACCGGCAGCGCGAGCCGCAATGCCTTCATCAGAACTTCACTTCCGGGGCTTTCTCGGAACCTGGCGTTGTCGCTTCGAAGTTCGGGCGAATCGGCAAGTCGCTGTACATCACGGTGTGCCAGAGACGGCCCGGAAAGGTGCGAATCTCGGTGTTATAGCGCTCGACCGAGGCAATGAAGTCACGACGCGCAACGGCGATGCGGTTCTCTGTGCCCTCCAGTTGCGACTGCAATGACAGGAAATTCTGGTTGGCCTTGAGGTCCGGATAGCGTTCGGAAACCACCATCAAGCGGCTCAATGCACCCGTCAGCTGACCTTGGGCGTCCTGGAACTGCTTGAGTTTGGCCGGATCGTTCAAGGTATTGGCATCGACCTGGATCGACGTCGCCTTGGCCCGGGCTTCGATGACCGCCGTTAGCGTGTCTTGCTCGTGCTTGGCATAGCCCTTGACGGTTTCCACCAGATTGGGGATCAGGTCGGCGCGACGCTGATACTGGTTCTGCACCTGAGCCCAGGCCGCTTTCACCTGTTCGTCGTAGGTGGGGATGTTGTTGATGCCGCAGCCGCTCAACAGGCTGCTGAGCAGCAGTAAAACGCCGGTTGCCCAGGTATAGCGACGTACGCTGTGAGGCTGGCAACGCTGTAAGAGAATCATTATGTAACTCCTGTAATGGCTATTTATTCCGTATGGCTCAAGTGATTTTAGCCAAAACAGAAGTTCCCCGGCATAATCCGTCGCCAACGCCGGATCATCGGATAAAAAGTGGCTGCGCTACAAAGATGCCGGTAATGACAAAGAGTTCAGCGGCATCCCATCGCCCCTGACCGACAATAAGCGCCAAAGGTCTAAAACCCAAAATATGGCTGCCTGACATTTAACGTAAGTTGCAGGCAAAAGCCTTGAGAAATCATTCATGAATAAGCTGTGTTTACTCGGTCTTCTGGTCAGTCTGGCCAGCCAGCCAGTGTTGGCTGCAAACAATGTCAGTGCGCCGGTCGCCACTAATCAGGCCACGTTGCAAGCGAAAAACGCGTTCATTTCCAATCTGCTCAAGCAAATGACCCTCGATGAAAAAATCGGGCAATTGCGGCTGATCAGCATCAGTTCGGAAATGCCACAGCCGATGATTCTCAAGGAGATCGCCGCAGGCCGGATTGGCGGTACGTTCAATTCCATCACACGCTCGGAAAACCGTCCGCTGCAGGAAGCCGCTGTCGCCAAGAGTCGTCTGAAGATTCCGATGTTCTTCGCCTACGACGTGGTCCACGGCCATCGCACGATTTTCCCGATCAGCCTGGGCCTCGCTGCCAGCTGGGACATGGACGCCATCGCCTTGAGCGGTCGTATTTCGGCCATCGAGGCCAGTACCGACAGCCTAGACATGACCTTCGCGCCAATGGTGGATATTTCCCGCGATCCGCGCTGGGGCCGGTCCTCCGAAGGTTTCGGTGAAGACACCTACCTGGTGTCGCGAATCTCCGACGTGATGGTCAAGGCCTTTCAGGGCAAGAGCACCGCCGCCTCGGACAACATCATGGCCAGCGTCAAGCACTTCGCCTTGTACGGCGCAGTTGAAGGTGGCCGGGATTACAACACCGTGGACATGAGTCCTACGCGTATGTACCAGGATTACCTACCGCCTTATCGCGCAGCGGTTAATGCTGGCGCGGGCGGCGTGATGATCGCCCTCAACTCGATCAACGGCGTGCCTGCAACCTCCAACACATGGTTGCTGCAAGACCTGTTGCGCAAGGATTGGGGCTTCAAGGGCGTCACCATCAGTGATCACGGCGCGATCAAGGAACTGATCGACCACGGCGTGGCAAAAGATTTCCGCCAAGCCGCCAAGCTGGCCATCAAGGCTGGCGTCGACTTGAGCATGAACGACAAGGCTTACGGCGAAGAACTGCCAGGGCTGGTAAAAGATGGCGAAGTTTCCGTCAAGGAAATCGACAACGCCGTACGTGAAGTGCTGGGCGCCAAGTACGACATGGGCTTATTCGCCGACCCGTACCTGCGCATCGGCAAAGCAGCGCAGGACCCGGCCGATACCTATTCCGACGACCGCCTGCACCGCACTGAAGCGCGGGATGTGGCGCGCAAGACGCTGGTGCTGCTGAAAAACCAGAACGAAACCCTGCCGCTGAAAAAGCAGGGCACCATCGCCGTGATCGGCAGCCTGGCCAAGAGTCAGCTGGACATGCTCGGCAGCTGGTCTGCCGCCGGTCGACCGAATCAGTCGGTCACCGTGTATGACGGTCTGGCCAATGCCGTAGGCGACAAGGCCAAACTGGTTTATGCCCGTGGCGCCAACGTCAGTGACAACGACCATATCAATGAATACCTGAACTTCATCGAGCACGAAGTCGATGTCGATCCACGTCCAGCCCAGGAAATGATCGACGAAGCGGTCAAGGCCGCCGAACAGGCTGATGTGATCGTTGCCGTGGTTGGCGAGTCCCGTGGCATGTCGCATGAAGCGGCCAGCCGCAGCAGCCTGAACATTCCTGGCAAGCAACGGGACCTGATCAAGGCACTGAAGGCCACCGGCAAGCCGCTGGTCCTGGTATTGATGAACGGTCGCCCGCTGGTGCTGGTCGACGAACTGGCTCAGGCCGACGCGATGCTGGAAACCTGGTTCCCCGGCACCGAAGGCGGCAACGCCGTGGCAGACGTGCTGTTCGGCGACTACAACCCTTCCGGCAAACTGGCCATGTCGTTCCCACGTTCAATTGGCCAGCTTCCTACTTACTACGCGCACTTGAACACCGGTCGCCCGTACTCTCCGGACAAGGTCGGCAACTACACGTCGCACTACTTCGAAGAAACCAACGGCCCGCTGTTCCCGTTCGGCTACGGCTTGAGCTACACGCAGTTCGACGTATCGGACATCATCCTGTCGGCTAAGGACATGCCCCGCAAAGGCAAGTTGACCGCTAGCGTGACGGTGAAGAATACCGGCAAGGTTGCTGGCGCGACCGTGGTTCAGCTATATCTGCACGACGTTGCCGCGTCCATCAGTCGTCCGGTCAAGGAGCTGAAGAACTTCGAGAAAGTCATGCTGCAGCCCGGTGAAGAGAAAGTCGTGAGCTTCACCCTCAGCGAAGACGATCTGAAGTTCTATGATCCGAGCCTGAAATACGCGGCAGAAGCCGGCGAATTCAAAGTCATGATCGGCCTTGATTCAGAAGCAGTGAAGCAGGCGAGTTTCAATTTGTTGTAAGGCTGCAACTGCTACGCACGATCCGTAGGACCGGCTTTAGCCGGGAGAACGCCCTCCCGGCTAAAGCCAGTCCTACGGACTAACGCGCTGCAACCGCCATAAATCAGGCAAGCCCCATATGCCATTCACCTCCCGCACCTTACGCATCGTCCTTTATGCACTGCTGATTCTCGCTGGCGCAACGGTGTCGGCGGGCTTGGCGATGCGTCAGGCGCAGCGACATGCGTTGTCGGACGATGCTGCACGAGCGGGCGTTCAGCTGTCCCTCTACGCCAATACGCTGCACACCTTGATTGAACGCTATCGGGCGCTGCCGGCGGTGTTGGCGCTGGACCCGGAAATACGCGCGGCACTCAACGGCCCGATCACGGCGCTGTCCCAGGATGCGCTGAATCGCAAGCTGGAGCGTATCAATGGCGCGGCGCAATCCTCGACCCTTGAGCTGCTGGACCGTGATGGCCTCGCCGTGGGCGCCAGCAACTGGCGTTTGCCTAGCAGTTACGTCGGCCATAACTACGGCTTTCGTCCTTACTTTCAGCAAACCAGGGCCAAGGGCATCGGCCGCTTTTACGCGGTAGGTGTTACCAGTGGCATTCCTGGTTATTTTTTGTCCAATGCAGTGGTGGACGATAAAGGCGGTTTTCTCGGTGCCATGGTGGTCAAGCTGGAGTTTCCCGACCTTGAGCATCAATGGGCGCAAGGCGACGATTTATTGTTGATCAGCGATGCCAAGGGCATCGTGTTCATCGCCAACCAGCCCGGCTGGCGTTATCGCGAGTTGCAGCCGATTTCGGTTGAGGACCGCGCGCAGCTGCTCAGCACCCGGCAATACGACCGGCAACCGCTTTCGCCATTGCGCCGCCGCGAGCTGCGCGAATTTGGCGAAAACAGTCATCTGACCCGTGTTGACGGTCCTGACGAAACGGCGGATTACCTCTGGCAATCAATGCCCTTGCCTGCCGAAGACTGGACGTTGCATCTGCTGCGCAAACCGCAGATGGCCAGCGAAGACATTCGTAACGCAGCCATCGCCGCCGCCGGTGCCTGGCTGACGCTGGTGTTCCTTGGGTTGTTTCTTTATCAGCGCTGGCGCCTGGCACGCATGCGCGAACGCAGCCGCGACGAACTGGAGCTTCAGGTGCTGGAGCGCACTGTGGAACTGCGCACTGCTCAGGACGGCCTGGTGCAATCGACCAAACTCGCGGCGCTCGGGCAGATGTCCGCTGCGCTGGCGCATGAAATCAACCAGCCGCTGACGGCCCAGCGCATGCAACTCGCCACCTTGCGCCTGTTGCTTGATCACGGGCGCATTGATGATGCTTATAAAGCCCTGGCGCCGCTGGACCAGCAACTGACGCGCATGGCTGCGCTGACTGGACACTTGAAAACCTTCGCCCGCAAAAGCCCAGGAGGCCTGCGCGAGCGACTGGATCTGGCGGCAGTGGTCGATCAAGCCTTGCTGCTGCTGGATTCGCGTATCCGTGCCGAACACATACAGTGCGTACTGCATCTGACCCGGCCCGCGTGGGTTCGCGGCGATGCCATTCGCCTGGAGCAGGTGCTGATCAACCTACTGCGCAACGCCCTGGATGCCATGAGCGACAAACCGCTCAAGCGTCTGGAAATCGTGATCAGCGCACAGGAGAATCGCTGGCGCCTGAGCGTCATCGACAGCGGCGGCGGCATCGCCGATGAGCATATGGTCAGTTTGTTCGACCCTTTCTTTACCACCAAACCGGTCGGCGACGGTCTTGGACTGGGGTTGGCGGTGTCATATGCCATCGTGCATGAACTGGGCGGACGACTTGCGGCGCAAAATCATGGTCATGGCGCGCGATTCTCGTTCAGTCTGCCCAACGACTTCCTGGAGGCTGAACCCGCATGCTGAATTCCGTCATTGTCGTCGACGACGAAGCGCCGATCCGTGAGGCCGTGGAGCAATGGCTGACGCTGTCCGGATTCCAGGTGCAGGTTCATAGCCGCGCCGAGGATTGCCTGGCGAACCTGCCGGAACATTTTCCGGGGGTAATTCTCAGCGACGTGCGCATGCCGGGCATGGGCGGCCTGGCGTTGCTGGCCAGACTGCAAGCGCTGGACGCCGACCTGCCGGTCATCCTGCTGACCGGGCATGGCGATGTGCCGATGGCGGTGGATGCCATGCGTGACGGCGCCTATGATTTTCTGGAAAAACCCTTCAGCCCGGAAACCTTGCTGAGCAATCTGCGTCGCGCATTGGAAAAGCGTCAACTGGTTCTGGAAAACCGCCGCCTGCACGAACAGGCCGATGCCCGCTCGCAACTGGACGCGACGCTGCTCGGCGTTTCGCCTGGCTTGCAGACCTTGCGCCGACAGGTGCTGGATCTGTCGCAGCTGCCGGTCAACGTGATCATTCGGGGTGAAACCGGCAGCGGCAAAGAGTTGGTTGCGCGCTGCCTGCATGACTTTGGTCCGCGCGCCAACAAGCCCTTCGTCGCCTTGAACTGCGCGGCGATCCCCGAACAGTTGTTCGAAGCCGAACTGTTCGGCCATGAAACCGGAGCGTTTACCGGCGCCCAAGGCAAGCGCATCGGCAAGCTGGAGTACGCCGACGGTGGCACCTTGTTTCTCGATGAAATCGAAAGCATGCCGCTGGCCCAACAGGTCAAGTTGCTGCGCGTCCTGCAGGACAAACAGCTGGAACGCCTGGGCTCCAACAAGCCGATCAAAGTGGATCTGCGGATCATCGCGGCGACCAAGCCCGATTTGCTCGAAGAAGCCCGCGCCGGACGTTTTCGCGAGGATCTGGCCTACAGGCTGAATGTCGCTGAACTACGCCTGCCGCCATTACGCGAGCGCCGCGAAGACATTCCGCAGCTGTTTAACCACTTTGCGCAGGCGGCTGCGCAACGCCTGGGCCGCAAAGCACCGGAACTCAGCGCTGCGCAGTTAAGCCAGTTGCTGACCCACGACTGGCCCGGCAACGTACGCGAACTGGCCAACGCCGCTGAACGCCAGACACTGGGCCTGAGCACGCCGGAACCCGTCGCGCTGGACGCAGGACCATCGCTGGCAGCGCAGCAGGAAGCGTTCGAAGCCCACTGCCTGCGCGCCGCCCTCACCCGGCACAAAGGCGATATCAAGGCAGTGCTCCACGAACTGCAACTGCCACGCCGCACGTTGAACGAAAAGATGCAGCGGCATGGATTGTTGCGCGAGATGTTTGTGTAGGACCTTGCGATCTGTTGGAGCGAGGCTTGCCCGCGAAGAGGGGACATCCGCACATTTTTCCGCGCCCGAGAGGAAGCGTTCGCGGGCAAGCCTCGCTCCAACGGACTTGTCAGCGCCCTCATCGGCAATTTTCCGCTCACTGCCATCCGCACCATAAGCGGATTCCCGCTCATAAATCCCTGAAAACCCTTCTAAACCGGGCCTCTGCCCGCTGGCACAGCTCCTGCTATAGGAAGGCACGGCCGCATTTTGACGTGCCCTTCTAAAAACAATGAATGTAAGGAACATGATGGAAATCCCTACCTCCCTGTCGCAAGGGTCGACCAGCGCGCCTGCTGCTGTGAAGACCACCTCAAGTCGTCTCAAATCAATCTTCAGCGGTTCGGTCGGCAACATGGTCGAGTGGTATGACTGGTACGTCTACGCCGCCTTCTCGTTGTACTTCGCCAAATCCTTCTTCCCCAAGGGTGACACCACCGCGCAACTGCTCAACACCGCAGCGATCTTCGCCGTGGGCTTCCTGATGCGCCCGATCGGTGGCTGGCTCATGGGCTTGTACGCCGACCGCAAGGGACGCAAGGCCGCCTTGATGGCTTCGGTACTGTTGATGTGCTTCGGTTCGCTGATCATCGCCCTGACACCGAGCTATGAAATGATCGGCGTCGGTGCCCCGATCCTGCTGGTCTTCGCCCGCCTGTTGCAGGGTTTGTCGGTGGGTGGCGAATACGGCACCTCGGCAACCTATCTCAGCGAGATGGCGACCAAGGAGCGTCGCGGCTTCTTCTCCAGCTTCCAATACGTAACGCTGATTTCCGGGCAGCTCATCGCTCTGGGCGTGTTGATCGTGCTGCAGCAAACCCTGACCACCGAACAGCTGTACGCGTGGGGCTGGCGTGTGCCGTTCGTGATCGGCGCGCTGTGCGCAGTGGTTGCGCTGTTCCTGCGTCGTGGCATGGAAGAAACCGAGTCGTTTACACGCAAGAAGAAAGAAAAGCCAAAAGAAAGCCTGATGCGCACGCTGATGCGCCATCCCAAGGAACTGATGACCGTGGTCGGCCTGACCATGGGCGGCACGCTGGCCTTCTATACCTACACCACGTACATGCAGAAATACCTGGTGAACACGGTCGGCATGAGCATCACCGACTCGACGACCATCTCGGCGGCAACGCTGTTTCTGTTCATGGTCCTGCAACCCTTTGTCGGCGCGCTGTCCGACAAGATCGGTCGCCGTCCCATCCTGATCGCCTTCGGGGTAATGGGCACGCTGTGTACCGTGCCGATCCTGACCACGCTGCACACCGTGCAAAGCTGGTGGGGCGCGTTCTTCCTGATCATGGCGGCACTGATCATCGTCAGTGGCTACACGTCGATCAATGCGGTGGTCAAGGCTGAGTTGTTCCCGACTGAAATCCGCGCCCTGGGTGTTGGCCTGCCCTACGCGCTGACGGTATCGATTTTTGGCGGCACCGCTGAATACATCGCGCTGTGGTTCAAGAGCATCGGCATGGAGACGGGGTATTACTGGTATGTCACCGCCTGCATCGCCGTATCGCTGCTGGTTTATGTGTTCATGAAGGACACGCGCAAGCATTCGCGCATCGAAACTGACTGAGTCATATCAGCTTGAGTGATCAAGGGCAGCCACATTTGATGTGGTTGCCCTTTTTTCTGGGGGGAAGCTTTAGCAAGGACGCAGATATTCTGGTGCAATTTTTCACTGAAAAATCAGCAAATACCGCAACCAAAGTTAACTATTTATTTTGTCAAGTCAGCTTGTTGCAAGACTTTTCAAAGAAATGCACCACAACCGCGCAACAACCCGCGACACGCCCGAAAACCGCGCCCTGCGGCGTACTATCATTTTTGGCGATGATCGCTAGCAACCCTATTAACTTCTTAATAAAAGTCAGGCGCGTAGCATTAGCTCCATAACGAGTCGCAAACAAATTCGATGTGGAGTAAATCATCATGAAAACCAACAAACTGATTTTTGGCTTGGCCTTCTCTGTTCTGGCATCAAGCGCTTTCGCTCTTCCTGCCGTCGATACCAGCAACCTGCTCAATTCCACCGTTGTCGCTGAAGGCGGTTCGTCGCACACCAACGCGACTCACAACCCTCAAGCTGCTGATGGCGCTGATCACGTAGGTGCAAATCGTCTGGCTGCTGATGGTGCTGACCGAGTGGGTCAAAATCGTCAGGCTGCCGATGGCGCTGATCACGTAGGTGCAAATCGTCTGGCTGCTGACGGTGCCGACCATGTTGGTGCAAATCGCCAGGCTGCCGATGGTGCTGATCACGTAGGTGCAAATCGTCTGGCTGCTGACGGCGCCGATCATGTTGGTGCAAACCGTCTGAGCTAATCGCTCAACGGCTACACCCAGCCCGGCTTAATGCCGGGCTTAATCGTTTCTGAGCCCTAAAATCTGCCGGCAACTCTGGAATGTCCAGCGCCAGC
Source organism: Pseudomonas syringae (assembly GCF_001698815.1). Taxonomy (GTDB): domain Bacteria; phylum Pseudomonadota; class Gammaproteobacteria; order Pseudomonadales; family Pseudomonadaceae; genus Aquipseudomonas; species Aquipseudomonas syringae_A. Next base: position 71,908 of record NZ_LGSI01000051.1, on the reverse strand, counting down.
CTTGCACTATGACGCAACTCTGCCCTCTCTTCGCGGCAACAGGAATTGCGCCAATGTCAGATGACATCCATTCGTACGAACCTTCCCAAGGCCATCGCCTGCCCCACGACCCGTTCAATGCCATTGTTGGCCCACGTCCTATAGGCTGGATCTCGTCGCAGGACGCCAACGGCAAATTGAATCTGGCGCCGTACAGTTTCTTCAATGCCTTCAACTACATTCCGCCGATCATCGGCTTTTGCAGTGTCGGCCGCAAAGACAGCCTGAATAACATCGAACAGACCGGCGAGTTCGTCTGGAACCTGGCCACGCGGCCGCTGGCCGAAGCCATGAACCAGAGCTGCGCGCCGGTATCGCCGGAGGTGAACGAGTTCGAACTGGCCAACCTGACGCCGCTGGCGTCGCAAATTGTTGCGGTGCCACGAGTCAAAGAGACGCCGGTGTCATTCGAGTGCAAGGTTACCCAGATCATCCAGCTGCAACGCGCCGACAAAGAACTGGTGCCCAGCTGGCTGATTTTGGGCGAAGTGGTTGCGGTACACATCGCCAAGCGGCTGCTCAAGGACGGTATTTACGACACGGCAGCGGGCGAGCCGATCCTGCGTGGCGGCGGTCCTGCGGATTATTTCCAGCTCGGGCCGGAAGCGCTGTTCCAGATGTTCCGCCCGAAAGCCTGATACGGCAGGTTGCTCACTGCGGGTCGAAAACCAGATTGCCCTCGGAGTCGATATCGGTCAGCCGCGCCAGTTCTGCGGTGGCGGCAAGGTCGGCGTCGTGAGCGGTCTTGAACTTCTGCCCGTCCAGCACTCGATGAAACGTTGGAGCGCCGCCAGCGTGCAGGGCTTTGACGGCAATCGCTGCGTCGTAACCGCCTTCGCCTGGGACCATTGCGGTAACAGCTTCGAAATCCTGAAATTCTTTACGGGCCATGAATGCGATCCTGCTGTGCGTGGAAAGCAGGGGATTCTAAACGGTCGGGGCTGCGGTGGGTTACCTAGATTGAGCGCAGCATCTGCTGCACATTGGCATCGGCACCGTCGTCGGTAGCGAAGGTATGAAAATCCAGGCTGCTGACGATGAGTTCCTGAACGATCTCGGAAAACACCTGCAAATGCGGGGTATTGAACCAGGCGCTCATGGCCTGTTCGTCAGCCCATGAACCGGAAATCAGCCACAGATCGGGGTCTTGCGCCGAATGCTGCAAGGCAAACTCCAGGCATCCAGGAGCGTTGAGCGAAGGCGCGATCAGACTGTCCAGGCGTGCGCCGAGCTGGTCACTCTGACCGATCCGGGCACGGGCGAAAACGAGATGGCTCACCGAAGTTGATTGAGGCATGGTCCTGGCTCCTTGTTTTTACGTGCCGCGTGAAAAATTCGCAGTGCTGCGACAGGAGCTGAGATTAAAGGCTGCTGGCAATTACCCGGTAGACAGTTCCTGCCAGGTTCTTGCCTGATTCTGCACGGAGGCGGTTTTCTGCGCTAAATCTTCGACCTGGCAGGCAACCACCGAACTACCGTGAATGCTGGCAAACCGGCCGTCGCATCGCCTCGCGCGACACCGCCCGGCAGGATCAGGCAATCATCCGGCAGGAATCGCGTAGCGCTTTGGCTTGCACAAAAATAAGCTGGGGGCATTCACCAAGGATCAAAGGACTCGATACATGTCGCAGCTCGAACGCCACGTTGAAACGCTAAGCGAAGACATGGAAAAGCAGCGCACCGAGCTGGCTGACCTGATTCGCCGCTATGCGCCGAAGGAAGGCTCGTTCCAGACCGCTATCGCGCCGCTGTTCATGTCCCGCTATGAAAGTCCGTCGGAGAGCCTGCCGGCCGTGGCCCAACCGGCTTTATGTATCTTCGCTCACGGCAGCAAGCAAGTGCGACTCGGCGACGAAACCTACACCTATGATCCGCTGAATTATCTGGTGGTGTCGGTGGCGATGCCATTGAGCGGCAAGATCGTCAACGCAACGGTGGATAACCCCAACCTGGCGTTGCGCCTGGATATCGATCCCGTTGAAATCAATGCGCTGATTGCCGAAGCCGGCCCCATGAGCGTGCCGACCCGCCCGAGCGGGCGCGGCTTGTATATCGAGCGCATCGACACGCAGTTGCTGGACGCGGTACTGCGGCTGTCGCGTTTACTGGACAACCCGAAAGACATCGCCATGCTCGCGCCGCTGATCAAACGCGAAATCCTCTATCGCTTGCTGCGTAGCCAACAAGGACATCGCTTGTACGAAATTGCCATCGCCAACTGCCAGACTCATCGCGTAACCCAGGCAATCACTTGGCTGAACACGCACTTCGGCGAGCCGTTGCGCATCGAAGAGTTGGCGCGGGAAGTCAATTTGAGTGTCTCGACCCTGCATCACCGTTTTAAAGCGGTGACGGCCATGAGTCCGCTGCAATACCAGAAGCAACTGCGCCTGCAAGAAGCCCGGCGCTTGATGCTGGCCGACGGCCTGGATGCGTCCGCCGCTGGATACAAAGTAGGCTATGAAAGCGCGTCGCAGTTCAGCCGGGAATACAGCCGACAGTTCGGCGCGCCACCGCTTCGGGATTTGGCGCGCCTGCGCAAGATCGTTTGACCGGTTTGCGGAGTCAGGCGCTCAACACCCGGCAGGCTTCGGCTGGAATGGTTACCGATACCAGATTGCCAATGCTCAGCCCCACACACTGATTCGGCGTGCTCAGCGCAGTCAGCGACACGCCGGAACAATCGACCGTGGTTTCAATGGTCGCGCCAATGTCACGAATGAAGGTCACGGTGCCCGCCAGCTGATTTGCTGCTGCGGTTTGCGGCAGTGACAGCTGCAAGTCTTCAGGGCGAACCAGCATTTTGATGTTGGAGCCGACAACGATGCTGTCGCTGATCGGCACATTCAGCGCTTCCCCGCCCGGCATGCCGACCCTTCCGTTACCCAGCGCAGTCGCCGCAAAGATATTGCCCGAGCCGATAAAGTCCGCCACAAATTCATTGGCCGGATTGCGGTAAATCTCGATGGGCGTGCCCACCTGTTGTATCCGATGTTCGCCCAGCACCACGACGATATCGGCCATGGTCATGGCCTCGCGCTGGTCGTGGGTGACCAGAATCGTGGTGATATTCAGGCGCTTTTGCAGCTGGCGGATTTCCACTTGCATGGACTCGCGCAGCTTGGCGTCCAGCGCTGATAAAGGCTCGTCGAGCAACAGCAGCTTGGGATGCGAAGCGATGGCCCGGGCTATCGCCACGCGTTGACGCTGGCCGCCAGACAATTTTGCCACCGGGCGATCAACCATTTGCTGCAACTGGATCAACTCCAGCAACTCACTGACCCGTGCCTTTTGCTCGGGCTTGCCGACGCCGCGTAGCTTGAGCGGGTAAGCGATGTTTTCGCCGACGGTCATGTGCGGGAACAGCGCCAGCGACTGGAACACCATGCCGAAATTGCGCTGATGCGCCGGCGTATGGCTGATGTCTTCACCGTCCAGGCGGATTTCGCCGCTGGTCAGGGTTTCCAGCCCGGCGATCATGCGCAACAAGGTGGTCTTGCCGCAGCCGGACGGGCCGAGAAAGCACACCAGCTTGCCTTCCGGCAGGTGCAGATTGACGTCAGTTACCGCACACGCCGAGCCGTAGTATTTCTCTACGTTTTCCAGAATCAATCCGGTCATTTTTTGTAAACCTCAATGGGCAATCAGAACGAGACGCCACCTTCGCCAACCAGCTTCTCCAGCGCCCAGATCAGGACGAAGTCGATGAGCACGATCAGCACGGCGAAGGAAAAAACAGTTGGATCCAGCGACGACACGGTGCGGCTGTACATCCAGATCGGCACGGTCATCACATCGATGTTGTAGAGAAAGTAGGTCACGGTGAATTCGTTGAACGAGACGATGAACGCCAGCAGCATGCCGGCGAGAATTCCCGACTTCATCAGCGGCACCACGACGTCGACAATCGCCCGCAGCGGCGAAGCACCGAGCATTTGCGCGGCCTCCTCCACTTCGCTGCCGATGGACATCATCGCCGCCGTGCAGTTTTTCACCACGAAGGGCAGCGCCAGGATCACGTGGGCAATCACCAGCCGCGAGGTGTCCATGTGGAACGGCAGGCTGTCGAATATCAGCAACAGCGCCAGGCCCAACACCACCATGGGAAACACCAGCGGCAGGGACATCAATTGCATGGCCACGGCCTTGCCGCGAAATTCGCAGCGGGTCAGCGCGTAGGAAGCAGGCACGGCGATAATCGTCGCAAAAACCATGGTCAGGCAGGCCACCAACAGGCTGGTGGTCATGGCTTTGCCCAGGCTCAGAACATCGCTGGAGTCCGGCGAAACAAAGGTGCGCCAGGCCGCTTCATACCATTTGAGGCTGTAGCTGGAAGGCGGGAAATCCAGGTTCGATGCGCCGCTGAATGACATGACGATCATGGTCAGGATCGGCATGACCGCCAGCAGCAGGATGAAACCGGACAGAATTGCCGCGAAACGGCCGGTATCGCCAGGTAGAACCGGTTGCAGGCGAAAGCGTTTTTTCGTCGAAAGACTCATTGCGAAGCCTCCAGCATGCGGCGTCGACGCCCGGTGATGTATTCCGAAAGGGTCATGATCGCCAGCGTCGTGATAATCAGCACCACACCCGCTGCCGAGGCCGCGGGCCAGTTCATCAACGGTGCGATCTGGTCGTGAACCATGACCGCCAGCATCGGCACACGCCTGCCGCCCAGCAGCAGCGGTACGACAAAACTGCTGGCGTTGTAGGCAAACACCAAGGTGGCACCGGTAATAATCCCCGGTAGGCTCATGGGCAGAACGACCTGACGAAACACCTGAAAGCGGCTGGCGCCAAGGGTCGCGGCCGCTTCTTCGTAGCTGCGGGAAACGCCGCGCATGGCGCTGGCAATCGGCAGCACCGCAAGGGGGAACGCGGTCTGCACCAGCCCCATCAACACGCCGTTCTGGTTGTACAACATCATGATCGGCCGCGTGATCAGGCCCATGCCTTTGAGCGCCTGATTGAGCATGCCGCCCGGACCGAGAATCACCAGCCAGCCATAGCTTTGCAGCAGCAGGTTGACCAGCAGCGGCAGCAATACGGCAGCCAGAAATAGGCGTCGGATGAAGGGCGATTGCAGACGCGACATGGTGTAGCCGACCGGGATCGCCAGGATCACGGCAATCACGGCGCTGATCAGTGCCAGGCGCAAGGTCAGCAGCAACGATTTCAAGTAATAGGGTTCCAGCAGTTGGGCATAACTGTCCAGGCTGAAACCGGTCCACTCCGCGCCCTTGGTGCCAACGCTCATGCGCAGCACCAACAGGCTGGCGGCAATCAAGACCGCCATGAACAGCATCGATGGCGTGAGGAACAGCCAGGCGCGGGCGGTTGGGGAGAATGTCCTCGGTTTGCGTGCAACAACCACGGCTACCGGGCGGGTCAAGGGTTGGTGTTCCATGGTGGTGTTCTCTTTATTAGTAACCGAGGTATCACCCGACGCTCTGCAATGAAACCCGGGATTGTGGGAGCAAGCTCGCTTGCGAAAGCAATGTTTCAGACCCACTGAAAGTGTCTGATGCACCTGCCCCTTCGCGAGCAAGCTCGCTCCCACATTTCTCAGGAAGAGAAAATCTCGGTATAGCGGCGAATCCACTGGTCGTGCACGGTGGCCAGGAAAGCGTTGTCGTGCATGATCGCTTTGTCGGCGATTTGCTCCGGGGTAAGGATGTACGGGCTCTTGCGCGCCTCGGCGGAGATAATTGCCTTGGAGTTGACCGGCCCGTTGTAGATATCTTCAGCCATCTTGCCCTGCACCAGCGGGTCCAGAGAGTGGTTGATGAAGGCGTAGGCCAAATCGGTATCACCCGGACGATTTTTCGGCAGGACCGACTGCATCAGATCGGTATAGAAGCCTTCTTTCATGCCGAACGTGGCGCCTAGACCGTAGGCCGGATCACGAATCTGATTCGGAAAAAACGCTGGAGCGTATAGGCCGCCCATGTCCAGCGAGCCGGTGCGGAACAGTTCGGCGATCTGGTTCGGGTTCTCGCCCAACGTCACCACGCGATCCTTGAGCTCGGCGAGCTTCTTGAAGCCCGGCTCGATATTGTGTTCGTCACCACCGGCCAGCTTGGCGGCGATGATGATCAGGTCCATGGCCTCGGTCCAGTTCGGCGGCGGCAGGAAAATGCTCGGCGCCAGGTCCTTGTCCCACAAGGCGGCGTAGCTGTCCGGCGCTTCCTTCACGGTGCGCGTGCTGTAGATCAGGCTGTTGCACCACAGCAGATAACCGATGCCGTGGCCGTTGGCGCCGGTGCGGTATTTTTCCGGGACGTCGACGATGTTGGGGATGCGGTTGAGGTCAGGTTTTTCCAGCAGACCGGCCGCTGCCAGGCCTTCGGCGCCGACGCCAGCCAGGGTAATGACGTCGTATTGCGGGCGATCACCGCCAGCCTTGAGCTTGGCGACCATTTCCGAGGTGCTGCCGGTGCGGTCGGCAATAACCTTGGCGCCGGTCTTGGCTTCGAAGGTTGCCGCAATGTTGCGCAACGCGGCCAGGCCGGTATCATCGGACCAGGTCAGCAGACGCAGGGTCTTGCCCTGGAACCTGGTGTCGCTGGCGTTGGCGCGGATGAACGGCATCGACATGGCTGCCGCGGCTACCGATGCGACGCCCACTGTCTTGATGAACTGTCTTCTGTTCAGATCATGCTGGCCCATTCTGGACTCCATTTTCGTTGCTGCATGTTGAAGGTGACGCATCGTCGCGACAGGCGAACCGCGTTCCCGAAGCTCTCACCAAAGGCCCGTGATCCGGGCGCATCAGCTGAGTCGGCGAGGTCATCCTGAGTGCCCGTCGAACCCTCAACAATCGAAAATTTGTCATTGAAGCCATGTGTCCAACGCATGCCTCGCCAAGAGGCATGCGTGAGCCGTTCGTGCCCGATCAGGCAGCGCGGATGACGTGTTTTATTTCCTGGAAAGCCTGCATGCCCCAAGGCCCCAACTCGCGCCCTAGGCTGCTTTGTTTGTAACCGCCCCAGGCCGCCTGCGGGAAAATCACCTGTGGCGCGTTGATCCACACCAGTCCGGCTTGCAGGGCATTGGCGACCCGTTCGGCTGCCTGCGGATCGGCGCCGACCACGCTGGCCACCAGCCCGTATTCACTGTCATTGGCCAGAGCAATGGCTTCGGTTTCCGAGGCAAAACCCCGCACACAGAGCACCGGTCCGAAAATCTCCGCGCGCCACAATGCACTGTCCAGGGGCACGTCAGTGAACACCGTGGGCCGTAAAAAATAGCCCAACGGACGATCAGCCGGGCGTTCGCCGCCGCATAACAGCCGCGCACCGGCCTGTTTGCCGGCTTCGATATGGGCAATCACGCGCTGATATTGCGCCTGATTGACCAGCGGGCCCATTTCCACGCCCTCCTCCGACGGCTCGCCGACTTGAATCGCGTCGGCCCGGGCGGTCAGGCGTTGTAAAAATTCCGGTAGCAATGCCTGGGCGACCAATACGCGGCTGGTGGCCGAGCACATTTGCCCGGCATTGAAATAGCCGCCGCCACTGGCCAGTTCGACCGCCAGATCCAGATCCGCATCGGCCAATACCAGCAGCGACGACTTGCCACCCAGCTCCAGGCTCACGCCCTTGACGGTTTCAGCGGCGCGCTGCATGACTTGCACGCCGACGGCATTGCTGCCGGTGAAAGAGATTTTCGCGATGCGCGGATCGGCGGCCATGGGCGCGCCAACGGCAAGACCAGTCCCGCAGACCAGATTGAACACGCCCTCCGGCAGGCCGCTGGCGGCAATGATCTTCGCCAGCTGCAGTTCGGCCAACGGCGTGACTTCAGAGGGTTTGAGGACCACGCAACAACCAGCCGCCAATGCCGGGGCGAGTTTCCAGGCGGTGGTCACCATGGGAAAATTCCACGGCACGATCAGCCCGACCACGCCACACGGCTCACGCCGCAAACGCGCAGTGAAATCTTCACTGGGCAACACGACGGGCCGATCCTGCTGCTCATCCAGCGCCTCGGCGAGGCCCGCGTAATATTCAAAGGTGGCGATGACATCATCGACATCGATGGCAGCTTCAAACTCGGGCTTGCCGTTGTTGCTCGATTGCAGCTGCATCAAGGTCACGCGCTGTTCGGCGACGCCAGCGGCGATAGCACGCAGAATCCTGCCCCGCGCCGCGCCGGAGGTCTTTGACCACGAGGCAAATGCCACACTCGCGGCCTGCACCGCCTGATCCACCGCCAAGGCATCGCCGCCGGCAACCGTCGCCAACTGCGCCTCGGTTGCCGGGTTGATCACCGTCAGCAATTCGCTGCCCGAACGCCATTGTCCGTTGATATAAACGCCGTGTTGCACAGTCATCATGCTCATCAGTCTTGCATCCCGTTCATCCAGACCTGCTGGTCGATTTCAATCAAGGTCGGTCCCGGACGTTCGTGCGCGGCCTGCAACGCGACCTTCAATTCTTCAACACCGGACACCGCCTGTGCCGCGCAGCCCAGGGCCTTGGCCACGCCGACGAAATCCGGCGTGTAGATGTCCACGCCAACCGGCTCGATGGCGCGGTTGAGCATGTATTTCTTGATCTCTTCGTAGCCCTGGTTATTCCACAGCAACACGATGATCGGCGTGCGTGCTTCCACCGCGCTGGCCAGTTCCGCGAGGGTGAATTGCAAACCGCCATCACCAATCAGGCAGACGACCGGATTGCGCGCCCCGGAATCAGAGCAGCCCAGCCAGGCGCCGATGGCTGCGGGCAAGGCGTAACCCAAAGTGCCGTAGCCTGTGGAGGAGTTGAACCAGCGGCGCGGGTGCTCCAGATTCAACGTCAGGTTGCCGGTATATACCGGCTGAGTGGAGTCGCCGACCAGCACCACGTCAGGCAGGACGTCGAGCACGGTTTGCAGGAATCGGGTTTGCCCGCGTGTTGCGCTGTCCCAGGACGTTTCAAGGGTGTCACGCAACGCGGCGGCGCGGGTGCGGCCCCAATCCTCAAGGCGCTCTTCCCGATGTTGGCCAACCAGCTCGGTGAGCAACGCATTGACCGCGATTTCAGCATCGGAAACCAGCGCAACCGCTGGCGGGAAATTACGCACGGTCTGATCCGGATCGATGTCGATGCGCAGCAGTGTGCCGGGAATCTTGAAGCTGTCGGTGAAGGTGATGTCGTAATCGGTTTCCGCCAACTCGGTGCCAATAGCCAGGACCACGTCGGCATCCATGACCAGCGCCCGCGTCGGCGCCAGGGATTGCGTCGAGCCGATCAGCAGCGGATGCCGCGATGGCAGCATGCCTTTGGCGTTAATGGTCAGCGCAACCGGCGCGTCCAACTGCTCCGCCAGTTTCATCAACGCTTGTGCCGCATCGATGGCCCCGCCGCCGGCAAGGATCAACGGGCGTTTGGCCTTGGCCAGCAGGCTGGCCATTTGCGTCACGGCCGCAGGTGCCGCGCCGGAGCGATAAACGTTGACTGGCTTGCTTTGCAGCAGCTCATCGGCCTCCTCCACCAGGACATCCAGAGGAATCTCGATATGCACCGGCCGCGGGCGACCGGCCTGGAACAAGGCAAACGCGCGTGCCAGCACACCCGGCAATTCACTCGCCGACATCAAGGTATGGGAAAACGCCGCGACGCCAGCCACCAGCGCACTTTGCGAAGGCAACTCGTGCAGCTTGCCGCGCCCGCCGCCCAGTTGGTTGCGCGATTGCACGCTGGAAATGACCAGCATCGGGATCGAGTCGGCATACGCCTGGCCCATCGCCGTGGTGATGTTGGTCATGCCGGGGCCGGTGATGATGAAACACACGCCGGGTTTGCCGCTGGTGCGGGCATAGCCATCCGCCATGAAACCCGCGCCCTGCTCGTGGCGGGGCGTGACGTGGTTGATCGTCGAACCCGCCAGGCCACGGTACAACTCGACGGTGTGCACCCCCGGAATACCGAACACCTGCTCGACGCCATAACCTTCCAGTAACTTCACCAACACTTCGCCGCAAGTCGCCATTTGCCATTCATCCTTCATCGGTTCGAGAACTGTCCGACGTTCGCGCATCAGGTCAGGCGCGAGTGGGCACAGTTTGTGAGGGTAATTGGAACTGCCGGGCATGGTTGTGACAACGCATAAAATGTCATGCTTAGGCATGTTCCCCACGCATACCTGAAATCCCATGAAACGTTTGCCGCCACTTCCAGCGCTTCACACCTTCCTGATCACGGCCCAGTGCTGCAATTTCACTCGCGCCGCCGAACTGTTGCACATCACCCAGGGCGCAGTCAGTCGGCAGATTTCCGGGCTGGAAAGCCATCTGGGTTATTCGTTGTTTCAACGCCAGGCACGCGGCTTGAGCCTCACGGCGCAAGGTCGGGAACTGTTTCCGCGCATTCAGCAGGTCTTCGCGCTGATCGACGAAGCCGTGGAACAAGTGGGCGTAAAACGCGACGCGTTGCAACTCAAGGCACCGACTTGCCTGATGCGCTGGCTTCTTCCCCGCCTGCTGCAATGGCAGAAGGAGCGGCCGGATGTACCGGTGGAACTGACCACTACGGTGCAGCACGCGGTGGATTTCCGTCGGGAGGAATTCGACGCTGCCGTGGTCTACGGCGCGCGCCCGGACAGCTCGATGCAGGTCCATCACATTTTCGACGAACAACTGACGCCGGTCTGTTCCCAACAACTGCTGGCCGGCCCGGTGCCGCTCAAAACCTTCGCGGACCTGGAACAGCACATGCTGCTGCATCCAACCCGGGATCAGCGCGACTGGGAACAGTGGCTGAAAGCCGCAGGCGCGACCGTCAGCAATATCAGCAAAGGACAGCATTTCGACACCCTGGACCTGGCGATGTCGGTGGCGTCGCAAGGCACGGGCGTAGCGATTGGTGATTGGGCGCTGATTGACGAAGACCTCAGCACCGGCCGACTGGTCATGCCCTTCGACCTGAAAGTCCGCACCGGCGCGGCCTATTATTTTGTGTTCCCTACCCGACCTGGCGCTTCGCCACAGTTGCGCGAACTGATTGACTGGCTCTTGGCGCAAGCGGCGCAACGGGCGGACCTATAACCGTTGGTAGCGAACTGGCCATTTGCTAGACCTTTTCTTTCCTACGCCACCGCAGAACGTGTCCTACAATTTCCTCAGTCCCTTTCAGAACTGCTCTGTAGTCGGAATGAGGAAAGCGTCATGAACATAACAACAAGAAAGTGCCTGGCTGTACTGGGCGCCAGCGCCATCGTTGCCCTTTATGCAGCTGGCGCATACCGGATCGAGCTGATCCGCGAAGCCCCCCGCGTGGCCAGTTGCAGCTTCGGCCATTGCGTACCCACTGATGCAACCTTCAGCGCGTTGCGATGAGCTACAACTTCAGACTGTGGGAGCGTTCGGAGGTTACGACGGCCGCGAATCGGTGTGTCAGGTCAACCGCTTTCGCTGCCTCGCGTTGCTCGTAAGCTCCCACAGAGTTTCTCCACAGGCTATGCATAAGGCAGCTATCGATTAGCAAGCTATCGGATTAGACTGACGGCTTTCTCCTGCCGCAATTGCGGCGGGTAAACACTGTCGATCAGGTTCAGCCTTGACCAACCTTAATCAAACCACGCCGTCCATCCGCAGCGTTCTGTTTGCGTTGATGATGGCCGTATTTCTCAGTGCGCTGGACCAAACCATAGTCGCCGTCTCGATGCCGGCCATCTCCGCGCAATTCATGGATTTCGACCTGCTGGCTTGGGTGATTTCAGGCTACATGGTGGCGCTGACCGTGGCGGTGCCGATCTACGGCAAACTCGGCGACTTGTACGGGCGACGCAATCTGATGCTGTTCGGGCTGGGGCTGTTTACCTTGGCCTCATTGTTTTGCGGCATGGCGCAAAGCATGGAACAACTGGTGCTTGCGCGGATCATTCAGGGCATCGGCGCGGGCGGCATGGTTTCGGTGAGCCAGGCGATCATCGGCGACATCGTTCCGCCGCGCGAACGCGGGCGTTATCAGGGTTATTTCAGTGGGATGTATGCCGCCGCCAGCGTAGCCGGACCCGTGCTGGGCGGGTTCATGACCGAGTATCTGTCGTGGCGCTGGGTATTTCTGATCAACCTGCCACTTGGCCTGCTCGCCTGGTGGGTCGCCAAACGCACGCTGATCGGCCTGCCCGTTCCACAACGCAAACCCATCATTGATTACCTCGGCACCGTGCTGATGATCGTCGGCCTCAGCGCCTTGTTGTTGGGCATCACCGAGATTGGCCAAGGCCGCAACTGGCGCGATGATCAAGTAGTCGCGCTGCTGGGCATCGCGCTATTGGCACTGGTGGTGTTCGTGCTCTACGAACGGCGCGCACAAGAGCCGCTGCTGCCCATGCACCTGTTCGCCAATCGCAGCGCGGTGCTGTGCTGGTGCACGGTTTTCTTCACCAGTTTCCAGGCGATCTCGCTGATCGTGCTGGTGCCGCTGCGTTTTCAGACCGTGACCGGCGGCGGCGCCGACAGCGCCGCCCTGCACCTGCTGCCGCTGGCGATTGGTATGCCGATGGGCGCTTATTTCGCCGGCCGCCGCACGTCCCTGACCGGACGTTACAAACCCTTGATCCTGGCCGGCGCGCTGCTGATGCCGCTGGCGATCCTCGGCATGGCTTTCACCTCGCCGCAGTCGGCGCTGCTGACCAGTCTGTTCATGGTGCTGACCGGTTTTGCCAGCGGCATGCAATTTCCGACTTCGCTGGTTGGTACGCAGAACTCCGTCGCGGTACGCGACATGGGCGTCGCCACCAGCACCACCAACCTGTTTCGTTCCCTGGGCGGGGCCGTGGGCGTGGCGGTGATGTCCGCGCTGTTACTGGCCATGTTGCAAGGCACAGGCCTGGCTCATGTCGGTGGCGCGGTGGCAGGTGTTGAAAGCGGTTCCGGCAATGTGCTGATGGACAGCCTCAACGCAGCCAGTGGCCCCGCGCTGCAAAACCTGCGCAGTGAACTGGCGCTGACGTTCGAGCACCTGATGATGATCAGCGCGGCGGTATCCCTGTTCGGCCTGGCCGCCGCGCTGTCGATGCCCAATAATTTGTTGCGGGGTAGAGAGCATCAGGAGCGGTGATCTTGTAGGAGCCAACTTGTTGGCAGGGCGTCGCACCTATTCGCGAGCAAGCTCGCTCCCATACAAGTTCGCTCCTACGCGGCCGACTACTTATTGTAATACCCCACCGCCACCAGATGACTACCCGCTTTGCGCACATAAGCGTGCTTGTTTTCCACTTTGTTGGTGACCGGGTTAAGCCAGCGGTACTCGTATTCGCCTGTATCCTGCCGGGCGATCAGTGTCAGGATTGGCTCGCCCACGGGCTTGCCTTCCGGATCCTTGACCTTTCTGAAGTCGGTATTGATCAGACGCAGATTGGTGCCGTGGGCGACGTAGCGGTCGTTGCTCAGATCGACCACGAACACATACAGATCGTCCTGAAGGAATCCGCCCTTGAGGCTGTTTATCGCAGTCAGCGTTCCCTTTTGGTCGCGGGCCAGTTCGGTGACAGCCTTGTCCAGCAACGCCCTTGCCTGCTCGGGCGAAGCACGCGGTACGTAATAGCCCACCGCCAGGATGCGTTCGCCGATCCGCTGAAAGTACACGCGCTTGCGTTCTACCTTGCCGTCAGCCCAGTTGTTCCAGCGATATTCCGCCTGCTGCACACCCTTGGTTTCGGGCGTTTGCAGCACTTGTTTGAAAGCCTTTTGCAGATTCGGTTCCAGCACCTGGGAAACGTCCCGGCCGATCAGCACCACGGATGGTCCGCCACTGGCGAGCATCACGCCCTTGGTATCGACCACGAACACGTAACGCTCCCCGTCGACGAACTCACCCTGGCGGCTGAATTCGGCAAAGGCCTTGTCGCCCTCTTGCTGATAACGCTGCACGGCCTTTTCCAGCAGCGCTTTGGCCGCCGGTCCTTGATCGGGGCTCTCTGCCCCGGCCCAGGCTTGCCCCAGCCACATTAGACATACCCACCCCAAGAGCGCTTTTCCGAGCCCGATACTGCGTGGCGACGACGGCATTACCGATCCCTCTTTTATTGATTTGGACAGAGCTTAGCCAATAACCGGACGATGACGAACTATTCACAGGACGCTGCCAGGGCGGGCCGTGCGTTCAGTCAGCCCAGAACCATTGCGTGCGCTCAGGCTTGAGATGCTCGAAGGTCGGCATGACTTCGCCCTGGTGGAAAAATCGTCGCGAGCGCGCCTTGGCATTGCTGAACCAGTTACCGGTTTCGGGGCAAGGCTGGCCCGCGTTGACGGCGGGCTTGGGTTTGTCGTCAAAGCGCGCATACCACTGCGCGGTCGTCTCCTTGGAGAAGCACGGACCGGGGATCGGATAGGGATGCAGGCAACCGGTGTCTTGTAGACGGATAGGCTTGAGCACTTTGTTTAGCGCCCTGTAGGCCAGTGGTGGCGTTTCGGTCGCGGGGAGCAGGTCCGGAAGGATCCCGGTACGGATCAATAATCCCCCATCGTAGGGATGAAAGGTGATATCGCTGTGCGAACTCAGCGTGCCTCGCAAACGGTCATTGCCGCCCACCTGCCGGACAAAACGCTGCCCAAGTACGGTGTACCAGCTAACACCCTTGATGCGATTGAGCAGACGCAAGCTTTCCATATGCGGTCCCGAGTCGACCATCAGCCCGTTATTACTGAGCGCCAGGCGGTATTCCAGCGACAGATGACAATGACCATCTGACGGCAGAATGCACGCCAGACCACCATAGCCGTGTTCGGCATGGAGCTGGCTGCACAGGAATTTGATCCAGCCCTCGTAGAGACCGACGCCACCGTTTTCGGTCAGGTACGCCCAGGGCAGGACCATTTTCAAGCAGCAAAGATCGGTATCCGCCTGCTCCTGGGGCGTGCAGGTCAGGAACAGCTGATAGCTGGCCACTTGCGAAGCGTCTGCGCTGAATAACGACCACAACAATGGCTCGTGAGGCGAGCTGTCGAGAATCTGCCGTCGACACCTGGCGAAACTGCTCGGCGCCAGCTTGCGCACGTGCTGGTAATGCTGCCATTTGAGTAAAGGCCGGAATGCCTTATAGAAACGCGCGAAGCAGGCGTCAATCCGGAACCTGGCATCCAGCGTATGCCCCTGCTTGAAATAAAGGGTCGTGATCAGACCCATACGGACGATGGGCACGGCTCGTGCAGAGTCGATCGTCACGCGCGCGGCACCGTCCCTGAGCCGGCCTAACAAACGCACAGCTTCAGAAAGAGTTTCCGACACGAACGATCCTCCTCATCATCCCGGCGCTGCGGTGTGAGAGGCCCTCATAAGACATTTCCCGCAATGCCGATGCAGGGCTCCGGGTGTCAGGGGCGACTTCGAGGCGTCGAGAGGTTGCGAGGAATTTTTCGCCAACGACAGGGCATATAAGCGCAAGGGTGCCCGAAAACATGCAATTTCTTCCCGTTCATGTTTGCTTGCAGCAAAGAATGAAGAGAGTTGTACGCAGGAGCAATACGTAGGAATTAGTTTGGGAAATCAGCCACACGTTTCAAGAAATGTCCTACTGACGTCCTACAAGACGGGACTACGTCACTCACAAATGTCATGAAGTTTCATACTGGCGTTGCGCCCAAATTTGGCGAACGGAGCGTAAACTCTCTGTCCATGCGCGTGGAGTTCGCGATAGATACGCTGCATATTCCGTGGTAAACCCTGCGACAGCCGATCAGTTTCGCAACGCAGGACTCAGGCGCAACATGTCCAAGCCTGCTTCTACCCACTGTTCAGCATGTTTGTTGAGCGAATAGCTGTCAGGAATCAGCAACCACTGGCCGAGCATGCCATCGATATAGGCATGTAATGTGATCGACGCGCGAACGCTGTCGAGGTTGGCGGGAAGCTGCCCTTTTCGAACCGCGTTATTCAAGGCAACGCCGATTCGATCGTTGCATTCCAGGGCATTGGCCTGGCGCTGACGACGAAAGTCACACATTTCATCGGTAAACTCGCATTTATGAAACAGAATCTCATTGATGCGACGCGTTTTCGGGTCCAGTGCAACTTTATGAAACAAATGAATCAGAAGTTTTTTCATGCAGCCCAGCGGGTCTTCTTCGTGCTCGCTTTCGCTCGCCCTGGCCATTTCTTCAAGTGGCTCTTGCAGGCTGTCGAGCATCGCTTGCACCAGATCAGCCTTGTTGCTGAAGTGCCAGTAGATAGCGCCGCGCGTCACGCCGGCAATCGAGGCGATGTCCGCCAGGGTCGTACGCGCCACGCCCCGCTCATAGAATGCCTGCTCGGCAGCCTCCAGAATCTGGCTGCGGGTGACCTGAGCTTCTTCTTTGGTACGACGGACCATGGCAGTAAAACCTCAATCAAATTACTTGAAGCTGCGAAAAACGCAGGTTCGAAGCAGAACCGGGCGGCATTTGTATTGCCTTGTCCCGAACCTACAATCCCCGATTCCTGCGGCGTATTGATGCAGGGAAGGGTATTTACAAACAACCGTGAATGTAAGTATATTCATTAGCTTCCTACTTATCCAGCCGGAATACATTTTTAACCTTTAACCTTCTTGAGCACTCAGGCTCCTGACCCGAGGATCTTCATGCAATTCAAGCCAGCTGTTACCGTTCTGGTCACTGCCGTCGCCCTGGCCACCCTGCTCGGCGGTTGCAGTAAAAAAGAAGAGGCGGCCCCTGCTCCGCCGCCACCTCAGGTTGGTGTGGTCACTCTGAAAACCCAGCCGTACGCGCTGACCTCGGAGCTGCCCGGCAGAACCACGGCGTTCCGCATCGCGGAGGTTCGTCCGCAGGTCAACGGCATCATTCTCAAACGTCTGTTCACTGAAGGCGCGGACGTCAAAGTCGGTCAGCAGCTCTACCAGATCGACCCGGCCCTTTACGAAGCCACTGCCAACAGCGCCAAGGCTGCCTTGCAATCGGCAAAATCACTGGCCGATCGTTATAAGCAGCTGGTCAGCGAGCAAGCCGTCAGCCGTCAGGAATACGACACGGCCCTGGCCGACAGCCTGACCGCGCAGGCCACGTATCAAACCGCGCAGATCAACCTGCGCTACACCAAGGTGCTTTCGCCGATTGCCGGCCGTATTGGTCGCTCGTCGGTAACTGAAGGCGCACTGGTCAGCAGTGCTCAGACCGATGCCATGGCGACGATTCAGCAACTCGACCCGATCTACGTCGATGTGGTGCAGTCTTCGGTCGACATGCTCAAGCTGCGCGCCGAACTCGACAGCGGCAAGTTGCAGAAAGCTGGCGAGAACGCGGCCAAGGTCAATCTGACCCTGGAAGACAACAGCAAGTACGCACTGGAAGGCAAACTGGAATTCTCTGAAGTCTCCGTGGATCAAACCACCGGCTCGGTGACCCTGCGCGCCGTGTTCCCGAACCCGGACCACCGTTTGCTGCCAGGCATGTTCGTTCACGCCCGTCTACAAACCGGCGTGAATGCCACAGCGATCCTGGCGCCACAACAAGGCGTTACGCGTGACCTGAAAGGCACGCCGACCGCATTGATCGTCAACAAGGACAACAAGGTCGAATTGCGCACCTTGGTGGCTAATCGCACCGTGGGTAGCGACTGGTTGATCGAAAGTGGCCTGCAAGCCGGAGACCGGATCATCACTGAAGGTCTGCAGTACGTTAAACCAGGCGCAGAAGTGAAGGTCGCAGAAGCCACCAACGTCCAGTCGGCAAACCCGGCACCTGCCCCGGCAACTGAAAAAGCCGCAGGCAGTAAAGGGGAGTAATTCATGTCGAAATTTTTTATCGACCGCCCGATTTTCGCGTGGGTAATTGCCCTCGTGATTATGCTGGTCGGGGCTTTATCGATCCTCAAGTTGCCGATCAACCAGTACCCGAGCATTGCGCCACCGGCCATTGCGATTCAGGTTACTTACCCGGGCGCTTCTGCACAGACCGTGCAGGACACCGTGGTTCAGGTGATCGAGCAGCAGCTCAACGGTATCGACAACCTGCGTTATGTTGGCTCGGAAAGTAACTCCGACGGCAGCATGACCATCACTGCAACGTTTAACCAGGGCACCAACCCGGATACGGCGCAGGTTCAGGTCCAGAACAAACTGAACCTGGCAACGCCGCTCTTGCCGCAGGAAGTTCAGCAGCAAGGCATCCGGGTAACCAAGGCAGTGAAAAACTTCCTGATGGTTATCGGTCTGGTGTCTGAAGACGGAAGCATGGGCAAGGAAGACTTGGCCAACTACATCGTCTCGAACATGCAGGACCCTATCTCCCGTACTTCCGGTGTGGGCGACTTCCAGGTGTTCGGTGCCCAGTACGCCATGCGTATCTGGCTCGATCCGGCCAAGCTGAACAACTTCCAGCTGACGCCAGTGGACGTGAAAACCGCCATTGCTGCGCAGAACGTGCAGGTTTCTTCCGGTCAGCTGGGCGGTTTGCCAGCGATGCCGGGCCAGCAGCTCAACGCAACCATCATCGGCAAGACGCGTCTGCAGACCGCCGAGCAGTTCGGCAACATCTTCCTGAAAGTGAATCAGGACGGCTCGCAGGTTCGTTTGCGTGACGTGGCCCGTGTTGGCCTGGGTGGCGAAAACTACAGCATCGACGCGCAGTTCAACGGCAAGGCAGCCTCCGGTCTGGCAATCAAGCTGGCAACCGGTGCCAACGCACTGGACACCGCCAAGGCGATTCGCACCACGGTTGCTCAACTCGAACCGTTTTTCCCGCCGGGCATGAAAGTCGTTTATCCGTATGACACGACGCCAGTGGTCAGTGAATCGATTTCCGGCGTGGTGCATACGCTCGGCGAAGCGATTGTGCTGGTGTTCCTGGTGATGTACCTGTTCCTGCAGAACTTCCGCGCCACGATCATCACCACGATGACCGTGCCCGTAGTATTGCTGGGTACGTTCGGCATCCTCGCGGCCTTCGGCTTTACCATCAACACCTTGACCATGTTCGGCATGATCCTGGCCATCGGCTTGCTGGTGGACGATGCGATTGTGGTGGTGGAGAACGTCGAGCGGGTGATGGCGGAGGAGAAACTTTCGCCGCGAGAAGCCACGATCAAGTCCATGGAGCAGATCCAGGGCGCGCTGATCGGTATCGCTCTGGTGCTGTCGGCGGTTCTGCTGCCAATGGCGTTCTTCGGTGGTTCCACCGGCGTGATCTACAAGCAGTTCTCGATCACGATTGTTTCGGCCATGGCCCTCTCGGTGGTCGTCGCGTTGATCTTCACCCCGGCCTTGTGCGCCACCATGCTCAAGCCGATCGACCATGAAAAGCACGGTCAGCCAAAACGCGGCTTCTTCGGCTGGTTCAACCGGACCTTCGACCGCAGCGTGCAGAGCTACGAGCGTGGCGTGGGCAATATGCTCAAGCACCGCATCCCGGCATTCCTGGTCTACATCCTGATTTTTGCCGGCATGATCTGGATGTTCACGCGCATTCCAGCGGCGTTCCTGCCTGAAGAAGACCAGGGCGTGATCTTTGCCCAGGTACAGACACCGGCGGGTTCTTCGGCCGAGCGTACTCAGGGCGTGATCGACAACATGCGC
This sequence comes from Pseudomonas syringae, assembly GCF_001698815.1. Taxonomy (GTDB): domain Bacteria; phylum Pseudomonadota; class Gammaproteobacteria; order Pseudomonadales; family Pseudomonadaceae; genus Aquipseudomonas; species Aquipseudomonas syringae_A. The sequence goes on along the minus strand of NZ_LGSI01000051.1, from coordinate 52,369 downwards.
AAGTACTTGCTTGAAGAAGAAGGCGGCGCGGTTGCCTCGGTATTCACCGTAAACGGCTTCAACTTCGCGGGTCGCGGTCAAAGTTCGGGTCTGGCCTTCATCATGCTCAAGCCATGGGGCGATCGCTCCGCAGAAAACAGCGTGTTTGCGCTGGCCAAACGGGCACAGGCGCACTTCTTCGGCTTCCGTGATGCAATGGTGTTCGCCGTGGTTCCGCCAGCGGTTCTGGAACTGGGTAACGCCACGGGCTTCGACATCTTCCTGCAGGATCAGGGCGGTGTCGGCCATGCCAAGTTGATGGAAGCTCGCAACCAGTTCCTCGGCATGGCGGCGCAAAGCAAGATTCTGGCGGGCGTACGTCCCAACGGCTTGAACGACGAGCCGCAGTATCAGCTGACCATCGACGACGAACGCGCCAGTGCCTTGGGCGTGACGCTGTCGGACATCGACACCACGCTGTCCATCGCGCTGGGCGGTAGCTACGTCAACGACTTCATCGACCGTGGTCGAGTCAAGAAGGTGTATGTGCAGGGTGAAGCCAATGCCCGCATGAGCCCCGAAGACCTGAAGAAGTGGTACGTACGCAACGCCAAGGGCGAAATGGTGCCGTTCGCATCGTTCGCTTCCGGTACCTGGGTTTACGGCTCACCAAAACTGTCGCGCTATAACGGTGTGACCGCAGAGGAAGTGCTCGGTACTCCGGCGCCGGGTTATAGCTCGGGTGAAGCAATGGCTGAAGTCGAAGCCCTGGCCAAGAAACTGCCAGCGGGTATCGGATATTCATGGACCGGCCTGTCGTACGAAGAACGTCTGTCCGGCTCGCAAGCGCCCGCGTTGTATGCGTTGTCGCTGCTGGTGGTGTTCCTCTGTCTGGCGGCACTCTATGAAAGCTGGTCGATTCCAATCGCCGTGTTGCTGGTGGTTCCGCTCGGGGTTATCGGTGCGTTGATGGCAACCAGCCTGCGTGGTTTGTCCAACGACGTATTCTTCCAGGTGGGCTTGTTGGTGACGGTAGGTCTGGCGGCGAAGAACGCGATCCTCATCGTGGAATTCGCCAAGGAACTGCATGAACAGGGCAAGAGCCTTGTGGATGCAGCAATCGAAGCCTGCCGGATGCGTCTGCGACCGATTGTGATGACGTCCATGGCGTTCATCCTCGGCGTTGTACCGCTGGCGATTTCCACCGGTGCGGGTTCGGGCAGTCAACATTCGATCGGTACTGGCGTAATCGGCGGTATGATCACGGCCGTTGTCCTGGCGATCTTCTGGGTACCATTGTTCTTCGTCTCGGTATCCTCGTTGTTCAAGGGCAAACAGAAAGAAACTTCACATGATGAGGCTGGCCAATGAGCAAGTCCCTGATCTCTCTGGCGGTCACCGCGTTCATTCTCGGCGGCTGCTCGTTGATCCCTGAGTACAATCAGCCTGCAGCGCCGGTCGCGGCGCAGTATCCGCAAGGTCCGGCGTATTCGCCGGCCGAAGCGGCCAACGTTGCGGCGGCGGAACAAGGCTGGCGTCAGTTTTTCCATGACCCGGCCCTGCAACAGCTGATCCAGACGGCACTGGTCAATAACCGTGACCTGCGCGTCGCGGCGCTGAACATCGACGCCTACCGTGCGCAATACCGCATCCAGCGTGCCGATCTGTTCCCGGCGGTTTCCGCCACGGGCAGTGGTAGCCGTCAGCGGGTTCCGGCAAACCTGTCCACCAGCGGCGAGTCGGGCATTACCAGCCAGTACTCGGCCACATTGGGCGTCAGCGCCTACGAGCTGGACCTGTTCGGTCGCGTACGCAGCCTTAGCGAACAAGCGCTGGAGACTTACTTCTCCAGCGAAGAAGCGCGCCGCAGCACACAGATCAGCCTGGTGGCCAACGTCGCCAATGCTTACCTGACGTGGCAAGCCGACCAGGAACTGCTCAAGCTGACCCAGAACACCCTCAAGGCGTTCGAAGAAAGCTATCGCCTGACTTCGCGCAGCAATGAAGTCGGTGTGTCGTCGGCGCTGGACCTGAGTCAGTCGCGGACCTCGGTGGAAAGTGCGCGGGTTTCCCTGGCGCGCTACCAGCGTCAGGTTGCCCAGGACCTCAACAGCCTGACGCTGTTGCTCGGTTCCGGCCTGCCGAACAACCTGCCACAAGCCCAGCCTCTGAGCGCGGACCTGCTGAGTCTCGTACCCGCCGGCATGCCTTCGGAGCTGTTGCAGCGTCGTCCGGACATCCTGCAGGCCGAGCATGAACTCAAGGCTGCCAACGCCAATATCGGCGCGGCACGTGCTGCGTTCTTCCCGAGCATCAGCCTGACGGCCAATGCCGGTACGATCAGCCCGGACTTGTCCGGTCTGTTCAATGGCGGTTCGGGTACCTGGTTGTTCCAGCCGAGCATCAACATCCCGATCTTCAACGCCGGTAGCCTGCGCGCCAGCCTGGATTACTCGAAAATCCAGAAAGAAATCAGCGTCGCCAACTACGAGAAGGCGATTCAGACGGCGTTCCAGGAAGTTTCCGACGGTCTCACTGCACGTAAAACCTTCAACGAGCAGTTGCAGGCGCAAAGTGATTTCGTTGCCGCCAACCAGGACTACTACCGTCTGGCCGAGCGTCGCTATCGCATTGGCATCGACAGCAACCTGACCTTCCTCGACGCCCAGCGCTCGTTGTTCAGCGCGCAGCAGTCGTTGATCACCGACCGTTTGTCCCAGCTCACCAGCGAGGTCAATCTGTACAAGGCTTTGGGCGGTGGCTGGTACGAGCAGACCGGACAGGCCAAGCCAATCTCGCAAGAGAAGCCGAGCGTTCAGTTGTTCTGATCGCAGCGCCATAAAAAAACCCACCAATTCAGGTGGGTTTTTTTTGATCTTTAGAAGTACGCCTCAAGCAGCCGCGCTACGCATCAATGATCTTCGTGCAGATACGCCGGCTGTTTCGGCAGACGCAGGCTGAACAGGAACGCGATGGCCATCATGACCGTTACGTACCAGTAAAAGTTGCTCTCCATGCCCATGTTCTTCAGGTTCAACGCCACGTACTCGGCAGAGCCGCCGAATACAGCATTGGCCACTGCATAGGCCAGACCCACACCCAACGCACGCACCTGCGGCGGGAACATCTCAGCTTTGACCAGGCCGCTGATCGAGGTGTAGAAGCTGACAATCGCCAGCGCCAGGGTGATCAGGACAAACGCCATGAACGGGTTGGTGGTGGTTTTCAGGGTCATCAGAATCGGCACGGTGCACAGCGTGCCCAGCGCGCCGAACCACAGCATCGAGTTACGACGACCGATCTTGTCCGCGAGCATGCCGAACAACGGTTGCATGCACATATAAAGGAACAGCGCGCCGGTCATGATGTAACTGGCGGTCTTGGGGTGCATGCCGCCGGTGTTCACCAGGTATTTCTGCATGTAGGTGGTAAAGGTGTAGAAAATCAGCGAGCCGCCAGCGGTGTAACCCAACACCGTAATAAAGGCTGCCTTGTGATCGCGGAACAACGCGCTGATGCTGCCGGCGTCTTTATCCTTGCGGCTTTCAGCAGTAGTGGTTTCTTCCAGGCTGCGACGCAGAAACAGTGAAATCACCGCTGCAACGGCGCCAATGACAAACGGAATCCGCCAGCCGTAGTCGCGCAATTCTTCAGTGCTGAGGAACTGCTGCATGATTACTACCGTCAGCACCGCCAGCAACTGGCCGCCGATCAGTGTCACGTACTGGAACGATGCGAAAAAACCGCGCTGCCCGCGCAAAGCGACTTCGCTCATGTAGGTGGCGGTCGTGCCGTACTCGCCGCCGACCGACAAGCCCTGAATCAGACGCGCCAGCAACAGCAGCGCCGGTGCCCAGGCGCCTATCGACGCATAAGTCGGCAGGCAGGCGATGATCAGCGAGCCGCCGCACATCATCAACACCGCAATCATCATCGAGTTCTTGCGGCCATGTTTGTCGGCCACCCGACCGAACAGCCAGCCCCCGATAGGCCGCATCAAAAACCCGGCGGCAAACACGCCAGCGGTATTGAGCAATTGCACGGTTGGATCGTCTGACGGAAAAAAAGCGGGCGCAAAGTAGATTGCGCAGAAGGCATAGACATAAAAGTCGAACCACTCGACGAGGTTGCCGGAAGAAGCACCGACAATCGCGAATATCCTCTTGCTGCGTTCTTCACCTGTGTAATGCGTCGTTGTCATTATTTTTCCCCATAAGTGTTAAACAGCATTTCAAGACATAACCTGTAACATTGTTGCCGAAGAGCGCGCAACAATTTGAAAAGAATTAGCGGGTTGCCTGATTACCTGTAGGACCGGATTTATCCGGGAGGGGCCAGACTTGTCGCCAAGTGTCTATTTGGCACAATTCGATGTCAGGCCTGACACCCTCGCGAATGAATTCGCTCCTACGGTCGTAGTAAGCGCTGCACAAAAACAATCACCCAAGCCGTCGATTTGCCTTTTCGTGGAGGCAGTCGACGACTCGGGTGAGTGTAATTTGCGGGTGTAGCGTTACCGCTCAATCGCCAGTGCAAGGCCCTGCCCTACTCCGACACACATGGTCGCCAGGCCTCGGCGGCCGCCGCTTTTTTCCAGTTGATGCAAGGCCGTCAGCACCAGGCGCGCGCCGCTCATGCCCAGCGGATGCCCCAGGGCAATGGCGCCGCCGTTAGGATTGACCTGCGGCGCATCGTCGGCCAGACCCAATTCGCGCAACACCGCCAAACCCTGGCTGGCGAATGCTTCGTTGAGTTCGATCACATCGAAATCCGCCACCGCCAGACCCAGGCGTTCCACCAGTTTGCGCACGGCCGGCACCGGGCCAATGCCCATGACGCGTGGCGCCACACCGGCGCTGGCCATGCCAAGAATCCGTGCGCGCGGGGTCAGCCCGTGTTTTTTTACCGCGTCGGCCGAAGCCAGAATCAGCGCTGCGGCGCCATCGTTGACGCCCGAAGCATTGCCCGCGGTGACGGTCTTGTCAGGACCATTGACCGGTTTGAGCTTGCTCAGGGTTTCCAGGCTGGTGTCGGCACGAGGATGTTCGTCCTGCTCGACCACCGTTTCGCCCTTCTTGTGCGCCACGCGTACCGCAACGATTTCCTCTTTGAAAAAGCCCGCAGCCTGGGCGGCGGCAGTGCGCTGCTGGCTGCGCAGGGCGAAAGCGTCCTGATCGGCTCGAGAAATCTTGAAATCATCGGCGACGTTATCGCCGGTTTGTGGCATCGAATCGACACCGTACTGCGCTTTCATCAGCGGATTGACGAAGCGCCAACCGATTGTGGTGTCTTCCAGCTTCATGTTGCGCGAATACGCCGCATCGGCCTTGCCCATGACAAATGGCGCACGGGACATCGACTCGACGCCGCCAGCAATCGCCAGCTCCATCTCACCAGAAGCAATGGCGCGGAACGCCGTACCGATGGCGTCCATCCCCGAAGCGCAAAGCCGGTTGAGGGTCACGCCGGGAATGCTCTCGGGCAAGCCCGCCAATAACGCCGCCATACGCGCGACGTTGCGGTTGTCTTCGCCAGCCTGGTTGGCGCAGCCGAAGAACACTTCGTCGACTTCATTCCAGTTCACTGAGGGGTTGCGCTCCATCAGCGCCTTGATCGGCACGGCGGCCAGATCGTCGGCGCGCACGCTGGCCAATCCGCCGCCGAAGCGACCAATCGGGGTGCGAATCGCATCGCAGATAAAGACTTCACGCATCACGCTTCTCCCGGCGCCTGGCCGTGAGCGGCAGCGGTTCGCGCTTCCAGATCACGCAGGGCAGTCAATTCAACATCAGTTGGGTCGGCGGAAAACTCGACGTTCTCGGCAAAGCGCACGTCCCAACCCGTGGCGGCAATCACCTGTTCGCGGGTCACGCCCGGATGCAGCGTGGTGACGACAAATTCGTTGGTGTCCGCTTCAGGTTCCATGATGCACAGATCGGTGATGATCCCCACCGGTCCGGCGCCCGGCAGGCCCAGGCGTTTGCGCGAATCGCCGCCTTCGCCATGGCCAACCGAGGTCATGAAGTCGAGCTTGTTGACGAACGCCCGCGCCGATTGCTTGAGGATGATCAACACCTGTTTGGCCGAACCGGCGATTTCCGGCGCCCCACCGGCACCCGGCAAACGCACTTTAGGATTGTGATAATCGCCGACGACCGTGGTGTTGATATTGCCGAAACGGTCGACTTGCGCGGCGCCGAGGAAGCCGACGTCGACCCGGCCGCCTTGCAGCCAGTAGCGGAAGATTTCGCTGGTGGACACTACGGTGTCGGCGGTTTCAGCCAGTTCGCCGTCACCAATCGACAGCGGCAATACCGAAGGCTTGGCGCCAATCGGGCCAGATTCGTAAATCAGCACCACATCCGGCGAGGACGTCAGCCGCGCCAGGTTGGCCGCCTTGGAAGGCAGGCCGATGCCGACGAAGCAGACCGCTCCATTGCGCAAGCGACGTGCGGCGGCAATGGTCATCATTTCATTGGTGGAGTAGTTCATTATTTTGCCTCCGGTGCGGCCAGCTTTTGCTGAAACTTGCTGAAATCAGCGGTGCCCAGAATGTATTCGTCGATCCAGGCGGTGAAGCTTGCGCGGTCGCGGGCAATCGCGTCCCAGGCCTGGTAGAAACGGTTGTCGCGCTCGTAGTAACCATGGGCATAAGAAGGGTGCGCGCCGCCCGGCACCAGGCAAACCGCGCTCAAAGCCCAGGTCGGCAGGACGCAGGCGTTCATCGGCGCTTGCAGGTCATCGACGATTTCTTCGACGGTCACGATGCAACGCTTGGCAGCCAATGCGGCTTCTTTCTGCACACCGAGAATGCCCCACAGCAGCACGTTGCCTTTGCGGTCGGCTTTCTGTGCATGAATCACGGTGACATCGGGACGCACCGCAGGCACCGCAGCGAGCACTTCGCCGGTGAACGGGCAAGTGACGGTCTTGATCAGCGGGTTGACCTTGGGCAGATCGGAACCGGCATAGGCGCGCAGCACGGCAAACGGCAACCCGGAAGCACCTGCGACGTAAGCATTGGCCAGGTCGGCGTGGCTGTGCTCTTCAATCTCGATCGAATGCGGCCACTGCTTTTCGACGGCATCACGCAGACGGTGTAGCGAACCAACACCAGGATTGCCGCCCCAGGAAAAGATCAGGCGCTTGGCGCAACCGGCACCGATCAACTGGTCGTAGATCAGGTCCGGCGTCATACGCACCAGAGTCAGATCCTTTTTGCCCTGACGGATGATTTCGTGGCCAGCAGCGGTTGGGATCAGATGGGTGAAGCCTTCCAGCGCAACGGTGTCGCCATCGTTGACGAATTGCTTCACGGCGTCGCGTAGAGAAAGTATTTCAGCCATGAGGGTGCTCCCGAACTCAAATCTTGTCATTGGACAGCGCAAAACTTCTGCGCTGGAATGGAAGTGAGGTTATGCCGGGGCACCCAGGCAAACAATCCGATAATCGACTAAGTGTTCGTTAATCGCACAAAATTAGATTCGGCTCAAGTAAACAGCTGCGTGCTCAGATCCCGACTGGCATCCAGCATGATCGGCAGGAAACGCTGCTCCAGATCGCTGCGTGCGACCCGCCCGGCGCTGGTGCTGACATTGAGCGCGGCCAATACCTGACCCGACGCATCGTAAACCGGCACGGCAATGGAACGCAGGCCTTGTTCCAGCTCCTGGTCGACAATGCACCAACCTTGCTGGCGAACCTGCTGCAAGCATTCGAGCAATTCCTGTTGCGTGCGAATGGTGCGGCTGGTCTTGGGCTGCAAATCCACGTGATCCAGGTATTCGTGCAGGGAAACATCATCCAGCGCTGCCAGCAGGATCCGGCCCATGGAAGTGCAATACGCCGGTAGCCGACCGCCCACCGCCAGGTCCACGGAAATCAACCGCTGGGTCGTCGCCGAGCGCGCGATGTAAAGAATGTCGTCGCCTTCGAGGGTCGCCATGTTGCACGCCTCGTGCAGCAGATCACTCATGCGATCCAGATACGGCTGGGAGGAAACCGCCAGCGGCGTCGACGACAAGTAAGCATGACCCAAGGTCAGCACCTTGGGCAGCAATGAATAGGTACGCCCGTCCGTTGTCGCGTAGCCGAGTTTGATCAGGGTTAATAAACAGCGGCGCACGGCAGCGCGGGGAATTTCCGTGCGGTGGCTGATCTGGGCGATGGTCAGATGGCGTTTACGTTCCTGAAACGCATGGATCACCGCCAGCCCACGCGCCAGTGAAGTCATGAAATCCGGGTCACCGGTAAAAGCCTGAATGCGCTTGGCGGGCGACGCCACGATCGGCGGCGCCAGCGAGGCGAAAGAATTACGCAGTTCGTCGTTCATCGTTTTTACCTTCACCCATACCCTTTCAGGCCTTATATACCGCCACTTTCAAGGGTTTTGGAACCCGCAGCCCTTAACACTTTGGGCGATTATCGAACAACTGGCCGATAATCGCAATTGACCCACTGCGAAGATACTTATACCTTTCACCTGCCAATAAGTGGCTTCTTGGAAATACTGGTCAGGTACCCACTGAGAAGTCCTAGGCGCGGCCTTGCCCACTAAGCAAGGCCGTTTTTATTTCTGCGCATTGATAGCCTAAAGCCATTTCTCTCCCTCACGCCCTTTTTGCACAAAGCAAAACAGCCAATGCAGTTCATGCGGTTGCAAAAAAACGTCAGAATTTTGGCCGACTGCGTCAATATCACGTGTATGAAAGTTTCGTAATATTCATCACCCACCTGAACTTCGGAACAGTCGTACAGAAAATTCGCCCTTAGTGAAGTCGTCGGCTACTCAACCTTCACATATAGTTGACGAGACTGAAGTTCTTGGAGATAGTGTCAGTCAATTGGCTGGCAATAACGATTCGCAGTGAATGCAAGGCGCACCGCCATACCCGGTTCTCATACCTGAATCACTGCACTGCAGCGGTGCATCGCTTCTTAATCCTGCGAAATGAATACTGCCGCCAATATAGCTATCGCGTTTGCAACTTGACCTTGTCGCTACGACAGCGCTGTTTCTGGTGTCCGTAGCCGCGAGCAGCAAGAAGACGTTCAGCTTCATGTTCCAGGTCCCAGGGTATCTGTCTGGCCGGTCGGCCATTACAGCGTCGTACGTTGGGATGATCATGTTCGAACACTTCTGCGCTTGCGATATCACCAGAGTTAACTCAACTTAATCAGGTAATACAGTGACGAAAGATGAACTGCGCGCGGAACTTGAGCGCAAGGAACAACGTTTCAAGGATGTTTACGGCGGGGAAATCACCACCTACGCCGCGCAACCAGAGCCAGAACGCAAGCCTTGGCGCAAAAAAGCCAGTCTGCTGGATCAAGCGTTCAAGCAAGAATTGCAGAAGATGGAAAACGACCTGAAAGAAGAGCTCTAACACCTCCCAATCCCCGGCGCACGGCGTTTGGCGGACTCGGTCGACCTCTTCAAGGCAATTGCGTCTCTGGGTTGCAGTCATGAAACAAGTGCATTACGGCTTCCCCGACCAACTCAGGGGCGGGGTATTTATGCACTGATTTTCATTGTCTGGCGATACCAGTGAGCGGCTGACACATCGATCAGTATTTTTTCTGTCATAATCCCGCCCCCTTCAGACCGGGTCAGAAAACCTTCATGATCGATTTATTCAGCGGGCTAGATGCTTGGGTACTTGTGAGCTTGCTGCTCGCCCTGGCTTTCGTCCTCACCTTCGAGTTCATCAACGGCTTTCATGACACCGCCAACGCGGTGGCGACAGTCATTTACACCAAAGCCATGCCGCCTCATCTGGCAGTGTTCTTCTCGGGTGTGTTCAACTTTCTCGGCGTGCTGCTGGGCGGGGTCGGCGTGGCATATGCCATCGTTCACCTGCTGCCGGTCGAGTTGTTGATCAACGTAAACACCGGCCACGGCCTTGCCATGGTGTTCTCACTCCTGGCAGCGGCCATCACGTGGAACCTCGGCACCTGGTACTTCGGCATTCCGGCGTCCAGTTCGCACACGCTGATCGGTTCGATCCTCGGTGTGGGCCTGGCGAACGCGTTGATCAACGACATCCCGTTGGCCGATGGCGTGAACTGGCAGAAAGCAATCGATATCGGCGCTTCGCTGGTGTTCTCGCCGCTGGCCGGTTTCCTCGTCGCCGCACTGGTGCTGATCGGGCTGAAATGGTGGCGTCCGCAATCGAAGATGCACAAGACGCCGGATCAGCGCCGCAAACTCGATGACAAAAAGCATCCGCCCTTCTGGAATCGCCTGGTACTGGTGATTTCCGCCATGGCGGTGAGCTTCGTGCATGGTTCCAACGATGGCCAGAAAGGCATCGGCCTGATCATGCTGGTGCTGATTGGCATCGTGCCTAGCCAGTTCGTTCTGGACTTGAGCAGCACCACGTACCAGATCGAACGTACTCGCGATGCGACCCTGCACCTGAGTCAGTTCTATAACCGCAACAGCGCGACACTGGGCGAGTTCCTGGCCCTGGGTAAAGCGGAGAAAGGTGATCTGCCGGCCAGTTCAAGCTGCAATCCGGATCAGACCGAACCCACCATCGACGCCCTGCTCGATACATTGAAAGGTGTTTCCGATTATCACGCGCTGCCGGCCGAACGCCGCATTGAAGTGCGTCGTTATTTGCTTTGCCTAGACGACACTGCGCGCAAGGTGGCCAAACTGCCAACCCTGGACGCACGTGAAAAGTCCGATCTGGACAAGCTGCGTAAAGACCTCACGGTCACCACCGAATACGCGCCGTTCTGGGTGATTCTGGCGGTCGCGCTGGCATTGGGTGTCGGCACCATGGTCGGCTGGAAGCGTGTGGTTCTGACCATTGGCGAGAAGATCGGCAAACAAGGCATGACTTACGCTCAAGGCATGTCGGCACAGATCACCACCGCCAGCGCCATCGCCTTGGCTAACGTGTTCAGCCTGCCGGTTTCCACGACGCATATTCTGTCGTCTGGCGTGGCCGGCACCATGGTCGCGAATAAAAGTGGCCTGCAAGGCGGCACGGTCCGCAACATCCTGCTGGCCTGGGTGCTGACCCTGCCAGCGACTGTCGGGCTGTCGGCCGGTTTATTCTGGGTCGCTTCGAAAGTTCTGGCTTGACCGCCATCAGGTAAGTAAGCAGCGCCATCGCGGGCAAACCGCGATGGCGCTACTCCTGACTCACCGCCGTTTTTTTGCCCCGCCCAGCAACGACCCCATCAAACCGCGCACCAACTGACGGCCCAGCTGATTGGCGGCTTGTCGCACCGCGCTTTTCATGGCCTGCCCTGCCACGCCGCCCAGCCATTCGCCCGCCATGTCGCTGAAGCTATCCTGTTCCTTCGCGCTTTTTTCAGGCACTTGGCCGTCGTCAGGCGTCGCAATCTTGCGGGCGATCAACATTTCATAAGCGGACTCGCGATCCACAGGCTTGTCATAACGACCGACGAAGGGTGACTGAGCGATCAGGCTCGCCCGCTCGCCTGCGCTCAGCGGCCCGATGCGCGATTGGGGCGGTGCGACCAGCACCCGCTGGACCATGGCTGGCGTACCTTTGGCCTGCAAGGTGCCGACCAGCGCCTCACCAATGCCCAGTTCGGTCAGCACCGCCAAGGTATCGATATCGGGATTGGGCCTGAAGCCGTCGGCCACCGCGCGCAAGGACTTTTGCTCTTTGGCAGTAAACGCTCGCAAGCCGTGCTGGATACGCAGGCCCAGTTGCGCCAGCACATCATCCGGCAGGTCGCCCGGCGATTGCGTGACGAAGTACACGCCGACACCCTTGGAACGAATCAGCCGCACCACTTGCTCAAGTCGTTCCTGTAACGCCTTGGGCGTATCGGCAAACAGCAGATGCGCCTCATCGAAGAACAACGCCAACAACGGTTTATCGGCATCGCCGCGCTCCGGCAATTGCTCGAACAGTTCCGCCAGCAACCACAGCAGGAAGGTCGCGTAAACCTTCGGCGCTTCGTGCACCAGACGGCTGGCGTCGAGCAAATGAATACGCCCGCGCCCGTCGCGGGCCGGTTGCAGAATATCTTCGAGTTGCAGCGCAGGTTCGCCGAACAAGGCTTCGGCGCCTTGTTGCTCCAGAATGGCCAGACGCCGCTGCAAGGCCTGGCTCGACCCGGTGGTCAGCAGCGAGCTGTCTTCGCCGAGCAACTGCGGATTGTCGCGCAGATGATTGAGCAGCGCCTTGAGGTCTTTGATATCGAGCAGCAGCAGTCCTTCCTGGTCGGCCACTTTGAAAGCCGCGTACAACGCCGACTGCTGGCTGTCGGTCAGTTCCAGAAGACTGCCCAACAGTAGCGGCCCCATTTCCGTCAAGGTTGTGCGCAATGGATGACCGCTCTGACCGTGGATATCCCACAACGTGACGGGATAAGCCTGCGGCGTGTGATTCAACCAGGGCATGCCGGCGATTCGTTCGGCAATCTTGCCCTGCGGCTCTCCGGTTGCGCCCAAGCCGCAAAGATCGCCCTTTATGTCCGCGGCAAACACGGCAATGCCCGCATCACTAAAGGCTTCCGCCAGACGCTGCAACGTCACCGTTTTGCCAGTGCCGGTCGCGCCAGCTACCAGGCCATGTCGGTTCGCCAGTCGTATATCCTGGGTTACCGGTTGCCCATCGAGATTGGCGCCAATAACAAACTGCTGAGATTCGAGCATTTCGTCACCTGTCTTTAAACTTTATATCTGAGGGGTCGATAGGTTTGATAACACCCAAAGACCTGGAAATTTGTCGGATTTTTCTTAAAGGAGTGAGAGAAAGTATTGACCATTTTTCGTGGTACTCCCGACCAGGCAGTCGCCCGACACGCGTCTGGTACGGAATAAACCTTAGCGGACCTATCACGATATGAATAAAACTCTGAAATTCAGCCATAAAATTCTGCTTGCCGCTTCACTGATCGTGATTGCCGCCTTTGCCTCTTTCACTCTGTATAACGATTACCTGCAACGTAATGCCATTCGAGATGACCTGAATAATTATCTTCAGGAAATGGGCAACAGTACTGCCACCAATATTCAGAACTGGCTGTCCGGGCGCATCCTGCTGGTGGAAAACGTTGCCCAGACCATTGCCAACAATCCCGACCCCGCCACCGTCACCAGTCTGCTTGGTCAAAAGGCCCTGGCGTCGACATTCGACTTTGCGTATCTGGGCGATAGCGCTGGCAAGTTCATCAGCCTCCCGGCCAGTGAACTGCCAGCCGATTACGATCCCCGCACGCGCCCCTGGTATAAAGGCGCGTTGACCAATGGCAGCACCATGCTGACCGAACCCTACACCGATGCCTCGAACGGCGAATTGATCATCACGATCGCCACGCCGGTCACCAAGGCGGGGCAGACCATCGGCGTGGCCGGCGGCGACCTGAACCTGAATATCATCGTCAAGATCATCAACGCGCTGAACTTCGATGGCATGGGTTACGCGTTCCTGGTCAGTGCCGACGGCAAAGTCCTGGTCAACCCGGACAAAGCCAAGGTAATGAAGTCCCTGAAAGAGATTTATCCACAGGAAACGCCGCGCATCAGCAGCGACTGGAGCGAAGTGGAAGTTGACGGCAAGACCCGCATCTTCACCTTTGCGCCAATCAAGGGCCTGCCTTCGGTGAACTGGTACCTGGGCTTGAGCATCGATAAAGATAAAGCGTTCGCCATGCTCAGCCAGTTCCGCACTTCGGCCGTCATCGCCACAGTAATCGCGGTGGTGATTATTATTGCCTTGTTGGGCATGCTCATTCGCCTGCTGCTGCAACCCTTGCACGTCATGACCCGCGCCATGCAGGACATCGCCGACGGTGAAGGCGATTTAACCAAACGCCTGACCGTTCAGGCGCAGGACGAATTCGGCATCTTGGGCACCGCGTTCAATCGTTTCGTGGAGCGTATTCACAGCTCGATCCGCGAAGTGTCCTCGGCGACCCAACTGGTCAACGAAGTGGCGTTGAGAGTTGTCAGCGCTTCCAATTCATCGATGGTCAATTCCGACGAACAATCCAATCGCACCAACAGTGTCGCCGCAGCGATCAATCAATTGGGCGCGGCCGCTCAGGAAATTGCCCACAACGCAGCGCAGGCTTCGCAACAGGCAAGTGACGCGCGCACGCTGGCCGAAGAAGGTCAACGGGTAGTTGAGCAAAGCATCGAGTCGATGAACAAGTTGTCGTCGACGATCAGCACGTCGAGCGTGAATATCGAGGCGCTGAACAGCAAAACCGTAAATATCGGGCAAATCCTGGAAGTCATTACCAGTATTTCCCAGCAGACCAACTTGCTGGCGCTCAACGCGGCTATCGAAGCGGCACGGGCCGGGGAAGCCGGGCGTGGTTTTGCCGTGGTCGCTGACGAGGTGCGCAACCTGGCCTACCGGACGCAGGAATCGTCGCAACAAGTGCAGAAGATGATCGAGGAATTGCAGGTCGGCGCGCGAGATTCGGTGGCGACCATGGGCGAAAGCCAACGCCATAGCCAGGAGAGCGTGACCATTGCCAATCAGGCCGGCGAGCGACTGGGCAGCGTGACCCGACGCATCGGTGAGATCGATGGCATGAACCAGTCGGTGGCCGCCGCGACCGAAGAACAGACGTCGGTGGTCGAATCGATCAACGTCGATATCACCGAAATCAACACCCTTAATCAGGAAGGCGTCGAGAACCTGCAATCGACCCTGCGCGCCTGCTCGGACCTGGAACAACAGGCCGCTCGTCTGAAGCATCTGGTCGGCAGCTTCCGCATCTAATCCGACCAGCCCCCGCAGTTACTGCCGCGTCTACCCGAGGCGCGGCGCCCTTTCCTCAGGTTTGGCGCGTCTGTTGCTACGATGCCAGCCGCCACGTTGCGCCGAACAACTATTCTTGTCAGTGGTCAACGTTTAGGACGACGACACACTGGAGGAATGTTCACGTGCATATCGCTGACATGACCATGTTCTACGCCCCAGCCAGCGGTGGCGTTCGTACCTACCTTGACGCCAAGCATCGTCGTCTGGGCCTGCGGCCTGGCGTTCGGCACAGCCTGCTGGTGCCCGGCCCCGGTTTCAGTCACCGAGACGGCATCTATAAAGTACCCGCGCCAGCCCTGCCCTTCGGCAACGGCTACCGTTTTCCGTTGCGGGTGGCGCCTTGGCGAAATGTCCTACAAGCCTTGAAGCCGGATCTGATCGAAGTCGGCGACCCCTATCTCACTGCCTGGGCAGCACTGGACGCACGCCGTCAATTGGATGTGCCAGTGATCGGTTTCTATCATTCCGACCTGCCGCTGTTGGTGAGCAATCGCGTGGGCAGCTGGCTGGGTACCAACGTCGAAGCCTACGTCAGCAAGCTGTATGGCAATTTTGATCGGGTGCTGGCGCCCAGCAAAGTAATGGCCGACAAGCTCATTAGCCTGGGCGTCGAGAATGTCTACGTGCAGCCGCTCGGGGTGGATCTGGTCACGTTCAATCCAGGGTTGCGCGATCCCGCGCTCAAGGCCGAACTTGGCCTCAGCGAAGATACACGTCTGCTGATTTTTGCCGGACGTGGCTCCAAAGAGAAAAATCTGCCCGTGCTGCTCGACTGCATGAAGCGGCTGGGTGCGGGTTATCACCTGTTGCTGGTCGGATCGCACATGCCCACCCAGGTTCCGGATAACGTTTCGGTGATCGGCCATTTCTGCGCCGCCTCCGAAGTCGCGCGGTTGTTGGCCAGCGCTGACGCCCTCATTCATGCAGGTGATCAGGAAACCTTCGGCCTGGTCGTCCTCGAAGCCATGGCCAGCGGAATTCCCGTGGTGGCCGTGGCAGCCGGGGCATTCACCGAAATTCTGCCCCGGGAATGCGGCCTGCTCTGCCCACCCAACAATTCGCAGGCCATGGCCAGCGCGGTGCGTGAGTTGTTCGCCAGCAATCCTGAAGGCAAAGGTCAGGCGGCCCGGCACTACGTGAATGCGCGCTACAGCTGGGATATCGTCGTCAGCGGTTTGCTCGAACACTATCAAGCGGTGCTGGACTGCCGCACTCCGGCGCTCGCTCATGGTTGACTTCAATTCAAACGAACGCAGCGTGCTGGTGGTTCTACATGACGTAGCGCCAGAAACCTGGCCGGACTATCAGTCCTTTGTCGCAGCGGTGGACGCCATGGGCGCAATTCCCATGACCTGGCTGGTGGTGCCGGATTTCCACAAGCGTAACCCGATTGTTGATGACCTGAAGTTTCAGGACCTGCTGCAGCAACGACTGAGCCGGGGCGACGAATTGGCCTTGCACGGTTACTATCATTGCGACGACGGCCAGCTGGCGCGTACGCCACGGGACTATTTCATGCGGCGCATCTACACCTGGGAAGGCGAGTTTTATGCACTGGATCAAGCCCAGGCCTTGGGCCGAATCGAATCGGGCATCGAACTTTTCCAACGCCACGGCTGGCCGTTGCATGGGTTCGTCGCGCCGGCCTGGCTGATGAGTGACGGCACTCGCCGAGCGTTGTCTCAATTGCCGCTGGATTACACGAGCGACCCGCAACATCTGTATCGTCTACCAGACTTTTCCCGAATCGACGCACCGGGTATCGTCTGGAGCGCTCGCAGCCCCTGGCGACGCGGTCTCTCGAAACTCATCAGCGATCATCGCGAAGCGCACTTGCAGGATGCTTCGACGATTCGCCTGGGCCTGCACCCTGTGGACATGCGTCACAGCTATTCACGCGACTATTGGTTGCAACTATTGAAACGACTCATCGAAAGCGGCAGACAACCCATGACCAAAGCAAGCTGGTTGAGAAAACAGGCGCTAGTCCTGAGGTCGGCAGCGTGAAGCGAATCCTCTGGCTTGGCGCGGGTTTGCTGGTAGCAATCGTGATCCCCTTCGTGCTCGGCGGCGCAGACATGTTTCACCGCCTGGGCAGTTTTCCCTTCGCCCTGCTGCTGGGCATGTTCGGCATGATCATCGTGTGCTGGTGCCTGAACACGATGCGCCTGCGTTTGCTGTTGGGCGAAAGCAGCAGTGCTGTCAGCGTGCCGCGAAGCCTGGGCGTGGTGATGGCCGCCGAATTTGCCTATTGCGCCACACCCGGCGGCAGCGGCGGACCGTTGACCTTGATGGCGGTACTTTCGCGCAATGGCGTCGGCGCGGCGAAAAGCAGCGCGGTGTTTGCCACCGATCAGCTCAGCGACCTGCTGTTCTTCCTGCTGGCACTGGTGGGCATCATGTTTTACGCCGTATTTCATCACCTGGGCGAGCGCATGGAGTGGATGCTGACGGTCAGCGGCGTGCTGGTTGTCGGTGGTTTATGCCTGTGCGCGGGCTTCGGCCACTTTCATCGGCAGGTCATCAGATTCAACGGCCGATTGCTCAAGCGGCTCAATACCAAAGCCACCACCCGCCGACGATGGGCGCGCAAACTCCTGCATTTCCGGGATGCGCTGGCCGACACCCTGAAAATGCCGCGTAAACGGCTGGCGGGGGTTTTCCTGCTGACCTGCATGCATTGGGGGCTGCGCTACAGCGTGCTGTATCTGGCGTTGCGCGGACTTGGCGTGGATGTGGAATGGGCGTGGAGTTTTCTGATCCAGATGCTTTCCCTGAGCGCCGGACAATTCAGCCTGCTGCCAGGTGGCGCGGGCGCAGCCGAGTTGACCTCGGCGGCGTTGCTGGCGCCGATCGTGGGCAAGTCCACAGCAGCCGCCGCGATCCTGATCTGGCGCGCCGTGACCTATTACTTCTATCTGGTGGTGGGCGGCCCGATCTTCTTATTGATGGTTGGCCGACCGTTGCTGAACAAGCTGATGCGCCTTCGGGAAGCGTAACTCAGCTCTTCTTGTCCGCTTCATCCGAGGTTTTTTGCAGATCCTGCCAAAGTTCGGCCGCACCTTCGAACTCGGTGCCGTCTTCTGGCGACAACGCGTCCGGGTCGTAGCGGCTCAGGCATCCCTCGCCCAAAGTCGGGGGCGCTGTTGAAGTGGCTTTATCAAGAGGATCAGTCACGCGCTTCCACCTCGCTGTCACGTCATCGTCCGACTGCTGCCTGCCTGCCTGCCTGCCTGCATACAGCCAGCCAGCCGGACCGTTGGCGTACAGATTAGTCGAAGACGACTGTCTTGTTGTTGTGCACCAGCACGCGGTCTTCCAGGTGATAGCGCAGGCCACGGGCCAGAACCATTTTTTCCACATCGCGGCCGTAACGCACCATGTTTTCAATGCTGTCGCTGTGGCTGACGCGAACCACGTCCTGCTCAATGATTGGCCCGGCGTCCAGTTCTTCGGTTACATAGTGGCAAGTTGCACCGATCAACTTCACACCCCGCAGCGAGGCCTGATGGTAAGGCTTGGCGCCTACGAACGACGGCAGGAAGCTGTGGTGAATATTGATGACCTGATGTGCGTATTCGCGGCACAGCTGAGGCGGAAGGATCTGCATGTAACGCGCCAGGACTACGACATCGGCCTGATGATGAGCCACCAGACGCGAAACCTCGGCGAACGCCGGTTCCTTGTCGGCTGGATCAACCGGCACGTGGTAATAAGGAATGTGGTGCCACTCGACCATGCTGCGCAAATCCTGGTGATTGGAGATCACTGCGGATATTTCGCAATCGAGCTCATCGCTGTGCCAGCGGTGCAGCAAATCAGCCAGACAGTGCGACTCGCGGCTCGCCATCAGCACCACACGCTTCTTCTGCGCTGAATCGGTGATACGCCAATCCATCGAAAACTCTTCTGCGATTGGCGTGAACGCCTCGCGAAAAGCTTCCAGTTCAAACGGCAAGGTATCGGCACGAATCTCGTGACGCATGAAGAACCAGCCACTGAGATTGTCCGAGTGATGACTCGCTTCGGTGATCCAGCCGTTATAGGACGCCAGAAAGTTACTGACTTTGGCAACGATGCCGACACGGTCCGGGCAAGCTATCACCAGACGAAAAGTGCGCATTTGAAAAAACTCCAGAACTTCGCAAAGGTCGCCATTCTAGCGACTGTGCGGCAAAACTGCAGTATTCCTGTTGACCTGATTCGTGGCTTCGCTGCGCGTTCGCGTCCCATCAGCACCCGCCTTACTGAATCCAGCCGCCGGACATGATGCTCAGCTGATCATTCGCTGCTTTAACAGCGTTATAGCGAGCATCTTTACTGCGTCGGCAGCTTCCATCTAGTTTTATGACGCGGTAGGAACGTGTATATTTCTAAATAATTCAAATAAAACTTTTCTTTAATGTTTACTTGATCAAAGCGCGTGACTATTATTGCGTCACTGTCTCCCTGCCACCTGACAACATAAGGTATCCCTCATGTCCTTGATCAACGAATACCGCGCCACCGAAGAAGCCATCAAAGAACTGCAAGCCCGTTTGAAGAATTTGTCCCAAGACGACAAACTGCAAACCGAGCTGGAATTCGAAGGCAAACTGCGCACGCTGATGGGCGAATATCAAAAATCGCTGCGTGACATCATTGCTCTGCTGGATCCGGACGCCAAAGTTGGCAAGTCCCCACGCGGCGCAGCGGTAAAAACTACCGGCACCAAGCGTGCTCGCAAGGTCAAGCAATATAAAAACCCGCACAATGGCGAAGTCATTGAAACCAAAGGTGGCAACCACAAGACTCTGAAAGAGTGGAAAGCCAAGTGGGGCGGTGACGAGGTTGAGAGCTGGGCAACCCTGCTGGGCTAAGCCCGAAGCAGGTCGCCTTGTTTCGCGACCGTCCAAAAACGCCAGTCATCTGGCGTTTTTTATTGTCTGTAATAAAGTGTTTCGTTTTATCAAAGGTCCAGCCGTTGGCGTAAGTGCGCTACATAATCCTGCCATTGGCTCAATACCTCGAGCTGCTCGGGTGTGGCACTAAGGGTCAATTCGGCGAGTGACGTTGTAAAACCTTGTAAGGTATTAGGAGCCCCGTATTCCGTTGCCTTCAAGCGATCCTGACAAAATTTACGCCAGCGTTGTTGCTCCGCGATGCTCAGGGTGTGCGGGAAGTTACGGGCGCGGTAGCGGAATAACAACTCAGGCAACCGCAGGTCATCGAAAGGCCACGACTCGGCCGCCAACTGTTCAGGCTCGGCAGTGCGTACTTGTTCACAAAGCCTGCGATCACGATCACCAATAAAACCGTCATACAGTTGCTGCTCGGGATCCTGGCTGGTAGCAAAATCGTCACGCCCGTAAACCGCCTTGAGTTTTTCCTGCCAGACATCCTGCGTGTCTTGAAGCTCGCGGGCACGAGCGTGCAAAGCTGGCATATCCAGTTGTAAGCGCTGCTGATCTTCGGCACGCAGCACCTTTAAAGGTGCGACTACCGGGCAACGATTTATATGCAGCAATTTGAGCGGGACCGGCAGCTCGCCATCGGCCAGATCTTCGCGCCGGGTATATAACCGCTGACGCAATATTTCCGGGTCTTGCTCCAGTAGCGGCGAATGGTCCAGATGTAAATCGCAGACAATCAGGGCGTTACGATTCTGCGGATGCCACGCCAGCGGAATCACGATACCCAAGTAATGCCGGGCAGCGGAAAATCTTCCGGAAATGTGAACCAGTGGTTCCAGCAGGCGAATGTGTTCCTGGACTTTCTGCTTACTGCGCAACTGGAAAAGATAGTCATAAAGCCGAGGTTGTTTTTCCCGAATCAAGCGTGCCAGACCAATAGTGGCGCGCACATCGGATAACGCGTCATGGGCATGCCCGTGGTCAATGCCGTTGGCGGCAGTCAGACGCTCGAGTTTGAGCGTCACGCGGCCATCTTCCTCGGGCCAGACAATGCCGTCCGGACGCAATGCGTAAGCGGCACGCACCACATCAATAAGATCCCAGCGGCTGTTGCCGCCCTGCCATTCACGGGCGTAAGGATCGAAGAAGTTGCGATACAGGCTGTAGCGGGTTATTTCATCATCGAACCGCAAGGTGTTGTAACCCGCGCCGCAGGTACCGGGGGCCGACAGTTCGGCATGCACCCGAGTCATGAACTCGGCCTCTCCCAGGCCACTTTCAGCCAGTCGAGCCGGCGTGATTCCGGTAATCATGCAGGCCGCAGGGTGAGGCAGGATATCGTCGCTGGGCTGACAATAAAGATTGACCGGTGCCGCAATTTCATTGAGATCGGCATCCGTTCGGATACCCGCCACCTGAAGTGCGCGGTCATTGCGCGGATTGATACCGGTGGTTTCGTAGTCGTACCAGAATATGCTGGAGGTCACGGGCTGATCCTGAACTAAAGATCGGCAAAGTGTAGGACTTCCCATAGGCAAAATGCGAATTAGAGATAATTCGTTGCACATCGAAACCATTTCTTACAACCGCTGCTCTCAGAGTTCAGTTGCTTAGCATCCCTGCCGTGGCTAGTCTTGCTGGCTAGCTCGCGCCGAACTGGCAATAACTCCAGCATCACACTCAGGTGTCTCGTCCCCGACAATGCCAACCCCGCACGTTTTGCCAAGGAACGCACCGCCACCCGCGCCACTGGATACCCGCACCCGAATCGAAACCCCGGAAGGCATCGATTTGATCATGCGTCCTGCCGGCTTGGTACCGCGCGCTATCGCCTTTACCATCGACTTCGGCATCCGCGCCCTGGCCATGGCAATACTGTTCGTGCTGTTCAGCTTCTTCGACAAGTTCGGCATGGGCCTGAGCGCCATGGCGCTGTTTCTCGTCACCTGGTGGTACATGGTGCTGTTCGAAGTGCTGAATCAGGGACGCACGCCCGGCAAGCACTTCATGGGCCTGCGGGTCATTCATGATGACGGCACGCCCATCGGCTGGACCTCCTCGCTGATTCGCAACCTGCTGCGCTTCGTCGACATGCTGCCTTTCGGCTACAGCATCGGCGCCATAAGTTGCCTGCAACACCCGCAATTCAAGCGACTTGGCGATCTTGCCGCAGGAACGCTGGTGGTCTATCGCGACCTGCCGTTGCAACGCCCTGACCTGCCCTTCGCCGAACCGGTGATCGCGCCATTCGTGTTGAGCCTGGAAGAGCAGCGCGCGCTTCTCGGTTTCGCGGAACGACAGGCGGATCTGTCACCAGAGCGCGCCCGCGAACTGGCTTCGATCCTTGCCCAACCGCTGCATGTTCACCCCGAGCAGGCGGTGGTTCATCTCAACGGGATCGCACGCGGCCTGCTGGGTCCGACATGAAACAGAGCCTATTCGAAAGCCGTCACCAGCCTGACTGGCAGCTGTTTACCGAACAGCTGGACGCCCTTGAAAGGGGCAAAGCCGATGCGGCTACGAGCCGGAATTTCCCCAGCGATTATCGGCGCATCTGCCATCAACTCGCCCTCGCCCAGGAACGCGGCTACAGCAGCCACCTGATCGATCCGCTGCAGCAACTGGCCATGCGCGGCCATCAGCAACTTTATCGCCATCGCAGCGCTGTCGGCATGCAGGTTTTGAGTTTCATATTGGCCGGTTTTCCGCGTCTGGTGCGTGCCGAATGGCGATTCGTGTGGATTGCCGGGCTGCTGTTTTTCGGCAGCCTGATCGGCATGGGCCTGCTGGTGCATGGCTTTCCCGATCTGGTGTACAGCGTGATCGATGCCCAGCAGGTCACCGAAATGGAAAGCATGTACGACCCGACGGCACGGCGCATCGGTCAGGCACTGGAACGTGAATCCAGCGATGACTGGATGATGTTCGGCTACTACATCATGCATAACATCGGCATCGCCTTTCAGACCTATGCGACCGGGTTGCTGTTCGGGCTGGGCAGCCTGTTCTTCCTGTTTTTCAACGGCCTGATGATCGGCGCCGTTGCGGGGCATCTGACCGGCATCGGCTACGGCCAGACGTTCTGGTCGTTCGTTGTCGGCCATGGCGCCTTCGAGCTGACGGCCATTGCCCTGGCGGGCGCTGCGGGCTTGAAACTGGGCTGGTCACTACTGGCTCCCGGCCGCCTGACCCGCGGTGAAGCGCTGCGACTTGCGGCGCAAAAAAGCCTGCAGTTGGTCTACGGCGTGATTCTGTTTCTGCTGATCGCGGCATTCATAGAAGCTTATTGGTCGTCGATGGTCTGGCCCGGTCCGGCCGTTAAATACGCGGTCGGCGCGGCCCTTTGGGCGTTGGTGATCAGCTATCTGGTTTTCGCCGGACGAATTGCCCATGCGCCTGACTGACGCCAGCGTGGCGATTCGGCCACGCAATCCCTGGGAAGCCATCGATCTGGGCGTGCTGCTGGCTCAGGAACACCGCAGCCTGCTGATGGCCAGCTGGACCATTGTGACCCTGCCGGTTTTCACCCTGCTGAGTCTGGTGTTCTGGGACTATCCAACCCTGGCAATCGTGCTGTTCTGGTGGTTGAAGCCGGTCTTCGAACCCCTGCCTCTGTTGATCCTTTCCCAGGCATTGTTCGGCCCGGCACCGACCCTGAAAAGCGCTTTGAAGGCGTGGCTTCGCCTGCTGAAACCGCAACTGCTGACCAGCATTACATGGCGCAGATTCAGTCTCGCCCGCAGTTTCACCCTGCCCGTGCAACAACTGGAAAACCTGTCGGGTCCGCAGCGCAGTTTGCGTATTGGGCTGCTCAGCCAGAAAGACCTGCGCGCCGCACGCTGCCTGACCCTGGTGGGCAGTGCGCTGGAGCTGTGCCTGTGGATCGCAATGGGCATCCTGTTTTACGCGCTGATCCCGCAACAAATCGAAATCGATTGGAGCTGGCGGACCCTTGTGGATATCGAAGGCAGCTGGAATTGGCTGGAGCACCTGACCAACGCTTTTTATGCGCTGGTGCTGATTGTCTGGGGGCCGATCTACGTTGCCTGCGGCTTCACGCTTTATCTGAACCGCCGCACCGCCCTGGAAGCATGGGACATCGAGTTGGTCCTGCGTCGCCTGCGCCAGCGACTGATCGGCAGCGCCTATGTGCTGATCATCGGTGCCGGGGTAATCCTGACCACCCTGGCGCCCCCGGCATGGTCGGCGCAAGCGGATTTGAGCTGCCCGGTTCCACTCCAGGAAGAACACGCCTTTCGAAAAAATGAAGCCGGACCCAATACGGCGCGCCTGACCCACCAGCCATTGTCCAGCGACGCCGCGCGCCAGCAAATCAAGACGCTGCTGGAGCAGCCGCCGTTCAAGAACCCCAAAGCTGTCTCGGGTTGGCGATTTGCCGAAGAAAAGCCGGCACCCAACGCAACCAAAGCCGAGCACAAAACCAACCCGCCGCTCAAATGGCTGAGCTGGTTGTTCAATGCCGCCAGCGTTGCGTCCGAAATTATCAAAGTGCTGTTATGGGACGCTGTCATTGCCTTGATCGGTCTGGTGATCTGGCGCTATAGAAGCTGGTTCAGCACGCTGGTCAGCCGCCAGGCACCGAAGACGCGCGTGGTTCGCAGCGCTCCGCAGCAGATGTTCGGGCTCAAGGTCGGCGCTGAAAGCCTGCCCGACGATGTAGCGGGCAGCGCCGAAAAACTGTGGCCGAACCAGCCCCGCGAAGCGCTCGGCCTGCTGTATCGGGCGCTGCTCAGCCGCTTGCTCACTGATTATCGGCTGCCGTTGAAAAGCGCCGATACCGAAGGTGAAGTGCTGGAACATGTGGCACATCTGAATCAACAGCCGTTGCATGATTTCAGCCTCGACCTCACCCGGCACTGGCAGAACCTCGCTTACGGCCATCAGCTCCCACCCGCCCATGTCGGGCAGGAACTCTGCGACAGCTGGCGTCAGCTGTTCAAGACCGGGGTGCAACGATGAGCCGAAGCAGAACGCTACTGATCGCGCTGCTGGCGTTGCTGACCCTGGCGCTTGTTGGTCTGTACCTCGTCAAACACCTTGAGCGCTACGAAGAAACGGTCGACCAGGGTCCTTCCCCGGAAGTGCGCGCCAATCCTTACCTGGCTGCCGAAAATTTCCTGCGACAGCGCGCGATTCCGGTGCAGCTCAGCGACACACCCGGCAATCTGCCCGCTCAGGCTCAGCTGCCACAGACCCTGATGCTGCTCGACAGCCGGGAAAACATGACACCCGGTCAGGTCGACAAGCTGCTGCGCTGGGTCCGCAATGGAGGGCGGCTGCTGTTTGTTGCCGAACAACTGTGGAACGAGAAAAAAGGCCGCAGTGGCGACGCGTTGCTGGACCGCCTGCAAATCCATCAATTGCTGACCACGGAGCTGCACGAACAGGAACGGCAACAGGATGATGAGCGATTCAAACCGGTCATCCCGTTGCTCGCCCCGACCCACAAGGCGCCCGCCATACCCTGGCCCGAACTCACGCGTCTGTATGTCGAAAACGATGAAGCTCCGGCGTACATGAGTTTCGATACCAGCTTCCACCTTGAGGACCCACTGGATCAGGCGCAGTCCTGGGCCAACAGCGCCGCCGCCACACACATGCTGCAAATGGTCTATGGCGAAGGGCTGATTACTGTGGTCACCGATGCCGACCTGTGGAAAAACCGCGCCATCGCCAAATACGACAATGCCTGGCTGCTCTGGTATCTGACCCAGGGCAGCGAGGTCACCATGGTGTTGCGCACGCAGCACGACAATCTGTTCAGCCTGTTGCTGCGGCATTTCCCTCTGGCGCTGACCACACTGGCGCTGCTGATCGGCTTCGCGTTGTGGTATGCCGGCACACGTTATGGCCCACTGCAGGTTCCAGCGGGACGAGCGCGTCGACAGTTGACCGAACACTTGCGGGCCAGCGCCGATTTCCTTCGCCGTCGCAGCGGCCAGCAAGCGTTATTGCGAAGTTTGCAGCTGGATATCCTGCGCCGTGCAAGGCAACGTCATCCAGGCTTCGAAACGCTGGGAGTGGCCGATCAGTGGCAAGTGCTGTCGCGTCTCACCCGCCAACCGACCAGCGCCATCAGCCAGGCCTTGCGCCCACGGCCCGTGCAGCGAATGTCGAATGCTGATTTCACCCGTCAGGTGGCCCACCTGCAAATCCTCAGGAATGCCTTATGAGCGATCAACCGACCAACCCGTCGAACCACAGCGAACCTGTTGTCGATTTCACTCTTGATCCTGTGATCGAACCTGCGGCCGCCATCAGCAACCAGGCTCAGCAGCGACAGCGCGCCAGCCATCTCGCCCAATCCCTGCGCAATGAGCTACAAAAAGCCGTGATCGGCCAGAGTGCAGTCGTCGATGATGTATTGACCGCTTTGATTGGCGCAGGCCATGTGCTAATCGAAGGTGTGCCGGGACTAGGCAAGACCTTGCTGGTGCGCGCCCTGGCCCGCTGCATTGGCGCCGACTTCGCGCGCATCCAGTTCACCCCCGACCTGATGCCCAGCGATGTCACCGGCCATGCCGTGTACGACATGCAGACCGAGCAGTTCAAATTGCGCAAGGGACCGCTGTTCACAAACCTCTTGCTGGCCGACGAAATCAACCGGGCTCCGGCCAAGACCCAAGCCGCGCTGCTCGAAGCCATGCAGGAACGTCAGGTCACGCTCGAAGGTCGGGCGTTGCCCATCGCCCAGCCATTCATGGTGCTGGCGACCCAGAACCCGATCGAACAGGAAGGCACTTATCCACTGCCCGAAGCCGAGCTGGATCGCTTCATGCTCAAGCTGCGCATGGACTACCCCGATATCGCCGAAGAGCTGAACATGGTGCGCCAGGTTACCCGTTCGACCCGCGCCGACATGCTCGACGTGCAGCCACTGCGGGTGATCCTGCAGGCCAAGGAGGTTCAGGTCCTGCAACGTATCGCCAGCGAACTGCCACTGGATGAACAGGTGCTCGATTATGCCGTGCGTCTGGCGCGCGCCACTCGCACATGGCCCGGCCTGACGCTGGGCGCAGGTCCACGCGCTTCCATCGCACTGGTGCGCGGCGGTCGCGCCCGGGCTTTGCTGCGCGGCGGTGAGTTCGTGATTCCCGACGATATAAAAGGCTGCGCCCTGGCGGTATTACGTCACCGAGTGCGGCTGTCCCCAGACCTGGATATCGAAGGCCTTTCCGTGGATCAGGTGCTGCGGCAAATGCTCGATCAGGTCCCGGCGCCGCGCCTGTGAAACAGATGCTGAAACCGTCTGTCACCTTACTGTACTGGCTGGCAGGTCTGTCAGCCGTAGCAGTGGTGCTGGGGATTCTTTCGGCATTGAATCTCGACATGCCCCAGGAAATCGGCACGCTGTGCTGGGCTTTGCTCGCGGCCTTGCTGCTGCTGACGCTGCTGGATGCCTGGCGCCTGAAACGCCTGCCTTCGCCGGACGTACAACGCCATCTGCCTGGCAGTCTGGCCTTGGGCCGTTGGGGCGAGGTACGCCTGGACCTGAGTCACAGCTACCCTTCAACCTTGGCCATAGCTATTTTCGATCATCCTCCCGCTGGCCTGGACTTCGAACATCAGCCGCAGTCCGTGATGCTGCAACCCGGCGCGAACAGCCAGATCGGTTATCGCCTGCGTCCCTTGCAACGCGGGCTGTTCAACTTTCAACGCTGCGAGATCAGTCTGCCCAGCCCGATGGGGTTCTGGACCGCGCGTCGCTACCTGACGCTGCCAGGCACGACTCGGGTCTATCCAGATTTCGCCCGCCTGTATGGCGGACAATTGCTGGCTGTGGATAACTGGCTCAGCCAGCTCGGTGTGCGCCAGCGGCAACGCCGAGGGTTGGGCCTGGAATTCAATCAGCTGCGCGAGTTTCGTGAAGGCGACAGCTTGCGCCAGATCGACTGGAAAGCCACCGCTCGGCAGCGCACGCCGATTGCCCGGGAATATCAGGACGAGCGCGACCAGCAGATCATGTTCATGCTCGATTGCGGACGCCGCATGCGCAGCCAGGATGGTGACCTCTCCCATTTCGATCACGCCCTCAATGCCGCCTTGCTGCTCAGTTATGTCGCGCTGCGCCAGGGCGATGCCGTGGGCTTCTCGACTTTCGCAAGCGAGCAGAACCGCCATCTGGCACCCGTCAAAGGCCCTGACCAGCTGAACGTGCTGCTCAATACCGTCTACGACCTTGCCAGCACCCAGCGGCCGGCCGACTACAGCGCTGCCGCGCGCCAGTTACTGGCCAGGCAAAAACGTCGGGCACTGGTGGTACTGATGACCAATCTGCGTGATGAAGACGACGACGAATTACTGACAGCGGTCAAACAGCTGGGTCAGCGTCATCGGGTTCTGGTGGTGAGTTTGCGGGAGGAGGTTCTGGATAACTTGCGACAAGCGCCGGTCCAGACGCTGGAAGAAGCGCTGACCTACTGTGGAACCGTCGACTTTCTGAATGCTCGGGCGGGCTTGCTTGACCGCTTGAGCGCCCACGGCGTGCAGGTCCTGGATTCACGCCCGGGGCAACTGGGGGCCGAACTGGTCAGCTGCTATTTAAGCTGGAAAAAAGCCGGGACGCTGTGATTGCACAGCAAAATAGTGCGAGCTGGCGAAGAACGCCAGCTCGTTTGGTGGGGTCTCAGGCTGAAGCTTCCAGCGGATAAAAACTGAAGTACTGGCGCAGCGCACCAATCAATTCAATGTATTCATCCGGTGCATCCTGCACCTTGAAGCCCGAGTCGTAACTCCCAGGGGTTTCATCTTCATGACACCAAAGACAAGTCGCTACAACGTCCAGGGTCTTTTGAAGGCCTCGCTCACCGGGTACCGCCAGACACAGATGGAAATCAGCGCCCACCAGCACCGGCAGATCGCTGATCAGCATCAGCCCTTGTTCGGAAACATTACCCAGGCAACCGATCGGCTTTTTCGTGTACCGATTGACCACTTGCAGGTAATAAGGCAGTTGATGCCGTTCGATTCGTCGTTCTTTTAACATGGTCAGTCGCCGTCATAGACCATTTAGCATGGCCACGCTAATGCCTTTATGGTGTTGCCTCCCTGACCTGCGCCTGACTGCGGGCAAATGCTTCAAGGTGTTATCCGTAGGGAACGTGCCTATGACTGACCGGCAGTCACAGAAGTCACGTCACTCAAGCATTAACCACTCTACTTGAACGCCTACTACGAAGAGCCTAGCGCAAACATGCCGATCGGCCACCCGAAAGCGATACCGCCCATCCAATCGGGTGTATCTATCGTGAAGCAGGGTAGGTTTTGACCTGCACCCCAGCCGGGTAATGCCCTAGCTGCTGCAGTGTATCCAGACGCGCCTGGGCGCGAAAAGCGTATTCGTTATTGGGGTACTGGCTGATGATGAAGCGGTAGGTCTGGGCCGCATCGACA
This sequence comes from Pseudomonas syringae, assembly GCF_001698815.1. GTDB lineage: Bacteria > Pseudomonadota > Gammaproteobacteria > Pseudomonadales > Pseudomonadaceae > Aquipseudomonas > Aquipseudomonas syringae_A. Next base: position 23,316 of record NZ_LGSI01000051.1, on the reverse strand, counting down.
AACAGCTTCTGCCGTTCAAGGCACTGTCCGCGCAGCATGGAAACCTCCGGCTGTACGTATCGCCGGGCCCGACTCTGCCGATCAACTTTGGACAGGTCGAGCATTACGCTTTCACAATCGCCGCGATCATAAGCACGATAGGCGCTGTTCAGATTGGAATTCATTGACCAACGGGTGCAGCCGCTGATTGCAGCCATCAATACTAAAATCATCACGATTCGCATGGGACTCTCCTGTGCTCTGCAATGTATCGACCTGATCACGGATTTCTTCAAGCCTTGAGACAACCGATTGTCTACTGATTGCCCTGTCGACCGGCATCGAGGTAGTGCAAAGGAACAATGACTACAGAGCAAGACAGTAGTAGCCTCTCGCTGCGCTTCATTTAAGGAGTTTGTGCATGACCGTACGCCGTACCAAAATCGTCGCCACCCTTGGCCCTGCCAGTAACTCGCCGGAAATCATCGAACAACTGATCCTTTCGGGTCTGGACGTTGCTCGCCTGAACTTTTCCCACGGTACCCCGGATGAGCACAAGGCTCGCGCCAAGCTAATTCGCGAAATCGCTGCCAAGCACGGGCGCTTCGTCGCACTGCTGGGGGATCTGCAAGGTCCGAAAATTCGTATCGCCAAGTTCACCAACAAGCGAATCGAGCTGAAGGTCGGTGACAAGTTCACCTTCTCCACCGCTCACCCGCTGACGGACGGCACCCAGGAAATCGTCGGTATCGATTACCCCGACCTGGTCAAGGATTGCGGCGTTGGCGACGAGCTGTTGCTCGACGACGGACGCGTGGTCATGCGCGTCGATACCCAGACTGCCAACGAGCTGCATTGCACCGTGCTGATCGGTGGTCCGCTCTCGGATCACAAAGGCATCAACCGTCGCGGCGGTGGCCTGACGGCACCGGCCCTGACTGAAAAAGACAAGCTGGACATCAAGCTCGCGGCAGAAATGGAGCTGGATTACCTGGCCGTTTCCTTCCCGCGCGATGCCGCTGACATGGAATACGCCCGCAAGCTGCGTGACGAATCCGGCGGTACTGCCTGGTTGGTCGCGAAGATCGAACGCGCTGAAGCCGTAGCCAACGACGAAGTGCTTGATGCCCTGATCCGCGCCAGTGATGCCGTCATGGTTGCCCGTGGCGACCTGGGTGTGGAAATCGGCGACGCGGAACTGGTCGGCATCCAGAAGAAAATCATCTTGCACGCACGTCGCCATAACAAGGCGGTCATCGTTGCCACGCAAATGATGGAATCGATGATCTCCAGCCCGATGCCGACGCGCGCCGAAGTGTCCGACGTGGCCAACGCCGTGCTCGACTACACCGACGCCGTGATGCTGTCCGCTGAAAGCGCCGCTGGCTCGTACCCGATCGAAGCTGTACAGGCCATGGCGCGCATCTGCGTCGGCGCTGAAAAGCACCCGACCGGCAAGACGTCCAGCCACCGCATCGGGCATAAATTCACCCGTTGTGACGAAAGCATCGCGCTGGCGGCCATGTACACAGCCAACCACTTCCCGGACGTGAAAGCGATCATCGCGCTGACCGAAAGTGGCTACACGCCGCTGATCATGTCGCGCATCCGTTCCTCGGTGCCGATCTACGCGTTCTCCCCGCACCGCGAAACCCAGGCCCGCGCCGCCATGTTCCGTGGCGTCTACACCGTGCCTTTCGACCCGGCAGCCCTGCCACCGGGCCAGGTCAGCCAGGCCGCCGTCGACGAACTGCTCAAACGCGGTCTGGTCGAGCAAGGCGATTGGGTGATCCTGACCAAAGGTGACAGCTATCACACCATTGGCGGCACCAACGGCATGAAACTGCTGCACGTTGGCGACCCGTTGGTCTGAAGACTGCACACGCAACACCCAAAGCCCCGGCTCGCGAGAGTCGGGGCTTTTTTGTAGCTGACGGTTAGAGATAGCCATTAGCCTCCTGTCACTTTTGACAGCTTATTGATCGCAGGTTTTGGGTGCAGAGTACCTACAGCACTGCCACGAAGCCTTTTTCATTTCGTAAGGCCTATGAACTTTGGCGTGCATGCCTTGAAAGCTCCTCCGGGATCTGATTAAGGATAAGGAAGCTTTCAACTATCAGGAGATATGAAATGGTTATCAACACAGAGCACAGAGTTGCGCCGGGTGATGTCGATATCAGCTTCGGGGACGGAGGAAAAAAGATCCTGTCTTTTCCTGGCGGCAACTTTGTTTCGGTCTGGGGCATGGCGTTGACCCCGGACGGAAAAATACTGGCCGTCGGTTCGACGAATACCAACAGCTTTATCATTGGTCGCCTGACCGAAGATGGGGCAATTGACACTGCCTTTGGCAACGGCGGTGCGCTGACAGGGCAGTTTCTGGGTTATCCGTCAGTAGGAAGATCCATCCATAGCCTGAACGACGGCAAACTATTGGTTACCGGTACGCATATCGCCAGCGACCAGATTTTACCGGCGGCGAGCCGCCTGCTGTCCGATGGGAACTTTGATCCAACGTTCGGCGAAGGTGGCAGCTTTGTTTTTCCACCGCCTGGCAAGTCCACTGACGTCGCTGTCAACCATCGCGTCAAAACCAGCGGCAGTGCGAGTACCCAAAGTGTCATTCTCCCCGACGGTAAAATCCTCATCGGTCACTCCCTGGACGACTACGGCCTGTTGATTCGTCTGACGGCAGACGGCGTTCTGGATACCAATTTTAATGGCACAGGCTATGCGACCGTCCGTTACCCTCATGGCAAGACGTTGATTACGCACGTGAGCTCTTTCAGGGTCACTGCCACGGGTGAAGTCATTGTGTGCGGGCAGGCACAACTGGCAAACAATCGGTTCTTGGGGATGTTGGCCCGTTATGGCGCAGATGGCCGGCCAGATCGAAGCTTTGGTTCGCAAGACTCAGGTTTTATTGGGGTAGAGCCTGCGGGGCGTGTGTTAAGAGTGGATGACCTGGTTGTCGACGCAAGTGGCAACATTGTCTGCGTCGGCACTCTCGGCCTATTGGGCGGACAACAAGCAGCCATTACCTTTGGCAGAATGGCCGATGGCAGCCCGGACCCGGTTTTCAACAATGGTGAAATAACCGAGCTTGACTTACCTGTGTGGAGTGAATGGTATTCGGCAGCGATGTCGCCACTTGCCAATACGGTTCTCACGACCGGTATTACTTTTGATGAAACTTACGTCAACCAAGGGGTAATCGTCGGCCGTTACCTGAAAACGGGCCAACTGGACAAGAACTTCGGCAGAGGCAAAGGGTGTGTATTTCTCGATCCAGGCCAGGAACCGCGCCTGATAGTGCAAGACGAGAGCAACGTGCTTATCTGTTGCATATTGCGTTTACCCGGCCCCATTAAAGAAGCAGTCGTGATGCGCCTTTTGAACTGAAAACAGCCATCAACCAAGTCCCGAACTGCTCAACGGGGCTTATTCGCGCCCCAGAAACACATCTGCCAACACCTGATTGCGCGGCAAGCCTGCCAGATACAAGCGTTTGGAAAACCCTTCGACGCTGGCCGGGCTGCCGCATACCAAGGCCATGGTCCGCCGGGACAGCAGGCGTAAATCAGCCAGCGCTTCAGGCAAGTCGTCAGGCGTTGTCAGTTGTACGCGCAGACTGGAATGCTGTGCCGCCAGCTCGGCAAGCGACTTGGCCAGATAATGTTCGCTGTCGTCACGGGCCAGATGCATCAGGCGGATTGGCCCTTGATGCTCTTGCCGCAAAGCCTCGCGCAATACACCCCACAACGGCCCGAGCCCGGTGCCTGCCGCCAGCAGCAAAAGCGGTCGTTCCTGCCAGTCCGGATCGTATTGCAACGCCCCGCCGCGCAGTTCGCCGAGGCCGACGGTATCGCCTGGCTTCAATTGCCGGGCGACATCAATGAACGCGCCTGACTGGTGGCAATCGAGGTGGAACTCCAGAAAAGGGTCTTCGCCCGGCACACTCGCCAATGAGTATGGCCGGGCCACACCGCAAGCCGTCCAGAGCACCAGATGCTGACCCGCGCGATAGCGCAAAGGCCGCTCGGGTTCCAGACGCAAACGCAATACTGACGGACTGAGCCAGTCACAGCCCGCCACGCGAGCAGGAACCCCATCACGCAGTGGATCGAAAGCCTGGACCGTCAGGTTTTCCACGACCCGACACTGACACGCCAGACGCCACCCTTGCTGACGCTTGCCCGCATCCAGCGCTTCGGGAAGCGCATCCAGTGGTTCACCTTCGCAGCATCGCACCAGACAGGCATGGCAACTGCCCGCCCGACAGCTATAGGGAACGCGCATTCCGGCCTGATTGAGGGCATCGAGCAGATTGCTGCCCGCTGCGACCGCCCACTGCTGGTCGCCGACGCGCAACTCAGGCATCAACGGATTCCCAGGCCGCCACGCAGCGGTTACGGCCACTGCGCTTGGCCAGATACAACGCCTGATCCGCGCGATGCAGGCCGTCGTCAAGGTTATCGCCCCAGCGCAGCAGGGTCATGCCGATAGACAAACTCAGGCCCGCATCGGGCAAATCATTGAGCTGAACCCGCGCAAATGCCTCGCGCACGCGCTCGCAGCAGTCGATCAGTTGTTGCTCGGTGCAGTGAGGGATCAGCAGCACGAATTCTTCTCCGCCATAGCGCGCCAGCACATCAGTGTCTCGCAGGCAATCTTCGGCATGGGCGGCGAAGGCCTGCAGCACCTGGTCACCTGCGGCATGACCGTAGCTGTCATTAATGCGTTTGAAATGGTCAAGATCGATCAGGGCCAGCCCGTGTAATGCATAGCCATCAAGCAGAGCAAGCTCCCGAGAGGCCATGCGCAAAAAGTGACGACGATTGTACAGGTTGGTCAGCTCGTCAGTCGCGGCCAGTTCTTCGAGTTGCAGCATCATGCCGCGCAAGGTGTCCTGATGCGCCTGCAAGGCATACCGACGCTGGCGCATGCGCATTCGTTGGGTGTGAACGTAACTGGCAAAAAGGCTAAGCCAGAGCAGCATGACGAACAAGGCACTCAATTGCAGCAGCGCGGTGGCCGGGTGGGCCATCTGCCCCTGGGAAAACTCCCAGCCGTTGATGGCACAGAAGCTGGCCAGCACCAGCACCGCACAGCGCGCAAACACAATTGGCGTCAGCTGAAACAACCCGAACAGCAGAATGGGGGCGTACAGAATCAAAAACGCGCCTCGGGCGGTGTCCAGATAGGAAATCAGCCAGGTCAGCCAACCCAAGGCCAGCAGTACCTGAAACTCGGTCAGGCTTGCATCTTTAAAACGCTGATTGAACCGACTGAGAAAAACCCCCAGCAGTGCAAACTGACTCAACACCACCAAAGCACTGCCTATGATCGCTACGTGAAGCGGCTGATGAAGCTCTCCAGCATAGATCGCCAGCCAGGTAAGCGACATGACGATCAGATAGGTCGCTGCGGCCATCCCAAAACGTTTTAAAAAGAGGGACTGCGTGGTTGGAGAGATGACTCTCCCGCTCGTTGTGCTCAAAAGGATTCCTTCCCATAGTCGCACCAAGCCCAAACCTTAGCCTTGGATCTAAAAGTTGACTAGCTGTAAAGTTAAATACGTTCAAATATGTTCAATTGCAACCGGCACAAATCAGCCCAAAGCCCCTAAAACCGGTGACTGCGAAGCGTTTCGCTTGCAGCCTGCAGGCCTGCTGACGCCAAGACAAGCCCACAGTATGGCAATAGACTCTTGTTAACCGATGGATGGACCTGCGCAACCAGCGGGTTATACTGCCGCGCCTTTTTGCGCCAGCCGAAGCAGCCGTAACAACGCTGATACAACAGCCGCGTTTTGTAGTATTCGGCACACATTTGAATGTTCCCGTCCCAACAGAGGAGCGCGCCCCATGACCGTGATCAAGCAAGACGACCTGATTCAAAGTGTCGCCGATGCCCTGCAATTCATTTCCTACTACCACCCGGTAGATTTCATTCAGGCCATGCACGAAGCGTATCTGCGTGAAGAGTCGCCTGCTGCCCGCGACTCCATGGCTCAGATCCTGATCAACTCGCGCATGTGCGCGACAGGTCATCGCCCGATCTGCCAGGACACCGGCATCGTCACCGTGTTCGTTCGCGTGGGTATGAACGTGCGCTGGGATGGCGCCACCATGAGCCTGGACGACATGATCAACGAAGGCGTGCGCCGCGCCTACAATCTGCCGGAAAACATCCTGCGCGCCTCGATCCTGGCCGACCCGGCCGGTGCCCGCAAGAACACCAAGGACAACACCCCCGCCGTTATCCATTACTCCATCGTCCCGGGTAACACCGTGGAAGTGGACGTCGCGGCCAAGGGCGGCGGTTCGGAAAACAAATCGAAGATGGCGATGCTCAACCCGTCCGACTCAATCGTCGACTGGGTATTGAAAACCGTACCGACCATGGGCGCCGGCTGGTGCCCGCCGGGCATGCTCGGCATCGGCATCGGCGGCACTGCCGAGAAGGCTGCGGTGATGGCCAAGGAAGTGTTGATGGAATCCATCGACATTCACGAGCTGAAACTGCGCGGCCCGTCCAATCGTATTGAAGAAATGCGCCTGGAACTGTTCGAGAAGGTCAACCAGCTGGGCATCGGCGCTCAAGGCCTTGGCGGCCTGACCACCGTGCTCGACGTGAAGATCATGGATTACCCGACCCACGCCGCTTCGTTGCCGGTGTGCATGATCCCCAACTGCGCCGCCACCCGGCACACGCATTTCGTGCTGGATGGCAGTGGCCCGGTCGCTCAGGAAGCACCGCCGCTGGACGCCTACCCGGAAATCGTCTGGGAAGCCGGCCCGTCGGCGCGCCGCGTCGACCTCGACACGCTGACGCCTGAAGACGTGCAGAGCTGGAAGCCGGGCGAAACCGTGTTGCTCAACGGCAAGATGCTCACCGGTCGTGATGCTGCGCACAAACGCATGGTCGAAATGCTCAACAAGGGCGAAACCCTGCCGGTCGATCTCAAAGGCCGCTTCATCTACTACGTCGGCCCGGTTGATCCGGTACGCGAAGAAGTGGTTGGCCCGGCTGGACCGACCACCGCAACGCGGATGGACAAATTCACCCGGCAGATCCTCGATCAGACCGGCTTGCTGGGCATGATCGGCAAATCCGAGCGCGGCCCAACCGCAATCGAAGCGATCAAGGACTACAAGGCCGTGTACCTGATGGCCGTTGGCGGAGCGGCTTATCTGGTGGCGCAGGCCATCAAGAAGTCCCGCGTCGTGGCCTTTGCCGAACTGGGCATGGAAGCGATCTACGAGTTCGAAGTCAAGGACATGCCGGTCACGGTCGCCGTGGACAGCAACGGTGAGTCCGTGCACATCACTGGCCCACAGATCTGGCAGAAAAAGATCAGTGAGAGTCTGGCGGTTGAAGTGCAGTAAGTAACCGCACTATTACGCAGTAAGCCTGGCCAAGAAGCCAGGCTCACTGTTCGATACTTCCGCCGCCCAGGTTACCGCAGTCAAACCGGCACCCCATCGCACCTTCCTTGCATCACGCCCCTCATCAAGCGCCGTCAACCGGGCGATAGTCTTCCCAATAACGAAACAACTTTTAATCGCCAATCGTTCCATAAAAGATCGAGATGGCAAGCGCCTGATTTTTATCGATAAATTTCTCCAATTCGTTGCCACTGTCACTTCTGACAGGTAGACACCACCACATTCCTGGAAAAGGCTGTCGTCACACGTGCAGGGAGCACTGACATGGCCGACCAACCTTTTTCCTTATTACGAAACCTGGCGAAGATCGAAACAACGACAGCCGAACGCACAAACGGCAAGCTGGCATTCGTCGACGCCATGCAGGCGCTGGGTATCACTTCAGTTTTCGATATCGTGCGTCGCTCCAAACCTGCTTTCGTGCGTGACCTGTACAGGCTGAGTGATGCCAACGGTGAACTGGCCTATGAGAATGCCCGTTGTTATGCAACCCAAATCGTACGGTTGTATCGCAACCAGCTCGTTTCATCCGGGCGCACGCAAAATCTGACTCTACGCACAGGTGTGCGCTCATTGGTCGATATCGGCCCCAGCTTTCCTAACCTGTTCAAAGAGAATTGGGACCTGTTTTGCAAAGTGGGTGCGATTGAAGCCAAGGACTCACCCGCGGCTTACCTCACCTCCCTGTACAGATTTGCCACGCAAGAACTGGAAGGCAGTTCAGCAGAAACAAATCGCATCCACCTTGAAGACCGCCGCCCCGACTTAAAAGGTCTTCTGATCGATCAGCAAAGCACCTTCAACCCGGTGCCCACGCTCCAGATCGTCAACCAGGTATTGAGCAAGGCCATCGAAGCCTATGTCGACACCGTTGACGAGGATAAAGACAAAACTCTCTATCAATTGATGACGGAGAAACAGCACCCCTTTCAGTTCCCTTATAACTTCCACCACCAACAAATCACCTTGGGCCTCAGTGGTAAGAAACCGGTGCTGGGGGAACTGAATTACCGAGTGAGCCTTGAGTTACCTGCAACCTCTGCCGGGACCGACGCGTATGGTGCGGTACAACAAAACAGCACCGTAGCTCAGATGATGATGAGCGGGTTGGGGCCCGAGCAACAGGCGATTCTGATGGCGCCTGCCCTGCCGGTTCTACCACCCGCCGACGTGGGCAAACTGAACGGCTCGCTTGCAGCGGATGAAGATCTGAGCAGCGTCATACGCTTCTTCAAATCCAGCTACGGTATCGACTACATCCCTGGAGTGCCCAACTCTCTGGATACACTGAAGATATTCATCGAGAAAACCGGCCTGCACAGTGATGCAGTCGAGGCCCTGCTGGCTGTGCATAATCACGCCCCGTATCCATCGCCCAACATTCTGGCGGCAGGCCAGAACGTTAACGGGACTAAGGAAAGCCGGGAAGCCTTATCTGCCCAATATGGCGCCTGCTACGTCAACGGCCCGACTGAACAAGCCTCGCTGGAGATCAGTAAAGATCCCAACGGCGACGCCAGACTACTCAATACCAGCGTGGACCGCTTCGACCGCCTGCAACGCATGATCCGCCTGCAACGCTGGATGGACATACCCTTTGCCGAACTGGATACGCTGATCTTGGCGGTCATTCGCTCGGAAGGCGCTGATAACCTTGAAGCAGTATTGACGACCAACGTATTGCGAGCATTGGGGGTTTATCGTTACCTGCGCGGTCGTTACACGCTTGAGCCGGAAGAGTTTGCTGCGTTTATCCATGCTTTAGGCGCTTATGCCAACGGCGGACGCCGTCCGATGTTCGACCAGGTGTTCAATAACCCGTCACTGTTCGAGACGCCCATGGTGCTCGATGGATCCACCCTTTATCTGTCCAACCCAAATAGCGCTGCTGCCCGAACCCTTGCCCAGTTATGCGCCGGCCTGCAGTTGCCCCTGACGCAAGACGATTTGTGGCCGTTGGCAATCGATACCCGCGATCTTATCGGTGATACCCCAGGGGACCTCAAAAGCAACTTGAGCATGATGTCCTCGTTATATCGCCAGACCCGCATCGCCTCAATGTTCGATCTGGCCGGCAAAGACAGTCGAGCGCTGATTGACCTGCTGGACGGCGAGGCGTACCGGAAAAAAATCGTGACCGGCCGCATACACGCAGGCCATACGGACATCCTCGACATCCTGATGCAAATGGACTGGGCCGTGACCTGGCTCAAGGACACCGGACGCGATATTTCGGCCCTGCGACTTCTTCTGGGCGTGGACAGTACGGAAGCTCCCACACCCCAGAGCTTGATAGATCAGCTCAACCACCTGGCGAAAGACGCGCGCGATGCAGCGCTGAATGCACCGAAACTTGAAGCATTGAATCTGCCAGCTCAAGACGATAACGAGGCTGCCATCGATTGGTCAGGCGCCGTACTTGTGCCCCTGACTGATGCAAACGGCCTGGTCATTTCCCAGGCATTAACCCTGGTGGACGACCTGCCCTCGACCTTCACTGCCGTACTCGCTACCCAACTTGAACCCATCGCGCTGGATGATTCGGTAAAAACCGAGCTAATGACCCGACTGCTTGAGTTCATCCTCAAGGGCTACATCACCCAAAACCGACTGATTGAAGGTCTGCTGCAAACCAACGCAGGATTACCTCTGGACCGTTGCGAAACGGTCATGCGCTGGGCGGGTAGCAGCGTTGGCATCTTTTTGGGCGAGGTGTTGAGCGCCACTGCCGACGCTGAACTGAGCCTGCCGCTGACGGACAGCGGCAAGGTCGTGATCGAAACCTTGATGACGCTTGTGCGATATGCCGAGGCCAATCAACAACTGGGGTTGAGCGCTCAGGCATTGCGCACTTTCCTGGTTTACCCGCAATGGCTGCACGCCAGTTTCAACGCCCCGCTGGATCTGTCGCTGGGCAGCTTCTTCCTGCTGGATCGCTACCGCGACTGGCGTGATAGCAGCGGACACCCCGAAACGGCCCTGCTCAGTTATCTAAGCCGGGCAAACGGTCTGGAAACAGCCAAAACCACCGAGCAGGCGCAACAATGCGCGGCCTCGCTGGCCCCGCTCACCAGCTGGACCGCGTCTGAAGTACTCACTGCGAGCGCGTTCCTGACCGCCCACGCTGGCGTCGCCACGTCCATGCATGAAGTGGACTGGATCAAGCGGATGCACAGCACCAGCGTGCTGACCGGCCTGGCGGCGGAACAGATTCTCGCTGCCACGAACCTGACCAACGCAAGTACGCCTGAAAACTGGAAGAAAGTCGGCGAAGCCGTCATGGCGGCCAGCCGCTAAACGCCAGACTTGCTCATTTCACCTGCCATGGAGGCTTCAATCATGTCCCGCTCCATCGAAAGCCAGCTCAACGAGTCCTTTCGTGATGCCTTGGTCGCCTATTACCTGGGAGAAGTTGTACCCAATTCACCTTTATTAATAGGCCTCGGTCTGCACCAGCGCCTGAAAACCGCCAATGACTTGTATGAGTTTTTCCTCATCGACAATCAGGTGACCCACGACGTTGAAACCAGTTACGTGGCCTCGGCCATCGCCAGTGTCCAGCAATACATCAACGGCGCGTTGATGGGCATGGAGCCGGGTTATGACCTGTTGCAACCTACCGAAGCGCGCTTCGTCGAATGGCGTGACCGCAGCAGCCAATACCCGATCTGGGCCGCCAACATGCAATTGGCGTTGTATCCGGAAACCTTCATTTCCCCGGCCTTGCGCCTGAAAAAATCCGGCTATTTTGCACAGCTGGAAAACGATATCAATCAGAACAAAATTAATATCGACACCACCCAGGAAGCGGTTAAGTCTTATCTGGCCAGTTTCGAAGAAGTGGCGAACCTGACCGTGATCAACGGCTATATCGACAGCGACCGCTTTGCCGAGGGCAAGTATTACTTTATTGGCAAATCTCGCGCCGAGAGTATTTATTACTGGCGCATGGTGGACATGAATGAACGGGCTTATAAAGCCGGCACTGAAGGCCCCAAATATGACAACCCGACACCCGGCGCCTGGTCGGACTGGAAGCGGGCAGAAATCGGGGTTAATGCCAATACCCTGGAGCGAACCATTCGCCCGGTGTTTTTCAATAATCGGTTGTTTATGAGCTGGGTTGATTTGATCCATGTCGCAGGCGAACCGACGATCACCGGTTCGGCTGAAGCACCTGAAGTGGTGAATACCGAACAAGTAAAACTGGTTTTCAACCTGTCCTATAAAAAATATGACGATTCGTGGAGTGCCCCGCAAATTTATATGGATGTGACAACCCATAAAAATGTCATCCTGGCTGGCACTGCGATGGATCTCCACAAAGAGCTAAATACAATCGTGGCATTTGATGTATCCAGTTCACCGGAATCGCTATTTATTGGTATGTATGCAGGAGAGCAATCTGTTCCGGATGAAGCGAACCCGACCAAAGCAAACTATGCATTCCTTGCCACGACCTACATCGACAAAAACTTTAATATCTCTCCCCTTTATCCGAGCGACCATAAAATAGAAGGCGCGAACAATTCAGCCATGCAGGACGACCTTCGCGTCCAAAGCATCTGCTGGACATTCGCCATAAAAAACAAAAACAACCTGCAATTCACTTGGTTTCCGAGCCAAACTAAAACCATGACCATTCAAAATATCATCACGACCGCTCCACACCCTGAAAGCGACGATTACAACTATAGAAACCTTCAGGAAAATATTCTGGACATCAGCGAAAACAATAGCGCTATTACACTTAATCGTGAGCGGTCCACCATTGAGATTAGAACGGGCATTCATAATAATATACAAAATAGTACAGACTCAACCTATGACATACGCATCTGGGCCACCAACAATGTCGACTTAACCTTCCATTTAATCCCAGTGAGGGACGCCTCAGCAAACCCATACATCACACTTGCCGAGGGCTCGTATCTTCTCATATCCAGCATGCCGACCCGCCCCCCCGCCGCCAGCTTCGCTGCACACACCCCAATCATTCATTACTTAATCTCTGACAGCGGCATGGACGATTTAACTTTCCCCGAAAACTGGGAACCGCACACTCAATATAGCATCGCCCTAAAAACACTCAACAAAGAGTTTGCAGACTTAATTAGAAGGCACGAAATCTATACTGACAGTGGATCTATGTATCCCAAAACCGAAATTCCGAGCTACCCCTACAGCATGACGGTCACAGCAACATCGACCCCATTAGAAACACATAAATACAGTCAACAAATCCTATTACCCTACGACATGAACAAAGCAACAACCACAACACTATTACCCCTTTCACAGTCCCAACCACTGCCTCAGCTGATTGCGCCCAGCCCGCTTACAGGTCAACTCACCTACAACAAAGACGACCTTTCTCTTGCCCATAGCTATATCCCCAACGCTGACCTCAGTACGCGCTACTTTATCCTCCATGGCGTCGAAATTCGATCAGACAACACCGTCATAGGCAAAGCTCTAAAGCTGACTCAATTCGAGCTTCACTTTCAAGACAGCGTGGTGTCCGATATCGTTTCACCCAAAATAAATACCAAAGTCGACGCTAATCTGGGCATTGCTGAATACATTGATTTTTCCGGATCCAACATAAGTTTCTCGGACGGGTCCACTACCGAGAAACGTAAACCCATCCGCATGAACACCCTGTTCGCCCGCGAACTGATCAACAAAGCCAATATCGCCCTGGAGGCCCTATTGTCCTGGAACACCCAACAACTCCAGGAACCCCCCATCGGCGATGAAACCGAACCCACCGAGATGGACTTCAAAGGCGCCAACGGCCTGTACTTCTGGGAACTGTTTCTGCACTTGCCGTTCATGATTTCCCACCGCCTGAACCTTGAGCAGCGCTTCAAGGATGCCGAATTCTGGCTGGGGTTCATTTTTGATCCGGGGCGCAAAGCCCATGACTCGGCGCCGGCCTATTGGAACGTGCGGCCGCTGACCGAGTTGCCGGACCCGGATTATTTCATGCGCGCGCCCATCGACCCGGACGGCATAGCGGCCAGCGACCCGATCAAATATCAGAAGGCTGTGTACTTCCATTACATCAAAAACCTGGTCGACCGGGGCGACATGGCCTATCGACAACTGACGCCAGACAGCCTTGGCGAAGCCAAGCTGTGGTACGTGCGCATCCTCGACCTGCTTGGGCCACGGCCCGATGTGATGCTCACCAGCCAGTGGGCACCGATTGCGCTGGCGGAACTGGCCGAGTCGACCAACCCGGGATTACGCGAGTTTGAAATGCAGCTGATCGAGCAGGAACAGCAGCTACGCAGCACCGAGCCAGCCAACAGTCACACGTCATTGTTGCGGCTGAGCACCTTCGCCAGCGACCCGACGCTGGCCGAGGAAGACAATGCGCACTTCATCACCCCCATGAACGCAGAGTTGACCAAATACTGGGACATGCTCGAATCGCGGCTGTACAACCTGCGCCACAACCTGACCCTGGACGGCAAACCGTTGTCGTTGCCGCTGTTTGCCGCGCCGCTGGACCCGCGCGCCTTGCTCGCGGCCTACGCCAATGGCGCCACGGAAGGTGGCGCGGGCAGCCTGCTGGCTCAGGAAATCCCTCATTACCGCTATGCCGTGATGTTCGCCCGGGCCAGCACCGCAGTGGATAACCTGATCCAGTTCGGCAGTACCTTGCTGTCGATCATCGAACGTAAGGAACAAGGGCAATTGATGGAGCTGCAACAACAGCAGGTCTGGGAGTTCGCCCAATACGCCATCGATTTGCAGCTTGAGGCCCAGAAAGTCGAAACTGAAGCGCGCAAGGCACTGCAAGCCAGCCAGGTGGTGACCGATGCGCGGGCAGGTTTTTACGGCAGGCTGGCGGAGGAAAACGTCAGTAAGGGCGAAACCTCGGCAAACAGAGAGCATTTGATCGCAAGGATTTCAGACGGCGTGGGCGCTACAGCCAATGCCCTTGCCTCGGCTTTGAAAGTGCTACCTAACCACGGCGGGTTCCACGCAGGAGCCATCGGCGGGACGTCCAATGGCGCAGCTGCAGGTGGAGCGGTCGGCGGATCCCGCTTTGAGGGTATGCCGGAAGTGGTAGCCGTTGCAGCCTATGCCAATGCCACGCTGCATGGAGCGATTGGCGACGCCCTAGAGCGCTCGGAAATATACCGCCGCCGCCTCCAGGAATGGGAAAACGCTCGCGATCAAGCCCGACTGGAATCAGAACATATCACCGCGCAGCTTGCTGTTCATGATGCGCAGACGCGTGTCACTGCGTTGCAACTGCGTCAGGCCCAGGAAGCTAAAAAACAGGCCGAAACGGTGCATGCGTTCCTCAACAAACGCTTCACCAACAGCCAGCTTTACCAATGGCTCAACGGCCAGTTCTCGACGTTCTACTATCAGGCCTACGACGCTACGTTTTCCCTGTGCCTGGCTGCACAAGCCTGCTGGCAATACGAAATTGCCGATTACTCGACGACTTTCATTCAACCCGCCGCCTGGAAAGATGCCTGGCGCGGCCTGACTGCTGGCGAAGCGCTGAAACTGAATCTGCTGCGCATGGACGCGGCTTATCTGGCGCGCCACGACCGCAAGCTGGAGATCGTCAAGACGGTTTCGGTAAAGCAGTTGCCTGTATTCACCGACACGGAGCCCAGCATCAATCCGGGCTGGGACGTTGTCGTTGCGCGGCTGGCGGAAGAAGGCATCGCCGAATTCGAAATCACCCGGACCATGCTCGACGCCGATTACCCTGGCCACTACCTGCGGCGCGTCAAGCGCATCAGCGTTTCGCTGCCGGTTACCGTCGGCCCTTATCAGGATATCCGCGCAACCCTGACGCAAACTTATAGCGCGGTGCAGATGAACGGGCCGGAAGGTCCGCTCAAGGAAAACATGCGCGCCAGCCAGCAGATCGCCGTTTCGACGGGTGTCGATGACGACGGCCTGTTCGTTTTCAACTTCGATGATGAGCGTTACCTGCCCTTTGAAGGAACCGGGGCAATTTCCCGCTGGGCGCTGACCTTCAGCGCCGGGCAAGAGGAGATGATTGCCTCGATCACCGACATCATCGTCCACGTGCGCTACACCGCGAAGAGCAGTTGATCGAAGGAGAGCCAAAGCCATGGATGCTCAAGCACCATCACAACCAACATCGCAGCCGGCAGTCGCGACCCCTTCGCTGCCCAAGGGCGGCGGAGCGATTCAAAGCATCGGCAAGGGCTGGGGCGCGGTCGGCAGCAGCGGTGCAGCGTCACTGGAAATCGCCCTGCCCGTCAGCCCCGGCCGAGGTTACGCGCCCGCGCTGGCGCTCAACTATCAAAGCACCATCGGCAATGGCTTGTTTGGCATCGGCTGGAACCTGAACCTGGGCTGCGTCGCGCGGCGTGCCAGCAAGGGCGTGCCAACCTATACCGATGAGGATGTGATCCTCGGTCCCAGTGGCGAGGTCTGGCTACCCGAGCGCGACGCAAATGGCACCCTTCAGTTTTCCAGTGTCAGCAGCTATAACGGCCACGATCTGGGCGCAACCTATCAAGTGGTTCGCTATTTCGCGAGGATCGAAGGCGCATTCGACCGAATCGAGCACTGGCGTATCGACCCGATTGATCCAGGCTTCTGGCTGATTCACGGCGCTGACGGCAGCCTGCACTTCTACGGCAAGAAACCTTCGTCACGCAGCACCGACCCGGCCGATTCCAACCATGTCGCCGAATGGCTGTTGGAAGAAAGCATGAATGCCGTCGGCGAACACATCCTCTACGAATACAAAGCCGAGGACGAAGTTGGCTTGCCTGAAGATCATCCCCGGGACTTTATCGCCCAGTGCTACTTATGGCGGGTTCGTTATGGCAATGCCCTGGCGCATCCGCTGCTGTACCTGTGGGACGAAGACTCGCTGGAAAGCCTGCAATGGCACTTCGACCTGCTGTTTGACTATGGCGAGCGCAGCACCGGGCAAACGGCGAAACCAACCTATGTGGAGCAGAACCCATGGCCGGTGCGCAGCGACCCGCATTCGAGTTTTGCCTACGGTTTTGAACTGGGCAATCTGCGCCTGTGTCGGCAGGTACTGATGTTTCATTATTTTCCGGACGAAACGGGGGACGCGCCGTTGCTGGTCCAGCGTCTGCTGCTGGAGTATCGCGGGACCGCTCTCAAATACAACCTCCTCGCCGCGGCGCATGCCCAGGCCTGGGACGGTACAGCCATGCAAAAACTCGATCAGCGACCGGCGCTGAAATTCGACTACAGCGAATTCAATAGCGACAGCGGCATCTACACCCCATTGGAATCCTTGGCGGGACTGAACGACGGTCAGCGTTACCAAATGGTCGACTTGTACGGCGATGGCTTGCCCGGGGTGTTGTATCAAAACGACAAGAGTTGGCTGTATCGGGAGCCAATACGGGCTGAATCAGGCGGCGCGGATGCCGTCGCCTACGGTCCCTGGCAGGAATTGCCGAGCATTCCGACAGCCGACTCAGGCACACCGGTGCGACAGGCACTGACAGACTTGACGGGCGACGGGCGTCTGGAATGGATGGTCGCACAACCCGGCATGGCAGGGTTTTTCACGCTTAACCCCGACCATAGCTGGTCGGGCTTCGCGCCGTTTTCAGCCTTTCCGGCGGAGTTTTTTCACCCTTCAGGACAAATCGCCGATCTGGTCGGTGGCGGGCTGTCCGATCTGGCCTTGATAGGACCGCGCAGTGTTCGTCTCTATGCCAATCGGCGCGCTGAAGGTTTCTCAGGGCCAATCGATGTTCCCCATGACGACGACCGGCTGCCTTTGCTCAGCGATAGCCCAAATGAGCTGGTGGCATTCAGTGATCTGCTGGGAACCGGGCAACAGCATCTCATCCGCATTCGACACAATGAGGTCAGGTTCTGGCCGAATCTGGGACGTGGACGATTCGGCAAGGGCCAGTTGTTCGCCAGCTTGCCGTTCAGCTATGAGGCGTTCGATTCAAGCCGGGTTCGGCTGGCCGACATGGACGGCTCCGGGGCCAGCGATCTGCTTTACCTCGAACCGGGCTGCATCCGGATCTTCATGAATGAAGGCGGAAATGCCTTCGCACCGCCATTGGAGCAAGCCTGGCCTGAAGGGGTGCGCTATGACCGTTTTTGCCAGGTCAGCGCCGTTGACTTGCAAGGCCTTGGATTTTCCAGCCTGGTGCTGACCGTTCCACACATGAAGCCTCGTCACTGGACGCTGCATTACGCGGCCAACCGTTTGGGAACCTTACACAAACCCTATCTGTTGAAATCCACGAACAACAACATGGGTGCGGCAGGCGCGGTGACGTATCGCAGCTCAGCCCAGGAATGGCTGGATGAAAAGCAGGAATTGCGAGCAGCAGCCAAGATCGCTGTCTCTTACCTGCCCTTTCCCATCCATGTCGTGGTCAGGCAGACCCAGCAGGATGTCGTTACCGGGAACCTCCTGGCCCAGCTCTTCAAGTATCGACAGGGCTTTTATGATCCACGGGAACGTGAGTTCCGCGGCTTCGGCTTGGTGCTGCAAACCGACACCGAGACACCAGCGCAGCCCGAAGACGGTTTTACCGCCTCCGTGCTGAGCAAGACCTGGTTTCATACCGGGCGCTACCCCGAGGCCACTCACGACGACTATGACACCAGCGATACGCAGGCAGTGCCGCTGGGTGAGCATCTGCTGTCAGTTTACGACCCGGACACCGGGCATGACCGGCCTGTCGAGGATCCTGACGACGCTACCCGACAGGAAATGGCTCGTGCGCTTAGCGGCTCGCCCCTGCGCACGGAGGTGTTCGGTCTGGATAAGGATCAGCAGCCCAGCGTGCTGTATTCGGTGCAGGTGCATCGCTATCGGGTCCGCCAGCTTCAGCCGCTGAGCACGCATCAGCCTTACGCGTTGATGATGCCGCTGCCTCTGCAGACTATTGCCTATCAATACGAGGTGGACCAGCTCGATGATCCCCTGTGTGAACACACCCTGAACCTGGCCTGGGATCTTTACGGCGCCCTGACCTACGGCGTGACGGTGAATTATGCGCGGCGCAAGCAACCGGGCGACGCACCTCCTTTCGAAGATCCCTACCAGCAACAATGGTGGCAGGCGTCCCATGACGATGCGCAACAGTTTTTCTACCTGAACGAGGCCCGGGCCGAAGCCATCCATCTGGATCATCCGCAAAGCTGGCGACTCGGCCTGCCTTATCGTGTCCGCAGCAACGCCATGGTGGTTGCGGCCAGCACACTTGCGCCCGCGCAGGTCAGCTATGAGCAGTTCACCGATGCAGAAGGAGCGTTCGCCGCGTTGCCTCGCACCCTCACCAGCCTGTCAGTACAACGCTACATCGATTGTGGCGATGGCGAGGCAACCTTTCAGGCGTTGGCCGACGCCGGTGAGAGCGCAGAGCTCGATGACCATGCCCTCAGCGCCTACGAGCGGGTCATGAATACGGAGCAATTGGTCGCCCGGCTGACGGAAGTGGGCTATCAGCAAATGCCCAGCTTCCTGCCGGACGATGGTTTGAACCTTTGGTCGGTCAAGCGCAGCTTTGCCACCTATGCCGGGCTTGAAGGTTTCTATCGCATCACGACCTTCAGGCCAACCCGCAGTCATGGCTGGACCACCGTCGAATATGACCCCTACAGCCTCTTCGTAATCAAGGCCACCGATCCGGTGGGTTGCATCACCACCGCCAGCTACGACTATCGCGTTCTGCAACCGAGACAGATCGTCGACCCCAATCACAATACCCAGGAGGCCGACTACGATGCGTTCGGCAGGTTGTGGGCGACCAGCTTTTATGGCACTGAACTGGGCCAGGATGTGGGTTTTGCTCCGCTCAATCCTGAGGTACGCCTGTGGGGCGGGACAACCGAGGCTGTCCGGAATCCAGCCGGGGCGTTACGAGAATGGGCTAGCGTTTATTACTACGACGCCAATCTTACCTTCGATCCCGGAACCATCCCGTTTGCCAGCGCAGCCTTGCAGGCCGACCGCTATCCGGGTGACCCAACGAGACAGATTCGCCTCAGCCTGGTTTCCGTGGACGGTTTCGGACGTACGCTGCAAACCCGCCAGAAAGTCGAGGACGGTGACGCCTATGCGGTCGATCAGGGCGGCAACATCGAGCTGGAGGGTGGCCAGCCGAAGATCGTGCATGCCTCCCCTCGCTGGCGGGTCAGCGAGCGGGTGGAATACAACAACAAAGGCTTGGTGGTGCGGGTCTATCGCCCGTATTTCGCCAACAGCCATGTCTACGTCAAAGACGAGTCGTTGCGCGAACATGGCTACTTCGACCGGCAGTTCTATGACCCGCTGGGTCGCCCGACCATCACGCTGACCGCCAAGGGCTGGATGCGGCGTCAGACCTATCGGACCTGGTACACCATCAGCGAGGATGAGAACGATACAGCCGAAGAAATACTGGCAGCAAAGCTGGATGAGCTGAAGCCATGAGCCAGATGCTCCACGCTCAGACGCCGATGATTACGGTCATTGACGGTCGAACGTTGGTCCTGCAACGGGTGGCCCTGTATCGCAACGATGCCGATAGCATCGCGCTGCCACGTGCAACCCACCAAAGATTCGACGCGGCCGGACGCCTGATCGCAGCGCAGGACCCCCGTCTGACATCGCCAAATCTGCGGACGATTTACAGCCTGAGCAGCCAGGTGTTGTTCAACGATAGCGTCGATGCCGGTTGGCGGCTGGCCCTGCCGGGCGCAGCGGGTCAGGTCGTCGCTGGCTGGGACAGTCGCGGCAGCCAGCGGCAGATCGACTATGACGAACTACTGCGGTCTGTGGCGATCACCGAACAGGATCGAGTGGTGGAGCGCTTTGCCTATGGCGGACCGGAGGCGTTCGACCACAACCAATGCAATCAACTGATTCGCCATGACGATACGGCGGGCACCCGTCATTGCACGGATTTCGGTTTGCTTGGGTCGCCGCTCGTGGAAGTCCGACAGTTCCTGAATAGCCTGGACATGCCGGACTGGCCGGAGTCGATGCCTGAACGGGATGTGCTGCTGGAGCCTGACAGCCTGAAAACCCGATGGGTTTTTAACGCATTGGGTGAAACCCTCAGTCAAACCGATGCAACGGGCAATATTCGGCACTTTGAGCAAACCGTGGCCGGTGAACTGAAGTCGGTTTCGCTCGTTTTGGCAGGAAATAACCAGTCGGCGATGCTGGTTGATGAAATCCTCTACAACGCCTTCGGTCAGGTAGAGCAGGAACGCGCGGGCAACGGCGTCATCAGCCGGAACGTTTATGATCCGCAGGATGGCCGCCTGAATGAACTGCACGCAGCTTTGGCTGACAACTCGCCTATGCAACACCTGAAATACAGCTACGACCCGGTCGGCAATATCCTGCAAATCGAAGATGGCGCCCAGCCCGTGCGATTTTTTGCCAACCAGCGTATCGAGCCCATCAATCACTATCGCTACGACACCCTGTATCAACTGATAGAAGCCACTGGCCGGGAAGTCATCACCGGCAGCAGCCACGGCCCTGCTTTGCCCGATTTGCAAAACCTGCCGCCTGATCCTGATCAGATCGCCAACTACACCCAAACTTACAACTACGATGCTGGCGGTAATCTTGTGCAGATGCGCCACGTCGGCGCGCAAACCTTCACCCGCCACATGCGCGTCGCCCCGGACAGCAATCGCAGCCTGCCCGAAGGTGAAGTCGAGGTGGATTTCGAAGCCGGTTTTGATGCCAACGGCAATTTGCTACAACTGGTGCGCGGGCAGAACTTGAGCTGGGATGCACGCAATCAGTTACAGCACATCACCACCGTACAGCGTGACGAAGAACCTGATGACACTGAGCGTTATGTCTACGACGGCCAAGGCCAGCGTTGCCGCAAGATCAGCAGCGCCCAAACCTCCAGCCGCACTCTGCTCAATGAAGTGCGCTATCTGCCGGGGCTGGAAATCCGTACCACGGCCGACGGCGAAATCCTTCACGTAATCACCGCACAGGCCGGCCGCAACAGCGTTCGGGTATTGCATTGGCAGACAGGCAAACCCGATGGCATTGCTAACGATCAGCTTCGCTACAGCCTCTCCGACCACTTGGGGTCAAGCACCCTGGAACTGGATCATCTCGGTCAATTGCTCAGCCAGGAAAGTTATTACCCATTTGGCGGCACATCCTGGTGGGCGGCGCGCAGTGCAGTTGAGGCGAAATACAAAACCGTCCGCTATTCGGGCAAGGAGCGCGATGCCAGCGGGCTTTATTACTACGGTTTCCGGTATTACGCGCCGTGGGTGTACAGGTGGATTAATCCCGATCCGGCGGGGGATGTGGATGGGTTGAATTTTTTTGCGTTCGCATCTTCAAACCCGATAACCAATATTGATACACGGGGACTTACACGCAAGCGCGCGTCTGCTTCACGGACCGTATCACAATCAGTACGTAGCACACCTTACAGCACCTTACGGGAGCACAGACGCAGTTCCTTGAGTGGCCCAACACGTGAAACACTAGATGCCAGACCCGGGGCCTTATGGGGTGACCCTGAAGAACTCCTAGGGCCAGCACATACACCAAAACTCAAAAGTTATTTTTCCCCCAACCTTGATCAACGGCTAATTGAGGCAGGTAGAAAGTCTGACATGGGAT
The DNA here is from genome assembly GCF_001698815.1 of Pseudomonas syringae. Taxonomy (GTDB): domain Bacteria; phylum Pseudomonadota; class Gammaproteobacteria; order Pseudomonadales; family Pseudomonadaceae; genus Aquipseudomonas; species Aquipseudomonas syringae_A. The sequence goes on along the minus strand of NZ_LGSI01000051.1, from coordinate 1,263 downwards.
CTCTAATCGTTAGTACGATGTTCAGCCACAACGGCAATCAAAGTGAAGCGCCCTACGACATAACGTCAACACACTGGAATAAAACCGATAAATTTTACAACACCTACAAACCAGAAGAATGGATTTTCCGCTCCAACTTCAAAAGGAGCCAAAGCCGCGACTATCATGCCAACGACGTCGTTCGCTTCCAAGCTAAAGCCATAGCAGACAAAATGGGCTTTAACGGAATATTACCCTCTGCAATTAAAAATAGCTTTGTTGTCAACGACCAGACATTGCAGCTAACCTCAGCACTCACCACCAAAACACCGGAGATGATGCGAGTTTTTTTAGACAGCACTCCTAATGGCAAACGAACCCAACGCGTGTTGGACGACTTCGACTTAGAGGCAGTATGGGTAGACCGGCAAGGTGATCCGGACTTTCCGTTTGCTGATTTTGTCATCAGCGTACAGCCTAAAAAAACTTCTAGCCTTCATTCAGCCATTCACTAATTTTTAGATGATGTATCAGAGCTTTTAAAAGCTAAGCAATTGGGTACAGTAACGAGCTTCGTCATGCCACAGTGCATTAATAATAACGCCTCTCCCTTTCACTTGAGAAGAAACCCTGACCTCTTGCGCCTCGGCATTCAGTTCTTTAGCCTTTACGGCGCTGCAAAATCAGCGACGAATTTTGGAAGACCTAGGCCAACGCCACCGTCAAGTTACAACAGTTCGAACAATTTTCAGATCCGGAGCAACCCGTCTGTCCTGCGCCAGATACCGCGTACAACTTACTCTTAAAAAGGACGCAAAGTTCACCACCTCTCCGCGAAAATCCATGACCTCTTCATACAGTTTGGTAATCAGTTGATTGGTCGTGATGCCATCGTGTTGTGCAATCTCGGCGAGGATATCCCAGAACTGGTTTTCCAGGCGCAATGTCGTGACCACGCCACAGATGCGCAAAGAACGTGAACGGGACTCGTAGAGTATGGGATCGGCTTTGACGTAAAGTTCGCACATGGCGGTTACCCTTCTGCGGCCTCGAATTGAGCGAGATAATGTGGGAGATTCTATGTTGCAGGGAAACCCTGCAACCTTAAATTAGGTTGATATTCGCTCTGGTTTTTCATCAGGGCGAATGCCACCCGGCAAAGCTTGCGGGCGAGGATGACCAAGGCTTGGGTTTTGGCGAGCCCCCTGGCCAGATAAGACTCGTAGTACGGCCTCCAAGCGGGCGATCGACAAGCCGCCATTGCCGCGTTGTGTGCCAGCCGCC
>NZ_LGSI01000058.1 GCF_001698815.1 Pseudomonas syringae | reverse complement strand
TTGTCCGGGAAGGCGTCGGCTCAGGCAATGAAGTCTGGCAGAGCGATTGAGTCTGGCTGGCCCGGCCTCTTCGGGGACAAGTTCCTCCTACCGGATCTGCACGCGTCAACTCAATCAACCGTCCTCGGCAGATACAGCGTCACCCGCAACCCGCCGCCGCGCAGGTTTTGCAGGCTGACTTCGCCGCCGTGGCTGTGGGCGATGTTGCGGGCGATGCCCAGGCCCAGGCCGTAGCCTTGCTGCTGGCTGCCCGCGAGGCGGAAATGCGGTTCGAAGACCTGTTCCATACGTTGTTCAGGCACGCCCGGCCCTTCGTCGTCGACATGCAGCACGAACGCCTTGGCGTTATCTTCGACCCGCAGATGCGCCTTGTGTCCGTACTTGATCGCGTTGTCGATCAGGTTGCCGATGCAGCGTTTGAGGGCCAGTGGTTTGCCAGGATAAGGCGCCTCGGCCTTGCCGTCCTGGGTGGCGCTGCCGTTGCCATTGGGCGGCAGAAAAGGCTCCACCAGACAGTCGAGCACATAGTTCAGGTCCACCGCTTCGATGTTCTCGTGAATGTCCGTGTCTTTCACGCATTGCAGCGCGCCTTTGACCAGCAACTCCAGTTCGTCCAGATCACGGCTGAATTTGCGCTGCTGGGTTTCATCCTCCAGCAGCTCGACCCGCAGCCTCAGGCGCGTGATGGGCGTGCGCAAGTCGTGGGAAATGGCGCTGAACAACTGGCCACGTTCGGTGAGGTAACGACTGATCCGGGTACGCATGGCATTGAAGGCGCGACTGACTTCCACCACTTCGCTGCCGCCGCCCTCCACCACCGACTCCACCTCCGCACCTAGCGACATGTCCCGCGCAGCGCGGGCCAGCCGTTTGAGCGGACGACTTTGCCAATGCACCAACAGGCCAATGAACAACAACAGGAAACCGCTGGTCAGGGCGATGAACCAGACTTGCTGCAGGGGCAATTCCTGTTCTTCGAGGGTGGTGTAGGGCTCGGGCAGCAGCGATGCGATGTACAGCCATTCGCCGGGCGCCAGCTCGATCTGGGTGACCAGAATCGGCGGATTGACCGGCTCCAGGCTCAGGGCGTAATGCGCCCAGGAGCGCGGCAGTTCATCGAGTTTCAGACCGCTGTTGAAAATCCGCAGGTCCTCCGGGCGCACGAACCAGACAGAAATGTCCGGATCAGTCCCCAGATGCTGACGCAACACTTCATCGACCACATCGAGCACAGCCTGCTTGCGCGGCGTCGGTTCGAGAGTCTGCATGTCCAGCGGACGATCATTGAGGGACACGACAAAACGCGTGCCGCCCATGCTGCGCAACTGGTCGAGCACCAGCGGCCGATAGGCCAACGGCAACGAGCGAAAATAGCTGACACTGGCCGCCATGGAGTACGCCAGGCTGCGGGCGCTGGTGATCAGGCCTTCCATTTGCGTCGCGCGCAACTGCGACAGCCAGATGACGCTGGACAGCGCCTGGGCCAGCAATACCGCCAGCAAGGTCAGCAGCAACATGCGCCCCAGCAGCGAACGCGGCAGCGGGAACCGACGCTTCGGCGCGGCGTCGCTCAACATTCGGTAACCATAGTTTTAATAACCGTTGCTGACCTGAGAAATGACGTTCGCCGCCAGCAGATAACCGCTGCCGCGCACCGTGCGGATCAGACGCGGTGACTTGCCGGTATCGCGCAGGCGCTGACGCAGACGACTGACCGCCATGTCGACAATGCGCTCAAGGGGCATCAGCTCACGGCCACGGGTCGCGTTGCCGATCATGTCGCGATCCAGAATCTGCTGGGGATTATCGAGAAACAGCTTGAGCAACGCGAAATCGGCGCCGGACAGAATCACTTCCTCGCCATCGTTGTGAAACAGCCGATGACTGACCATGTCCAGCCGCCATTCATCAAACACCAGCACATCGCCGCCGACCCGCTCCTGACCGAATTGCGCCCGCCGCAGCAGCGCCTTGATCCGGGCCAGCAGTTCACGCGGGCTGAAGGGTTTGCCGAGATAATCGTCCGCGCCCAACTCCAGACCGATAACCCGGTCGGCTTCGTCCGAACTGGCGGTCAGCATGATGATCGGCACGTGGGGCTGGCGATTGTGCTGACGCACCCAACGACACAGGCTGAAGCCATCTTCGTCGGGGAGCATCACGTCGAGGATCAGCAGGTCACTGGGTTCGTCGTTGAAGGCCTGACGGAAATCCGCACCGTCGCCGACCGTCCGTACCTGAAAGCCCGAGCGGCTCAGGTAGGTTTGCAGCAATTCACGAATCTCCTGGTCGTCATCAACCAGCAGGATCGATTTACTGACTGAGCTCACCTGGATCATCCTTGTCGCAATGAATCGTTATTGTTTTGAGTAAATGAAGCCCGTTGGAGCGAGGCTTGCCCGCGAAGAGGCCAGGATTTGCACAACATATGCATAGCCTGGACTATCGCTTTCGCGGGCGAGCCTCGCTCCAACGGCTCCTGCAGCGCCTACAACTCTTCACCATCCAGCACGTCACCAAACGCCTGCTGCAACGCAACACCCGCGCCCATCAAGCCCGGATACTCGGCAGTCACCAGCCACACCGGCACGCCATTGAAATAATCGCTCATCACGCCCTTCTCGGCGAACGCACGCTTGAAGCCGCTACTCATGAAAAACTCGATGAAGCGCGGCACCACACCGCCGACGATGTATACACCGCCACGACCGCCGACCGTCAACACGTTGTTCCCGGCCACCCGGCCAAGAAACACGCAGAACTGGTCGAGCACCGCAGCCGCCACCGGATCACCGGCCACCGCAGCCGAGGTAATCGCAGCGGGCGACTTGAGCGTCGGCTCAATATCGTCCAGGGCGCAGCTGACCTGATACAGCAACAACAAGCCCGCACCGCTGAGGATGGTTTCGGCGCTGACGTGTTCGTGGTCGGCCATCAACCGCATCCACAACAAGGCTTCGCGGGCATTGCCGATGGGCAGATCCACATGACCGCCTTCACCGGGCAGCGCCATCCAGCGATTGACGCCGACGCTGAGCAACGTGCCCACGCCAAGACCGGTGCCCGGCCCGACCACGACGCGCGGCCGGTCAGCCTCGCTGATGCCGTGGCAGACCGTCAGGTACTCGTCATCTTTCAGGCAGGTCATGCCCAGGGCCATGGCCGTGAAATCATTGATCAGCAGCAGCTCATCGACCTTCAGGTCCGCGCAGAACGCCGACTTGCTCAACCGCCAATGGCTGTTGGTGAACTGGAATTCGTCGCCATCCACCGGGCCGGCAACCGCCAGGCAGACGAAACCGACATCGCCGCGCTGCAACTCCAGATCCTGAAGATAGACCTCGATGGCCTTCTCCGGACTTACGTAGTCGATGGTCGGGAATACCCGGATGGAATGCAGCTTTTCGTCTTCCCAAATGGCAAAACGTGCATTGGTACCGCCAATATCACCGACCAGGGCCAACTTCACTTAAGCGTCTCCAGACTAGAGGTAAAGGCGCTGGCGCCCTTCTCTGCCGAGCTGAAGGCCATGCGCATGAAATTGAACAGCTCGCGTCCAGTGCCGACACTGTTGTCGAGCTGACCGATAGCGGGTTCTCTGGCGGCCAATTCTGCCGGTTCGACCAGAACTTGCAACGTCCCTTTTACGCCATCAACCCGCACGATGTCGCCATCACGCAAAAGCGCCAAAGGGCCACCATCGAAGGCTTCCGGGCAGACGTGAATCGCCGCCGGGATCTTGCCCGACGCGCCGGACATCCGTCCATCCGTCACCAACGCGACTTTGAAACCCCGGTCCTGCAACACGCCCAGGAACGGCGTCATTTTGTGCAGTTCCGGCATGCCATTGGAGCGCGGGCCTTGAAAGCGCATCACCGCGACGAAATCGCATTCCAGCTCGCCAGCCTTGAACGCATCGGCCAGATCCTGCTGATCCTGGAAGACCTTGGCCGGTGCTTCGACGATCTGATGCTCAAGGGCCACGGCCGAGACTTTCATCACGCCACGACCCAGATTGCCTTCCATGACGCGCAAGCCACCTTCAGGGGAAAACGGCCGCGCGACCGGACGCAGAATATCTTCGTCCAGGCTTTCGATCGGGCCTTCGCGCCAGACCAGCTTGCCGTCTTCCAGAAACGGTTCGCGGGTGTATCGGCTCAGGCCGCGACCGACCACGGTGTTGACGTCTTCGTGCAGCAAACCGGCTTCCAGCAGCTCGCGGATCAGGAACGACATGCCGCCCGCCGCCTGGAAGTGATTGATGTCCGCCTTGCCGTTCGGGTAGACGTGAGTCAGGGTCGGCACCACTTCGGAAAGGTCGGCCATGTCCTGCCAGGTCAACTGAATGCCCGCCGCCTGGGCAATCGCCGGCATGTGCAAGGTGTGATTGGTGGAGCCACCGGTGGCGTGCAACGCGACGATGGAATTGACCAACGAACGCTCGTCGACGATTTCGCCCAACGGCATGAAATTGCCGCTCTGCATGGTCATGCGTGTGATCTGGTGCGAAGCCTCGACCGTCAGCGCATCACGCAGCGGCGTGTACGGATTGACGAACGATGCGCCCGGCAAATGCAGGCCCATGACTTCCATCAGCAACTGGTTGGTGTTCGCGGTGCCGTAAAACGTGCAGGTGCCGGGACCGTGATAGGACTTCATCTCCGAATCCAGCAGTTCTTCGCGGGTGGCCTTGCCTTCCGCGTAACGCTGGCGCACGTCGGCTTTTTCCTTGTTGGAAATCCCCGAGACCATCGGCCCGCCCGGAATGAACAGGGTCGGCAAATGCCCAAAACGCAGCGCGCCCATCATCAGGCCCGGCACGATCTTGTCGCAAATGCCCAGCATCAAGGCGGCGTCGAACATGTTGTGAGATAACGCGACGGCGGTCGACATGGCGATGACTTCACGGCTGGCGATGCCCAGCTCCATGCCCGGCTCACCCTGAGTCACGCCGTCGCACATCGCCGGCACGCCGCCAGCGAATTGGCCGACCGAACCAATGTCACGTAAAGCCTGTTTGATCTGATTCGGGAAATGCTCGTAGGGCTGATGTGCCGAGAGCATGTCGTTATAGGAAGAAACGATGGCCACGTTGGCGGCGTTCATCATGCGCAGGGTGTTTTTGTCTTCAGGACCGCAGGCCGCGACGCCGTGGGCGAAGTTGGCGCACTGTAGCTTGCCACGCATCGGACCATCGCTCGCAGCGCTTCGAATCAGTTGAAGATAGCGCTGCCGTGTATCGTGACTACGGGCGATCAGCCGTTCGGTTACCTCAAGGACGCGGGGATGCATGTGATGAACTCCAGGCTAACGTGTGTGGTCACCCGCTCGGACTGTTCCAGAAATCGAGGCACGAGCCTTGTCTGTAAAAGCTTGATCTCGATCAACTGTACTGGTCTTACAGGCTTCTCGTTGTAGATAAAACAAAATATTGCCATTAAAAAGGCTTGTTTTCTATTTCTATGCGAATAATCTTGTAATTCCAACAACAAATTTACTGAGGACGGCTGTATGACTCTCCGTATTGCAATCAATGGTTTTGGCCGCATCGGCCGCAACGTCCTACGCGCACTCTATACCCAAGGCTATCGCCAGGACCTGCAAGTCGTCGCCATCAATGATTTGGGCGACAGCGAAATGAATGCGCACCTGCTGCGCTTCGACACGGTTCATGGACCGTTCGGCGGAACCGTTGAATGCGACAGCGAAAGCCTGACGGTCAATGGTGACCGAATTGCAGTCAGCGCCATTCGCAACCCGGCCGAACTGCCGTGGAAAGCGCAGAACATCGACGTAGTGTTCGAATGCACCGGTTTGTTCACCGATCGCACCAAGGCCGCCGCGCATCTGACTGCCGGCGCTCGCAAGGTCATTATCTCGGCTCCCGCCAAAGGCGCGGACGCCACTATCGTGTATGGCGTCAACCACGACACCCTGCGCCAATCGCATCAAATCATTTCCAGCGCATCCTGCACCACCAACTGCCTGGCTCCGGTAGCGCAAGTCCTGCACCGTGAACTGGGTATCGAAAGTGGCCTGATGACTACCATCCACGCCTATACCAACGACCAGAACCTGATCGACGTCTACCACACCGACCCGTACCGCGCGCGCTCGGCCACCCAGTCGATGATCCCGAGCAAGACCGGCGCCGCCGAAGCGGTCGGCCTGGTATTGCCGGAACTGGCAGGCAAGCTCACCGGTATGGCCGTGCGCGTACCCGTGATCAACGTTTCGCTGGTCGACTTGACGTTGCACCTGAACCGCGAAACAACGGTCGATGAAGTCAACGCGATCATGAAAGAAGCCAGCCAGCACTCGAAAATCCTCGGCTACAACACCTTGCCGCTGGTTTCCCACGACTTCAATCACAACCCGCTGTCGTCGATTTTCGATGCCAACCACACCAAGGTCAGCGGCAAGCTGCTCAAGGTTCTGGCCTGGTACGACAACGAATGGGCGTTCTCCAACCGCATGCTCGACAACTGCCTGGCGCTGCATAACGCGCAGTAATCCATACAGATCATGTCCCTGGTTGGAATACGATCCCCGTGGGACCGGATTCATCCGGGAAGTGGTCGGGGCAGGCGCTGCATTTCCAGCGCCTGATGGATTTCTTCGGGAATAAATTCCCTCCTACAGGCGAGGCGGCGTACCTGAACACATGCTCGACCGTAAGCCTCGCTCCAACGGATTGCACAAAGACTTGACCGAAGGCGTGGATGATAAGCATTATCATCAACTGCTTTTTCCGGTCGGGTATTCCCGTGAGTCAGTCGCGCTTAAACGAAGTATTCCTTTCCCAACGGCCGGTCCTTTTGCGCACGCTGCAAAGGATGGTCAGCAACCGCAGTACCGCTGAAGACCTGCTGCAGGAGACCTACCTGCGCGTGACGCGGGCCTTGAGCAGTCGCGCCATCGATCACCTGGAACCCTTCGTCTATCAGACCGCGCGCAATCTGGCGCTGGATCATCTGCGGTCCCGACGGATTGTGGCCCGTACCGTCGCCGATGACACACCACAGGCGGATATCGAAAACGTCGTCGCTCAGGCCACGACCCTGGAAGACGCCACTCACGCGACGCGCATGCTCGAAGGCCTCAATGAAAGCCTGAGCAAGCTGAGCCCGCGCCAACAGCAGATTTTCACCATGAGCCGCCTCAACGGTTGCAGCTATGTGGAGATCGCCGAGCAGTTGGGCGTGTCGGCCAGCACGGTGCAAAAAGAACTGAAACTGATCATGGCGATTTGCGTCGCGGTGGCGGCAAGACTTGACCACGTTTAGGTGTTGCAGCAGGCTGCGGACAACCTGTGCACCGGTCTGCGGATCGGCAGCCGATCAACAAGAACCACCGAGGATCATCCGTGAAGGATCCTGACACCCTGCGCGCGCCTTCAGTCGCACAGGATGTACTCAACGACAGCGCGATGGATCAGGCCTTGAACTGGCTGATCGAGCTGGACAGCGACGACCCACAGCAGCAGGCGCGTTTTCAGGCCTGGCTGGCGGCCGACCCTGCTCATCGCAAAGCCTTCGACCGGGTGCACTCGGTCTGGCATTCGCAGCCGGTGGCACAGGCTGCCGCCGCCATGGAACCTGCCCGGCCGACGGTCTGGCGTCGTCGGGCGCGAGCCTGCTGGAAACCACTGGCCACGGCGGCGCTGCTGCTGGTCGCGGTGTTTCATTTCAGCAATCTGGGTTTGCGCTTGCAGGCCGATCATCTGACCGTGGTCGGCGAGCGCCAGCGCTTGCAGCTCGACGATGGTTCCAAAGTCCTGCTCAATACCAATTCGGCGTTCTCCAGCGACATCACCGACAAGACCCGCGTGGCGCACCTGTTGCAGGGCGAAGCGTTTTTTGAAGTGCCTGCCGCCAGTCATAACCTGCCTCTGGAAGTCCAGGCGGGAACGGTGAGCATGCGTACCAGCGGCAGCGCGTTCGCCGTGCGCTATCTGGATGGCGTGGCGCAGATTCACGTCGAACGGGGCGCGCTCGACGTACGCACCCCGCAAAACAATGCGCAGACGGTCATCGCCGGGAACAGCATCAGCGTTGACTCGAACGGCACCAGCCATCGCCAGAAACTTAATCAGAACACCGACCTGGCGTGGGTTCAGGGTCGTCTGGTGTTCGATAACTGCCCGTTAAGCGAGGTGCTGGCCGAGCTGCGGCGCTATTACCCCGGCTGGATCGTCAACACCAACGACACGCTGGAACGCGTCGCCGTCACCGGCAATTATCGTCTCGACAACCCGCTTGAGGTGGTCCGCTCCCTCGCCCACATCACCTCCGCCAGCCTGCATGAGCTGCCGGCGCTGGTCATATTGAATTGATCCGGATTATCTCTTTACCTGACCAATCGCATTCGCGGACAAGTCCCTCCTACCGATCAGACATAGAACCCACTGCAGGAGGGGACTTGTCCCCGATGACGTCAGCTCAGGCGACGATGACGTCCGGATTATTTTTACGCGATAACCGCTCGTCGCTCGTCTAGTCATAGTCAATGCAACTGATTCGTATTAGCGAACTTTCTGCACACACTATTGCCAGCGAGCCAGGGAGCTTTATCGATGTCGTCCATGTTCACCCCCGCCACGGGTTTTGCCACGCCGGCCACTGCTGGACTGCAACGTTTCACGCTATCGGTCTTGACCCTTGCTGTGCTCGCTGCAACCCCAATGGCATTCGCCGCGAGCCCGAGCCAGACCAGCAGTGCCGAAAAAGCCAATCGCAGCAGCGGCACCTACACCTTCGCCATCGAGCAACAACCCCTGGCTGCCGCGCTGAACGAGTTCAGCCGCATCACCGGCTGGCAAGTCGGCCTGTCATCGGCGCTGGCCAACAACGTCACCTCGCCCGGCGCGACCGGCAATCTGTCCGCGGGTAAAGCCCTGGAACGCCTGCTGGCGGGCACCAATCTGGGCTATCGCAATCTGGGCAACAACAACGTCGTGCTGGAAAAACGCACCGCTGGCGCCATCGCCCTGGAGCAGATCACGGTCAGCGCCACGCGTCAGGCTCAGGACGTCACCTCGGTGCCCAACAGCGTGACGGTTCAGGACCGCGCGGATCTGGACCGGCACAACGTCAATAACATCCGCGACCTGGTGCGCTATGAGCCGGGAGTTTCGGTGGGCGGTGCAGGCCAGCGCGCGGGCACCACCGGTTACAACATCCGTGGCATCGATGGCGACCGCATCCTGACCCAAGTCGATGGCGTTGAAGTCCCGGACAGTTTCTTCTCAGGTCCCTACGCCAACACCCATCGCAACTACGTGGACCCGGAAATCGTCAAGCGCGTGGAGATCCTGCGTGGCCCGGCGTCGGCGCTGTACGGCAGCAGCGCCATCGGCGGCGCTGTCAGCTATTACACCCTCGATGCCAGCGACATCATCAAGGATGGCAAGGACGTCGGCGCACGCCTCAAGACCGGCTACAGCTCCGCCGATGACAGCTGGCTGACCTCCGCTACTGTCGCCGGGCGCCAGGGCGACTTCGACGGCTTGCTGCATGTAAGCCAGCGCAATGGTCATGAGACCGAATCCTACGGCAGCACTGGCGGCACCGGGCTGCAACGCACCGAAGCCAACCCGGAAGACGCGCGCACCACCAACGTTCTCGCCAAGCTGGGCTGGAACTACAACGACGGCTCGCGCCTGGGCCTGACCTACGAAAAGTACAAGGATGACCGCGACACCAACCAGAAGAGCGCGGTAGGCGGGCCGTTCAACGCCGGCAGCGGTTTTGGCTTCTATCGGGCGCGAACCGGCAACGACACCATTACCCGCGAGCGCTTCGGCCTGGAGAACAGCTTCGCGCTGGATAGCCTGCTGGTCGATAACGTCAAGCTGAGCCTGAATTACCAGATCGCCAAGACCGATCAAAGCACCCTTGAGCGCTACGTGCCCGGCTCGCGGGATGTCTGGCGGTCCCGCGATACCTATTACAAGGAACGCCAGTGGGTGCTTGACGCGCAACTGGACAAGGCATTCAGCATCGCCGACACCGAGCATGTGCTGACCTACGGCACCACCTTCAAGCAACAGAAAGTCACCGGTCAGCGCAGCGGCGACGCGACCTGCGCCGCCGTGCTTGGCACTTGCCGAGTGATCGGCGCGAAAAGCCCGACCGCGTCGGACAGCCTGACGCCATCGAGTGACTTCCCGGACCCGACCATCAACACCTACAGCCTGTTCGCCCAGGATCAGATCCACTGGAACGACTGGACCTTCCTGCCCGGCGTGCGTTACGACTACATCGACCTGAGCCCGCACATCACCCAGGAATTCCTCAATACGGTCAACCCAACCGGCGGCGGTCAGGTCAGCGACGAGAGCAAAACCTGGCATCGCCTGTCGCCCAAGTTCGGCGTGACCTACGCCCTCAGCGAGCAATACACCTGGTACGGCCAATACGCCGAAGGTTTCCGCACACCAAGCGCCAAAGCCTTGTACGGGCGCTTCGAGAATCTGCAAACCGGCTACATCGTCGAGCCCAACTCGGATCTCGAACCCGAGAAGAGCAAGAGCTATGAAACCGGTTTGCGCGGCCATTTCGATGCGGGGTCGTTCGACGTCGCGGTGTTCTATAACAAGTACCGCGACTTCATCAATGAAGACGCGATCCAGCCGGCGACCGCCACCCAGGCGGTGTTCCAGTCCAACAACATCAAGCACGCCACCATCAAGGGCGTCGAGCTCAAGGGTCGCCTGAATCTGGATACCTTCGGCGCTGCCGATGGCCTGTACGCCCTGGGATCGGCGGCTTATCAATACGGTCGCAACGACGACACCGGCGAACCGATCAATAGCGTCAATCCGCTCAAGGGCGTCATGGGCCTGGGCTATGAACAGGAAAACTATGGCGGCCTGCTCAGCTGGACCCTGGTCAAACGCAAGGATCGCGTGGACAGCACCAATTTCCACGCACCGGACGGTTCGTCCAGCCAGTTCAAGACACCCGGTTATGGCGTGCTCGACCTGGAAGGTTTCTACAAAGTCACCGACGACGTCACCCTCAATGCCGGTCTGTACAACCTGACCGACAAGAAATACTGGCAGTGGGACGACGTGCGCGGCTATGACGGCGTGGGCGAAGCAGGCGTGACCAGCCCGGCGTCACTGGATCGCCTTACCCAACCGGGACGCAATTTCGCCGTCAACGTGGTGTGGGATATCTGATCCACCGGAGATCCATTGTGGGAGCGACCGGGGTGGCGATCCACCTTGCTCGCGAAGCGCACTGGTAGGAGGGGACCTGTCCCCGATAGCGTCGGACTGGCCAACACCATTTCGACTGACCCAATCCAGCGTCTACGCCAACGCCTTCCCGGACAAGTCCGGTCCTACAGGATCGCGTCGATGTCGAAATTGTAGGAGCCAACTTGTTGGCGAAACGGCGTGCCTATTCGCGAGCAAGGTGGATCGCCACCCCGGTCGCTCCCACACAAGTTCGCATCCTACAGATGCATGTTTTTTACGTAAATGACGCCTGCCAATCGTCTTGTTAACAAGCCCGTCGCTTTCACAAGGAAGACCCGATGACTCCCGAAACTCATGCTCCAGCTCTGCGTTCGCAACGTTTGAATCTGGTGACCCACGCGCCCCACGAGCAACTGGATAAAGCCGTCAAGGCCAATGCGCCCTTCGAAACCCTGGCCAGTTACGCCCGCTTCGTGGTTGCGCAGTATCTGTTCCAGGCGGAACTCAAGGCGCTGTACACCGATCCTGATCTGATCAAGCTATTCCCCGACCTGGCGAGCCGCTGCCGCGCCGAGCAGGCGATGGCCGATCTTGGCGACCTGAACACCGACATTCCTGCGCCGGTCAGCGGTGCGCTGCGCAATCCCGCCAAAGCCCAGGCGCTGGGCTGGCTGTTCGTCTCCGAAGGCTCGAAACTCGGTGCTGCGTTTCTGATCAAGCGTGCTGCCGCGTTGAACCTCAGCGACACCTTCGGCGCCCGCCATCTCGGCGAACCCGCCGGTGGTCGTGCGGAAGGCTGGAAGACCTTCACGCGCATCCTCGACAGCCAGACCTTAAGCGCAGAAGAGGAAGCGCAGGCCGAGCAAGGCGCCATCGACGCGTTCGAACGCTTCAACGTCCTGTTGCAACACGCCTACGCCACGGCAAAGCCAGCTGCAATGGCCGCCACCTGAAAACCGGCCCGGCCTGTTAAGCTGGCCGGGATTTCCATGACAGCCATGTCCCCATCGACCACTGACGAGACCATGACCAGCAAACCTCCAGGGTCCAGAATTTCCCGCTGCCTTTTTGGCCTGCTCGCTTACATCAGCCTGGGCATCGGCCTGATCGCCATTTTTGTGCCTGGCTTGCCCACCACCGAATTCATCCTGCTGGCTGCCTGGGCGGCGACCAAAAGCTCGCCACGCCTGAGCGCCTGGCTGGAAAACCATCGTCTGTTCGGCCCGATCCTGAGTAACTGGCGCAATGGCAAGCTGGTCGCGCGGCAAGCCAAGATCAGTGCCACGATCAGCATGCTGGTTTGCGCCATCCTCATGTTCAGCCTGATGCCCCACAGCTGGCCACTGTATGCCGCAGTCGCGGGCATGAGCCTGGGCAATCTGTGGATCTGGTCGCGCCCGGAACCAGAACCTCGAATTAATTGACCGAAACGTCTAAACCATTTCCCCCTGATACTTGCTGATGCCATTTGCTTATTGAAATGCGACATTTTCATTCGCAAACGGCACTAACACGTTAAATGTGTCGATGATCTGATCAGGATCAACTGTGTACAACATAGTTGGACTAACCTGCTTCCTTCTCTAACGGATGGAACGATGAAATGTCTGACACTTCCGGAAAACTCAGGCTTGGCGCGTTAGTTGCCCTTGTCGTTGGCTCAATGATTGGTGGTGGTATTTTCTCACTGCCGCAAAATATGGCTGCCAGCGCCGATGTCGGGGCAATTCTGATCGGTTGGGTGATCACTGCAGTCGGCATGCTGACCCTGGCGTTCGTGTTCCAGACGCTGGCCAATCGCAAGCCAGACCTGGATGGCGGGGTTTACGCCTATGCCAAGGCCGGGTTCGGCGACTACATGGGTTTTTCGTCGGCCTGGGGGTACTGGATAAGTGCCTGGCTGGGCAACGTCGGCTATTTCGTTCTGCTGTTCAGTACGCTGGGTTATTTCTTCCCGATCTTCGGCGAAGGCAATACCGTTGCAGCAATCATCGGCTCGTCGATACTGTTGTGGGCTGTGCATTTTCTGGTGTTGCGCGGCATCAAGGAAGCGGCGTTTATCAACTTGATCACCACCGCGGCAAAAGTTGTACCGCTGCTGTTATTTATTCTGATCGCCCTCTTCGCTTTCAAACTGGATATCTTCACTGCTGATATCTGGGGTCTGAAAAATCCGGATCTTGGCACCGTTGCCAATCAAGTGCGCAAGATGATGCTGGTGACCGTTTGGGTATTCATCGGTATCGAAGGCGCAAGCATTTTTTCCGCCCGCGCTGAAAAACGTTCGGACGTGGGCAAGGCCACGGTGATCGGGTTCATTACCGTGCTGCTGTTCCTGATACTGGTGAACGTCCTCTCATTGGGCATCATGACTCAGCCGGAACTGGCCAAACTGCAAAATCCGTCGATGGCAGCCGTACTCGAACACGTCGTCGGACCATGGGGCGCAGTGCTGATCAGTGTCGGTCTGATCATTTCCCTGCTCGGCGCGTTGCTTTCATGGGTCCTGTTGTGTGCGGAGATCATGTTCGCCGCCGCCAAGGATCACACCATGCCGGCCTTCCTGAAGAAGGAAAACGCGAAGCAGGTGCCCGCCAACGCGCTGTGGCTGACCAATGCCATGGTGCAGATCTTCCTGGTTATCACCCTGTTTTCCGCCAGCACCTATTTGTCGCTGATCTACCTGGCGACCTCAATGATTCTAGTGCCGTATCTGTGGTCGGCAGCCTACGCCTTCCTGCTGACGGTGCGCGGTGAAACCTATGAACATGCGCCTGGCGAACGCCGCAAGGATTTCATCATCGGCGGCATCGCCCTGATTTACGCCATCTGGCTGCTGTATGCCGGGGGTACCAAGTACCTGCTGCTGTCGGCGTTGCTGTATGCGCCGGGCGTCCTGCTCTTCGTCAAGGCCAAGCGCGAATCCGGCCAACCCATTTTCAACACCATCGAAAAGCTGATTTTCACCGCAGTGGTCATCGGTGCGCTGGTCGCCGCCTACGGTCTGTACGACGGCTTCCTGACCCTGTAATCGCAAGCAATTCCAATGGAGGAGAACAGATATGTCCACTGATAACACCAAACTCGGAGTCCATTCCGAAGCCGGGAAGCTGCGACAGGTCATGGTGTGTTCGCCTGGACTGGCCCATCAGCGCCTGACGCCCAACAACTGTGACGAGCTGCTGTTCGACGACGTGCTATGGGTCAGCCAGGCCAAACGCGATCATTTTGACTTTGTCAGCAAAATGCGCGAACGGGGCATCAACGTCCTGGAAATGCACAACCTGCTGACCGACACTGTGGCGATCCCCGAAGCACTGGACTGGATTCTGCAACGCAAAGTCACTCCGAACATGGTGGGCGTCGGGCTGGTCCACGAAGTCGATAGCTGGCTGCGCAGTCTCGAACCACGCAAGCTTGCCGAATACCTGATCGGTGGCGTTTCCGCCGATGACCTGCCGAACACCTTCGGTGGCAAGACCATCGAAATGTTCCGCGACTTTCTGGGGCATTCAAGCTTCATCCTGCCACCGCTGCCCAACACTCAATTCACCCGCGACACTACCTGCTGGATCTACGGCGGCGTGACCCTGAACCCTATGCACTGGCCCGCCCGACGCCAGGAAACGCTGCTCGCCAGCGCGATCTATAAATTCCATCCCGACTTCGTCAAAGCCGACTTCCAGGTCTGGTATGGCGATCCCGATCAGGATCACGGCAACGCGACCCTTGAAGGAGGCGACGTGATGCCCATCGGCAATGGCGTGGTGTTGATCGGCATGGGCGAACGCTCCTCGCGTCAGGCCATCGGTCAGCTCGCGCAGAACCTGTTCAAGAACAACGCCGTGCAGCGGGTGATTGTCGCCGGACTACCCCGGTCGCGCTCGGCCATGCACCTGGACACCGTCTTCAGCTTCTGCGACCGCGACCTGGTGACGATCTTTCCGGAAGTCGTCGCTCAGATCGTTGCGTTCAGCCTGCGCCCGGATGAGAGCAAACCCGGCGGCATCGATATCCGTCGCGAAGAGACCAACTTCCTCGACACCGTGGCTGCAGCCCTGAACCTCAAGGCACTGCGGGTCGTCGAGACAGGCGGCAACAGCTTCGCTGCCGAACGCGAGCAATGGGACGACGGCAACAACGTTGTAGCGCTGGAGCCCGGTGTCGTCATCGGTTATGACCGTAACACCTATACCAACACCTTGATGCGCAAGGCGGGCGTTGAAGTCATCACCATCAGCGCCAGCGAACTGGGCCGTGGACGCGGCGGTGGTCACTGCATGACCTGCCCGATCATCCGCGACCCTATCGACTACTAAATTTCCCGCTTATTGACGTTCGGCCCACAGAAACCCGGTTTCACTGTGCCGAACGAGGAGATTCAAACCATGGCTTTCAACATGCGCAACCGCAGCCTGCTGAGCTTGATGCATCACACCAATCGCGAGCTGCACTACCTGCTGGACCTGTCCCGTGACCTCAAACGCGCCAAGTACACCGGCACCGAGCAGCAGCACCTCAAAGGCAAGAACATCGCGCTGATCTTCGAAAAAACCTCGACCCGCACCCGCTGCGCTTTCGAAGTCGCCGCCCATGATCAGGGCGCCCACGTCACCTACATTGATCCGGTTTCATCACAGATCGGCCACAAAGAAAGCATGAAGGACACCGCCCGCGTATTGGGCCGCATGTTCGACGCCATCGAATACCGCGGCTTCGAGCAGGACATTGTCGAAGAGCTGGCCAAGTTCGCCGGCGTGCCGGTATTCAACGGTTTGACCGCCGAGTTCCACCCGACGCAAATGATCGCCGACACCTTGACCATGCGCGAACACAGCGACAAGCCGCTGCATGACATCAGTTATGCGTACCTGGGCGACGCGCGCTACAACATGGGCAATTCGCTGCTGATGATTGGCGCGAAGCTGGGCATGGACGTGCGCATCGCCGCGCCCAAGGCGCTGTGGCCGCACGAAGATTTCATCGCCCAATGTAAAACCTTCGCCGAAGAAAGTGGCGCGCGGATCACCATCACTGAAGATCCGAAAGAAGCGGTCAAAGGCGTGGACTTCATCCATACCGACATCTGGGTTTCCATGGGCGAGCCCGTCGAGGCGTGGGATGAACGCATCGAGCAACTACTGCCCTACCAGGTCAATGCGCAGATGATGAAGGCCTCCGGCAACCCGCGGGTGAAGTTCATGCATTGTCTGCCCGCGTTCCATAACAGCGAAACCAAGGTCGGCAAAGACATCGCCAGCCGGTATCCGCATCTGGCAGGCGGCGTTGAGGTCACTGAAGAAGTCTTCGAGTCGCCCGCCAATATCGCCTTTGAGCAAGCGGAAAACCGCATGCACACCATCAAGGCAATATTGGTCGCGGCGTTGGCGGATATCTGATTTCTGAACTGCGCAATAGCGTTGGATCGCCGCCCGCTCGATCCAACAGGGTTACCACCGAACTTATTGAAGGAAATCACCATGCGTATCGTCGTAGCACTGGGCGGCAACGCCCTGCTTCGCCGTAGCGAGCCGATGACTGCTGACAATCAGCGGATCAACATTCGCGTCGCCGCAGAGCAAATCGCTCGCATTGTCGATGGCAACGAACTGGTCATCGCCCACGGCAATGGTCCGCAAGTCGGCCTGCTGTCCTTGCAGGCCGCTGCCTATACCAGCGTCACGCCGTATCCTCTGGACGTGCTGGGTGCAGAAACCGAAGGCATGATCGGCTACATGATTGAGCAAGAACTGGGCAATCTGCTGCCCATCGAAAAGCCCTTCGCAACGTTGTTGACGCAGGTCGAAGTCGATGGCAATGACCCAGCGTTCCAGCATCCGAGCAAACCGATCGGCCCGGTTTACAGCAAGGAAGAAGCCGAACGTCTGGCCCAGGAAAAAGGCTGGAGCATCGCCCCGGACGGTGACAAGTTCCGCCGCGTGGTCGCCAGTCCCAAGCCTAAACGTATCTTCGAAATCCGCCCGATCAAATGGCTGCTGGAAAAAGGTAGCATTGTGATTTGCGCAGGCGGTGGCGGCATTCCGACGATGTATGGCGCAGATGGCAAGTTGCAGGGCGTTGAAGCCGTTATCGATAAAGACCTGTGTTCAGCCTTGCTGGCCGAGCAACTGGACAGCGATTTGCTGGTGATTGCCACGGATGTTGTCGCGGCGTTCATCGACTGGGGCAAACCGACCCAAAAAGCCATCATCGAAGCGCATCCGGACGACATGGAAAAACTGGGCTTTGCAGCAGGCTCAATGGGGCCTAAAGTTCAGGCTGCCTGCGAATTCGCTCGTCACACCGGCAACCCTGCGGTGATCGGTTCGCTGGCGGACATTGATGAAATCGTCAAAGGCACCGCTGGCACCCGCATCAGCACCGCCTGCACGGGCATTGTCTACGGTTGAACACTGACTGCCGCTGAACCCCGAATGGGCCCGTGGGTCTATTCGTACTCTTCTACTTATCAATGGGGCAATGCACATGTTCGAGCCAGGTCACCTGCATATCACTCGCACGGCGCTGCAAGCTTCCGATTTTGGCTACAACATCCACATCCGCTATGAAGTCTGCGAATGCCCGGGAGAAGGCACTTGCATGCGTTTCGTCATGGAAGGCGAGGTCGCCGGCAATCAATTTCAGGATGAGTTCGTATTGCCACGCGATCTGGCCTTCAATTTCGCCCACGACGCCAATCGCATCGCCATCAAACACGGCCTGCCGCATCTGGCAACGCTGCCCCTGGCAATGCACAAGGAATACGATCAGATGTTCGAAGACGTGCGCCACAAGCTGCACGCCGAATCGGGCGATACGGTGAAGCCGGAACATCTGACGTAACAACATCTGGAACAACCGTAGGACCGGCTTTAGCCGGGAGGGCATTCTCCCGGCTAAAGCCGGTCCTACGGAGTGACGCGGTAATTCAGATAGTTATGCGATGTTCGATGCGCAAACATCGCCTTCGCGAGCAAGTCGGAAGCGCCGCCCGCTCGCTCCAACAAGTTCACCGTGGCTCGGCGTGCGCCATTTACTGGCATAATCGCCCCCCTCGCGGCCCAGAATCCATAGCTTGCCATGCGCATCCACGTCAGCTTCATCGACCGAGTCGGCATCACCCAGGAAGTCCTGGCCATTCTGGGTGGACGCAATCTCAACCTCGATGCCGTGGAAATGGTGCCGCCCAACGTCTATATCGATGCGCCTACCCTGAGCCATCAGGTCCTTGAAGAACTCAAGGACGCGCTGTTCCGGGTGCGGGGTGTCGAGGCAATCACCGTGGTCGACATCCTCCCCGGCCAGCGCCGCCATCTGCAACTGGATGCCTTGCTCGCCGCCATGACCGATCCGGTCCTGGCGCTGGACAGCGCCGGCCATGTGCTGTTGGCCAACCCGGCATTGATTACCCTGATCGGTCGCGAACCGGCCGGTGAATCGGTGGCTGAGTTGTTCGCTGATCCCGGCCTGCAAAGCGCACTGCTGGAAAACGGTTTTCGCCTGCCGTTGCGTGAAGTCACCCTCAACGGCGAAGCCTTGCTGCTGGACGCCACGCCAATCACCGATGCCGGCGCGCTGCTGACCCTTTATCAACCGAGCAGGATTGGCGAGCGGCTGTCCGCGCTGCACCATGATCACGCCGAAGGTTTCGATGCCTTGCTCGGCGAATCCCCGGCCATCCGCACCCTCAAGACCCGCGCGCAACGGGTGGCGACACTGGATGCGCCGCTGCTGATCCAGGGTGAAACCGGCACCGGCAAGGAACTGGTCGCCCGCGCCTGCCACGCCACCAGCGCCCGACACAGCGCGCCGTTCCTGGCGCTGAACTGCGCGGCACTCCCGGAAAACCTCGCCGAAAGCGAGCTGTTCGGCTACGCCCCCGGCGCCTTCACCGGCGCGCAACGTGGCGGCAAGCCGGGCCTGATGGAATTGGCCAACCACGGCACGGTGTTCCTCGACGAAATCGGCGAGATGTCGCCTTACCTGCAAGCCAAACTGCTGCGTTTTCTCAATGACGGCAGTTTTCGGCGGGTGGGCGGCGACAGGGAAGTGAAGGTCAACGTGCGCATCCTCAGCGCCACCCATCGCAATCTGGAAAAAATGGTCGGCGAAGGCACGTTCCGCGAAGACTTGTTCTATCGCCTCAACGTACTCAATCTCGAAGTGCCACCGTTGCGTGATCGGGGTCAGGATATTCTGCTGCTGGCGCGGTATTTCATGGAGCAGGCGTGCGCGCAGATCCAGCGCCCGGTGTGTCGCCTTGCGCCCGGAACCTATCCGGCGCTGCTCAGCAACCGCTGGCCGGGCAACGTGCGCCAATTGCAGAACGTGATTTTCCGCGCCGCCGCGATCAGCGAAAGCAATCTGGTGGACATCGGCGACCTGGACATCGCCGGCACTGCGGTCGCCGGAGTCAATGATGGTGAAGTCGCCAGCCTTGAGCAGGCCGTCGAACAGTTCGAAAAAACGCTGCTGGAAAAGCTCTACGGCGAACACCCGTCCACCCGCCAGTTGGCAGCGCGGTTGCAGACCTCACACACAGCGATTGCCCATCGGTTGCGCAAATACGGGATTTCGGGGAAGGTTTAGCGCCATTTGACGCAATCCTTGTAGGACCGGATTCATCCGGGAGGACGTCGGAGCATGCGTTGAACCTCTTCGGTGAATTCACCTGCCCTTTCGGGAACAAATTCCCTGCTACAAATTTAGGCAACATCCGCCAATCACATGTAGCGATTTCAATACAGACGTAACGATATCGCTACGACCTCCACATAGCCATGCCCGCCTGGCCCTTGCGCAAACAACCAATTCCCAACGACGTCAAACTGTAGCGATTTCGCTACACCAAGCCCATGCACGGCTTGGTAAAAACCCTGAAAACCCCTGATTTCATTACCCCAAACGACTTTGGCCGCAAACTTGCTAAGGACAATGCCATTACGCTCGCGCCTGGCACGAGCCTTTGTCCCCTTGAGGAGTTTTTATGAGCGAGTTGCGATTTACCGTTGACCACGAATGGCTGCGTGCCGAAGCCGATGGCAGTGTCACGGTTGGCATCACGCCTTATGCGCAAGAATCCCTGGGCGACGTGGTGTATGTGCAACTCCCGGAATTGCAGGCTTATAGTCAACACGCCGAGGCTTCGGTCGTGGAATCGGTGAAGGCTGCGAGCAGCATCAATATGCCGCTCGATGGCGAAGTGGTCGAGGTCAACTCGGCTCTGGACAGCACCCCGGAACTGGTCAACGAAGACGCTTTGGGCGCAGGCTGGTTCTTCCGTTTTATCCCGCAAGACGCCAGCGCCATCGATGGCCTGCTGGATCAGGACGCCTACGACCGCCTGATCAAAGCAAACGCTGAAGCCTGAGGAGCACGACATGACTGACCGTATCGAATTGAGCACCGCCAACGAATTCATCGCCCGTCACATCGGCCCCCGCGCCGCTGACGAACAGACCATGCTCGCGACCCTGGGCTTTGACTCGCTGGAAGCCCTGAGCGCCAGCGTCATCCCGGAAAGCATCAAGGGCACCAGCGTGCTCGGCATGCAACCGGGCTTGAGCGAAGCCGATGCCCTGGCGTCGATCAAAGCCATTGCCAGCAAGAATCAGCTGTTCAAGACCTACATCGGCCAGGGTTACTACAACACCCACACACCCGCGCCGATTCTGCGCAACCTGCTGGAAAATCCGGCCTGGTACACGGCTTACACGCCGTATCAGCCGGAAATTTCCCAAGGCCGTCTGGAGTCGCTGCTCAACTTCCAGACCCTGATCAGCGACCTCACCGGCCTGCCGATTGCCAACGCTTCGCTGCTCGATGAAGCCACCGCCGCCGCTGAAGCCATGACCTTCTGCAAGCGCCTGAGCAAGAATAAAAGCAGCCATCAGTTCTTCGCCTCCAGCCATTGCCACCCGCAAACCCTCGACGTGCTGCGCACCCGTGCCGAGCCGCTGGGCATCACGGTTGTGGTGGCGGACGAAGCCGAGCTGAGCGATGTCAGCGCGTTTTTCGGCGCCCTGCTGCAATACCCTGCCAGCAATGGCGACCTGTTCGATTATCGCGAACTGGTTGAGCGCTTCCACGCCGCCAATGCATTGGTCGCCGTCGCCGCCGATCTGCTGGCCCTGACCTTGCTGACCCCGCCGGGTGAATTCGGCGCCGACGTCGCCATCGGCAGCGCCCAGCGTTTCGGCGTGCCATTGGGCTTCGGTGGCCCGCACGCGGCTTACTTCTCGACGCGCGATGCCTTCAAGCGCGACATGCCGGGCCGTCTGGTCGGCGTATCGGTGGATCGCCACGGCAAGCAAGCCTTGCGCCTGGCGATGCAGACCCGCGAGCAACATATCCGTCGCGAGAAAGCCACGAGCAACATCTGCACCGCGCAAGTGCTGCTGGCCAACATTGCCAGCATGTACGCCGTGTACCACGGTCCGCGCGGCCTGACGCAAATCGCCAATCGCGTGCATCATTTGACGGCGATCTTCGCCAAGGGCCTGACTGCACTGGGCCTGAACGTCGAGCAAGAATTTTTCTTCGACAGCCTGACGCTGAACACCGGCGCCGATACTGCCGCGTTGCACGCCAAGGCGCGTGCCCAGCAGATCAATCTGCGGGAAATCGACGCCCAGCGCCTGGGTCTGTCGTTCGACGAAACCACCTCGCAAGCCGCTGTTGAAAGCCTGTGGGCCATTTTTGCTGGCGACGGCCAGACTCTGCCGGACTTCGCTGCACTGGCTGCCAGCGCTGAGTCGCGCCTGCCACGGGCATTGCTGCGCCAATCGGCGATTCTCAGCCATCCGGTGTTCAACCGTTATCACTCCGAAACCGAGCTGATGCGCTACCTGCGCAAACTGGCCGACAAGGATCTTGCGCTGGATCGCACCATGATCCCGTTGGGTTCGTGCACCATGAAGCTCAACGCCGCCAGCGAAATGATCCCGGTGACCTGGGCCGAGTTCGGCAACCTGCACCCGTTCGCACCTGCCGAGCAGAGCGCCGGTTATCAGCAACTGACTGACGAACTGGAAGCGATGCTCTGCGCCGCCACCGGCTACGACGCGATTTCCCTGCAACCGAACGCCGGTTCCCAGGGCGAATATGCAGGCTTGCTGGCGATTCGCGCCTATCACCAGAGCCGTGGCGATGAGCGTCGCGATATCTGCCTGATCCCTTCTTCCGCCCACGGCACCAACCCGGCCACCGCCAACATGGCTGGTATGCGTGTGGTTGTGACCGCGTGCGATGCACGGGGCAACGTCGATATCGAAGACCTGCGCGCCAAGGCCATCGAGCACCGTGATCACCTGGCTGCACTGATGATCACCTACCCGTCGACCCACGGCGTGTTCGAAGAAGGCATCCGCGAAATCTGCGGCATCGTGCATGACAACGGCGGCCAGGTTTACATCGACGGCGCCAACATGAACGCCATGGTCGGCCTCTGCGCACCCGGCAAGTTCGGCGGCGACGTGTCCCACCTGAACCTGCACAAAACCTTCTGCATCCCCCACGGCGGTGGCGGCCCAGGCGTTGGCCCGATTGGTGTGAAGTCACACCTGACGCCATTCCTGCCAGGCCACGGCACCATGGAGCGCAAGGAAGGCGCGGTATGCGCGGCACCTTTCGGCAGCGCGAGCATTTTGCCGATCACCTGGATGTACATCAGCATGATGGGCGGCGAAGGCCTCAAGCGGGCGTCACAACTGGCGATACTCAATGCCAACTACATTTCCCGTCGCCTGGAAGAACACTATCCAGTGCTGTACACCGGCAGCAGCGGCCTGGTGGCTCACGAATGCATCCTTGATCTGCGCCCGTTGAAGGACAGCAGCGGCATCAGCGTCGATGACGTCGCCAAGCGCCTGATCGACTTTGGTTTCCACGCCCCGACCATGTCGTTCCCGGTGGCGGGCACCTTGATGATCGAGCCGACCGAAAGCGAATCCAAGGAAGAACTGGACCGCTTCTGCGACGCAATGATCAAGATCCGCGAAGAAATCCGCGCGGTGGAAAATGGCACTCTGGACAAGGAAGACAACCCGCTGAAAAACGCCCCGCACACCGCTGCGGAAATCGTTGGCGAGTGGACTCACCCGTACAGCCGTGAGCAGGCGGTATATCCCGTCGAGTCGCTGATCGATGGCAAATACTGGCCGCCGGTTGGCCGCGTCGACAACGTGTTCGGCGACCGCAACCTGATTTGCGCGTGCCCGTCCATCGAGAGCTATCAAGAGGCGTGATTTTCTGATCGGACCGTAGGAGCGGCTTTAGCCGCGAGAGAAGCACTCCCGGCTAAAGCCGGTCCTACGGACGTCTGGCGCCTCGCCTCTTCAAAAGGAAATCGATCATGACCACCGAACAACTGCTCACCACCCCGCTCCACGCCTTGCACCGCGAACTCGGCGCGAAAATGGTGCCATTCGCTGGCTACGACATGCCGGTGCAATACCCGGCGGGCGTGATGAAAGAACACCTGCACACCCGGGAAAAAGCCGGCCTGTTCGATGTGTCGCACATGGGCCAGATCCGCTTGACCGGCGCCGAAGCCGCCAAGGCGCTGGAAGCGCTGGTCCCGGTGGACATCATCGATCTGCCGGTTGGCATGCAACGTTATGCGATGTTCACCAATGATACCGGCGGCATCCTCGACGACCTGATGGTCGCCAACCTGGGCAACGATCAACTGATGCTGGTAGTCAATGCCGCGTGCAAGAACGAAGACCTGGCTCACCTGCGCAAGCATCTGGCCGGCCACTGTGAAATCCAGCCGTTGTTCGACGAGCGCGCCTTGCTCGCCTTGCAGGGTCCGCAAGCAGTGACGGTCCTGGCGCGCCTGGCGCCGGAAGTCGCAACAATGACCTTCATGCAATTCGCCAGCGTCACGTTGCTGGGCATCGAGTGCTACGTCAGCCGTTCCGGCTATACCGGTGAAGACGGTTACGAAATTTCGGTCCCGGCCGATCAGGCCGAAGCGCTGGCGCGGCGCTTGCTGGCGGAACCGGAAGTTGCCCCGATTGGCCTTGGTGCGCGAGATTCACTGCGTCTGGAAGCAGGTCTGTGCCTCTATGGCCACGACATGAACACCGACACCACGCCAATCGAAGCCGGCCTGCTCTGGGCGATTTCCAAAGTACGCCGCGCCGATGGCTCGCGTGCTGGCGGTTTTCCTGGCGCGGAACAGATTTTCGCCCAGCAGCAATCGGCTCCGGCCCGCAAGCGCGTTGGCCTGCTGCCGCAAGAGCGCACCCCGGTGCGTGAAGGCACGGAAATCGTCGATGCCGACGGTAACGGGATCGGCACCGTTTGCAGTGGTGGTTTCGGGCCAAGCCTGGGCGGCCCGTTGGCCATGGGTTATCTGGACAAGGATTTCACTGCGATGGATACCCCTGTATGGGCCATCGTACGTGGCAAGAAAGTACCCATGGTAGTGAGCAAAATGCCTTTCGTAGCACAGCGTTACTTCCGCGGCTAATAACTGCCGTCAAAAAAATGTGGTTGTATAACTATGGGCCGCTTAGTTATACAACTGCATAGCGTTGTTTAAACCAGCACCGTTAGAGCCCATGGCACGCACCCTAAAAGTGCGTATGAAAGTTAAAAACTATCGATCCTGCCTGTTTGGTTAATAATTTAAAACAAGCCTTTTGACCCAGCAAAACCGGGCCTCAGCGGGGGCTTGTTTTTGTTACAAGAGATAGCGTAGAGTTTCCTAACTGTGTTTGCATAGGTCGCTGGAATCGGGACCTGGGCAGTAGCTCTGAGTTTTGCTACATCCCGCTCTACGTTTCTTACTTCCTGCAACCAGCCCCAGTTCTTTCATGAGAAAGAAGCGGTCATTAATTTCAAGTTCCAGGGAAATAAGAAAATGTCTCAACGTCAGAGCGGTACCGTCAAGTGGTTTAACGACGAGAAAGGTTTTGGTTTTATCACTCCAGAAAGCGGACCGGATCTGTTCGTGCACTTCCGCGCTATTCAGGGCAATGGCTTTAAAAGCCTTAAAGAAGGTCAGAAGGTGACTTTCGTTGCAGTGCAGGGCCAGAAAGGCATGCAAGCGGATGAAGTTCAAGCGGAAGCTTAAATCTCTTCGTTAAAAAAGCCCCTGATGCTGACATCAGGGGCTTTTTTATGGGCGTAATTCCGTAAAATGTCGGTCCTCCCCCTGCCCGAGAGCTTTGCCATGTCCAAACATCTGCTGCGACCGCAAGGTGAATTTCCGGCTGCGGGCCTTGGCCGGCGGCTTGCAGCGATCTGCTACGACGCCCTGCTGTGCTTTGCGCTACTGATGATTACCGCATTCATCTACAAGCTGGCGCTGATGGCGTTCGTTGGCGAAGCCAAATTGCGCGCATTGTCCGAATCAGGTTCCCTGGACGGCGACCCGTTGCTGTCGACTCTCTTGTTCTTCGTCCTGTTCGGCTTTTTTGCCAAGTTCTGGACACATTCAGGGCAGACCCTGGGCATGCAGGTCTGGGGCATACGCGTGCAGAACGCCGACGGTACTGGCATCAGCCTGTGGCAGGCCTTGCTGCGCTTCGTGGTATCCATCGCTTCGTGGCTGTGCGTCGGGCTTGGCTTCATCTGGTCGCTGTTCGACAAGCAAAAGCGCAGCTGGCATGACATGTATTCGAACAGCCAACTGGTGCGAATTCCCAAGCAGAAGTGAATGCAACTCAACTCAACCGTGGGAGCGAGGCTTGCCCGCGAAGGCGCCGTGTCAGACGATAAACATATCGTCCAGAATTGCGATTCGCGGGCAAGCCTCGCTCCAACAGGAGAAACAAAAAAGCCGACTCGAAGTCGGCTTTTTTGATCGCAGCAATTTACCCGATGCTACCCAGCCCTACGCAACAGGAATATCCCCGCAGCCGCACACACCGCTGCCGGCACCAGCACGGCAAACAGTGGCGAGAAGCCGAATACCAGGCTCGACGGACCGAGCAGGTCCTGGGCGATGCGGAAGGTGAAGCCCACCAGCACGCCGGTGAACACCCGCTGTCCCAGCGTCACCGAACGCAGCGGGCCGAAGATGAAGGAGATGGCCATCAGCACCAGTGCCACGGTCACCAACGGTTGCAGCACCTTGGTCCAGAACGCCAGCCAGTATCGGCCGCTGTTCAGACCCTGATCCGCCAGATAATGCGCGTAACCCCATAGGCCGCTGATGGACAGGGAATCAGGTGGCAGCACTACGGTGCTCAGCAGTTGCGGGCTGAGGGCCACGTCCCAACGCTCTTGCGGAGTATTGATCACTTCGGTGCTGCCGTCGCGGAAGAACGTGGTCGTGACGTCTTTCAGCTCCCAGTAATCGGTCTTGAAATTAGCCTGCTTGGCGAAGCTCGAAGTCAGCATATGGCGCTGATCGTCGAAGCGATAACGCGTCACGCCATACAGCAAGCCATTGGGTTGCACGGTGTTGATGTGAATGAATTCTTCACCCTGGCGATGCCACAAGCCATGCCGTGCGCTTTGTGCGTCGCCGGTGCCTTGCGCCAGCGAGCGATTGGCCTGAGCCTGATTTTCACTGACTGGCGCCACATACTCGCCAATCAATACGCCCGCGATCATCAGCACCAGCATCGGCTTCATGACGGCCCAGACGATACGCCCGATGGAGACACCGGCAGCGCGCATGATGGTCAGTTCGCTGCTGCTGGCCAGACTGCCCAAGCCGATCAGACAGCCGATCAGCGCCGCCATCGGCAGCATTTCATAAAGCCGACGTGGCGCGGTGAGCAGCACGAAGCTGCTGGCGTCGAGCAAGGTGTAGCTGTCGCTGACGTCGCCCATTTCGTCAATGAAGGCAAACAGCGAGGCCAATCCGAGAATGATCCCGAGTACCGCGAGAATCGCGACAAATACACTTTTACCGATGTAACGATCGAGCTTAACCATGGGTCACCTCCGGTACGCTGCGACGACTCGCCATTTTCAGGCGCAGCGGTTCCCAGTACAGAAGTCCCAGGCCAATCAACAAGAACAATGCGTGAACCCACCACAAGCCCAGCGCCATGGGCAGCTTGCCTTTTTCAAGGGCGCCACGGGCGGCAATCAGGATCGTCAGGTACGCCATATAAAGCAGGATCGCCGGCAGCAACTTGAGGTAGCGGCCCTGGCGCGGGTTGACCCGGGCCAGCGGCACCGCCATCAAGGTGACGATGAACACCAGAATCGGCAACGAAACGCGCCACTGCAGTTCAGCCTTGTAGCGCGGCGTATCGTTGCCGAACAACTCGCTGGTCGGGATCGCATCGCGGTCGGTGATTTCGTCACTGATGTCCGGCTTGGGCAGCAAGGCACCGTAAGTGTCGTATTTGATGGCGCGGTAGTTGGCTTCGCCCGGATTACCGTCATAGCGATAACCGTTTTCCAGAATCAGGAAGCGACTGCCATCCGGCTTGATTTCCTGGTGGCCTTTTTCAGCGACCAGCACGGTGATGCCACGATCCTTGGATTTATCCTGGGACATACGTTTTTCGGAGATGAACACCCCGCCGAGCTTCGAACGATCGTCCGACAGGTCCTGGGTGTACGTCACACGGCTGCCGTCACGCAAGGTCTGGAAGCGACCCGGCACCAGCGTGTCGAATTCGGTCATCGCATCCTGTTTGTTGATCAACAGGGAAAATTGCGTCGCGCCCTGCGGCGCCAGGCTGAAGCTCAACCAGGCAACCAGCAGCGAAACCAGCGCCGCCGGGGCCATGGTCATCCACAGCAAGCGTTGCTGGCTCATGCCGGTGGCGGCGAGCACGGTCATTTCGCTTTCCAGATACAACCGGCCGTAAGCCAGCAAAATCCCCAGAAACAGACCCAAAGGCAGGATCAGTTGCAGAAAGCCCGGCAGACGAAAGCCCATGATCATGAACAACACGCCGGGATCCAGCGCACCGGAGGCCGCCTGGGCCAGGTATTTGATGAAGCGTCCGCTCATGATGATTACCAACAGCACGGCGCTGACAGCGCTCAAGGTAAGCAGCACTTCTCGGGATAGATAACGGAAGACAATCAAACCAGGCACTCCAGGGTTGCCAGGCGCAAGCGGCCGGACAAGAAAAAGGTATCAGCGGCGGTACGGTTTAGACCCGATAAACAGGGGAACCACCAAAAAAATATGCGGCATTATCCTGTGATTGAGGTGGTCTGTCACTGCGCACTCTGGATAGTTCGCACGTACGCGTCCTACACGCAGCCCCGCTCGCGCGTTTTACGGGGTTGTCAGGGGTCGTGCGCGGGGGTCAAACTGCGGACCTTGTCGCTGGCATCGTCATGCGAAACACCTCTGCCCTGCCGCGCACGTCATTCATTTCGCAAAGCTCATCGTTTATTCGGGGACCCCGACATGGAATTGGTTGTTAAAAGCGTAAGCCCAGAAACCTTGAAGACCGCCACGCTGGTGGTTGCCGTGGGCGAAGGTCGCGCGCTCAGTGACGCTGCAAAAGCCATCGACGTTCTCAGTGGCGGCGCCATCGCGGCAGCGCTCAAGCGCGGCGACCTGGCCGGCAAAGTCGGCCAAAGCCTGCTGCTGCACAACCTGCCCAACCTGAAAGCCGAACGCGTGCTGCTGGTCGGTATCGGTAAAGACGCGGAATTGTCCGACCGCCAATTCAAGAAAGTCATCAGCGGCGTGCTGTCGATTCTCAAGGGCCTGGGCGGCACCGACGCGGTCATCGCCGTCGACCAACTGGCTGTCAAGAACCGTGACACCTATGGCAAGACCCGCCTGCTGGTGGAAACCCTGGCCGATGGCGAATACGTTTTCGATCGCTTCAAGACCCAGAAAGCCGAACCCAAGGCGCTGAAAAAAGTCACCCTGCTGACCGACAAGCTCAGCGTTGCCGACGTCGAACGCGCTGCAACCCACGCCCAGGCTATCGCTGCCGGCATGGCGTTCACCCGTGACCTAGGCAACATGCCGCCTAACCTGTGCCACCCGACTTATCTGGGCGAGCAGGCCAAAGCATTGGGCAAAGCCTACAAAAACCTGAAAGTCGAAGTGCATGACGAGAAAAAACTCGCTGAACTGGGCATGGGTTCGTTTCTGGCTGTCGCACAAGGCAGCGCCCAGCCGCCACGCTTGATCGTCATGAACTATTCGGGCGGCAAGAAAAGCGACAAGCCGTTCGTGCTGGTCGGCAAAGGCATTACTTTCGATACCGGCGGCATCAGCATCAAACCTGCGGCCGGCATGGACGAGATGAAGTTCGACATGTGCGGCGCCGCCAGCGTGTTCGGCACCCTGCGCGCCGTGCTTGAGTTGCAGCTGCCGATCAACGTCGTGTGTGTGCTGGCTTGCGCCGAAAACATGCCAAGCGGCACCGCGACGCGTCCTGGCGATATCGTCACCACCATGAGCGGCCAGACGGTTGAAATCCTCAACACTGACGCCGAAGGCCGTCTGGTGCTGTGCGATGCATTGACCTATGCCGAGCGCTTCAAGCCCCAGGCCGTGATCGACATCGCCACGCTGACCGGCGCTTGCGTCGTGGCACTGGGCGGTCATACCTCCGGCCTGCTGGGCAACAACGATGCGCTGATCAATCAACTGCTGGATGCGGGCAAACTGGCTGACGACCGTGCCTGGCAACTGCCGTTGTTCGATGAATATCAGGAACAGCTGGACAGCCCGTTCGCCGATATCGCCAACATCGGCGGCCCGAAAGGCGGCACCATCACCGCAGCCTGCTTCCTGTCACGCTTCACCAAGGCATATGAGTGGGCGCACCTGGACATCGCCGGTACCGCCTGGCTGAGCGGCGGCAAGGACAAAGGCGCCACTGGCCGTCCGGTTCCACTGCTGACTCAATACCTGCTCGACCGCGCCGGCGCATAACTGGCCTGCATGAATGTGCCTGCCATCGGGCAGGCACATCTTGCGTACCGGACTTCTACATGACCCAAGTCGACTTCTATATTCTTCCCAGCGCCGAACCTTCGGCTCGCCTGGACTTTGCCTGCAAACTGACCGAAAAAGCCTGGCGTCTCGGCCACCGCGTGTATCTGCATTGCAGCGATGCCGCGCAACGTGACGACCTCGACGCGCGACTCTGGCGCTTCAAGGGCGAAGCTTTCCTGCCCCATAGTGCCGCCGAAGACGATCAGCTCTCGCCCGTGGTTCTGGGCCTGGGGGACGATCCGGGGCAGCATCAGGATTTGCTGGTCAACCTTGATTTGCGCATCCCCGAGTTCTTCAAACGGTTCGCCCGCGTAGCGGAAATCGTCGTCGAAGATCCAGCAATTCGTCTGGCCGCACGAGAGAGTTTCCGTTTCTATCGTGAACACGGCTATCCTCTGCAAGATCACCGGCTACAGCGTCTTTGAGCATACGATGGATACTTTGAAACCCCTGAAAGACTCCGCCAACCTGCTGGATGACCTTGAGTCGATCCGGCAACTGCTCGGCGATGATTCCCTGCAACCGCCGCTGCTGACCGATACGGTCAAAAGCGAAACCCAGATTCCATTGCTGTTCGATGTGGTGGGCGCCAAACCGGCGTTGAGCCATGATCTGGACTTCGACACCGACGAAGCCGATATCCCGGTCCTGACACCGCAACCGCCTGCTCATCAGGCCGAGCCGGTTCAGGCACAAGCGTCACCGAAACCCGCTGCCAATCCGGATGCCCTGCTGCATCTGGAAACCGAGCTGCGGGCTGCCGCGCAATTGATCATGCAAGACGTCATCGACGACTTCGCCCCGCATATCGAAACCGAAATCAAACGTCGCCTTGAAGCGAGGATGGAGCGGTTGCTCAGTCAACAGCAGAATTAACGGCACGGCCCCGTAGGACTGGCTTTAGCCGGGAGAGGGCCAATGCGTCCGGAACACTTCCCTGCTCAGTCCCGACGCCCTCCCGGCTAAAGCCGGTCCTACGACAAATTGCCCCGTTTGATCGCCCCGCTCTACGCCCAGCCGTTCATCCCCGCTATACTTGCCGGCTTTCCTGAATTAATGCCAATTAGGTTCCCGCCGCGCATGGACAAGACCTACCAGCCGCACGCCATCGAAACTTCCTGGTACCAAACCTGGGAGTCCGAGAATTATTTCGCTCCGCAAGGCTCGGGTGATCCGTACACCATCATGATCCCGCCGCCGAACGTCACCGGCAGCCTGCACATGGGTCACGGTTTCAACAACGCGATCATGGATGCCCTGATCCGCTTCCGCCGCATGCAGGGTCGCAACACCCTGTGGCAACCGGGTACCGACCACGCCGGTATCGCCACGCAAATGCTGGTGGAGCGTCAGATCGAGGCACAAGGCCTGAACCGTCACGACCTGGGTCGCGACAAATTCCTCGAAAAAATCTGGGAATGGAAGGATGAGTCCGGCGGCAACATCAGCCGTCAGATTCGTCGCCTCGGCTCGTCCGTAGACTGGAGCCGCGAGCGCTTCACCATGGACGATGGCTTGTCGGACGCGGTCAAGGAAGCGTTCGTGCGCCTGCATGAAGACGGTCTGATCTATCGCGGCAAGCGCCTGGTCAACTGGGACACCAAGCTGCACACGGCGATTTCCGACCTCGAAGTGGAAAACCACGACGAAAAAGGTTTCCTGTGGAACCTGCGTTATCCACTGGCTGACGGCGCGAAAACCGCTGACGGCCTGGATTACCTGATCGTCGCCACCACTCGCCCGGAAACCATGCTCGGTGACGCCGCTGTCGCCGTGAACCCGGAAGACGAGCGTTACAAGGCGCTGATCGGCAAGTTCGTCGAGCTGCCACTGGTTGGCCGCCGCATCCCGATCATCGCTGACGATTACTGCGATCCTGAATTCGGCACCGGCTGCGTGAAAATCACCCCGGCCCACGATTTCAACGACTATGAAGTCGGCAAGCGCCACAACCTGCCGCTGCTGAACATCTTCGACAAGAACGCCAACGTGCTGCCTGCGGCGCAGGTGTTCAACATCGACGGCACCCTCAATGAAACCGTTGATGGTCGACTGCCTGCCGCATACGCAGGTCTGGATCGTTTCGAAGCACGCAAGCAGATCGTCGCTGCATTCGACGCTGCGGGCCTGTTGGTCAGCGTCGACGACCACGCCCTGAAAGTGCCGAAAGGCGACCGCTCCGGCACCATCATCGAGCCGTGGCTGACCGACCAGTGGTACGTGTCCACCAAGCCTTTGGCTGAACCGGCCATTGCTGCAGTCGAAGACGGCCGCATCGCGTTCGTGCCTAAACAGTACGAAAACATGTACTTCTCGTGGATGCGCGACATCCAGGACTGGTGCATCAGCCGTCAACTCTGGTGGGGCCATCGCATTCCGGCCTGGTACGACGAATCTGGCAAGGTTTACGTCGGTCGCGACGAAGCCGAAGTGCGCGCCAAGAACAACCTGGGCCCGGACGTTGCGCTGCAACAGGACAACGACGTCCTCGACACCTGGTTCAGTTCGGGCCTGTGGACCTTCTCGACCCTGGGCTGGCCGGAAAAAACCAAGGCGCTTGAGACGTTCCACTCCACCGACGTGCTGGTGACCGGTTTCGACATCATTTTCTTCTGGGTCGCCCGGATGATCATGCTCACCATGCACTTGGTGAAGAACGAAGACGGCACGCCGCAAGTCCCGTTCAAGACCGTTTATGTGCACGGTCTGGTGCGCGACGGCCAGGGCCAGAAAATGTCCAAGTCCAAGGGCAACGTCCTGGACCCGCTGGACATCATCGACGGTATCGAGCTGGAAGACCTGGTTGCCAAGCGCACCACCGGCCTGATGCAGCCCAAACTGCTGAAGAAAATCGAAAAGCAGACCCGTGACGAGTTCGCCGACGGCATCGCCAGCTATGGCACCGACGCGCTGCGCTTCACGTTCTGCTCGCTGGCGTCCACCGGTCGCGACATCAAGTTCGACATGGGCCGCGTCGAAGGCTATCGCAACTTCTGCAACAAGATCTGGAACGCCGCCCGCTACGTGTTGGACAAGGGCGAAGACTGCGGTCAGAACGGCGAAGCGGTCGAGCTGTCCCTGGCCGATCGCTGGATCATCTCGCAGCTGCAACGCACCGAAGCCGAAGTGACCCGCCAACTGGATCAGTTCCGTTTCGACCTCGCAGCGCAGGCCTTGTACGAGTTCATCTGGAACCAGTATTGCGACTGGTACCTGGAGCTGTCCAAGCCGGTTCTGTGGGACGAAACCGCACCCGTGGAACGCCAGCGCGGCACCCGCCGCACGCTGGTTCGCGTGCTGGAAGTCGCGCTGCGTCTGGCGCATCCGTTCATGCCTTTCATCACCGAAGAAATCTGGCAGCGCCTCGCGCCGCTGGCGGGCGTCGAAGGCAAGACCATCATGCTGCAACCTTGGCCAGTGGCCAACGAAGCACGCATTGATCAGGCGGCCGAAGACGACATCGAATGGCTCAAGGGCCTGATGCTCGCCACCCGTAACATTCGTGGCGAAATGAACATCGGTCCGGGCAAGCCGCTGCAATTGTTCCTCAAGAACGTCAGCGCTGAAGACGAGCGCCGCCTGAAGGAAAACGATTACCTGCTGAAGAAACTCGCCAAGCTGGAATCCATCACCGTGCTGGCACCGGGCGCAGAAGCGCCATTGTCCGCCACCGGTCTGGTCGGCGAGATGGAAGTGCTGGTGCCGATGGCTGGCTTGATCGACAAGGACGCCGAACTCGCGCGCCTGGACAAGGAAATCCAGCGCCTGCAAGGTGAAGTGCAACGGGTGGGCGGCAAGCTGTCCAACGCAGCGTTCGTCGACAAGGCGCCGCCGGAAGTCATCGCCAAGGAACGCGCGAAAATGGTCGAGGCTGAACAGGCCTTGGGCAAACTAGCGGAACAGCACGCTCGGATAGCGAGTTTGTAACTGCAATACAGCTACCCGATCTCAACTATCGGGTAGCTGTATATCCTGCTTGCCCTTATTCCGGGGCGCGCGGTTTTACCAATTATTCTCTACTTCATCCCTCACTTTTTCGCGCCATCAGGTGGATAGTCAAGTTCATAAAGCACGCCCTTGTTTAACGCAGAGTCTTCGAGATAACTACAGACTTTGACTCGAGGATAAGGCACGTCAACAAAGGTCATTTGCGCAACAATCTCATAACTTCCCGAACCCACTACAGGACAAACAAAACTATCGAGCGGGCCATACGCAGAGTAAAAATTTGAATTTTCATTAAGAATATATGAGTAGAATATTTTTACCGCATTGTCAGTACCCGGGAGAACTCTTACATCAGGCTGAACCGCTGACGGTGTATTATCGACCTTGACCATAATTACATCGACAGCAGTTGCTGTGGGACTGTCAGCAGGAAGCAAACAGTATTGATAGATACCTTCCTTATGGACAGGTATTTGTTCAAGTCGCGGATCAAAGCCAGGTAACACCACCGGTGTATAGCCCGTCATGGACTTGCATGTATCTGACGCCCCCCTGACGTCAATCATCTTCACTTTCAACCCGCCCGATGGATGCTGCGGCGTGAAATTCCAGGTCTGATTTTCACTCGCGGCACTGGCACCGGTTATTTCGACGGGATGATTCTCGATGATCAGCCCCGTTGGGGTCGGCAGCGGGCAGCCTGCATGACTCAATTGAAACAGTCCCTGACTGTCAAAACAGTCTTGTATTCCCGCTACAGGGACAATGTAGGAATGGTTGTTAGCCTGAACGAAACCTTCTGGCCTGCCGACACAGGGTTTGTTGATGTGGCAAGGGGTTCCCAGCCAGATACGTTCATCCGCGCCCGTGCTCGATACAGCCACGAGTTCCGTTGGCTGCCCATCTGTTGCGGCGCTGAACGATGGTCCTCCCGACATTCCCCCGATGAGCACACAGGTGTTCTCCAGGAAATCATTGAAATGAAAGATACCCTCCAGAAGATCAACACGTCCAGTGACTGTACACCGATCAATCATAAGCGGATCCGCATTAGGCATACCCGCCACAACAGTCCCTTCACCGTTGACGGGGACACGCCTGCTCAGCGTGAAAGCTTGAAGGTTAAGGGCTTGTAACTCACCGATTGTTTTATCAGTTCTCAATATCGAGATATCCATGCCCTTCATGGTGGAATAGGCGATTTGGTCGATATTGACCAAGATTCTATCGTCCTGTGTATCAACAAAATTATTGAATGCGGCACTGAACTCCACAGGTTTATCTATCACAACACTGTTATCAGCCAGCGCATCAAGATCTTGCACGCAATGCCCGGCAGATAATAGATACGCTGGCGCGGAAGGGTCATTGCTGGTCTTGATAAATGATGAACTGCAGATGCCTTGCAGCAAACCAATTGCCCGGTAGAAATCGTAATCCTCACGGGCTGGATATTCCAGTTTCTTATAATGTGCTGACTCCGTCGAAGCCTTTGGCATAAAAGGATCATCGATAATATGTTCCGCAACCGAAATGGTCGCAGCCATACACATCTCAGATAGAAGGAGGATCATAAAGAAAAATGCTTTCATAGCAGTATTGCTCCCTGTTCGTATACTTACGACAATCATCCGAACACAGGAAATACAACCCGTCTAGCTGGTAGAAATGACAGGTACCCCACGGGATGTGGGACAATGCCGCCCTCGCGCTAACGCCTCTCCTGAATCGACAGATCAATGACGACCCCGAGCAAACCCTCCTCTCCGCGTAAAACTCCTGCCCATCAAGCTCCGGCAAAACCCGTCGAGCCGCGGGAAAAGGCCACGCTGCACCCGCGCAATCGCCATCAGGGCCGCTACGACTTCCCCAAGTTGATCAAAAGCAGCCCCGAGCTGGCTGAATTCGTGATCATCAATCCGTATGGCAAGGAAAGCATCGACTTTGCCAACCCTTCCGCCGTGCGCGTGTTCAACCGGGCGCTGCTCAAGTCGTTCTACGGCGTGGCGCACTGGGATATCCCGGCCGACTACCTGTGCCCGCCGATTCCGGGCCGTGCGGACTATCTGCACTTCCTGGCCGACTTGCTGGCCGAGCGCAACGAAGGCGTGATCCCGCGTGGCGCATCGATCAAGGCGCTGGACATCGGCATGGGCGCCAACTGCGTTTATCCGCTGATCGGTCACAGTGATTACGGCTGGCAGTTCCTCGGCTCGGATATCGACCCGACCGCGATTGCCGCGGCCACCGCCATCGTCAAATCCAACAGCCTGAGCAAAGCCATCAGCCTGCGCCTGCAAGCCAATCGCAAGCAGATCCTGCTGGATTTGTTGAAGAGCGACGAACGCTTCGACGTCTGCATGTGCAACCCGCCGTTCCACTCGTCCATCGACGAAGCACAGCGCGGCAGCCATCGCAAATGGCGCGCCTTGGGCAAAGCCGATCCCAAACGCAAATTGCCGGTATTGAACTTTGGCGGGCAATCCCAGGAGCTGTGGTGTGAAGGCGGCGAGATCGGCTTCGTGACCCAGATGATCAACGAAAGCACGCGTTTGCCCAAACAAGTGTTCTGGTTCAGCACCCTGGTCTCCAAGGCCTCGAACCTGCCACTGATTCAAAGCACTCTGAAAAAAGCCGGCGTTGCCGAAAGCCGTGTCATCGAGATGGGCCAGGGGCAGAAACAAAGCCGCTTCGTGGCCTGGACCTTCCTCGACAAGGCGCAGCAGGAAGCCTGGCGGCAGGAGCGTTGGGCTTCGATCAAAGTCTGATCGAGCGCCTTGTGGGAGCGAACTTGTTCGCGAAGAGGCCGGGACAGGCTCCGAATGCCTTGCTGACTGAACCGACGTCTTCCCGGATAAATCCGGTCCCACGCCTCATCAGGACCTCAGCACGTTCAATCGCTCGACGAGCTGCTCCAGGTAGCCACTTTCTGCAATGCTATTAAGGTGCCCTTCACAAAGCCGGTCCATTCGAACATGGGCCGTCAGCACCTTTCTGACGCCTTCAAGGCTCATGACCCTGAGTGCGCCAACGTCGGCGAGGTCTTTCTCTTTCCCGGCAAACTCGGCTTGCCAGTCAAAGCTCAACACGAAGCCCTGCTGATACAACACATGCAGGAACAGCCATAAAGTTTGCCGCCATGCCTTGTCCAGGGAACCAGCGACCTTCAAGCGTTTGAAATCCGGAGCCGCCGTTAAAATAATGCTTAGATCGTTGTTACTGATAGTCGATGACATGTTCAATTCCCTTCTCGAAAACGAATCCCTTGGTTGTCTATCATTCAAATAAACACGACACATCAAAGATGCGTAAATGCCAGGCCCATTGAATGAACCGTCCCCTCATCGCAAGTAACGAGCACCGAGTTGGCCTCCAACCCTGGCCGGAGATCGCTTACAAGATGGCGCATTGAGTAGTCAAACAACACTTCCTTCTCCGCTGGAGAAAAAGAAATATCGGCAATATCTTTCCCCACAATACTCTTGAGGTGAAGTTGATACCGATCACCCGCAATAGGCTGTTCACGAGCAGTTGTACTGGTAAAAGCCAATTCCTGAGTCAACTGCCCATCAACGTACAGCTCCTCAATACCCTCAAAAATGGTCACCAGACGACGCACCCGTTCAGCGCTCAAATAATTGGGCAGACTAGCCAATCCGGTGCTGAGCGCTTCGATATACGCCTGTAATGCAATGAAATCCGGATGGGCAAAATCGTTGTGCCGCAGCGCCCTGTTTGTATATAAATAAGCCAGTTGCGAATAATCATAAATCGCTGCGTGCTGACGCTGTGTCAAGCCAGGCCAAGGCTCCTGGCGCGCGCTCTCCCGGTGGATTTTGACTTCCGAGAGCCTGGTCGGAATACCGAAAGACGCAAATTGCTCCAGCAGATCTGGAATAACTCTGGGCGGGTCCAGGTACTGCGACTTCATTGTTCCAAACAGTTCTGCCATCTCGTCAGCGGCTTCACTATTAACCAGCATGTAGATTGTCTGCCACCTAGCACGAGCAGCAAGCGCAGCAGCCGTGTAAAACTGCATGCGAAAAATATCTGACTGAGTGTCACTCGTTACTTCTGTCCATAACGGTAAAAGCAGAAACGGCGCTCCCCGTTTACCTGCCGTTCTGTCCAGTGCCTGGAAAGCCTCTTCTACTTTATTAAGCAGCGTTTCACCTTCTTCAACTGCGGGTTCCCACACCAATAATCTTTTGAAGGGAATATCCACACTACTTAAATCACGCGTCACCCAACACGGCAATGTTGGACGAAAGTCAATTTCAGGGGCGGCCTGTTCGGCGTCTACAGAAACACCCATCTCGGCAAGCAGCCCTACCAGTCCACCTTGGGCGGGATCATAACTTCCGGGGCGACAGTAAATCGCCAGATAATCGGGCTGTATCCCCTCTGGAATCGAATCGATCCTTCCAGAACCCAGTATTATTTTTCGGACATCACTGCCAGCGTGGTCAATATCCATTTCATCAATTGCGTTCATGATGCGGCTCCATACCTGCAAATTCTGCACGCAATCATGGAAGCACGTGAAGTTCAAGCCGAATAGCTGTCAGAAGTGACAGGAGGCAAGCTGATATCAGGGAGGGGAAGCACCCCGTTGGAGCGAGGCTTGCCCGCGAAGAACGGTAACGCGGTGGATCTGAGCCACCGAGGCGCCTGATTCGCGGGCAAGCCTCGCTCCAACGAACCTTGCATCCGCCACCCACAAAAAAGCCGTGCCCGGTTGACCGGAGCACGGCTTTTTCAACAGCAAGCGTGGGCTTACTTGTTGATCGAGTCGCTCAGCACTTTAGCTGGTACGAACTTGATGACTTTCTTGGCAGCGATTTCGATGGCAGCGCCAGTCGAAGGGTTGCGGCCAGTGCGAGCTGGACGCTCTGCCACTTTCAGTTTGCCGATGCCCGGCAGAGTGATTTCAACGCCGTTTTCCAGTTGATCGGCAACAATTTGGCCCAATTGCTCAAGAGCATTACGCGCGGTGGTTTTTGGCGCGTCGATAGCTTCAGCGATATCGGCGATCAATTGGTCTTTAGTCAGAGCCATGGTGGTGTTCCTTCCCTATCAAATTCATTTGGATTGCAGGATGCGGTGTCGGCCTGGGGCCAGGCAATAAACCTGGCCCTCCAGTAGCAGCCACGATTAATCGCGAAATGTAGATACTGAAACCGGGCTTTGGTTCGGCTCAATCACACACAAACTGCGGTGCTTAGCGCGCTGTAGTGCGCAAGACCGCGCAAAACTAGCACAGAGCCGCGCAAATATCCGCACTAACCTACCCGTTTGGACAGGATTAAAGTGTTTCAACCCAAAAAAACGAGGGTTTGGGCCTGATCGGAGCTAAAACCACGGGGTGCAGCGGTGTTCATGTCTTTGGTGCGTTACACTGGCCGCCGTCAAATCGAGCCACCCCGCTCGAGCTCACACACAGCCGAGAAGCCCATGCCGATCCGTCATTGCATCGTCCATTTGATCGACAAAAAACCTGACGGTACGCCCGCAGTCCTCCACGCACGCGACTCCGAACTCGCTGAGTCCCAGGCCATCGAGAACATGCTGGCCGACCTCAACGAGAGCTACAACGCCAAACAAGGCAAGGCTTGGGGCTTCTTCCATGCCGAGTCCGGCGCGCATCC
Source organism: Pseudomonas syringae (assembly GCF_001698815.1). Taxonomy (GTDB): domain Bacteria; phylum Pseudomonadota; class Gammaproteobacteria; order Pseudomonadales; family Pseudomonadaceae; genus Aquipseudomonas; species Aquipseudomonas syringae_A. The sequence continues at coordinate 70,523 of NZ_LGSI01000058.1, read as the reverse complement.
GTTCAGCGGCTGGCTCAAGGAATACTTCGAAGGCGGCAAGGACTTCACCGCGTTCAGTCGTGTGGCGGTCGAGCATCTGCAAAAGCTGATGGAAGAATCGAACCTGTCGGTCGGCGGTCATGTGTTGTTCGCCCATTATCAGCAAGGCATGACCGACTATCTGGCCATCGCCCTGCTGCACCACAGCGAAGGCGTAGCGGTGAACGACGCGCTGGATGTCACTCCGTCGCGACATCTGGATCTTGGCCAGCTGCACCTCGCGGCACGAGTCAACGTTTCCGAGTGGCAGAACAACAAGTCCTCCAAGCAGTACATTTCCTTCATCAAGGGCAAGAACGGCAAAAAGGTTTCGGAGTATTTCCGCGACTTCATCGGCTGCCAGGAAGGCGTCGACGGCCCCGGCGAAACCCGCACATTGCTCAAGGCGTTCAGTGACTTCGTGGAAAGCGAAGACCTGCCGGAAGAATCCGCCCGCGAGAAAACCAAGACCCTGGTGGATTACGCCAGCAGCCAGAGCAAAATGGGCGAACCCATGGGCCTGGAAGAATTGTCCGGGCTGATCGACGAAGAACGTCCGCGTGCGTTCTACGAACACATCCGCAACAAGGATTACGGCCTGTCGCCGGAGATCCCTGCGGATAAGCGCACCCTCAACCAGTTCCGCCGCTTCACGGGCCGCGCAGAGGGCTTATCGATCAGTTTTGAAGCGCACCTGCTGGGCGACAAGATCGAATACGACGAAGCGGCCGGTACCTTGATCATCAAAGGCTTGCCGACCCAGCTCACCGATCAGCTCAAACGCCGCTGAGGGCATGACGCGATGTTGCTGCGCACTCTGAAGAAAGTCGTGCTGATCATGCTGTTCGTGGTGGCTTACCAGAACTGGGGCAAGATCGAGCACTTCGTCAACCCGTCCCCGGTCGTCGCGACGCAAAGTCAGGCACAGGCCAACGTCGTGCTGTACGCCACGGACTGGTGCGGCTACTGCAAACAGACCCGGCGCTTTCTCGACAGCAAAGGCATTCCCTTCAAGGAATACGACATCGAGAAATCGCCGGAGGGCCGCAAGGCCTATGAAGCCCTGGGCGGGCGCGGCATTCCGTTGATCGATGTGAATGGCACGATTATTCGGGGTTTCAGTGAAGAGGCTATATTGGCGGCTTTGCAATAAAAGCCTCGCCAGCCCTGGTAAGAGCGAATTTATTCGCGAGGCGATATTCCGACCGCTGAAAAATAGGCCTGCCATGCCGGCCCTTCGCGGATGAACTCGCTCCCACAATGGGTTTACATAACCAAACTCAGCGCTTTTCCACCCGAAACCCAAACCGCGGAAAGTGCACATGCACCCCGCCCGCACGTTCATCTTCGCGCCGCACAATCAACTCTTCGCGCCCGCTGAACACCAGTTCGCCTTCGACCGGATCAACGCCGTAATCAATGGCAGCAATCGCCACTTGGTCGCCCGGCTGGAATCCATTCGGGTCGACAAACACTTCATCCGGCAGCGCGGCGGGCGTCGCTTTGGCAGCAATTTCCACAGCGTCAGCTGAACTCAGCTCGCTGGAAGCGCCATGACCGAAGCCCAGCACGCGACCGAGCCAGGCAACAATTTCCGGGTATTGATCCACCAGCGGCGCAGTGACCGGGGTTTGTTTGAGAAACCACAGCGTGTGTGCCACGGCGAAGTCCGCAATGGACGGCACGCTAAACAGGAAGTCGCCATTACGTGAAAGCTGCAGTTCCAGGCGTGACATCAGGGTCGGCCATTGATGCCTGGCCTGTTCTGCTGGCAAACGGCTCGCGTTGCCGCCGGTGAACAAGCCAGCGCGATCGGCAACGAAGGCCTTGACCGCTTCGGGCGGCACCTTGGCAAAGCGCACCGCCAGTGACTCAGGCTGGAACACCAGGCTCACGGCATGCATGAACAGCACAGAGTCAGCCCACGCGGCGAAACTGGCGACGGTGAATTCCTGGCCTTCCGGGTAAAACGTCGGCGAGACTTTTTCCTGCTCAAGCCGACGCGCCATCAGCGCGGTGTCGCAATAGATATCAGCGCCGACCTGCAATATCGGCGTCTTGCGATAACCCCCGGTGAGCGCGGTCAGGTCGGGTTTGGGCATGATCGACGGGATGATTACCGAACGCCACGACAACCCTTTGAAGCCCAGCATCAAACGGGCTTTTTCGGCAAAGAGCGAGGTTGGGTAATGGTGCAGGATGAGCTCTGTCATGTTCGGACTGTCCGCCAGGTGGAAAGCCAACAGCTTAGCTGGCTGCGAGCTTGCGGCCTACGCAGTGAACCTCAGGTCACGACATCACGCGGATGGATCGGCTGCCAATCCCTGAAAACCCGCAGCCAGACACTCCTTGGCACTCTTGCGCAACTTCTTGATCAGCCGCTCCTGACGCAACGCCTCGCCTTTATCCGGCCAGGCTTCGACATAGACCAGCGCCACCGCCGGGCTGGAGCTGAAATAGCGCGCGCCTTTGCCGCTCTGGTGCTTGGCGAAACGGCGCTGCGGGTCGTCGCTGATGCCGCAGTACAACGAGCCATTGGCCGCGCGCACCAGATACACGAACCACGGCTTGCTCGCCGCGGGTTCGGTAGGCGCGCTGATGACGGCGGGGGAAGTGTCAGGCATGGCAGAAGTCGGGTTACATGAAGGCGCGATTCTAACAGAGGCTTAACGCCCAGCCTGAAACGCCTTCAAACCCTTTTGCGCCTGGGCGCGAATCGCGTTCTGCACCATTGGCGTCCAGCCCAGCAACAGGCCTTTGAACCCCAGCGCCTGCCGCGACCAGCGCCACAGGTCAAAGTGATCGTGGTGTTCGCAGATCTTGCCGTCGCGAAACACGAAGCGCGCCTGAATATCGTTGACCACGGTGTTGCCAGTCTGGCTGAACAGGTACGTGGCGACCCAATGCGCCCCGCCGGTACGCTCATCGGCACGCACGCTGTCGAAAGTCAGGGAAAAATCCTTGGCGCGGGACGTCAGCATGCGCCACATATCAGCGGCCTGAGCGCCGCGCAGCTCGCCAAACACCGGATCGCTGAACAGCACGTCATCGCTGTAACAGGCGCTCATGGCTTCGGCGTCCAACCGATTGAACGCCTCGTAGAAGCGGGTGATCAAGGCATTGTTGATCAGGCGTTTATCTTCGTCACTCATGCAGGCAAGTCCGTTGGAGCAAAAGGTCTTTGCACGATAAGCGGCCGACGGGCGATTTGCCATGCCCATTCGCTTGGCAAATACCCCGACTCAGATTTTTTCGCTGGTGACCTGCACGTACAGCGACCGACCGGCGCCCATGCCGGCCACGATGGCAGCGATACCGATCACGCCGAAGATCCAGCCGATGGCGTCCCAGCCGCCAGTGACGTCATGCACCACGCCCACGGCAAAAGGTCCGATGGACGCGATGGTGTAGCCGATGCCCTGCGCCATGCTCGACAGATTGGCCGCCACATGGGAATCCCGGGAACGCAGCACAATCAGGGTCAGCGCCAGACTGAACGTCGCGCCCTGCCCCAATCCCAGCACGATGGCCCAACCCCACAGCCCATTCAGCGGCGCGTAAAGGCAGCCGAACAAGCCCGTCAGCGTCAACGCCATCGCGAGCAGAATGCCTAAGCGCTGATCCTTGCCCCGGGTCGCGAGCCACGGCGCGGTCAGGGCGCTGACCAACTGGACGATGATCGAGCCGGACAACAGCAGCCCGGCTTCAGTGGCGGTCATGCCGCGCCCGATCAGCACCGACGGCAACCAGCCGAACACGATGTAGGCCAGGGACGATTGCAGGCCCATGTACAACGTGACTTGCCAGGCCAGCCGATCGCGCAGCAAGCCTTTGACGCGATACGCCACATGATGCGCGCCATGCCCGTGGCGGGCTTGAGGCAGCCAGACGATGGCGGCCAGAACGGCGGGGATCATCCAGAAGCCCAGGCCGATGGCCCAGCTGTCATCGAAATGCTGGCTCAGCGGCACTGTCGAACCTGCCGCGATGGCCGCGCCCAGACACAAGGCCATGGTGTAGACGCCGGTCATCGCCCCGGCCTGTTTCGGGAAATCCCGCTTGACGATCCCCGGCAACAACACGCCGATGATGCCAATGCTGGCTCCGGCCACGAGGCTGCCGGCGAACAGCCCGACTTCGCCGAAGCAACTGCGCAAAATAATTCCCGCCGCCAGCATCAGCAAAATGCCGAACACCACTCGCTCGCCACCAAACCGGCGCGCCAGCCTTGGCGCCAACGGCGCAAACAGCCCGAGGCACAATACCGGCAACGTCGTCAGCAACCCCGCTTCGGCTGCCGATAACCCAAGGTTGGTTGAAACACTATTAAGCAGCGGTGCGACGCTGGACAATGCCGGACGCAGATTGAGCGCCACCAGCACCAGCCCCAACAGCAGCAACCATGGGCGCTTGAGCAACGGCTGCGCGGGCGTATCGTCGGCTTCGCAATCGATCAGTTGTGCGTCGATGTCGTGAGGAAGGGAATGATTTATTGGAGTCGTACTCGCCGATGGCGCCTTGGTCGTCATGGGATTCTCGTAAAGGGCAGTGTGTAACAGCGCATTGCGCAAAGCCTGCATCCTGTTGGAGAACCAGGACGAATACAAGTTTCACGGGGATTGGGTACAGATCCGTAGAGCAGCGGAGTCGTGCTGTTGCATGATGACGAAACCCGGACGGCCAAGCGTTTGCGCAAGAATAGGGCATTTGCAAATCGACGCTGTTTGTATTCACGAACGACGGCGCAAGACGCAGACCATCTGCATGAGCAGCAGTATTGTCAGGGCCCAATACCCCAAAGCTGGCAAAAGAAAGAGTATAAAACCATCGACGCTGCCTCGACTGAACAGGAGCGCTGATACTGAACAAAAACCGATTACTAAGGAGAGCAGCAAAACTGCTGCTCCCCTTAAGAGACGATTGACCGGGAAATATATAGCTAGGTAAACCGACACAATATAAGCAGGCAATACCAGCAAGGTTCCCACTCCCATGACCATCAATGCTCCGAAAAACAAGGGACCGTCGTCCCCAATCTCGTCCCTCCCGGAGTGCGCGATGACGGGTATCCATAGCGACCAATAGACGACCACAAAAAATGACAGGCATTTAACGGTGCTCTGAAAACTAAGCTCCTTGACCATGATCGAACTCATATACAGTCCCGCCACATTGAAACACAACAACAAAGATACAATATACCTCTGTAAACCATATTTAATAAAGTTCCGGACTCCGTTACCCGTTCAACGGTGGATCGAAAATGGCAGCTCTCCTTGAATTGCTATTTCATAAGGCTGACTGGACATAGACTCTCCAAGCAGCCGCCCGACACGCGTCAACTCTTCAGCAAATCCGCTTCGATGCATACTAGCATTAAAATCAAAAGTATCATTATACGCTCGCGCAGACCCTGCAAATGACAATCGCCCATCATGAAACTTATCCAGTACCCCCTCTATCTTCAACGTTATATTTCCTAGCCAAGCCCCTGTAATCCAGAAACTGTCGCTCGTATTGTACGGCGCCTTTGAGATGCTGATGGGTGAACTGCCAATTATCGCTGCCGTAAACGCTGCTTCTAGCGCAGGTATCTTTGACTGAGATAGATTAAGACTTAGGTTGTTTATGTTTGTAATTACTTGGGCTCCACCTCCGTTGAAAAAATGTCCGAATGCCGCCATAGGACTCAAAATACCGCCTGAGATCTCCCGTGCGTCGGCCATGCTTTTACCGTAACCCCAGCCATTGATGGCCTCCTGTACCGCAGTCGCAGAAAGTGCATTGGGGTTAATACACATGTATTTATCTGCGAGGGGAATTTTTTTACTGTCAAACAAAAAACCTGCCGTAGGCATCAAGCGCCAGCCGTTTTTCAAAGCTTTGTTCATCTCCTCCATGTGCTTTATTAACATTTCACGCCAAAAACCATCCCCATACATCTTCATTCGCATGCGGTGCTGCGCAACCATAATAATGGCAGGGCTAGGCATTGGAGGAGTAAGCCCCGTTGGTGGTGGCGCGAATGCATCCCGCACGGCGTTTATATGCAAAGGCGGCAAAGTGATAGTGTTACTCATCATAACATCTCCAATAAAATACAACATGGCATCGCGCCATTAATCACTAACACGATGTAACTCACACTAGCCTAACTTTTAAACTATCAAAATCCGAAAAAGCCGACGCAACCTAATGGAAATCACAAGCTAATTTGTAGGATCTTTCTCCCCATAAAAAAATAAAAGATTTTATGTCGAAAACAGCAATTACCGTGTTTGAAATCAACATACTCGGAATATAAAGCGGAGGGAATTCTGGAAGTCTGCAAAAAAATCGCCTGATCCGTCTCTTTCCCTTGCGTGAAATTTCCTAGAAACTCCCGGCCGCTTGCGCCTGCCGATTCGGGTGTCTAGGCTGCGTCGGTCGCTGCACATCAGCGATCGGGTTTAGTCGCCCGGATCAATAGGCGCATACAGTTTCACCTTCATGGTGGCTGTGCGCAGGGCGCCTTCGGGTGCGCCGGTTTCCTATTGGCCGGTCGACTAACCTGTGGCACAGCCGCCACCCTTCGTTTAGTCGCGACGAGTGATGGCTCCTTACTGCAATAGGAGTTTCAACATGCTCAAGATCACCCCCGCTCAACCGCTGCCCACCGTGGAAGATTCCCTGAACCACGCCGTCGAACTGCTGCGCTGCGCATCTGCGACAGCGTACGAAACAGGCGATCATCTGCACGGCACCCAACGCGACCTGGCCTTTGCAGTCATGCACCTGATTGATCTGGCGCGCGGGGCGGTGGAGAAGTCTCTGGATCGGTTGGAGGCTTAACAGCCCGCAGATATCAAACACTGTGGGAGCGAACTTGTTCGCGAAAGCGGCGGCACGGCCAACATCGTTATTGCCCGACACGCCGCTTTCCCGGATGAGTTCGGTCCTACAACAACTGACATTTCTCACTCTTCCAACAAGCGTTTCGGAAACGCCCTACAGCCTCTCGACAATCATCCGAATAAACTGGTCGCTCATTTTTTCAGGGAGATCCGTAATGGCCAGTCATAGCTACATGATTATCGAAGGTAAAAATCAAGGCCTGATTTCAGCAGGTTGCTCAAGTCTGCCTTCCATTGGCAATAAATGTCAGGCCGGGCATGAAGACGAAATAATGGTGCTGTCCTTCTCTCACAACATGAACAACATTGGCAATATCAAGCACGCCCATCACAACCCCGTAATTATTACCAAGCTCCTCGACAAGTCATCACCATTACTGGCGCAGGCATTGTCAGACCGTGAAGAACTGACCTGCACCATAAACTTCTACCGTCATTCAAATCTGGCGGGGCAGGAAAAATATTACTCGGTCAAAATCAAAGGCGCACAAATCGCCAGCCTTACCGTCGACGTACCTCACTCAGTACTCGAGAATGACGCAGATCCCAACGAAACCATCGCCATCCGCTATCGCGACATTATCTGGGAAAATCACGCGGCCAAAACCAGTGGCTACACGTCATGGGAAGGTGCCGAATGGGATCAGTAAATAAAAAAAAGATAGCCAGCACTGATGGATATTGGCAAGTCAGCCACGCGGCGGGCGTGCTGACATCCCAAGCTTGCACAATAAGCGCGCGGCATATTCAGGATGGAATGCTGCGCATTAAATTCAATCGCGAAGTGGCTTATTACGCGCGAGGGATTGTGAGGGATGTGGGGGATGGGAGGAAGACTGCGGAAGAAGGTTTGAAGGCGCTGGAGGCTGAGCAGAGCGTGTTGACGAAATCCGCAACTGCTCTTCAGCAAGGTATCGGTTTAGCGGCTGGAGTACTGCAAGTCACTGGCGGGGTCGCAATGTGTGGAGTCACATCTGGATTAGGTTGTGGTATTGGGCTATTAACTGCAACGCACGGGCTAAACAACATCTACGAAAATGGGACTAACCTGCTGGAAGCTCGGACTGACTCGCAGGGATACGTTAGAAAGTTTTATCAAGGCGTATCAGAAATGTCCGGCGGGACGGAGTTCGAGGGGAATATGGCTTACGGGGTATTTGACCTTGCTTTCTCCGGCTACGGAGCTTTTCGAAAGGTGCTAAAACCTGGATCGTGGCGCCTCTTTAAATATGTCGAAACAGACTATATTCGGGCATATAAAGGTTTGAACAATCGAGCCTTTATGTTCGATCGAGCTTCCGATGCCGTGACTGGAGCCGGGATGCGTCGCGAATGGAAAGAAAAGAATGAATAACACAGTTTTTTACACCACATTCTGCACATTAAGCTTGTTATTTTTCTTGCCTTCGCTTTGGGCTAGATTTAGTTACTCTGGAAAAAACTACACCTATAATAAAAGCATAATAGCCACAATATATAACGGAACACTTATATTCATCCATCTAAATTTCATACAAAACAGCCAACTACCGCTCATAGGAGATACAAAGCCCGATACCATCGGGTGGGTTTCGTTCGTAATGCTTTTTCTATATATGTACGCACTTCCGACCGAGCGGAATATAAAACCGTGGAGTTTTAGAAATTAGGCTAAACCTACATTACTATGGTAGCAGCAACTATCACTTCCCCAATACAAATAAACGCCCCCATTAAAATGTCACGCAGCGATCCTTAAAGGCGGAATAAAATGGACACGACCTGGTTTCACATCCAATATCTCGTTATAACAGCAATATTATTCGCACCTTCACTCTGGGCTAAATTCGCACTCGGGGGTGAGAATTTTTCAGGAAAGAAACAGCTCATCGTTTTTCTGTATAACGTCGCCATCGTCATAGGACATATGATCTTCGCAAACACCGGCCACATCCAGTTCGTAGGAGAAGCGCGTAGCCCTGTTGTAGTTACCGCAACCGGCTATATGATACTGGCTTATGTCTACGCCATCCCTCGCCCAATTAGATATACCGTCGAAGAAAAACGCGCGATGTTAAAGCCGGGAGAACCTGATATTGAAATTTATAGCCGCAGGGAGAACTTTTTCTACTATCTGAGGATAGGTATTTTCGTACCATTTTTTTGCGTGCCGGTGACAGGCGCAATCCTGTTGGGCCCATTGCAGTTCATCACCCTTGAACCGCACGCGGTAAGAGCAATAGGCCTGATTCTTTACGTCATCGTCGTTCCAGCCGTCATTATTGGAGCGCTCTATGAGGGGAAAAAGTACGGTCGGGTTTTATAAACCTTCCCCATCAATACTCCAAAAAAATATGCGTCCTGCCGGCGCTAAGGACAAACTCTGCAAGTGCGAAATCTTGTAGGAGCGAACTTGTTCGCGAAGGCGGCGACACGGCCAACATCGTAATTACCTGACACGCCGCCTTCCCGGATGAATCCGGTCCTACAATGCGCCGACCCCTTCGCGGGCAAGCCTCGCTCCAACGGGATTGCGTGAAGAGGCCTCGGCACCAATTACCGCCCCCATAAAAAAACCCGAACACAAGGTCCGGGTTTCTCTGTCACCTTCACCCAATCAATGCAGGATCTGGCTCAGGAACAGTTTGGTGCGATCGCTTTGTGGATTGTCGAAGAACTCGTTTGGTGGAGCCTGTTCGACGATTTCGCCTTTGTCCATGAAGATCACGCGGTTGGCCACGGTGCGGGCGAAGCCCATTTCGTGGGTGACGCAGAGCATGGTCATGCCTTCTTCCGCCAGGCCGACCATGGTGTCGAGCACTTCTTTCACCATTTCCGGATCGAGTGCCGAAGTCGGCTCATCGAACAGCATGATTTTCGGCTTCATGCACAGCGCGCGGGCAATCGCCACACGTTGTTGCTGACCGCCGGAAAGCTGGCCTGGAAACTTGTGGGCCTGTTCCGGGATACGCACACGCTCAAGGTAATGCATGGCAATTTCTTCGGCCTTGCGCTTGGGCAGCTTGCGGACCCACATCGGTGCCAGCGTGCAGTTCTGCAGGATGGTCAGATGCGGAAACAGGTTGAAGTGCTGGAACACCATGCCGACTTCGCGGCGGATGGCTTCGATCTGTTTCAGGTCCGATGTCAGCTCGGTGCCATCAACCACGATCTTGCCTTGCTGGTGCTCTTCCAGGCGGTTCAGGCAACGAATGGTCGTTGACTTGCCGGAGCCGGAAGGGCCGCACAACACGATTCGCTCACCCTGACGCACGTTCAGGTTGATGTCCTTGAGCACGTGGAACTGGCCGTACCACTTGTGTACGCCCTCCATGCGGATCATGCCTTCGGCGCCCAGAGGCTTACTGATAACTTCACTCATCACATAACTCCTAACGCTTGTGGCCTGTGTCCAGCTTACGTTCCAAATGCATGGAATAGCGGGACATGCCGAAACAGAAGATCCAGAACACCAGGGCCGCGAAGACATAGCCTTCAGTGGCCATACCCAGCCAGGTCGGGTCGGCAGCAGCTTGTTTGACGCTGTTGAGCAGGTCGAACAGGCCGATGATGATCACCAGGCTGGTGTCTTTGAACAGGGCAATAAAGGTGTTGACGATGCCGGGGATAACCATCTTCAACGCCTGGGGCAGAATGACCAGCCCCATGGAGCGCCAGTAACCCAGGCCCATGGCCGCAGCCGCTTCGTACTGACCCTTGGGAATGGCCTGCATGCCGCCGCGAACCACTTCAGCCACATAAGCCGACTGGAACAGGATGACGCCGATCAGGGCGCGCAGCAGTTTGTCGAAGTTCATGCCTTCGGGCAGGAACAACGGCAGCATTACCGAGGACATGAACAGCACGGTGATCAACGGCACGCCGCGCCAGAACTCGATGAACGTCACGCAGACCACGCGGACCGCCGGCATGTTCGAACGACGACCCAGCGCCAGCACGATACCCAGCGGCAATGCACCGGCGATACCGACGGTGGCGATTACTAGCGTCAGCATCAGGCCACCCCACTGGCTGGTTGCAACGTTGGTCAGACCAAACGCGCCGCCATGCAGCAGGAAGAACGCAACCACCGGGTAGATGAACAGGAAGCTCAGGCCGTACACCGCTTTGCGCGGGAAGCGCGAGATGAACAGCGGCGCAACGCCGACAATCGCCAGGATCACGGTCAGGTCTACACGCCAGCGCAGTTCGCTGGGGTAGTAGCCGTACATGAACTGACCAAAACGTTGCTCGATGAACACCCAGCAGGCGCCGGCCTTGGTGCAATCGGCGCGTGTGGTGCCGACCCAGTTGGCGTCGATGAACGCCCAGCTGAGAATCGGCGGCACGACCAGGAACACCAGATAGATCGAAAACAAGGTCAGCAGCGTGTTGATCCAGCTGGAGAACAGGTTTTGCCGCATCCACGCCACGGGGCCGAACACTTTGCCCGGTGGTGGCATATCAGGTTTGAAAGTATGGGTAGTCATGGGCGCTTCCTCACCGCTCAATCAGCGCAATGCGCTTGTTGTACCAGTTCATCAGCAGGGAAATGCTGATACTGATCGCCAGGTACACGCTCATGGTGATGGCAACGACTTCAATCGCCTGCCCGGTCTGGTTCAACACCGTACCGGCAAACAGGGAAACCATTTCCGGATATCCGATACCGGCCGCCAGCGAGGAGTTCTTCGCCAGGTTCAGGTATTGGCTGGTCAGCGGCGGGATGATCACGCGCAGAGCCTGCGGGATGATGACCTTGCGCAGCGTCGGCCCAGGGCGCAGGCCCAGGGAACGTGCAGCTTCCGTTTGACCGTGGCTGACCGACTTGATACCCGACCGCACGATTTCGGCGATGAACGCTGCGGTGTACACCGTAAGCGCCAGGGTCAAGGCCAGCAGTTCAGGGATCAGAACCCAGCCGCCAACGAAGTTGAAGCCTTTAAGCTCAGGCATTTCCCAATGCACAGGCGCGCCGAAGATCGCGGCGCACAAGGCGGGAATGACGATGATCAGCGCCAGGCCGACCCAGAACTTGTGGAACGGTTGCCCGGTGGCTTCAAACCGCTTGTTGGCCCAGCGGGTCATCATGACCACAGCGACAATGGCCAACACGATGCTGATGATGAACGGCCACGCGCCATCAGCGGCGAGTGCTCTTGGCATGTTCAGGCCACGGCTGCTGACGAAGAACATCTCCAGATAGCCATGCGCCTGACGTGGACCCGGCAGGGTCAGGAACACTGCGAAGTACCAGAACAGAATCTGCAGCAGCGGCGGAATGTTCCGGAAAACCTCAACGTAGACAGTCGCCAGCTTGTTGATCATCCAGTTGGGTGACAAGCGTGCAACGCCAATGATGAAGCCCAGCAGGGTCGCCAGAACGATACCGATGAACGAAACCAGAAGGGTGTTAAGCAGACCGATGACAAATACGCGAGCGTAGGTGTCCGACTCCGTGTAATCGATCAGATGCTGAGCAATGCCAAAGCCGGCACTGCGCTCAAGAAAGCTGAAACCCGAGGTGATGCCACGATGCTCCAGGTTGGTCTGGGTGTTATCGAACAAGAACCAGCCCATTGAGATCACCGCCACTATGGTGATGATCTGAAATGCCCACGCGCGCACTTTCGGGTCGCTCAGAGAGAGCTTTTGCTTGGGTGCGACGATTTGCTTTTCCATTGAATGCCCCAGGAAAAATGGAACAGAACAACGCCCGACAGCCTGTTGTTCAGACTGTCGGGCGCAGGGTCAATCAGCGAATTGGTGGAGCGTACTGAATGCCGCCTTTGTTCCACAGAGCATTTTGGCCACGTTTGATTTTCAACGCGGTGCCTTCACCCAGGTTACGTTCGAAAACTTCACCGTAGTTACCGACTTGCTTGACGATCTGCACTACCCAGTCTTTCGGCAGTTTCAGGTCTTTGCCGTATTCGCCGTCAGCACCGAGCATACGAGCGACGTCCGGGTTTTTGGTCGATTTGGCTTCGGCTTCAACGTTTTTCGAGGAAACGCCAGCTTCTTCAGCGTTCAGCATTGCGAACAGCGTCCACTTGACGATGCTGAACCACTCTTCGTCGCCTTTACGCACGACTGGGCCCAGAGGTTCTTTGGAGATCACTTCTGGCAGAACGATGTAGTCGTCCGGCTTGGCCAGCTTGCTGCGCTGTGCGTAAAGCTGCGATTGGTCGGAGGTCAGAACGTCGCAACGACCGCCTTCCAGGGACTTGGCGCTTTCGTCGGAAGTGTCGAAAGTGATCGGGGTGTATTTCAGACCGTTCGAACGGAAGTAGTCGGAAACGTTAAGCTCGGTGGTAGTACCGGCCTGGATACAGATAGTTGCACCGTCCAGTTCCTTGGCACTTTTAACGCCCAGCTTGTTGTTTACCAGGAAGCCGATACCGTCGTAGTAAGTCACACCGGCGAATACCAGACCCATGCCAGCGTCACGGGAGCTGGTCCAGGTGGTGTTACGCGACAGGATGTCGATTTCGCCGGACTGCAGCGCTGTGAAGCGCTCTTTGGCGTTCAACTGGCTGAATTTAACTTTGTTCGCATCACCGAAAACGGCAGCAGCAACAGCGCGGCAGACGTCGGCGTCGATGCCGTTGATTCGGCCCTTGGCATCAGGAACGGAGAAACCTGGCAGACCGTCGCTGACGCCGCACTGTACGAAGCCTTTCTTTTGAATAGCGTCCAGTGTCGCGCCTGCCTGAGCAAAACTGCTCACGCCGAGAACTGCTGCGGCGGCCACTACGGCCAGGGTGGATTTCAACATCTTCATTCAAACCTCCAGTTTGCTCTTTGTTGTGTCGGAGCTTGAGCCCCGCCGCACCCTTGTGAGGCACTGATGACCCGTGCTGGCTTATTTTTGGGTCATGCGGCGTAAGACCCGGATCCTGAATCGAGCGCAAGATCTTCTCGTCACTCGTAATCACGACCCCAAAACGGTCTGGCAGATTCAAGCCCCATGATGTTCCTGGACCAACCCGGTACAGGACGAACCGTGCCGAAAATCCTGATGCATGGATTCCGTGCCAACCCCGGCGGTCATCAGTAATACGCTGATAGTGTTACCGACCTGGGTGAGCGCTTTCACTCCACCGTTCTTATAGCAAAGCCCGTACCAGCATGGTGGCAGAGTCGAATTAGCGACAGGTCAATAGGAAAACTTGTAACCTTGCGACATCTTCTTTCATTTTTAACAGGCCGTGCACCGCCTTAACGCACTGCAAAAGAGCGACCGCACGCTAATGGAGCGCACATGAGTGAGACCCTTGTTCTAGAGCCGATTCAGGCAACCGATGCCTGCGTTATCTGGTTGCATGGTCTGGGGGCCGATCGCTACGACTTCATGCCCGTCGCGGAAATGCTTCAGGAAACCCTGCTGACCACCCGCTTCGTACTGCCCCAGGCACCGACCCGCGCGGTGACGATCAATGGTGGCTATGCGATGCCCAGTTGGTACGACATATTGGCGATGAACCCCGCACGCGCTATCGATCACGACCAATTGGAAGCGTCGGCGCTGACGGTTTTGAACCTTGTCGAGGCGCAACGCGACAGCGGCATCGACCCGGCGCGGATTTTTCTGGCGGGCTTTTCCCAAGGTGGCGCCGTGATACTGCATGCGGCCTTTCGTCGTTGGCAGGGTCCGTTGGGTGGCGTACTCGCGCTGTCGACTTATGCACCGACATTCAACGAGCAGATGATGCTTTCTGCCAGTCAGCAACGCATCCCGGCGTATTGCCTGCATGGCATAAACGATGATGTGGTTCAGTACGGCATGGGACGTGACGTTTACGAGCGGCTCCAGACGCTGGGCGTCACCGTCACATGGCAGGAATACCCAATGGGCCACGAAGTGTTACCGCAGGAGATTTCCGACATCGGTAGCTGGCTAAGCAACAAACTTCGGTAACACCGTTTATAAAGCCTCTGGAATGCGCCTTTCGAACACATCGTGTAGCCCATTCCGGATGACACTACGCCGAGCCCGATTCTTGCTTTACACTGCTCGGCGTACATTCCCTAATCAATTGACGAGATGACCGTGCTCAAAGCACTTAAAAAGATGTTCGGTAAAAGCGAGGCTGAGCAGCTCGCGCCTAGCCCTGTTACATCCTCCCCCCCCCCTATCAGCCCTGTCGCTGACGATTCTCAGGATCGTCATGCCCAGGTTTCGGCTGCGCCCAGCGCATCCGTTGCTGTTCAGGAATCGCGCGAGGAGCCCGCCAAGGCCGAACCGGTCAGCTCCTCCAAACCAAAGTCCGAGCGCCCACGTCGCGAGCGCGCACCCAAGCCGCCAGTGGTGGTCTGGAACCTTGCAGATTTCGTCGTCGAGCCGCAGGAAGGCAAGACCCGCTTCCATGATTTCGACCTGGCACCGGAATTGATGCACGCGATTCAGGATCTGGGTTTTCCGTATTGCACCCCGATTCAGGCAGAGGTGCTGGGGTTCACCCTTAAAGGTCAGGACGCCATCGGCCGCGCCCAGACGGGTACCGGCAAAACCGCAGCATTCCTGATTTCGATCATCTCGCAGCTGACCCAGACGCCGCCGCCCAAAGAGCGCTACATGGGCGAGCCTCGTGCATTGATCATCGCGCCGACCCGCGAACTGGTGGTGCAGATTGCCAAGGACGCCGCCGACCTGACCAAGTACACCGACCTCAACGTCATGACGTTCGTGGGCGGCATGGACTTCGATAAACAGCTCAAGCAGCTTGAAGCGCGCCATTGCGACATTCTGGTGGCAACACCGGGCCGTCTGCTGGACTTCAACCAGCGTGGCGAAGTGCATCTGGACATGGTCGAAGTGATGGTTCTCGACGAAGCCGACCGCATGCTGGACATGGGTTTCATCCCACAAGTGCGTCAGATCATTCGTCAAACCCCGCACAAGGGTGAGCGCCAGACATTGCTGTTCTCCGCGACCTTCACCGAAGACGTGATGAACCTCGCCAAGCAGTGGACCACCGAACCCGCCATTGTCGAAATTGAAGCGTTGAACGTCGCCAGCGAAATGGTCGAACAGCATATCTATGCTGTGGCCGCGGCCGACAAGTACAAGCTGCTCTACAACCTGGTGACCGAGAACAATTGGGAACGGGTGATGGTCTTTGCCAACCGCAAGGACGAAGTGCGCCGCATCGAAGAGCGTCTGGTGCGTGATGGCGTGAATGCCGCGCAGCTTTCCGGTGATGTTCCGCAACACAAACGCATCAAGACGCTGGAAGGTTTTCGCGAAGGCAAGATTCGCGTGCTGGTGGCGACTGACGTTGCCGGTCGCGGGATTCACATTGATGGCATCAGCCACGTGATCAACTTCACCCTGCCGGAAGTGCCGGACGATTACGTGCACCGCATCGGCCGTACCGGTCGTGCGGGCGCCAGCGGCGTGTCGATCAGCTTCGCCGGGGAAGACGATTCTTATCAGTTGCCGTCAATTGAAGAAAAGCTCGGGCGCAAGATCAGCTGCGAAACCCCACCAGCGGAGTTGTTGAAGCCGGTGGTGCGCAAGCCAGCGCAGCCGGTGTAACGGGACTTCGCTACCTTGTGGGGAGCTTGCTTGCGAAGGCTGCGCCTCAGGCTCAACCAATGTGCCTGATACACCGTTTTCGCGAGCAAGCTCGCTCCCACAAAGCATGTCGGTTCACTTCCAACGATTTGCTGCCGCATGATCACTGTCCCGCCCTTCTACCCAACGCGGCCCGTCTGAAGTGGTTTCCTTCTTCCAGAATGGCGCGCGGGTTTTCAGGTAGTCCATGACGAAATCGCAGGCTTCGAACGCTGCCTGACGATGGGCGCTGGCCACGCCGACAAACACAATCGGTTCACCCGGCTCCAAAGCGCCCACTCGATGCAGCACCTCCAGCCTGAGCAACGGCCAGCGCTGTTCGGCTTCTTCGATAATCTTGGCCAGGGCTTTTTCGGTCATGCCCGGATAGTGTTCGAGAAACATCCCCGCCACTTCCCGACCCTCGTTGAAATCCCGCACGTAGCCGACGAAACCCACCACCGCGCCGATACCAACATTGGCGGCATGCAGCGCGTTGACTTCCGCTCCCGGATCGAAAGGAGCCGACTGGACCCGAATCGCCATCGTCAGCCTCCCGTCACAGTCGGGAAAAACGCGACTTCATCGCCGGCCTGCAACGGCTCGTCGAGCGAACACAGTTCCTGATTACGGGCGCACATCACGCTTTGTTCGGCCAACACCTGCCAGGCCCCGTCGCGCTGCAACAGGTGCTGGCGCAGGTCGTCGATGGTGGCGAAGTCGCCTGTGACTTGCTCGCCATCCAGGCCGAGGACTTCACGATAACGGGCAAAATACTGGACTTGCAGGGTCATTACGCCTCCGCTTGCGATTCATCGGCTATGAAATGGCCGCTCTTGCCGCCGAGTTTCTCCAGCAAGCGCACGGATTCGATGACCATGCCGCGATCAACGGCCTTGCACATATCATAGATGGTCAGCGCGGCGACGCTGGCGGCGGTCAGGGCTTCCATTTCAACGCCGGTCTGCCCGGACAATTTACAGCGCGCGAGGATAAGTACCGTGTCTTCACCCTCGGCGCTGAGTTCGACCTTGATGCTGGTGAGCATCAGCGGATGGCAGAGCGGGATAAGATCGCTGGTTTTTTTCGCTGCCTGTATGCCGGCGATCCGCGCAACGGCGAACACATCCCCTTTGGGATGACCACCGCTGACGATCATTTGCAGGGTTTCAGGTCGCATGCGAATGCGCGCCTGGGCCACGGCTTCACGAAACGTCACGGATTTATCGGTGACGTCGACCATATTGGCGCGACCTTGGGAATCGAGGTGAGTCAGCACTTGCCTTACTCCTGAACAGGAGTGGCGATTGTAAACCTAAAACAAAGAGATGAATCCGCAAAGCATCCGTAGGAGCGGCTTCAGCCGCGAGAAGGTCGGCCCAGATAGAAGATCTATGCTGTTCATACCGACGCCCTCGCGGATAAATCCGCTCCTACGGCTGAGTTCATCGACTACAAATGCGACTCCGCGTACTCGGCCAGGATGGAGCGTGGCACGCCTTGCAGCGAGATGTGCACGCCGTTCGGGAAGTCTTTGAAACGCTCCGTCAGGTAGGTCAGCCCGGAACTGGTGGCCGACAGGTAAGGGGTGTCGATCTGCGCCAGGTTACCCAGGCAGACCACTTTGGAACCGGCACCGGCACGGGTGATGATGGTTTTCATCTGGTGCGGCGTGAGGTTCTGGCATTCGTCGATCAAAATCAGGCTCTGCTGGAAGCTGCGACCCCGGATGTAGTTGAGGGATTTGAACTGCAACGGCACTTTGCTGAGGATGTAGTCGACGCTGCCATGGGTGTTTTCGTCATCCATGTGCAAGGCTTCGAGGTTGTCGGTGATCGCGCCGAGCCACGGCTCCATTTTTTCCGCTTCGGTGCCGGGCAGGAAGCCGATCTCCTGATCGAGGCCCTGCACGCTACGGGTGGCGATGATGCGGCGATAACGTTTGCTGACCATGGTCTGCTCGATGGCCGCGGCCAGCGCCAGAATGGTCTTGCCCGAGCCTGCGGCGCCGGACAGGTTGACCAGATGGATATCGGGATCGAGCAAAGCAAACAGCGCCAGGCCCTGATAGATGTCACGCGGCTTGAGGCCCCAGGCTTCCTGGTGCATCAGCGGTTCCTGGTGCATGTCCAGAATCAGCAACTCGTCAGACTTGATGCCTTTGATCCAGCCGACGAAACCCTGTTCGTCAATGATGAACTCGTTGATGTGAACCGCCGGCAAGTTGTCGGTGAGCTGCACGCGGTGCCAGGTGCGACCATGATCCTGGCGGGTTTCGACCTTGCTGACGCGATCCCAGAACGAGCCGGTCATAGTGTGATAGCCACGGGACAACATCGACACGTCATCGACCAATTGATCGGTGCTGTAGTCTTCTGCGGCGATCCCACACGCCCGCGCCTTGAGGCGCATGTTGATGTCTTTGGTGACCAGCACCAGGCGCAAATCCTTGTCGCGCGTATGCAGGTCGATCAATTGGTTGATGATGATGTTGTCGTTCAGGTGTTCCGGCAGAAGGCTGTTGGGCTCCTCGCGCTTGCTCATCAGGATGGACAGGAAGCCTTTGCGCACACCGGTACCGCGATCAATCGGTACACCGAGTTCAACCTCCTCGGGTGTGGCATCGCCCAGGGTTTTGTCGATCAGGCGAATCGCCTGGCGACATTCGGCGGCAACCGAGTGTTTACCGGCCTTGAGCTTGTCCAGCTCTTCGAGGACGGTCATGGGAATGGCGACGCGGTGTTCTTCGAAATTCAGCAGGGCATTGGGATCGTGAATCAATACGTTGGTATCGAGCACGTAAAGGATTGGCTGGTTTGAGGAAGGGGTGCGTCCGTGATCATCCATACTCGCTCACCTTTATAAAAGCCAAGCGACGCAGAACCACAACAATACTGCGCCACGAAAAGGCCGCCGGCTTTCTCCTTCAAGCAGGAGAAAAATGCTCAAGGTGGGGTCTGGGGGACGCCACCTGTGTTGCAGGTTTCGGCGGTCTGTAGTGGTAATACCGCAAAACCCATGACAGAAAAAAGCTCTTTGACACTTTTTTGAAGTTTATTTCACAGTATGACGAATAGCCCTTGGCGACCTGCGTCAGTGCGCTTACAGTCGGAAGTCCGCCCCGCTCGAAATATCCGCGAAATCCCGGAATATCCCCCATTCAAACGCGTGTAGCCCCTTATTCTGCGGGGCTCTCAGGGATGTTGCGGCAATCGCCCCATATAAGCTCGCTTTGTGCCGTATTGGCCAGCAGCAGCGGCACTGCCGATTGCACCCTGGCACTGGCGTCGTGAAACACCACCGTCCCGCGTCGCCACAACAGCATCAGGCTGATGATCCGGTCACTGATCTGCTCGGCGGAGAGTCGACCGTTGGCATCCTGGGCATCAATCGTCCACAGCGAAACACGCAGATTCTGATCGCGAAAAAATTGCCCGCTGTCCGCGCGGCGATGGCCGTAGGGCGGTCGAAACAACGGCACGTAGTTGTCCGGCAGCAGTTGCTGGGTCAACCCAGCGCTTCGCAGCACTGAACTCTGCCATTCCAGCCATTGGCTATGGGAACGATACTCCCAGCCCTGAATGCCCACACATTGCAAACGATACAAGGACTGTAACGTTGTGGCAGATCCGGCTTCGAGGCGTTCCTGCAGACTTTTGCCCAGCACAAAAAAGGTAGCGGTCATTTTCTGCTGGCGCATGAAGTCGGCTAGCCAGTCCGTGCCGCCATCGGCATCGGTCGGTCCGCCGTCGAAATTCAGCTGAAAGGTTCGATCCGCCATTGCATCACCGCTCAACTCGTCGGAGTTGTAGCGGGCGATTTCGCTGCTGGTCTGTGGGAACAGCGCGGCCTGAAACAGCAGCTCGTTGAGATAACGCTCATGAAAGGCGGCACTGGGTGCCGCCCACTTGGCGTAGAAGGAGTCATCGGCGATTTTGAACTCGGCGGCACGCGCGCGCAGCATGTCCATGTCTTCGACCAGTACGCAAAACGACGCGTCCTGCGGGCAGCTTTTTTGCGCGCTCTGGTAGTTCTCCAGCAATCGGCTCCAGAGCCGGTTACGGATCAGGTTCAACGATTGAAGATTGACGTACCTGAGGCCCAGGCGCTTCTTCAGGCCTTCTTCGTCCAGACCTTCGCTGAGATAAAGCGCGTGGGCGAAACCGAGAATTTCGGCACGCGACGCCACGTCGAACAGATCTGCGGTGACCAATGCCTCGGGCCACGCGCTGCGATCGATGGTTGCCACCTCGGGTAATGCCGCGTGGGCCTCAAGCCCGAACAGACACGCGCAAACTGCTAAAAACTTACGCAAAACCAGACGCCCCCTTTCACCCTGACTACCAAACCCGGACCAGCGCCGCACTATAGCCGATATGCGCGGCGCGGCAGCTGTCGCGACTGAACCAAATCGCTGGACGAAGGCATGAGAGCTTGCTCGCCGCCTTTCAATCGGCCCACCTGCGCACGATTTGAATGCATCCGTCCTCCCCGCGCACCGAAAAAACCCACTCCGCTACTGCGCATCGCCCGCTCCCCGGCAGAACGACGGGCATTGCCGTGCTCGCGGGCATGGCATGGATTCTGCTTTATGCAATCAGATCAAATACAAACTAACAGTTCATATATGAGACAAGGAGCTTGGCATGACCGATACGCCGCGTGACGTAGCCCCCCATACTGCTGATGCGTTTTCTCTTTCGCTTTCGCGCCGACGTGTGCTGCAAGCAATCGGCGTGACCTCTGCCATTGCTGCGCTGCCACCGTTCATTCGAACCAGCAATGCAGCAGAACCGTTGCGGATATCTACATTCGGCGGAGCGTTTGGCCAAAGCTTTTCCGACCATTTTTTTCCTGCATTCACCAAGGACACTGGCATCACGGTGCAGCGGGTGGAGCAACCTTCCGGTACACAATTCCTGCTGCAGCTGGGCCAGGCCAATGCTGCCGGCACGCCGCCAATGGATTTGTGCATGGCGGTCGACGCCCAGGTGCTGCGCGGACGGGCTCGCGGTCTATGGCGGGAAATCGACAGCGCAAAGCTGAGCAAGGCCGCAGCGTTGGGCGACCCTTATGTCCGGCGTACCGACAAGGGCATCGATGGCGTCGCGGCGATGGCGTACTTCATGACCCTGGTGGTCAATCCAACGCTTATGGACCCGCTGCCAGACAGCTGGTCAGTGCTGTGGGACAAACACCCGAATTTCTGGGGCATTCAAAGCGGAGGCAGTTCGCCGATGCTTGAGATAGCAGCCAATCTGTACTTCGGGGGCAATGCCATTCTCGAAACCCATGCAGGCATCGATAAAGTTCTGGCCAAAGTCAAAGAGATCAAGCCCAACGTAAAGTTGTGGTGGCAGGACGAAGGGACCATGCAAACCGCGTTGCAGAATGAAGAGCTGGTCGGCGGTACCTATGTGCATGACACGGCTATTTACCTGCAGCAGAACGGCACATCAGTGCGCTCGATTTTCCCCAGGGAAGGCGCCGTACAAGGCATCAACTACTGGTGCCAGCCTTCATCCTCAAAGCGCACTCACGAAGTCGAGGCATTTCTTGAATGGAGTTGTTCATCCAAGGCTCAGGAAATCATTGCCCTGAAGATGAACTCCGCACCGATCCTGCCCCGTTCCCAACTCGCACTGACCGATGCCCAATTTGCGCTGGTGTCTTCTGAAGGGACGCCTATTTACATCGCGACCGAAGCGCGAATGAAGAATGCCGAATACCTCGAACAACAGTTCACCCGGATGCTCATGGAGTCCGCATGACTATGTTTTATGGGTTGCAACTGAGCAGCGTGAACAAGAGCTACGGTAACGATGCCCGGGTCGTGAATGATGTGTCGTTGAACGTGCCACAAGGTCAGCTGGTATGTTTTCTCGGGCCTTCGGGCTGCGGTAAGACGACCTTGCTGCGCATGGTCGCCGGGCTGGAGAGCGTGTCCAGCGGCACGATCAAATTCAATGGCCGCGATATCACCCAGACCCCCGTCAACGAGCGCAATTTCGCAATGGTCTTTCAGGCACTGGCGCTGTTCCCGCACCTCAACGTCGGGGACAACATCAGCTATAGCCTGAAACTGCGCGGCATGGCCCGCAAGCAACGCAAAGAAAAGGTCGATGAACTGCTCGATCTCATCAAGCTCCCCGGCATTGCGAGCCGCAGCATTACGCAATTGTCCGGCGGCCAGCGCCAGCGCGTTGCTATTGCCCGGGCCCTGGCGCAGGAGCCACTGCTGTTTCTGCTCGACGAGCCTCTTTCCGCGCTGGATGCGCAACTGCGCGACCACATGCAGGTAGAGATCCGTCAATTACAGCAGCAACTGAAGATCACCACGATCCTGGTCACTCACGATCAGCGCGAGGCCATGACCATCGCCGACATCATTGTCGTGATGGGCAATGGCGTGATTCAGCAGATGGGGCCGCCTCTGGAGATTTACCGTAACCCTGCCAACCGCTTCGTGGCGACGTTCATCGGCCAGACCAACCTGTTTGATACAAAAGTGCTGACCGATGAACGCCTGGAGGTGCTGGGCTACAGCGTAGAGAGCCAGCGAATCCCCCAGGGCCTGGTCAAAGGTGCGCAGGTGACGCTCTCGGTTCGCCCGGAAGACCTGCGCATAGAGCATTGCACCGAGGTCCCGGCCGGAGTGCCATCCGCAAAAGTCGTGTTTGTCCGGGATGTTGGAGCAAGCATTGAGCTGCGGGTGTTGTGCGCGGGGCAGGAGCTGATCGCCACGGCACCACCGGGAACCTGGCCGGACATCCGGCCTGGCGATCAGGTTGCCGTTCACTTCCCCGCGACAGCGGGTGTCGTCCTGCTGGACTGAGGAGATCTCCATGTCCCTGACTTCATTGACCCTGCCGGTCGCGCGCCCTCGGGCACGCACTCGGCTGTTCGCCGGGATGCTGTGCCTGGGCTGGCCTGCTGCCATGCTCGGTATCTTCGTGGCTGCCCCCTTCCTGTTGATGCTACGTGTGAGCCTGGCCCCGCTGGACAGAGCCAGGCTGTGGGGCGACGGGCTGACGCTCAATGCCTTCACCCAACTCGGGGAGCACGGCGTTGGCAAAGCATTGTTTTACTCCACGGTGTTCGCGATTGGCGTTTCGCTGATCAGCGTCGTGGTGGCTTACCCGCTGACCTGGCTGATCACCCGCATGCGTAAAAAAGCGCAGGTTTGCTGGTTGATCTTCCTGTTGGCAACACTTTCGCTGTCGGATGTGCTGATCACCTTTTCCTGGCAGGTGATGCTCGCGCGCAAGATGTGGATTTCGCAATTGCTGGTATGGCTTGGTCTGCTCGAGCGCACTGACTCACTGGTGCCTGGCATGGGTGCAGTGCTGTGCAGCTTGCTGTATGCCTCAATTCCATTTTGCGTGTTGCTGCTGTTTCCGGCCTTGTCGCGTCTGGATCAAAGCGTGATCGAGGCGGCCCGAACCATGGGAGCAAGTGCCTCTCAAAGCTTCTTCAGCATCGTGATCCCAATGACCCGCACGCCCATTGTTGCCGCGCTGGTGATGTCGGTTGTCTCGGCGATGGGTGCCTACACTGCGCCTTTGATTCTGGGCCGACCCGAGACCTGGACCTTGTCAGTGCTGATCGGCAATACCGTGCTGTCGGCTCAGGACTTTCCGGTAGGGACCGCGATGGCCGTTGTGCTGCTCGGCGTCACCCTGGTGATCGGCACAATCAGCACCCTCGCCCTGCGTCGGGGTGTCCGCCCATGAATGGCTTGCCTTTGCGATTGTTGAAATGGGTATTCCTGGGCCTCGTGGCGTTGTATCTGATCACGCCGCTGGCTATCGTTACCGGGGTGAGCTTCAACACTCAACCCATCATGAACTTTCCTCCGATACAACCCAGCCTGCACTGGTATACGCAGTTCTTCAGTGATGCGGGTTGGGTCTCAGCCCTGGAAGTTTCCCTGAGTGTTGCCTTGGGGGCCTCGCTGCTGGCGGGGTTGATTGCCTTCCCTATCGCTTATATCGGCTGGAAACGCGCGTCGTGGCTGACCCGACTGCTCAACGGCCTGGGGGCACTGCCATTCATGCTGCCGCTGGTGGTACTGGCAGTGGTGTTCCTGGTGTTCTGGAGCTGGCTGGGTCTGGCCGGACATATGGGCAGCACGGTCGTCAGCCATGCCATGGTCTTCGCAGCGATGCCACTGGCGTTCATCACCCTGGGATTCAGCAGCATCGACAACAGTCTGATCGAATCGGCACGAACCATGGGCGCACGGGATAACGAGATCCTGCGCACGATCATTCTGCCGATCGTGATGCCCTACGTCAGCTCGGGGCTGGTCTTCGTTTTTGTCTCCAGCCTGAACGAATACATCATCGCCTATCTGGTCGCCGGCTTCACCGTCGAGACCTTGCCGATCAAGGTCTTCAACAGCTTGCGCATGGGGTTCCAGCCCACCATGTGCGTGGGTGCCGTGCTGTTCATGGCACTCGGCATAGCGGCGTTCAGCCTGGTTGCCCGAATAGGCGATCTCTCCAAACTTCTCGGCGGTCGTGCCTGACAAGCCCGCCAAATGTCTTCATCCAAAAGGAAAATCCTGCATGTACGTTACAAAGGAAAAAAAGAACAACCCGATCATTGTCGGAAATCCTGTCTTGCTGGTCATCGACATCCAGAAAGGCTGCTTCCTGGAGCGATCAACGCCTTCAACCCTGGAATTCATGGAGGGCGACAGGGACAACTATCAACGAGCCCGCACCGTGATCGACGCGGCTCGCCAAAGGAATATCCCCGTCATCTTCATTCAGGAAATCCATCGCAAGAACCTCATTGACTATGGTCGTGAGCTCGACGGCGATGAAAATATCCACTGTCTGGACGGTCAGCCCGGCACACCCCTGGCCGTCGAGGAAATGGGCATCCGTGAAGACGATTACATCATTCAAAAACGTCGTTATTCCGCCTTTTACGGCAGTGAACTGGAGATCCTGCTCAGAGGCTTGAACGCGCAGACTCTGCTCATGGTGGGCGGCTTCACGGATGTATGCATTCACTACACTTTCGTCGATGGGCACCAGGGCGATTACCACTGCAGAGTGGCCGTGGATTGTGTGGCAGGTTCGAGCCAGGCGGCACACGATGCCTCGCTGATCGCCATGGAATACCTGCAACATGGCGCTCTGCGCACCAGCCCAGAGCTGATTGCAGCCATGCAGGCGCATTGAAACCCATGACCCTGCTTGCAAACAGCCAACGCTGGCATGAACTCCATGCACTCCTCGCCCTGGCCGTACCGCTGGCCGTTGCCCAGGTCGGGCAAATGGCGATGGCGGTGACCACTGGCGTGCAGCTTGGCCATTTGAACAGCCTGGCACTTGCAGCCGGGGGACTGGGTGCCAGCATCACTTCGGTGCTGGTACTGGTCAGCCAGGGCGTCCTCGCCGGAATCCAGCCGATCATTGCTCAGGCAAGGGGCCGGGCCGATGCGCGGACTCAAGAGGCTTATGCCGGAGCGCTATGGGCCTCACTGGCGTTGGCATTGCTGGCTTCACTGTTGATCATGCCGCTCTTGATGAACCTGTCTCCGTTGCTTGAGTCACTTGGCGTGGCGCGCGATATCGCCGGGCTGACAGCCATGTACTGTCGCAGCTTCGCCTGGGGTGTCCCGGCCATTCTGGTCTACGCCCCGTTGCGTTATTACCTCGCGGCCCTGGAGCAGATCCGGGTAATTCTCCTGCTGGCATTTGCCGGTGCGGCATTCAATGCTTTGCTCGGCGGGTTGCTGATCTTTGGTACAGGACACTGGGCCGGGCTTGGCGTCGCGGGCGGCGGCCTGGCCTTGAGCATCACCTGGTGGTGCATGCTGCTGGCATTGGCCGGCTATATCGTGAGACACCGACGACTACCGCAGGCGCCCTTGCCAGGCTGGTCTGCCTTGCGCCACGGCATGCGTGAAGTGTTCGCCGTGGGCTGGCCGATCGGCGGCTTGTACGCCGCCGAAATCGGTCTGGTGACGCTGGCAACGGTGCAGATCGCGCGGTTCAGCCCTGTCGAACTGGGTGCCCATCTCATCTGCATGAATATCGTCAATATCATCTTCATGGCCCCCCTGGCGCTGAGCCAGGCCGCAACCATTCGGGTAGCAACATTCATTGGCCTGAATCAGCCCAGGGCAGCCCGCCGCAGTGGCTGGACCGCGCTGTTGCTGGCGAGTCTGTTCATGATGCTGGCGGGCCTTATCGTGACCTGGCAGCAGCCGCGCATCGTGGCGCTCTTCCTGCAACGCGATGACGAGAATTTCGCCGCCATCCTCGATCTCAGCCGCTCGCTGTTTTTCATCCTCGCGCTGTACTTCGTCTTTGACGGCATCCAGACGGTGGCCACCGGAGCGCTGCGTGGGCTGCGAGATACCCGGGCGCCCATGCTGATCTGTCTCGGCGGATATTGGGGCCTGGCGTTCCCGGTGGGGCTGTTTCTGGCCCAGGGGCTCAACTGGGGAGCGGCCGGTTTCTGGAGCGGGTATTCGCTGGGGCTGGCGGCCGTAGCGATCCTGCTGACGCGGCGCTGGCATCACCTGACACACCACCTAACTTCGCGTTGCAGCGGTATTCCCTTGCACGTCACAGCAGGAAGTCTCTAACCATGAAAGCCATTATCGACCGCTACATCGACGCTCACGGACTCCGCTTCTGTGAGCTGGCTGATGATATCTGGGGCTTTGCCGAGCTCAAGTTTGCCGAGCATCAGTCCTGCGAAACCCACGCTTTGGCCCTTGAGCAGGAAGGATTCCGCGTCCAGCGCGAACTCGGTGGCATGCCCACCGCGCTGCTTGGCGAATACGGCAGCGGTGAACCGGTGATCGCGCTGCTGGGAGAATACGATGCGTTGCCTGGCCTGAGCCAGACAGCCGGTTCGCCTGAACGCCACCCATTGCAACATCAAGGTCCCGGGCATGGCTGCGGTCACAACCTGCTGGGCGGTGCGAGCCTTCTCGCGGCCATCGCGCTGAAACATGCCATGGTCGAGAAAGGGCTAGGCGGAACCTTGCGCTACTACGGTTGCCCGGCCGAGGAAGGTGGATCGGGCAAGACTTTTCTGGTGCGGGCCGGCGCGTTCGATGGCGTCGACGCCGCATTGACCTGGCATCCCGATAGCTTCAATGGCGTTTCAACGTTCAGCAACCTGGCAAACCTGCAGGCCTATTTCAGATTCGCCGGGCGCGCCAGCCATGCCGCTATCTCGCCTCACCTGGGACGCAGCGCCCTGGATGCGGTAGAACTCATGAACGTGGGCAGCAATTATCTGCGCGAGCACATGCCCGCCGACACTCGCCTGCACTACGCAATCACCGATAGTGGCGGCCGCTCTCCCAGCGTCGTGCCGCATCATGCCGAAGTCTTGTACCTGATGCGCGGCGGCGAAATGAATACCGTCCTGGACCTGTTCGAGCGGGTCAAAAAAGTCGCGGCAGGTGCGGCGCTGATGACCGAAACGCAAATGAGCGTGCAGTTCGATCGCGCCACCTCCAGCGTGTTGGGCAACTTCACCCTCGAGAAACTGTTGCAGGAATGTCTGGAGCAAACAGGCGGAGCCCAGGCTGATGAAGATGATCAGCGCCTGGGCCGGCAATTTCGCGCAACATTCAGCGATGAAGACATTGCCAGCGCCTATTCCGACCTGGGGTTGGCCCGTGATGATTCGGTACTCCATCAGGGCATCGTGCCTTTCACGGAAGAGCGTCAGCGTGTATATGCATCTTCTGATGTGGGTGACGTCAGTCGCGTTGTACCGACCGCCCAGTTATATATGGCGTGTTATGCGATAGGTACCGCCTTCCACTCTTGGCAGATGGTCGCTCAGGGCAAGTCAGCCTTCGCCCATAAAGGCATGTTGCAAACTGCAAAAGTATTAGCGAATGCAGGAGCGGCCTTGTTAACCGACACCACGCGGGTGAAAGCAGCCTGGGAAGAATTCGCCGCATTGTCAGTTGACACACCGTATCGCTGCCCGATCCCAAGCGATGTTTTGCCACCTGTTTAATATAAAAATCATGCACCACTACATGACCTTGATACTAATAACGCACCGATAACTCCCCTAACTATAGGGCCGCAGATTCCCCTCCACCGGCAAAATCACAAAAGTCGCCGGATCGGATATCTGCGGCCAAAAATCAGTAAAAAAGCAGCTAAATCAGGCTAAAACCCTCGAAATCAAAGACCCAGCGAGATGGCACGGTTACTGCTTTATTGAACTCAGCAAATCATGAACCAGAAACTTATATATGAGACATAAAAAATCAGGACAGTTTTCCCGAGCGTAAATGCTCAACCCTGACTGAAAATTTTAATGTTTTCATTATTTCAGGCAACGCAAGAGTGCTTGTTAACCCAGCGCCAATGACACTTACCCACGTACGGAGCAGACAATGAAGTTAATCGCCAGCATGATTGTTCTCGCTACCGCCAGTGCTGCCACTGCCCTGGCGCATGCGGATCAGGCGGATTCAAAAGGTTTTATCGAAGACAGCTCGCTGAAGTTGCTCAATCGCAACTATTACTTGAATCGCGAATACAGTCATGGTGAGAGCAATAACGCCGGGCGCAATGCGTTCAAACCCAAGGATGAACGCAACGGATACAGCCAGGAATGGACGGACGCCATCTCAGCCACCTATACCTCCGGCTTTACTCAGGGCTTGGTGGGAGTCGGTCTGGACGCATAT
Source organism: Pseudomonas syringae (assembly GCF_001698815.1). Taxonomy (GTDB): domain Bacteria; phylum Pseudomonadota; class Gammaproteobacteria; order Pseudomonadales; family Pseudomonadaceae; genus Aquipseudomonas; species Aquipseudomonas syringae_A. The sequence goes on along the minus strand of NZ_LGSI01000058.1, from coordinate 41,380 downwards.
TCGTATTATGCCTTTGCCCTGGATACCGGCGGCGGACGCACCGGTACCGGCAATATGATGGTGGGCGCAGACGGTTACCCGGAAGACAGCATGAGCAAAAGTGGTGGATCACTGAAGATGCGTGTTTCGGACACCACGTTTCGCTACGGGACCATGAGTACCAGCGCTCCGGTGTTCGCAGCGCATGGCTCGAAGATATTTCCGGCCACCGTACGTGGGCTGCAAATTACCAGCAAGGATATCAAGGACCTGGATCTGGAGTTCGGCCACTTTACGGCCGGCTCGGGATCGCGAGAGGGTAAAACCAACGGTCATCTGTCTACAACCTACTCGCCCTACACCAGCGTCAACAATCTGGACATAGAAGAAGTCAACTATCTCGGCGGCCTCTATACCATCAGCGACCAGTTGAATGTGACGCTGTATGGCGCGGACGTGAAAGATGTCTGGCACCAATACTATGGCAACGTCAATTACGCCAATGCGTTGACCGACAACCAGTCGGTGCTGCTGGACTTCAATATCTACAAGACCAATGACAGCGGGGACGCCAAGCTTGGCCCCATCAGCAACGTTATCTGGTCCATGCAGGGCGGATACACCTACAGCGCCCATACATTCACATTGGCCTGGCAACAGGTCGATGGCGATACACCCTTCGACTATCTGGGCTTCGGCGACAAATCCAGCGGTGACTCGATCTTCGTTGCCAACTCGGTCAGCTGGTCAGACTTCAACGCGCCCGGCGAAAAATCATGGCAAGCGCGCTATGACCTGAATTTCAAAACCTATGGTGTACCCGGCCTCACGCTCATGGCCCGATATCTCAAAGGCTGGGACATCGACGCTTCGCATACGCCGACCACCAGCGCCTTTTATCAGTTCTATGGCGAAGACGCGCGTCACCATGAGCTCGATCTGTGGGCGCGCTATACCGTCCAGAGCGGTGCCGCCAAGGACCTTTCATTCAAGCTGCAGCACGCCATCCACCGGGCAAACGCTGCACAAGGGGATGGCAACATTACCGAAACACGCCTGGTCATCGACTACCCGATCAACGTTTTCTGAGTTCATCGCAACACCACGCACCTCTGGTTTGGCGCAAGGAAGCGCCGTTTTCAGCACCTGAGCAGCATGAGGAGGCCAGTACCGAACTTTTGCCTGTATCGGCCCGGATCGATATAGTCGCTCCACGCAAAAAGACAGATTCGCACCACACCAAAGGATCCCCCTCTGATGGGCAATGACATCCCCCCAGCCAAAACCGCTCAAGAAAAATACCTCGTACCAGGTCTGGAGCGCGGCTTGATGCTACTGTCCGAATTCAGCCGGGAGACGCCCGCGCTCACCGCCCCGCAACTGGCAAAGCGCCTGGATGTGCCGCGCGCCACTGTCTATCGGTTGTTAATGACACTGGAGAACCTCGGATTCGTCAAACGCAGCGAAACCGGGCATGAATATCGCCTCGGCCTTGCCGTCCTGCGCCTGGGTTTCGAATACGTTGCCTCGCTGGACATCACCGAATTGGGCCAGCCAATCCTTCATCGTCTTGCTGAACTGATCAACTACCCCTGCAATATTGCCGTGCTCGATGGACGCTCGGTGGTCTACATCGCCCGAGCGCTTCCACCCACCTCATTGACCAGCGCCATGAACGTGGGCGCCAGACTTCCAGCCCACGCCACGGTGGTGGGACGAATCCTCCTGCAGGACATGAGCCTGGAGCAGCTAAAAAGACTTTACCCGGAAGAACGCCTGGAAACGTACTCCCCGGATACCCCCGCCAACGCTGAAAAGCTTTATCAGTTGCTGCAGAGTGACAGCCAGCAGCCTTACGTCATGGGCGAGGGCTACTTCGAGCCGGCGTTTTCCAGCGTCGCTGCACCGGTTCGCTGCCGCTCCGGCAAAATCATCGGCGTTCTGGGGGTAATGATCCCGTCAGCCCACATTGATCGTGAGCGCCTGGATACCATTGTGCAGAACGTATGCATGAGTGCAGCCGAGCTGACCGAGTTGATGCGTTATCAGAACTGACCCCACCCGCGGGGATGCCCGCCCCGTGAGAATCACGTCAGGCGCTAGAGTCCAGTCATCATTCCCCATAGAATCGCCCTCACGATTAAAGGAGACGACTTTATGCTGATGGTGATTTCCCCAGCGAAAACCCTCGATTTCGACACCCCGCCGACCACTGCCCGCTTCACTCAGCCGCAATACCTGGACCACTCTCAGGAGTTGATCACCCAGTTGCGCGAGCTCAGCCCGGCGCAGATCAGCGAGTTGATGCACCTGTCCGACAAGCTCTCGGGCCTTAATGCCGCGCGCTTCGGCAGCTGGACCCCGGCCTTTACCCCGGAAAACGCCAAACAGGCGTTGCTGGCGTTCAAGGGCGATGTGTACACCGGGCTGCAAGCCGAAACCCTGAGCGAAGCCGAACTGACCTATGCCCAGAACCACTTGCGCATGCTGTCCGGTCTGTACGGCCTGCTTCGACCGCTCGACTTGATGCAGCCGTATCGGCTGGAAATGGGCACCAAACTCGCCAACGCTCGCGGTAAGGATCTTTACGCATTCTGGGGTACACGCATCAGCGAATGGCTCAACGAGGCGCTGGCCGAGCAAGGCGACGACCTGCTGCTGAACCTGGCGTCGACCGAATATTTTTCCGCAGTAAAACGCCCTGCCTTGAAGGCCAGGATCATCGACACCGAGTTCAAGGACTTCAAGAACGGGCAGTACAAGATCATCAGCTTCTATGCAAAAAAAGCCCGAGGCATGATGAGTCGCTTCGTGATTTCCGAGCAGATCAATACACCCGACGCACTAAAGCAGTTCGACGCTCAGGGCTATCGCTACAGCAGCGAACAGTCCACACCTACCAAGTTAGTGTTCCTGCGCGAAACTCCCGAACAGTAAAACCCTTATAAAGCGCAACAGCAGGCCTGGTTGCGCTGATACCCCCCCTTTATCGAGACGTGTTTTTGACGAATTAATGACGTCAATATTAAGTCTTCGAGTTTTTCAACTTTCCATTCTCAAAAAATTAACAAAATTTTTGCGTGCTAGCATTTTGCTTTTTAGCGATAGTGGCTTTTCTATATTAAGACGCTCTAACCCCTGATAACTAAGGCTCAAACAGAAAATGCCACCATTGTGCAACTACTTATTTGAGCGGTCTGAAATCGACGAATCTCAAAAAGAGGACGAGTGGCCAGGAACTTATCTCGAAATCAAGGGCTCCTACATCCCGTAACAATTCTCGCCAACCTTGTGAGAGATCACTTACAGAGAAGGTGGAGAAACTGGAAGTTGCCGACCACGATGTTTGACCTGACGGGTCAAGGCGGTAGGTATCTGGAGATTAACGCACCATTTGGCAACGATTGGTTGTTGGGCAAAGCACTATAGAGGTGCACACAGCGAGACTCAGGAACGACCGCAAAGGCTTTAGCCCGAGCCTCTGACCTAGAGACCACTGGGGACACCGACCGGAGTGGCTTGCCGCGTCCCAGAGCGAGAACCTGTAGCGTTACATACAGGTTACTTGCCACGAATACTCAGCAGTACTTGAGTCTGCCTTAACTATTTGGCGCTCACCTTTCATCTATGCCTGCGTTCGATATGTGTGACTTCAACTAGTCACGTTTTTCGAGCGCGCGATAACTGCTGGTCAAATTTTAATATCCAGCCAACTTATGGCGTGAACATCGAGGAGAATACGATGCGTATCAGCATCTTTGGTTTGGGTTATGTCGGTGCAGTATGTGCCGGTTGCCTTTCTGCGCGGGGTCATGATGTTGTTGGTGTGGATATCTCTGCAGCCAAGATCGACCTTATCAATAACGGCAAATCGCCAATCGTAGAACCCGGCCTGGAAGACCTCCTGGCGCAGGGTATTCGTACCGGCAAGCTGCGCGGCACCACAGACTTCTCCGAAGCCATTCGGGCCACCGACCTGTCGATGATCTGCGTCGGCACGCCGAGCAAGAAGAACGGCGATCTGGAACTCGATTACATCGAATCCGTCTGCCGCGAAATCGGCTTTGTTCTGCGCGACAAGACTTCCCGCCACACCATCGTGGTGCGCAGTACTGTATTGCCTGGCACGGTCGCCAACGTGGTTATCCCGATCCTGGAAGATTGCTCCGGCAAAAAGGCCGGTATCGATTTCGGCGTTGCAGTGAACCCTGAGTTCCTGCGTGAAAGCACCGCGATCAAGGACTACGACCTGCCACCGATGACCGTTATCGGCGAATTCGACAAAGCTTCCGGCGATGTCCTGCAGTCCCTGTACGAAGAACTCGACGCTCCGATCATCCGCAAGGACATCGCAGTGGCCGAGATGATCAAGTACACCTGCAACGTGTGGCACGCCACCAAAGTGACCTTCGCCAACGAAATCGGCAACATCGCCAAAGCAGTCGGCGTCGATGGTCGTGAAGTGATGGAAGTGGTTTGCCAGGACAAGACCCTCAACCTGTCTCAGTACTACATGCGTCCCGGCTTCGCCTTCGGCGGCTCTTGCCTGCCAAAGGACGTCCGCGCCCTGACCTACCGCGCCAGCAGCCTGGACGTGGAAGCACCGCTGCTCAACTCGTTGATGCGCAGCAACGTGTCCCAGGTGCAGAACGCCTTCGACATCATTTCCAGCCACGACACTCGCAAAGTCGCCCTGCTGGGTCTGAGCTTCAAGGCCGGCACCGACGATCTGCGCGAAAGCCCGCTGGTAGAGCTGGCCGAAATGCTGATCGGTAAAGGCTTTGACCTGAGCATCTACGACGCCAACGTTGAATACGCTCGCGTCCATGGAGCCAACAAAGAGTACATCGAGTCAAAAATCCCGCACGTTTCGTCCTTGCTCAACTCGGACTTCGAAACCGTGATTGGGGACGCTGACGTGATCATCCTGGGTAACCGCGACGAGCGTTTCCGCGCCCTGGCCAACAATGCGCCAGCCGGCAAGCACGTCGTCGATCTGGTCGGCTTCATGACCAGCGCCACCAGCGAAAGCGACCGTACCGAAGGTATCTGCTGGTAAATCAGCCGCAAGCTGTAGGAGCGAGGCTTGCCCGCGAAGGGAACGACGCGGACGGTCTTCATACCGCGCAACGTTCATTCGCGGGCAAGTTTCGCTCCAACGGTTCCCTGTCCAGCCCCGCGTTTGAAACCGGGGGCTTGAGGCTTGCAACTGACTTTGGGATACAGATTATGCACAGGCTAAAGACCGGCCTTTTACAGGCCGCCGGTTGGCTGTTCTACCTGAGTTTATTGATGGGCCTCGCTCTGGCGCTGCCTACAAGTATCTTCGACGCCGAGTCGAAGAACTTTATTTTCCTGATTGGCGCCGTTGGTATCTGGCGCTACTCGATGGGTGCCACGCACTTCTTGCGCGGCATGCTGTTTCTGTACGTGGTCTACCCGCACTTGCGCCGCAAGGTTCGCAAGCTCGGCAAATCCGCGGACCCGTCCCATGTGTTTCTGATGGTCACCAGCTTTCGTATCGATGCGCTGACCACGGCGCAGGTGTACAGCTCGGTGATTCGCGAAGCCATTGAATGCGGTTTCCCGACCACGATCGTCTGCTCGCTGGTGGAAATGTCCGATGAGCTGCTGGTCAAGGCGATGTGGGAGAAGGCCAATCCGCCTGCGCATGTGAAGCTGGACTTCGTGCGCATCGCCGGTACCGGCAAGCGTGACGGCCTGGCTTTCGGCTTCCGCGCTATTTCCCGGCACTTGCCGGATGACCGCGCTGTAGTTGCCGTGATCGATGGCGATACCGTGCTCAGCGAAGGCGTCGTGCGCAAGACCGTGCCCTGGTTCCAGCTGTTCGGCAATGTCGGCGGCCTGACCACCAACGAGTTCTGCGAAGTGCGCGGCGGCTACATCATGAGCGAATGGCACAAGCTGCGTTTCGCCCAGCGTCACATCAACATGTGCTCGATGGCGCTGTCCAAGCGCGTGTTGACCATGACCGGCCGTATGTCGGTGTTTCGTGCTTCGGTCGTGACCGACCCGGCATTCATTGCCGACGTCGAGAGCGATTCGCTCACTCACTGGCGCCTGGGCAAGTTCAAGTTTCTCACCGGCGATGACAAGTCCAGCTGGTTCAGCCTGATGCGCCTGGGCTACGACACGTTCTACGTCCCGGATGCCGCTATCAATACCGTGGAGCATCCGCCGGAAAAGAGCTTCATCAAGGCCAGCCGCAAACTGATGTATCGCTGGTACGGCAATAACCTGCGGCAGAACTCCCGGGCACTGGGCCTGGGCATGGGTCGCCTGGGTCTGTTCACCAGCGTCGTGCTGTTCGATCAGCGGGTGTCCATGTGGACATCAATCCTCGGCCTGACGGTCGCGATCATCGCCAGCATGAAGTATGGCGTGACGTTCATCCTGATGTACCTGCTGTGGATCGGCATCACCCGCCTGATTCTCACCCTGATGCTGTCCTTGTCAGGGCACACGATCGGGCCTGCCTATCCGATCATTCTTTATTACAACCAGATCGTCGGTGCGCTGATGAAGATCTACGTCTTCTTCCGCCTGGACCGACAGTCCTGGACTCGTCAGGACACAAAACTCAGCCGTGACATGGCCAGTTTCCAGGGCTGGTTCAACACATGGTCCTCCCGAACCATGACTTTCTCGGCTGGCACCATCTTCGTCGCAGTGCTGTTGACGATGGTTTGACCAGACCCACGGATTAATCGCTTAAGTAGGAAAAATTAACCATGAATACAGCCGTGAATGCGAACGTCGTCCATGAATCCGAAGCCCAGCGTCAACACGCGCGGATCCGGATTCCCGCCAAGCTGCGCCTGCTCAATGGCCAGCCCAACGCGCCTCTGGTCCAGGTTGAAGACCTGTCGGCCGGTGGTCTGAGTTTCGTTGCCCCGAACAATCTGCGCCTGGCCACAGGTTCAGTTATCAAGGGTCGCCTGCAATTTCTGATCGACAACCTTGGCCTGGCCATGGACATCGAAATGCAGGTCCGTTCGGTAGACTCTTCTACCGGCCGCGTGGGTTGCCAATTCCAGAACCTGGAACAGCAAGACATCGCCACCCTGCGCCACCTGATCACTTCGCACCTGAGCGGCGACATCGTCAGCATGGGCGAAGTACTTGCCACCTTGCAGCGTGACAACTTCACCAAGGCGCGCAAGAACAAAGGCGAAGGCGGCGGCATGAGCGCCCTCGCGCGGCTGCGCGCAGTGACCTTCAGCCTCGGCATTTTCATTGTTGGCCTGGCGGCATTCGGTTTCATTTTCAAGACCGTCTACGGCTTGTACTTTGTGAGCCACGCATCGGCTGGCCTGGTTACCTTGCCGTCGATGGATGTCACCATGCCGCGTGAAGGCACCGTCCAGAGCCTGGCTCAGGTCAACGGCCCGATTGCCAAAGGCGCCCCGCTCGCTTCGTTCAGCACCAGCATGCTGGAAATGCTCAAGGGCAGCCTGAACGGCGACGACCTGCAACCTGCCAAAATCGAAGAGCTGTACGGCAAGCAAATGGCCGGTACTTTGACCAGCCCGTGCGATTGCGTCGTTGCCAAGCAATTGGTGTCGGACGGTCAGTTCGCTTCCAAAGGTCAGGTGATCTTCCAACTGGTGCCGCGTAACACGGCCGCCAACGTTGAAGCACGCTTCACCTATCGCCAGTTCAACGATGTCAAACCCGGCACTCACGTGAACTTCCAGGTCGCAGGCGAAGACAAGGTCCGTACCGGTCAAATCGTCAGCAGCACCAACTTGAGCGACGCCGATCTGTCCACCGACATCCGCGTGCAGATCAAGCCTGACGAAGTGCTGGACAGCTCGCTTTCCGGTCGCCCTGTAGAAGTCACCAGTGATCGTGGCCCTTCGATGAACTGGCTGATCGACAAAGCCATGGCCGCGGGTCTCTAACATGGGTAGCCCACTACGAACCTTGTCGACCCCAACGCTATTGAGCCTGGCGATTGCCTTCGCGCTGACCGGTTGTGCCGGTCTGCCCGATCAACGCCTGGCCAATGAAGCCCTGAAAAACGGCGACACCGCCCTGGCAGAGCAGAACTATCGGCAACTGGCGGACCTGGGCTACAGCGATGCACAGGTCGGTCTGGCCGATATTCAGGTAGAAAGCCGCGATCCGGCCCTGCTCAAGCAGGCCGAAGCCACCTACCGCGCCGCCGCAGAAACTTCGCCTCGGGCGCAATCGCGTCTGGGCCGCCTGCTGGCTGCCAAACCGTATGCCACCGAAGCTGAACACCAGGAAGCCGAGCAGTTGCTGAAGAAGGCATTCGCCAATGGCGATACTTCTTCTCTGACGCCGCTGGCGATGCTCTATCTGCAATACCCGCACACGTTCCCCAACGTGAACGCGCAGCAGAAGATCAGCGAATGGCGCGCTGCCGGCTACCCGGAAGCAGGTCTGGCCCAAGTGCTGCTGTATCGCACCCAAGGCACTTACGATCAGCATCTGGATGAAGTCGAAACCATCTGCAAGACCGCGCTGAACACCACTGACATCTGCTATGTCGAACTGGCCACCGTGTACCAGAAACGCGGTCAGACCGAACAGCAGGCAGCGCTGATCAAGCAGCTGCAAAGCGCTTACGCGATCGGCACTGTCGGCGCTCAGCGCGTGGACAGCGTAGCCCGCGTGCTTGGCGACTCCGAGATTGGCACCCCGGACGAAAAAACTGCCCAGCAATTGCTGGAGCAAGTCGCGCCGGGCTACCCGATTTCCTGGGTCACCCTGGCCAAACTGCTCTACGACTTCCCCGATCTGGGCGACGTCGACAAGATGATGGAATACCTGGACAACGGTCGCGCTGCGGATCAACCCCGCGCCGAACTGCTGCTGGGCAAGCTGTACTACGAAGGCAAATGGGTGCCGGCTGATTCGAAAAAAGCCGAAGAGCATCTCAAGAAAGCCGCGGGCTCGGAAATCGCCGCGCATTACTACCTGGGGCAGATCTATCGCCGGGGCTACCTCGGCCAGGTCTATCCACAGAAGGCTGTGGACGAACTGCTGATCGCTGCACGCGGCGGCCAGAACAGTGCCGACTACGCCATCGCCCAGCTCTACTCGCAAGGCAAGGGCACGATCCCCAATCCGGTCAATGCCTGGGTCTTCAGCCAATTGGCGCTGAAGCAAGGTACGCCGCAAGCCACCGATCTGGCGCAGCAACTGAGCGCCGCACTACCGCCCGAAAAGCTCGCCGCAGCCCAACGGTTGCTGGAACAAGAGCAAAAAGTCCGGGGCGCCAGCAGCCAGAACGCGCTGGCCATGCAAGCCCTGCAAAAAGAAGACGGCGAGGACGCACCCCTATGAAACTGAATTCCCTGATGGCTGCCGGCATGGGCCTGGGCTTTACCTTGTTGTGGGCGACCCCGACATTGGCCGCGATGACTGAAGACAAGAACTTTGGTCTGGAAGTGAAGATCACCGGCCAGGCCGAAGACGACCGCGACCTGGGCACCCGTTCCGGCGGCGACGTCAACGGTATCGGTCTCGACGTGCGTCCATGGATTTACGGCGAGCGCGGTAACTTCAGTGGCTATGCGATGGGCCAGGTGGTGACCGCCACCGACACCATCCAGACTGACCCACTGGAACAAGCCACCAGCGATGGCAGCGGCACCCAAACGGCTCGCGGCAATGCCAGCGAGCGGGAAGTCGACAAGAGCTATCTGGCCTTGCGTGAATTCTGGATCGGCTACAGCGGTTTTACTCCGTACCCTGGCGAAATGCTCAAGGTCGGTCGTCAGCGCCTGCGCAACGACGACGGCCAATGGCATGACGTGAACATCGAAGCGGTGAACTGGGCGTTCGACACCACGCTGTTGCGTGCCGATGTCGGCGCTGCCCAGCGCTTCAGCGAATACCGCACCGACCTGACCGAGCTGGATCCGAAAGACAAGGATCGCCAGCATGTGTTCGGTGACGTGGCCTACCAGTGGACCCCTGGCCATTGGGCCGGCGTGCGCGCCCATTACAGCCACGACGGCGGCAGCCTCAAGGACAAGAACGAAGTTGTCGACGACCTGGATAAGACTTCCCGGAGCGATCTGACCTGGCTGGGTCTGCAGGCCAACAGCGATGCTTACAACTATCGCAACACCAACCCGATCAACTATTGGGGCAGCCTGACTTACCTGACCGGTGATCGTGACGAAACCCCCACCAGTTATGACACCACCACTGATCAGTACCTGGCAGGCGACAAGGCCAGCAGCAACGTCAATGGCTGGGCGACCGATCTGGGCCTGCGTTTCCGTCTCGATCCGCAATGGCAAGTCGGCGCCGCGTACTCGCGCGCCAGCAAGAATTACGAACAGAACGGCCTGGAAAGCAACCGTTCGAACTGGACCGGTACCCGCTCGCGCGTGCATCGCTTCGGTGAAGCGTTCCAGGGCGAAATGGCCAACGTGGAAACCGGCTCGCTGTTCGCCTCCTGGCAGCTGCGTGACGACTACGATGCGTCGCTGATCTATCACAAGTTTCGTCGTGTCGACGGCAACGCCCGTATCGGCGGCGCTGGCGTGAACCCGAATCGCGAGAACTTCGACGAAAACGGCATCTCGACCAACACCTTCGATTCGTTGCCGCTGGAAGACGGCCGCAAGGATCTGGGTCAGGAAATGGACCTGGTCGTGACCAAGTACTTCAAGCAGGGCCTGTTGCCGGCGGCGTTGAGCCAGTCGATGGACGAGCCTTCGGCGCTGGTGCGCCTGCGCGCCGGTGTCTTCAAGCCGGGCGACGCTTATCACAGTGGCGTAGATGAATACATGCACCGCGCCATCGTCGACGTTATCTGGCGCTTCTGATGCGAGCCGCGAAAGGAGTGCGAGAGATGAACAGTCAAGCAAGCAACCTGCGAACACGGGCCTGGCCACAAGCCCTGCTGGAAAGCGTAGTGCTGAGCAGCGCGCTGTTGCTCGGCAGCTCGGTGGTACTGGCTAACAGTGCGCCGGTTGCAACCGCTCCAGCCAAGGCCGGGGTCGTTAAAGGATTGCAACAGGCCAAGACCTACACCATCAGTAGCCCGCCCATTGAGCCGCTGATGATGGCCAAGCCCAAGCTGCCGGACCTGACCGGCTACACCGCCGAAGCCGCTGCGAAAAAAATCGTGCGCGGCAAGCCGGCGAAAGTACGCATGGGCCGGATGATGGCGGAAAACGGTCTGAAGGAATTCATCGGTGGCGACAACAAGATGGCCGAATGGGTAGCCCGTCAACGCGGCATCCCGCAGGCCATCGTTGTTGAAGACGGTTATGCCACGCTGCAGGACCTGGCCAAGAAAGTACCCAAGCAGTACCTGAACGAAGTGTCGCCAGGTGTGTTCCTGGCCCGCGTGCCGATTCTCGTGACCGAACATGCAACCCTGGAAATCGCCAAAAAGGAGCTGCGTCTGTCCCAGGAAGGCGGTTCGTTCCTGGTGGTTGAGGGCAAGTTGTTCATGTCTGATTCCCAGTTGAATGGCTGGCGCGAAGCGGACAAAGGCCTGGCCACGTTCCGCTCACCGAACGAGTTCCGTCCGTTCCTGTTGTCGTGGGGCGGTTCGCAGACTTACGTGGTCAACAGCAAGATGGCGAGCCTGGGCTACTCCAAGAGTAAGTCCTACGGCGTGAGTATTTCCCAATACACGCCGAACATGGCCAAGGTCATGAAGCGTCCGGAACCGACTGGCTGGATCATCGGCTCCGAGTTCGCCGACATGTGGTACGGCTTCTATTGCTATGAAACCCGAGACTTCGTGGTCAAAGGCAACACCTATCGCGACAACATCGTGTACGGCATTGACCCCCACGACCGTTCCCACGGCTTGATCATTGCCGAGAACGACGTCTACGGGACCAAGAAAAAGCACGGAATCATCATTTCCCGTGAGGTGAACGACAGCTTCATTTTCCGCAACAAGAGCCACGACAACAAATTGTCCGGCGTGGTCCTTGACCGTAACAGCAGCAACAATCTGGTCGCGTACAACGAGGTCTATCAGAACCATTCTGACGGTATCACCTTGTACGAGAGCGGCGACAACCTCTTGTGGGGCAACCGCGTGATTGCCAACCGTCGTCACGGCATCCGCGTACGTAACAGCGTGAACATCAAGCTGTACGAGAACGTCGCCATGGCCAACGGCCTGATGGGCGTCTACGGCCACATCAAGGATCTGAGCGACACCGACCGCAACATCGACCTTGACCCGTTCGATACCAAAGTATCGCTGATCGTTGTCGGCGGTGAACTGACCGGCAACAACTCCGGCCCGCTGTCCATCGACTCGCCCTTGAGTATCGAGTTGTATCGCGTCGCGATGCTGGCACCGACCAAGAGCAACGGCATCAGCTTCAACGGCATCTTGGGCGAGCGCCAGGACGAGATTCTCGACTTGCTGGTCCGCCAGAAGAAAGCCGTGCTGATCGACCCGGTCGAGCGCCAGACAGAACTTCAGGACTGAGGAAGATATTTTTATGCACGCACATTTGATCAAGTTACTCAGTCTGTCCGGCCTGACCGCAGCCCTGATCGCTATCAGTGGCGGTGCTCGTGCCGACGACACAACGGCACCGACGTTCACCGCCGAGCCTTGCTGCAACCTGTGCCCTGAAGCTCACGATGCCAAGAATTACGTGACCCGCTATCAGCAGAACTTCACCACGCTGGTGCAGGCTCAGGGCGACTGGCTGTTCCGGACCCAGGAAGACTTGCGCACCGAGTTCGACACCACGCCGGAAGGCTACCGTCGCATGAAAGAACTGCACGATGCCTTCAAGAGCAAAGGTGTGGAACTGGTAGTGGTTTACCAGCCGACGCGCGGCCTGGTGGATCGCAACAAACTGTTCCCGGCCGAACGCGACAAGTTCGACTATGAAAAAGCGCTGACCAACTACCAGGCCATGCTCGGTCGCTTCAGCAAGATGGGCTATTGGGTGCCTGATCTGTCGCCATTGACCAACGAGCAGCAGGCGCACGACTTCTACTTCCGTGGCGACCAACACTGGACGCCATACGGCGCCCAGCGCACGGCAAAAATCGTTGCTGAAACCGTGAAGAAGGTTCCAGGTTACGCCAGCATTCCCAAGCGCGAATTCGAGAGCCACGTCTCCGGCCGCATGGGCAAGACCGGCACCCTGCACAACATGGCGGCGCAGCTATGCGGCAATACTTATGCAGTCCAGTACATGGATCAGTTCACCACCGAGCCTAAAGGCGAAGCGGCGGATGGCGATCTGTTCGGCGATTCCGGCAACCCGGAAATCACCCTGGTCGGTACCAGCCACAGTGGCAAGAACTACAACTTTGCCGGTTTCTTGCAGGAATACATTGGCGCTGACGTGTTGAACGTCGCGTTCCCTGGCGGTGGCCTGGAAGGTTCGATGCTGCAGTACTTGGGCAGTGAAGATTTCCAGAAGCGTCCACCGAAGGTCCTGATCTGGGAATTCTCGCCGTTGTACCGCCTGGACCAGGAGACCATCTATCGCCAGATGATGTCGCTGCTGGATAACGGCTGCGAAGGCAAGCCGGCCATCATGAGCGCCAGCACCACCCTCAAGCCGGGCACCAACGAAGTGTTGGTCAATGGCAAGAATGGAATCAAGGACATCCGCAACGGCAGCAATCAGATCGACATTCGTTATGCCGACCCGTCGGTGAAAGTCCTTCAGGCCAAGCTCTGGTACATGAACGGCCGTCACGAAGATCTGAAAATCGAAAAACCGGAAACATCCGATACCGACGGACGCTTCTCCTTCGAACTGCGCGAGGACAAGGACTGGGCTGACCAGCAATTGCTCGCACTGGAAGTACAGGGCCCGGAAGCGGGTGCTGCACCGCAGAAGATCGAGGCGAAGGTTTGCAAACGTAACGTGTTCCCGAGAGCTGCGCAGAACACCGCGCAAGCCGGGTTATGAGGCTACTTATGCACACTCCGAAACTGATGCTCCCTACCCTGCTGTCTCTGGCGATGTTTGCCGGGGCAGCGAGCGCGGCCACGACACTCGTGCCGCCGCAGGGGTATTACGCGCCGATCGAGAAACTCAAAACCGGCGAAAACAACTTCACCTGTGACGCGATCCCGCAGCCGTACACCGACAAGTTGGTGTTCCGCAGCAAATACGAAGGTTCCGACAAGGCACGTTCGACCCTCAACGAGGAGTCGGAAGAAGCTTTCCGTGAGGCGACCAAGTCGATCACCACCCTGGAACGCGGCATCAGCAAAGTCGTGATGCAGTACATGCGTGATGGCCGTCCGGAACAGCTCGATTGCGCGCTGAACATGCTCACCACCTGGGCCAAGGCCGATGCGCTGGAGTCCAAGGACTTCAACCACACCGGCAAGTCGATGCGCAAATGGGCGCTGGGCAGCATGTCTTCCGCTTACCTGCGTTTGAAGTTCTCCGATTCGCATCCACTGGCGGCGCATCAGCAACAGGCGCAAGTCATCGAAGCCTGGTTCAGCAAGCTGGCCGATCAAGTGGTCAGCGACTGGGACAACCTGCCGCTGGAAAAAACCAACAACCACTCGTACTGGGCTGCCTGGTCGGTGATGGCAACTTCGGTCGCCACCAACCGCAAGGACTTGTTCGACTGGGCGGTGAAGGAATTCAAGGTCGGCGCCAATCAGGTCGACAAGGACGGCTTCCTGCCTAACGAACTCAAGCGCAATCAGCGTGCCTTGTCGTATCACAACTACGCCCTGCCGCCGCTGGCCATGATCGCCAGTTTCGCTCAGGTGAACGGCGTCGATGTGCGCCCGGAAAACAACGGCGCGTTGCAGCGTCTTGGCGAACGCGTACTCAGCGGCGTCAAGGATCCGGAAGCCTTCAAGCAGAAGAATGGCGACAAGCAGGACATGACGGATCTGAAGATCGACAGCAAGTTTGCCTGGCTTGAACCGTACTGCTCGCTCTACACCTGCAAGCCTGAAGTGCTGGAAAACAAACACAAGATGCAACCGTTCAAAACCTTCCGCCTCGGTGGCGACCTGACCAAGGTCTTCGACCCGAGCCATGAGAAGGGTGACAAAGGCAGCTGATACATAGCTCAACCGTAGGAGCGGCTTTAGCCGCGAGGGGACGGGCATTCAGATCCATATCCATGATCTGCAATACCGACCTCGCGGATGAATCCGCTCCTACGGGCACTGCGTTAACCCCCATTTTGCTGTGGGGGGTTTGGGGGGGCTTCGGCCTTTGACTGTTGGACAAACGGAGAGATAAGGATGGTTTTTTCATCCAACGTGTTCCTGTTCCTGTTCTTGCCGATCTTCCTCGGCTTGTACTACTTGAGCGGGCAACGCTACCGCAACCTGCTGCTGCTGGTTGCCAGTTACGTCTTCTACGCCTGGTGGCGAGTGGACTTCCTGGCGCTGTTTGCCGCCGTCACGTTGTGGAACTACTGGATCGGCCTCAAGGTGGGCGCCGCAGGTGTTCGCACCAAGCCAGCCCAACGCTGGCTGTTGCTCGGCGTCGGCGTCGACCTGTGCATCCTGGGCTACTTCAAGTACGCCAACTTCGGTGTGGACAGCATCAACGCCATGATGACTTCGGTCGGGCTTGAGCCGTTCATCCTGACCCACGTGCTGTTGCCGATCGGGATCTCGTTCTACATCTTCGAGTCCATCAGCTACATCATCGACGTGTATCGCGGTGATACCCCGGCCACCCGCAACCTCATCGACTTTGCAGCGTTCGTGGCGATTTTCCCGCACCTGATCGCCGGCCCGGTCCTGCGGTTTCGCGACCTCGCCGATCAGTTCAACAACCGCACCCACACCTTGGATAAATTCTCCGAGGGTTGCACGCGGTTCATGCAGGGTTTCATCAAGAAGGTCTTCATCGCCGACACCCTGGCGGTGGTTGCCGACCATTGCTTCGCCTTGCAGAACCCGACCACGGGCGATGCCTGGCTAGGAGCGCTGGCCTACACCGCGCAGCTGTATTTCGACTTCTCCGGTTACAGCGACATGGCCATCGGCCTAGGCTTGATGATGGGTTTCCGTTTCATGGAAAACTTCAAGCAGCCGTACGTCAGTCAGTCGATCACCGAGTTCTGGCGTCGCTGGCACATCAGCCTTTCCACCTGGCTGCGTGACTATCTGTACATCACCTTGGGCGGCAACCGTGGCGGCACGCTGACCACTTATCGCAACCTGTTCCTGACCATGCTGCTTGGCGGTCTGTGGCACGGCGCGAACATCACTTACATCGTCTGGGGCGCCTGGCACGGCATGTGGCTGGCGATTGAAAAAGCGTTGGGACTGAACACCAACCCGCGCAGCTTCAACCCGATTCGCTGGGCACTGACTTTCCTGCTGGTCGTCATGGGCTGGGTAATCTTCCGCTCGGAAAACCTGCACGTCGCCGGTCGCATGTATGGCGCGATGTTCAGCTTCGGTGATTGGCAGCTGTCGGAACTCAATCAGGCCAGCCTCACCGGTCTGCAAGTGGCAACCCTGATCGTGGCTTACGTGACCCTGGCGTTCTTCGGCCTGCGCGACTTCTACAAGAATCGCCCTGCCGACAAAGCCGCCAGCAAAGCCACGCCGGATCTGGGCGTTCAGGCTGACGGCCCGGCCAACGCCGTAGCCGGCACCATCAAGGCTGTTCCCGGTGATAACCCAGGCAGCATTCATCAGCCCGGCTACACCGTGGGCGTAGAAGCCCAGGTGCAACCCGCGTACTGGGTTGCCGATTGGCCACGTTACGCCATGCGCACCTTGATCCTGCTGCTGTTTGTTGCATCGATTCTCAAACTTTCGGCGCAAAGCTTCTCGCCGTTCCTTTACTTCCAGTTCTGAGGAGCCTGACATGACCCGTTCATTACGAATCCTCTACATCGCCCTGTTCATGGGGATCCTGTTGGCACTGGGGATCTGGTCGCTGCGCAGTTTCAGCAGCTTCTCGACCTCAGCGGAAACCACGATCCTCAATGGTCGCTGGGCCAAAGCAGCGGAGACTCACTACGACGAAGAGTTCCCGATCAAGCGCATTGGCACCAACCTCTGGGCGGCACTGGATTACAAGCTGTTCAACGAAGGTCGTCCCGGCGTTGAGCTGGGCAAGGACCAATGGCTGTACACCGACGAAGAGTTCAATGCAGTCGTCAACGGCGAGCAGAACGAAGCGGACAACCTGGCAATCATCCAGGGCGTACGTGACGCGCTGAAAGCCCAGGGCACCGAGCTGGTATTGGCGATCATTCCGGCCAAGACCCGTCTGTATCCGGAGCACATCGGCGCTAACAAGCCGGCCTCGCTGCACACCGATCTGTATCAGCAATTCCATGCCCAAGCGGCTCAGGCCGGTGTGTTTGCGCCTGATCTGCTGAGCCCGCTGCAAAGCGCCAAGCAGAACGGCCAGGTATTCCTGCGCACCGACACCCACTGGACGCCAATGGGTGCCGAAGTAGTCGCCCAGCAACTTGGCGCTGCCATTGCGCAAAAAAATCCGCTGAGCGGTGAACCGACAAAGTTCACGACTCAGGCCAAAGAAACTTCGGCTTATAAAGGCGACCTGACCAACTTCCTGCCACTGGATCCGTTGTTCAGTAATTTGCTTCCGCAGCCAGATCAATTGCAACAAAGAAGCACGGATCTTGTCGAACCCCAGGTATCCGGTGATGACGCGTTATTTGCCGACAGCGATGTTGCAGTTGGATTGGTCGGCACAAGTTACAGCGCCAACCCTAACTGGAACTTTCTCGGCGCACTTAAACAGGCACTTCACAGCGATGTCGTGAATTACGCAGAAGACGGGCACGGCCCGGTTCTGCCAATGCTCAAGTACCTGCAAACCGATGCGTTCAAGAACAGCCCGCCGCAAGTGCTGATCTGGGAATTCCCGGAACGTTATCTGCCTGCTCATAACGACCTTGGCGAGTTTGATCCGAAGTGGATCGCCGAACTCAAAAAGCCTCGTGACGATAAACAAAATCTGGCCATAAACGCCAAAACATCCGAGTCGCCCAACCGGGCGCAAAACTGAGAGGACCCATCAAATGACCTTACAGACCACTCCACACACTTTGGCTGAGAACACTATGACCACTGCAACTAAAAACACCGCCACCAAGAACCGCTTCCTGAAAACCTGCGCACTGGCCGCTGGCCTGGGCTTCATGTCCCTGCAGGCTTTCGCTGGCGACGCCGCGCTTTACGGCCCGACCGCTCCGAAAGGCTCGACCTTCGTGCGTGTGTATAACGCCAGCAGCGCTGAAATCAGCGCCACCGTCGGCAACACCAACATGAACGAAGTGGCTCCGCTGGGCAGCACCGCGTTCAGCTTCATGCCTCAGGGTGACTACAGCGCCAAGCTCGGCAGCCAGACGGTTCCGGTGAAACTGGCCAGCGATCACTACTACACCCTGGTCAACAACGTCAGCGGCAAGCCACAGCTGGTTGAAGAGCCGCCGTTCAAGAACAAGCAGAAATCCCTGGTGCGCGTGCAGAACCTCAGCGACAAAGCGCTGACCCTGAAAACCGCCGACGGCAAGACCGACGTGGTCAAGACCGTAGCCGCCAAAGGCACCGGCGAGCGTGAAATCAATCCAGTGAAAGTCACCCTGGCGCTGTATGACGGCGACAAGAAAGTCAGCGACCTGAAGCCAATTGCCCTTGAGCGTGGCGAAGCCGCCGTGCTGTACATCACTGGCAGCGGCAGCAGCCTGTCGCCAGTCTGGGTCAAGCCTCCAGTAGCCACTCGCTAAGCGAATTTAGTCAGTCGGTCCGAGCCCTTTCATTGAGAGCGGCGTGAGCGGACCGACCGACGCGGAACAAGAACAAGACAGAAACGACAGACAGAACGACGTTCAGCCCTATTTCGAATGCTATTGGAGATACAAAATGATTCCAGTGATCTTGTCAGGCGGTAGCGGTTCACGACTCTGGCCGCTTTCGCGTAAACAGTTCCCTAAGCAGTTCCTGGCATTGACCGGTGAACACACTTTGTTCCAGCAAACCCTCGAACGCCTGGTGTTCGACGGCATGCAGGACCCAATCGTGGTCTGCAACAAGGACCACCGTTTCATCGTCACCGAGCAACTGGCGGCCCTGAAACTGGAAACCCAGACCGTAATCATGGAACCGTTCGGCCGCAACACGGCCCCAGCGGTTGCCATCACTGCGATGCTGCTCCTGGCCGAAGGCAATGACGAGCTGATGCTCATTCTGCCCGCCGACCACGTGATCGACGATCAGAAAGCCCTGCAACGCGCCCTGGCCTTGGCCACCGTCGCCGCAGAACGCGGTGAAATGGTCTTGTTCGGCGTGCCAGCCACCAAACCGGAAACCGGTTATGGCTACATCAAATCCACTGCCGATGCACTGCTGCCGGAAGGCGTGAGCCGCGTATCGCAATTCGTCGAAAAACCAGACGAAAAACGCGCTGCGGAATTCGTTCAGGCCGGCGGCTACTTCTGGAACAGCGGCATGTTCCTGTTCCGTGCCAGCCGTTATCTGGAAGAGCTGAAAAAGCACGATCCGGACATCTACGACACCTGCATGCTGACTCTGGAGCGCAGCAAGCGTGACGGCGACAGCATCGACATCGACGAAGCCACCTTCGCCTGCTGCCCGGACAACTCCATCGACTACGCCGTGATGGAAAAAACCCAACGCGCCTGCGTCGTGCCGCTGACCGCTGGCTGGAATGACGTCGGTTGCTGGGCATCACTGTGGGAAGTGCATGAGAAAGACAGCAACGGCAACGTCACCAAAGGCGACGTCGTCCTGCAAGACAGCCGCAACTGCATGATCCACGGCAACGGCAAGCTGGTCTCGGTGATCGGCCTGGACAACATCGTGGTCGTGGAAACCAAAGACGCGATGATGATTGTCCACAAGGACAAGGTTCAAGGCGTCAAGCAGATGGTCAACACGCTCAATGAGCAGGGCCGCAGCGAAACCCAGAACCACCTTGAAGTCTATCGTCCGTGGGGTTCCTACGACTCGGTCGACATGGGCGGCCGCTTCCAGGTCAAGCGCATCTCGGTCAAGCCGGGCGCCAGCCTCTCGCTGCAAATGCACCACCACCGCGCTGAACACTGGATCGTGGTATCAGGCACGGCTCAGGTTACCTGCGATGAGAACGTGTTCCTGCTCACCGAAAACCAGTCCACCTACATCCCGATCGCCTCGGTCCATCGCCTGAAAAACCCAGGCAAGATCCCGTTGGAAATCATCGAAGTGCAATCGGGCAGCTACCTGGGTGAAGACGACATCGAACGTTTCGAAGACGTCTACGGCCGCTCCAACAACCTGGACACGGGCGTAAAAACCCAGACCCTGGCACGCTAAAAAGAGCGGCAGGCTTCACGTTCGAAGCCTGAAGCTTTAACGAGCAGTCGCCCCCAACGACTTTCTGCGTATCCCCATCCGCAGAGGGTTGTTGGGGGTTTTTTAGTTATGACCTGGATGACAGGAAGGGGTCATGAGACGGGCCACCTTGTCCACGAGTTCTGCAGAAAAAGCCATGTACCTGGTTGTAGCTAGGTAGGTGCCTCAATATCTTGCTTAGCGAAATAGTCTTGCCCCGCTTCACGATCAAAACATCATGATAATTCTCACCAGTGAAATCACCGGAGGATGCGATGACAGGCTTTGGATTCAAAAGCTGACTATGGTGCAGGAAAGCGGACACCGGATCATCGAATGCAGGCGAATGAGCAATGTCGTAGTCTCTGGACTCGGCACCGGCGGCAATTACCTCCGCAGCCAAAACCTCCACTTTTCTTGATTGAAACCGGTGCAGGTCATTGCTCGAGGCCTCTAGCTGAGTATTGGCTCGCGCATAAAAGTTAAGTTTTAGAGGCGAACTGTATATTTTATGTACGGGAGATCTGAGCCGACCATGCCCATGGATTATGAGATCCTTCGGAGCGGAGGGGTTATGCAACTCAAACTGTCTGATTGTGAAATCCGGAAAGTTAACAGTGACAAATTTATTGTGAGCAGGACGATTCCAGATTTGCCAGAGTCTGGTCGTAACTCTCGGTAGAAAACGCCATGCATTTACCAACGTGGACATCTGTGGTGGTTCAACCGAACCACGGCGATGCAAAGACCCCACCGTTAGCGCGTCTTCATTATTTTTTAAATCCGGCCTTTTCTCCGAGCCTGGTTCGAGCGAAGCACCCTCAATTTCGTGCGGATGATTTGACTCTTGTGAGACCTCCCCCTCTTGGTCATGAAACCGCATAGGTGAATTCCTGACCATCCGATACACATTCAGCCCATCCAAAGCCCCAGCCGGATCCGAATTAATCCAGCGCTGCAACCATGGCGCGTAATACCTCAGCCCGTAGTAATACAACCCGGTTGCATCGCGCTCCTTGCCGGAATAGCGCACGGTTTTATAGCTGGCTTCGATGGCATTACGGCCTGCCCACCATGACGTGCCGCCGAACGGGTAGTAACTTTCCTGGCTGATGATTTGCGCGTCTTTGTCCAGTTCCAGCGTGCCGGATCCCAGATGGTCATTGAGCGTGTAACGGGTCTGGTCGTTTTCAAGGGCATCGGGCTTTCCTGCTTGCCAATGCAGCATTCGCACGCTGCTACGCCCAGCCTGGGTGGTGATCACATGCAGGGTTTCGCCCGTGGCGGTATTGGTGCGGATTTCCAGACCCGGCAGATAACGGACTTCATCGTGGTGGCTGACGGTTTTGGCCTGGCGGGTGCCGACCTTGCGCAGGCGTTGGCCGCTGGCGTCATAGATGTAGCGTTCGCTGTCGTCGTCACCCGTTTCGCGAACCACAGATCGCACCTGCTGCAACTGATTGCGCCAGTCCCAGCTCAGGGCTTGTCCGGCTTGCAGTTGCAGCAGGTTGCCGTTGGCATCGAATGCGGCAGCGATGGTTTCTTCATCCGGCGGTTGCTCATTTACAACCGGCAGGCTGCGATTGCTGGTGCGCGCCGTGACCAGCGTCCGCGAATGAGCCTGCGCGCCAACGTGGGTCAATTGCTGCAGATTGCCGCCTGCATCGTAGCGGTAGGTTTGCGTGTAATTGGCCAATTGCGTCGGATCAGGCGGGCTCTGAAACTCAGGAAAAACCGGCCCGTGATTGACCGTTGCCGCTTCCCTTCCGGTGGCTTCGATCAGTTGATAGAGCGTGTCGTACTGATAACTCGACACGGGCTCGATGCGCTGATTGGCAAAATATCGTGTCGACTGGGCGCGGTCTTCAATGCGGATGACGTTGCCCACCGGATCGTAGTCGTAAAGCAAATCCTGCAAATGGTCGCCGTTGTTGCGAGAGGCCTTTAGCTCGATCAGGCGACCATCTTCCGCGCGGTACACGGCGGTAGTTATTACGCCGTTGCCGGCGGTTTCAGACTGCACGCGACCTTGAGCGTCGTAGCTGATGGCACTGACCAGCACCTGCTCCGGCTGATCCTTGAGCTGCACTGAAACAGCTTTGAGTTGACCCGCGACGGTATGCGCAAAAGCCTGAACATTGCCCAGCGCATCGGTTTGCCTGAGGACCTCGCCCAGCGGCGTGTATGCCCAGCGCGTGCTCGCGCCAGCGCCCGGTTCCAGCAGGGCATCGCGTTCGGACTCCAGTTCAGGCCAGTCGGGATCATCAAGCTGCGCAAGAAAGTGCTGCGTCTGCTCAAGCGCTGCGCCGGTCAAGCCAAACGCGATAGTGCGGCGCGTACCCGC
The DNA here is from genome assembly GCF_001698815.1 of Pseudomonas syringae. Classification (GTDB taxonomy): domain Bacteria; phylum Pseudomonadota; class Gammaproteobacteria; order Pseudomonadales; family Pseudomonadaceae; genus Aquipseudomonas; species Aquipseudomonas syringae_A. Next base: position 18,734 of record NZ_LGSI01000058.1, on the reverse strand, counting down.
CGGGTCGTCATGACGCACCAACTGGCCGCACTGGTTTTGCGCGGCCGCGTCGGCATCGCCGTACTGCAGCCGCTCCAGGCACTGGTCATTTTCGAAAATGGCGGTCGGCCTGAGCCGCGCATCATATTCCAGCCGCCGCTCAGTACCTCGCCCATCCCAGCCCGACGACAATTCCCCGCCCTCGCCCGGCAACGAAAGTCGCCAGCCAGCATCGACACTCTCGCTGCAAAGCACCTCACCGCGCAGGGAATAAATGTTGCTGAGATTGGCCCGCGCCTGATCGGCCCACAACCTGGGATCCCAACTGCTGACCAGACGTCCTGCAGCATTGAAGGCCGAGCGGGTCACCCGTGCTTCGGCAGAATCAGCAGGCTGCGTGCGACACCAGGCAACGGAGCGCACCGTTAATCCGCGTGGATCGAAAGTCGTGAGCAACGGCGTATGTGGGTGCAAGGCGGTGGATTGTTCGTTCATGTCCCAGTCATCCCTGAGTGGTAATTCAAAGCCTAGGTGCCGAATACGGCCCAGGCAAATGTGTGCAGTTGTTTCCGTCTGAAAAATCCGGACCCTGGCATCCGCAAAGAGTTGTTGGTTTTTTTATGCCTGGAATTCTGCTCCGAACGCAGCCATACCGTCCGTCGCTACCTGTCAGAAGTGACAGTAGACGGCTAAACAATGCTGGATCTAAATGAAGGCGAGCTAAGGAAGCTCAAATAGAAAAGCAAACTCACAATCAGGATGAAAAAATGAAAAGCTCAAATCAATACAAGAGCGTTCAAGCAACCTTCAAAGTCCTTACCAACCATGACAAGCAAGGGTACCCAATTCCCTACGTTGAAGGAGCAGAGGACGGTACTATCAGGGTGGGCGAAACGTTTACCATTGTTTTACCACCCCATGTGAGCCCTTCTTATGAACGGGTACATTTCATGTTCAACACTGCCGGAGTCACCGCTGGAATATATATCAGGTTGCTGGATTTCGTATCCGGTGAGGCAACACGATTGGTTGTTACACCTGATGTCATAATCGCCGAAAAGCCCTTCAAGGTGGGCGACGTAGCAACCGTAGAAAGTTTCTTAGACATGCGAAACGTAGGTTGGGTTTGGGGAGAGGTATCGGTTCCCTATACGTTTATTTCCTAGAGTTTTTGGAAGCAAGCATGGAGCGGTAGGACCGGCTTCAGCCGGGAGGGCGAGAGTTCTGACGACACAATTGCTGCGAATGAACTGGCCTCCTCCCGGCTAAAGCCGGTCCTACGTAATGCATTCCAATTCAAACCGGTGAACTGCCGACTCTCTGGAATTGGCAAACCCCACCCCGCTTTCTGTACGATGCCCTCATCAATCCTGACGAGGCGTTCCCATGCTGATCGGCGCGGTGCTTATCCTGACCTGGCTCATCCTGTTACTGCGCTACCCCGCCAAAGCGTTGCCGGTTTCCCTGGCGGCGGCAGTGGGCCTGGGACTGGTTGCGGCGTGGGTGATCTGGGAGGACAGTCGCGATACCCGCAGGCTGGAGCGCCTGGAAGTTCGCCTCAATTACGCGCCGGAACAATGCCCGGTCGGTAAGCCGCTGCTGGTGCTCATCAACAACGGCAACAATGTTCCGCTGACCGAGCTGCGTTGGCGAATCGCGGCGTATGCGCCGGGCGAAAACATGAACCTCGCTGAAGAAAACTACAGCTCACCGCGCTACCGTGGCCCCGGCGAATTGCTGGCGGGCAGTCAATGGCAGGATTGCTTGCCGATGCCGCCATTGCGCGCCGGTTATCGCCCGCAGACGCTGGAATTCCGGGCGGAACATCTACAAGGCAGTTTCTCGAACTAAAAGGAAATCAGCATGCCCACCGCTCTCATTACCGGTTGCTCCAGCGGCATTGGTCGCGCACTGGCCGATGTCTTCAAAACTGCTGGGTATCAAGTCTGGGCCACCGCACGCAAGGCCGAAGACGTAGCCGTTCTGAACGCGGCCGGTTTCACCGGCGTGCAACTGGACGTCAACGACAGCGCCGCGCTTGAGCGTCTGGCGGTTGCAATCGAACAGCAAGGTGGCGTGGATGTGCTGATCAACAACGCCGGTTATGGCGCCATGGGGCCGTTGCTCGATGGCGGCGTCGAGGCCATGCAGCGTCAGTTCGAAACCAATGTGTTTGCCGTGGTCGGCGTCACCCGCGCGCTGTTCGCAGCACTGCGTCGCAATAAAGGGCTGGTGGTGAATATCGGCAGCGTTTCCGGGGTTCTGGTTACGCCGTTCGCCGGGGCTTATTGCGCATCCAAGGCAGCGGTGCATGCCTTGAGCGAAGCGTTGCGCCTGGAATTGGCGCCCTTCGACATTCAGTTGCTGGAAGTCCAGCCCGGCGCCATTGCGTCGAGCTTCGCGAAAAATGCCAGCCACGAAGCCGAGCAGCTGATCAGCGAGCAATCGCCGTGGTGGCCGTTACGCGATGCGATCCGCGCCCGAGCCAAGGCCTCGCAAGGCAATCCCACCCCAGCTACCGACTTCGCCCGCGACCTGCTGCGCGCCGTGCAACAACCCAACCCGCCCCGCCTGCTGCGCCTGGGCAACGGCTCGCGGGCGATGCCGCTGATGGCATGGCTGCTGCCCAAAGGTTTTCTGGATAACAAGCTCAAGCATCGGTTTGGGCTGAATCGGAAGTTGTGAGCACACCGACACTATGTGCAGCAAACATAGAATCTTGTAGGAGGGGACTTGTCCCCGAAAGGCGGTAGCTCAGGCAGCGTCAACCTTGCAGATTTTCGTTGTCAGGACCAGCGCATTCGGGGGCAAGTCCCCTCCTACCGGTCGTTGGATATTCAGGACCGAGCTCCAACGGATCAGTGCAACTCAGGATTCACAATCACCGTGCAGGTCGTCCCCGCCGACAGGATCACGTCTTCCGGCACCTGGTCCAGATGGATGCGCACTGGTACGCGCTGGGCCAGGCGTACCCAGTTGAAGGTCGGGTTGACGTCGGCGATCAGCTCGCGGCTTTCCGGGTTGTCGCGGTCGTAGATGCCTCGGGCGATGCTTTCGACGTGGCCCTTGAGCAACTGGCCGCTCATCAATTGCATGTCCGCTGGATCGCCGACGCGAATGTGCGGCAGCTTGGTTTCTTCGAAAAAGCCATAGACCCAGAACGAGTTCATATCCACCACCGCCATCTTCGCCTCGCCCATCCGTGCGTAATCGCCGCGATGCACGTTGAGGTTGGTGACGTAGCCGTCCACTGCCGCCAGCACGCGGGTGCGCCGCAGGTTCAATTCGGCCGCTTCCAGTTGCGCCTGGGCCAGTTGGTAATCGGCCTGGGCCGAGGTGGCGATGTTGCTGGCGTCGTCACGGCTTTCAGTGGAGATCACCAGGTTGTCCATGTCGGCGCGGCGCTTGGCGTTGACCTTGCGCATTTCCCAGGTGGCCTTGCGTGAAGCCACCAGCGCCTGCGCCTCTTTGACCGCCACTTGATAATGCTCGGGATCGATCTGCATCAGCAGGTCGCCCTTCTTCACCTGCTGGTTATCGCGCACCGGCACATCGACCACGGTGCCGGTGACATCTGCTGCGACGTTGATGATGTCAGCGCGAACCCGGCCATCGCGGGTCCACGGCGTATCCATGTAATTGACCCACAAGGTGCGGCCGATCCAGATGGCCAGGGCCAGCACCAATAACGTGGCAATCAGACTGAAGAGCTTTTTCATCAAGGGTTCTCAACGATAAACAGTCAGCGCCAGCGCGCCGAAAATACAAACGAACAGGCTCATGCGCAGCAGCGCCGGATGCCAGAAAAAACGGTACAGATCGAACCCGGACAACACGCGATCCAGCGCCCAGGCCAGCACGACGGCGATCAGGAACATCACGGTCACGATGGGCATGTACAAGCCATGAAAGGCGATTTCACGCGGCATTGAGGAGTCCTTGCGGCCGGCCGCCATCGGTATAAGCGGCCAGCGGTGATTGCGGGTCGAGCAACGAGGAGCGAATGAAATGCAGGTAGCTTTTCACCCGGCGCAGCGCTGAGGTATCGAAGTGCGGCGCGAACGGCTCATCGCTGGCCTGGACGCGACCAATCGCATGATCGACGGCGGCCAGCGCCCGCTGCAGATTGCTCTGGTCCGGCTGAATGAACAGGCGAATCAACGCACGGCCCATCACGCGAATAGCCACCCGCCACGATTGCCACGGCGCGTAGGCCGGATGGATCGGCAGAATCTCCTGCTCGCGGCGCAGCTCGATGATCGCGTGGCCGACTTCCAGCACCACAAACATCCAGCGCAGCAATTCGCGCTGCACCTGCGGCTTGCCCGCCGCCAGGCCATACGCCTGGTGCATCAGGTCGCGGGTCTGGCTTTCAAAACTCGAACCCAGGCGACTCAACGGCGCGCTGATGGCGAACACCACTTGCCGCCGCAGAGCGTCTTCCAGACGCCGCCACATCCAGCGGCTGTTGGGCGGCAGAATGATCGCTCCCGCCGCCGCACACAGCAACATGCCGATGACCATGGCGATGTAATCGTTGATGTACGCATAAGGGTTGTAGACCGTCAGGTTGTCCGGCACCGAGCCGATGCCGAAGAAAATCAGCAGACCCAATCCGTAGCCAGCCCATTGCGGGCGCGAACCGAGAAACGCGCCGAGCATAATCACCGGCGCAAGGAACACGCAAAGCAGCGGGAAGCCGTCGATGAACGGGAAGATAAAGAAGGTTTCGGTGAAGCCCAGCAGCGCGCCGAGCAACGTGCCGCAGGCCATCTGGAACGACATGCGTCGGGGATTGTTGGTGGTCGCCGACAACGCGACGGTTGCGGCTGAAACCAGGGTCATGGTCGCGCCGCTGGGCCAGGCGGTCGCCACCCAATACGCGCTCATGATCGACAGAATGAACGTCGCCCGAAATCCTGCCGCCAGTGCCGCAACCCAACTGGTCTTGGGCAGGAACGACTCTTGCCACTGTTCCCGCGCATGATTGTGATCGGCCAGTGACGCATGGGTCTGGGCGTAGTCATGCATGTCGTTGACCAGGCGATAGAGCAATTCGTACGCCGTATGAAAATCCAGCAGGTCGGCTTCGTTTGGCTCGGTCTGCTCCAGAGCCGCGCGCTGGCTGCGCACTTGGGCAGGCAAGTCCGCCTTGAACTGTTCGAGCTGGATGACCAGCTGCGCCGCATCGTCGGTGGTCAGGGCGCGGTCGGCGAAGCGTTCTAGCAGTTCGGCCAACGCACTCAGGCCCGGCTCGGTGGCCGTCGCCACTTGCGTCACGCCCTCGGCACGTAGACGCTCCAGCAATTGGTGCAAGGCGTTGAAGCGCGTGGTGATGGTCATGAATTCGCTGTTCAGGCGATTGAGCCGACCGTTGCGTCGGCGCATGTGCGGGTCTTCGAATACAGTGACGCTGCGCAAGCCTTCCAGACCGATGGCTTCAGCAATGAAGCGTACGTTGCCGGTCTCGAACGCCAGCCGATCCTGAGTACCGCGCAGGCCATCGGCGACAAACCGGGCAAATACGCCGAAGCGTTGATACAGCGCGTTGCGCATCGCGGCGGCAGAACTCTGCGGCAGGATTGCTGCAGTGACCGCTGTCGAGCAGACGATGCCCAGGGAAATTTCCAACACCCGCCACACCGCAGCCATGAACGAGCTTTCCGGGTGCGCCAGCGCGGGCAGGCCGACCATCGCGGCGGTATAACCGGCGAGTACGAAACCATAGGCGCGAAAGTTGCGATAACGCGCCGCACCCGCCGAACAGATGCCGACCCAGATAGCGAGACTGCCGAGGAACAGTTCGGAGTTCTGCGCGAACAAGGCCATCAGCACCACCATCATGGTGGACCCGGCCAGCGTGCCAAGCAGGCGATAAAAACTCTTGGCGAACACGTGCCCGCTTTGCGGCTGCATGACGATGAACACCGTGATCATCGCTGTGCGCGGCTGCGGCAGTTCCAGGCGCAAGGCCAGCCAGTACGTCAGGAAGGCGGCAATCAGCACCTTGAAGATGTAGATCCAGGTCACCCCATCGCTGCGAGCCCAGCTGAAGAACTCGCGGCGCCATGGGAGTTGTGTTATGCGGTTTAGATAGGCAGTCATGCGCGATTGAATACTGTGGGAGCGAATTTATTCGCGAAGAGGCCGGTACATCCACCAGAAATCCGTCGGCTGCAATTGAGTATTCGCGAATAAATTCGCTCCCACGGTGGTGCGCCAGCGAGCATATTCATCGATCAAACACCGCCAACACCGAAGGCGTTTTCGGTGCGCGGGTGGTTTCTTCGGCGGGGGAATCGTTGCCCGCCGACAAGCCGCCGCCCAGCGCCACCACCAGTTCGGCATGGGCGCTGAGGCGTGCGGCCTGGACCTGCTGCTGGATCTGTTGCTGATGGAACAACAAGGTCTGGGCGTTGAGTACGTTGAGGTAATCGGTCAGGCCACGCTGAAACGCGATCATCGCGATGTCGTAAGTCTTTTGCGCCGACGCCACGGATTCGCTGGCGAATACCTGCTGCTTATCCATAGATTCGCGACGGATCAGCTGATCGGAAATGCTCTTGAGGGCCATCACCAGCGTCTGGTTGTACTGCGCCACGGCGGCGTCATAGCCAGCGGCGGCTTCGCCCAGTTCCGAGCGCAGGCGGCCGCCATCGAAGATCGGCAGACTCACCGCCGGTCCGACGTTGTAATTGAATTTCTTGCCGGCGAGGAATTCCAGCATGCCGCCGCCGGTCGCCACATAACCGAGGCTGCCAACCAGATCGACGTTGGGATAGAAACCGGCATGGGCGATATCAATACCCCGCGCCTGCGCCGCCACCCGCCAGCGACTGGCGACCACGTCGGGACGCTGGCCGAGCAATTGCGCAGGCAATGCCGACGGCAGTTTCAAGGCGGTTTGCAAGGACAAGGTCGGGCGCTGTAATTGTGCGCCTGCGCCGGGGCCTTTACCCGCCAGCGCCGCCAGTTGATTGCGGCTCAGGGCGATGGCCTCGTCGAGAGAATCAATCTGGCGATGGGTTTCCGGCAGCGGCGTTTCGGCCTGGCTGACTTCGAAATGCGTGCCGATGCCGCCTTGCAGGCGACGCTGGGCAAGGTCCAGAAGCTGTTTTTGCTGGGCGAGCGTCGCTTCAACGATGTCGCGCTTTGCGTAGTTCAGCGACAGCTGGATGTAGGCGCGCACGATGTTGTCCTGCAATTCCAGCTGCGCCTGACGTTCCTCAGCGGCGCTCATGTGCGCCATGTCCAGCGCACGCTCACTGGCGTTGCTTTCCCGGCCCCACAAATCAAGGGAATAACTCAGGCCCAGCGAAGCGCTGTTGTCCCAGGTCGTCGTACCGGCCAGCGCGCCAGGTCCGTAGAACTGATCGGCGCCCCAATTATGTCGTTTCAGGGAAGAATCGCCGGTGATGTGCAGCGACTCCGCCGACTCGGCGATCCCGGCCATGGCCCGCGCTTCCCGAACCCGAGCGGCGGCCATGGCCAGGCTTGGATTGCCTTGCGCTGCCAGTTCGATCCAGCGATTGAGTTGCGCGTCGCCATAGGCCCGCCACCATTGAGCTACGGGCCAATGGGCGTCCTGCGCGGCGCTCTGAATCGCCGCGTCGGTAGCCAGACTGTCAGGCGGCAGCGAGCTGCCTTGAGGGGCGATTCCACCGGTTCCAATGCAGCCGCTGATGATTAACGATAAAGCCCAGACACTGAGGGGCTTGAGCCCTCTGATGATGCGACGCGGCACTGCTGCAAATCCCGACTTTAATGAAATAGCGCTAAGACAGCGATTCTAGGCGGCGTCTTGCCAGCCGATAAGCCGGGATAACTGCGATTCTTTGTTACCGAACGGGGAATAATCCTTTGGTATAGGTGACATGGATCAGTAACTTTCTGTCACAATTTGCTATCTCATCAGAGAACTGCCCATGGATACCCTGCAAAACATGCGCGCTTTCAGTTGTGTGGCGCAAGCGGGAAGTTTTACCGCTGCCGCCGTACAGCTGGACACGACTACCGCCAACGTGTCGCGCGCCGTTTCAAATCTTGAAGCTCATTTGCAAACTCGTCTGCTTAACCGCACCACTCGGCGCATCGCGCTGACCGAGGCCGGCAAGCGTTACCTGTTGCGCTGCGAGCAGATCCTGGGTTACGTCGAGGAAGCCGAAGCCGAAGCCAGCGACGCCCATGCGCGGCCCGCCGGTCAGCTCAAGGTTCATTCGATGTCGGGTGTTGGTCAGCATTACGTGATTGATGCCATTGCCCGCTATCGGCGCAATCATCCAGACGTCGCGTTCGACCTGACTATGAGCAACCGCGTGCCGGACTTGCTCGAAGAAGGCTATGACGTGTCCATCGTGCTCGCCAGCGAACTGCCGGATTCGGGCTTCGTGTCCCAGCGCCTGGGGATCACCTACAGCATCGTTTGCGCCTCCCCGGCCTACGTCAAAAGTTTCGGCGTGCCGGTCAAGCCCACCGACCTGCTCAATCACGCATGCCTGCGCCTGGTCAGCCCGGTGTTCCCGCTGGAGAAATGGCTGTTCGACGGCCCCGAAGGCCAGGAAATGGTCACGATCAATTCCTCGCCGTTCCTGGTCAACTCGGCCGACGCCATGAAAGCAGCGATCTCCAGCGGCATGGGCGTGGGCATCCTGCCGATCTACTCCGCCATCGAAGGCCTGCGCAACGGCACGCTGGTGCGAGTCTTGTCCGACTACCGCTCTCAGGAGCTGAACCTGTACGCGATCTATCCTTCGCGGCAGTACCTGGATGCGAAGATCAAAACCTGGGTCGAATACCTGCGCGGCTCCCTGCCGGAAATCCTCGCCGCCCACGAAGCCGACCTGCAGAAGCACGCGATGCTGACGATCTCTTGAATGGCTGACACCACGCTGTAGGACCGCTTCAACCAAGAGCGCTGACACCGCTCTGTAGGACCGGCTTCAGCCGGGAGGGTGCGATGATCGTTAGCAAGCCACTAACCTCAAGGATGGGCAGCGGTCGAAAGGAATGTTAGCGTGCTATCCATTCGAACCGTGCGAGAGTGACTGCCCCGATGAAAAAGACCGTACTTGCCTTCAGCCGCGTATCTCCTGAAATGGCCGAAAGGCTCGAACAAGACTTCAACGTGATCGTGCCCGACCCGAAACTGGGCGACATGAACGCTCAGTTCAACGAAGCGCTGCCCCAATGCCACGGAATGATCGGTGCCGGTCGCGCATTGGGCCGTGAGCAGCTGGCCGCCGCGACCCAGCTGGAAGTGGTGTCGAGTATCTCGGTGGGTTACGACAACTACGACGTCAGCTACTTCAACGAGCGCGGGATCATGCTGACCAACACCCCGGACGTGCTGACCGAAAGCACCGCCGACCTGGGTTTCTCGTTGATCATGAGCAGCGCCCGTCGCGTCGCGGAACTGGACGCCTGGACCAAGGCCGGCCAGTGGAAGCGCAGCGTCGAAGCCGCGCAGTTCGGCACCGATGTGTATGGCAAGACGCTGGGCATCGTCGGCATGGGCAATATCGGCGCTGCCGTCGCCCGCCGTGGTCGTCTGGGTTTCAACATGCCGATCCTGTACAGCGGCAACAGTCGCAAGACCGAACTGGAACAGGAACTGGGCGCACAATTCCGCAGCCTTGATCAGCTGTTGGCCGAATCGGACTTCGTCTGCCTCGTCGTGCCCCTGAGCGAAAAAACCAAGCACCTGATCAGCACCCGCGAACTGGGCCTGATGAAATCCAGCGCGATCCTGATCAACATCGCTCGCGGCCCAATCGTCGACGAACCCGCGCTGATCGAAGCCCTGCAAAACGGCACGATTCGCGGCGCGGGCCTGGACGTCTACGAAAAAGAACCGCTGAGCGATTCGCCGCTGTTCAAACTGAGCAACGCCGTGACCCTGCCACACATCGGCTCGGCGACCACCGAAACCCGCCAGGCCATGGCCGATCTGGCCTACAGCAACCTGCGCAGCGCCCTGCTTGGCGAGAAGCCGCAGAACCTGGTCAATCCGCAGGTCTGGAAGGGTTGATCTTCGGCGTTTCGAACATTGTCCTCCCGGCTGAAGCCGGTCCTACAGCGTGCGTCTGATGCTCACCGTAGGACCGGCTTTAGCCGGGAGGCTTCATCTTCAGCAACTACCTTCGGTTTCCTGAACACCAGCACATTCCCCAACATCACCAACACCAGCCCCATCAGCGCGGGGGTGGTCCATTGGTAGCCTTCGGCGAAGGCCGAGATGTTCAGCGCCACGATCGGGAACAGCACGGTGCAATACGCCGCGCGTTCCGGGCCCATGCGGCCGACCAGGGTCAGATAAGCGGTAAAGCCGATGACTGAGCCGGGAATCACCAGGTACAGCAACGAGCCGATATAGCGCGAGTTCCATTCGAAGGTGAACGGCGTGCCGCTGAGCAGGCAATACAGGCTGAGCATTGCCGCGCCGTACAACATGCCCCACGCGTTGGTGGTCAGCGGGCGCAGGCCAGCTTTCTGTTGCAGGCTGGAGAGCATATTCCCGGCGGAAAAACACAGTGTGCCCAGTAAGGCCAAACCCAGACCGATCAGGGTTTCGCGGCTGGCGCTGTGCCCGGACAATTCCGGCCAGAACAGGCACGCCAGACCGATCAAGCCCAGAGCACCACCGGCCAGCACGTTACGCGCGACTTTCTGCTTGAAGAAGATCCGCGCATTGAGGGCGTTCCACAGCGTCGAGGTGGAAAACACCACGGCGATCAGGCCGCTGGGGATCCATTGGCTGGCGGTGTAGAAACACATGAAGTTGATGCAGAACAGGCACAGGCCCTGGGCCAGGCAAATCAACTGGCCGCGCCGATTGACCGGTTGCAGGCGGCCGCTGAGCAGCAACATCGCAAACAACACCAAGGCTGCCAGACCGAAGCGATAGACGATCGACACCGGAATTGCCACGTCGCCCAGTTGCAGTTTCAAGGCGATCCAGGTGGTGCCCCAGATAAGCACGGTGAGCAGATAAAGCGAGATGTTCATGACGCGACTCCTGTTTGAGCCGTCAGTCTGCGGCGCGGCCTGTGTCGCCACTTGCATAAACTTGCGCTTTTGAGCTGATTTGACGGCTGGGTGGCTGGCAGCAGACGAGCCACGGAGTAGGATGCGAGGCGTAGAGGAAACGTCATGCCAGCCATCGAATCCATCCAGGTCTTCCAGGCCTTGAACAGTTCACCCAATGCCCGACTTGAGCAGAGCGCTGCGCTGGGCGACGGTTTGGTCGCGGCCTTGTGGAACAACCGGCACGACGCCCAGGAATATCACGCCCCCAGTCATCACACGTTGTCGTGCTACATCGACGGCGGCACCGGCACCTTTCGACGTGACCAGCCGGATCAGAAAGGCAGCCCGGACAAACTCTGTACGCTGCCCGCCGGACACGAATCGGCCTGGGTGATCAACGGTGAGATCCGTCTGGCACATCTTTATATAAGCCCGGAACAGTTCGCGTTGAGCTGCATCACCCTGCTGGACCGCGAGCCACGCGAGTTGCAGCTGCGGGAAAGCACCTTTATCGATGACGCCGAACAGGCCCGCCGCTTTCGCCAGCTGATCCAGCTGGACTGGAGCGAACCCGGCGAGCGCTTGCGCACCAGCAGCCTGGCCCACGACATGCTCAGCCACGCGATTCTTGGTCAGGTCGGGCTGCGCGAAGGCTTGCGTCTCAAGGGTGGACTGGCGCCACACCTGCGCCGGCAACTGGTGGAGTTCATCGACGCGCACCTTGCTGACCCACTGAGCCTGGGGCAACTGGCCGGGATTTGCGCATTGTCCGAATACCACTTCGCCCGGATGTTCCGCGAAAGCTTCGGCCTGCCGCCCCATCAATACCTGCTCGCCCGCCGCATCGCCCACGCCCGCCACCTGCTGCGCTCGACGCGCCTGGCATTCGGCGATATCGCCCTGGACTGCGGATTTGCCAGCGCCAGTCATTTCAACAACCGTTTCAGGCAGGTTGTCGGAGCTACGCCGGGGGAGTATCGGGGTGCGTTTTGAAACGAGACCTACTCAGCTCCCCAACTGACTGACTGCCAAAAACGGAGTGAGCAACAGCCCCGCCGCCGCCAGCAATAACACCAGCCTTGGTCGATACGGAATAAGGAATATCAGGATCAGCGCACTGGTCATCAACGCCGCGCCCCATTGCACCAGACCGATGCCCCAGCCCGCCGCGCCGACTGCCGCGCACAACGAGAGGATCAGCGCCAGCCAGCCAGCGGCGCGCAAGGCTCGCCCCCGCGTCACGTCAAGTTTGCTGTGCAGCAACTCGCCGTAATGCTTGGTCATCGACAGGCACAGGCCAGTAAATCCCAGGTAACACAACAGACTTGCCAGCAGCATCAGCGCGCCTCGCCTTCAAACTGCGGGGTATCGACGCTTTGCTGCTCGCGTTGCTTCAGCGGTTTTGCAGCTTCATCGGTAGCCAGCAGCGGCGGGATTGGGCGGAACTTGCGCGCGGCCCAGGCCAGGAACAGCCCGGTCGCCAATGCGGTCAGGTCAAAGCCGAGCAACACCCAATCGCCGTGCGCCAGAGAATCCAGCAGATAACGTCCGCTGGTCACGATGTCCAGCAATGGCAAACCGGCATACAGAAACGCACCCAGCGCCAGCTGTTCGCGCCAGGCGTTACGCCCGCTGCGCAACGCAGCGTGCAGCAGCGTCAGGCCCCAGGCGATGAAGAACATATTGATTTCCCAACCACTGCGCCCGGGGAAACTCACCGGCAACAGGCGATTGGTCCAGAAGAAGCTCGCTACGGCGATCATCAAGCCGCCCATACCGGCAATATTCAGCACCTCCACCAGCCGCAACTCGAATGGCAATACGCCGATTTTTTCGTGTTTGACCCGGCGCTTCTTCAGCCACATCACCAACCCGGTGCCAATCATCGCGGTGCTGGCAATGCCGAAAATAAAGTACATCCAGCGCAGCAGCGGCCCGGCAAAATGCCCCATGTGCAAGCCGTAGAAACCGCCGGAAATCAACAACGGCGCAGAACGCTGGACCGCAGTCGATTGCAATGCGCCCGTGATGCCGTTGAATGTCAGGCCAGCGCCGGGATCGTGAACGATGCTGTCCACACCACTGGGGAACAGCACTACGGTGGCATTGGCATCACCGGGATTGTTCACCGTCAACCGGCCGATATGCCCGCCCGGCATTTGCTCATCGGCTGTTTTGAGCATGGCCGGCAATGCCGCCAGCGGCGCCGGAACGCCCGCAGGCTTGACGTTTTCAGAGGTGGGAAACAGGTCGGCAAAAAACGCCTGGGTGTCTTTGCCGTAGCTGGCGACGATGCTTGCAGGCATGACCATCGACATGAAAATCACCAGGCTGCTGTAAGTGATCATCAGATGAAACGGCAACGCCAGCACGCCGATTGCGTTATGCCCGTCGAGCCAGGAACGCTGGCCTTTGCGCGGGCGAAAGGTGAAGAATTCCTTGAAGATTTTCTTGTGAGTGATGATCCCGCTGATCAGCGTGATGAACATCAACATCGCCGCAGCAGTGGCCAGCCAGCGGCCCCAAGGGTGCGGCATCTGCAATTGAAAGTGAAAACGGTAGAAGAACTCGCCGCCGCGACTGTCCCGCGCCTGCACTTCGGCACCGGTTTGCGGATCGAGGTTTTTCTGCACGAACGCGCCGCGTTGGCCCGGCTGCGCGGGCGCCTGCCACATCACGCCCAGCTTGGGATCGCGCTCGTCCGGCAAGTTGATGAACCAGCGCGACGCACCCACGGCATTTTGCTGAAGATACGCCTGTGCAAGCTCGGTGCTGGCCTGGGTATTGAGCGCCCGCACGGGAGTTTCCGGCTGGGTCCAGCGGGTGATTTCGGTCTTGAAATAGGACATGGTTCCGGTCAGGAAAATCGCGAACAGCAACCAGCCGAACACCAGGCCAATCCAGGTGTGCAGCCAGGCCATGGTTTGCCGGAAACCTTCCCTCATATCAGCCACCGCCCGCAAGCAAACGCGGCGCCCAGAAGCGCGCTGGGCAGCAGAACGCCGATCCAGGCCTGCCACGCGGTGCGGCAGGCAAAACACCAGAGCACCACCACCAGATACGCGAGAAACGACAGCAACATGCCAGTGATCACTGCTTCAGCGCGGGCCATGGGCATCCATTGGCTGACACAGACGCTGGTCAGGGCCGCGACCAGATAGCCGCCGAACAACGCCGCCAGAATCCGCGAAGTCACTGCCAGACGATACGCCAGCGACAAGGCCGCGCCTTTGCTCGGACGGGCTTTGCTCTTCGCGCGTACGCTGCTTTGCGGGCCGGTCTGCTGATTAGCCATGGCTGCGCCGTCCATCAACGAAACTCTGCCCGGAACGGGCACGACACAAGGTCTCTGCGGTCATGGAGCGGCATGGCGGGTTCCTGATTCGGGATCATCGAGTGCGACGGTTCGCAGCCAAGTGTAGGAAGAGCTACGAATAGCTGTACGAGCAGATCGTAATATTAATGATAAATATTCTCATATGCAAAAGAGTCTGACAGAATCTGCGCAATTATTGATTCATCGCGGACTGCAGTCGCTCATGCCCATCGCCCACTACGCGCCCAATCACACCGTCGAAGGCCTGTATAACGCCCATCACAACTGGCTGACGACCTGGCTGCGGCGCCGACTTGGCTGCCCGCACAGCGCGGCGGATCTGGCTCAGGACACCTTCGTCAAGGTACTGACGGCCCGGGATACGGCGCTGATCATCGAGCCGCGCGCGTTCCTGACCACGATTGCCAAGCGCGTGCTGTGCAATCACTACCGGCGCCAGGATCTGGAACGCGCCTATTACCAGACGCTGCTGGAGATGCCGGAATGTGTCGCGCCTTCCGAAGAAGATCGGGCGATCATTCTGGAAACCTTGCTGGAGCTGGATCAGCTGCTCGATGGCCTGCCGCTATTGGTCAAGCGCGCGTTCCTGCTGGCGCAGATCGACGGCCTGAGCCACGGGGAAATCGCCGGGCAACTGGGGATTTCCATCGCCACGGTCAAACGCCATCTGCACAAGGCCGCCCTGCGCTGCTACTTCGCTCTATGAACCAGAACGCCGAATCCCTGAACAAATCCGATATTCCTGCGCCGATTGCCGAGCAAGCGGTGAGCTGGCTGATTGAAATGCAGAGCGGCAGCCTCGAACCGCGCCGTCAGCAAGCCTGGCAAATGTGGCTGAACAGCAATCCCGAGCATCAGCGCGCGTGGGCGCATATTCAGCGGGTCAATCAGCGTTTGAGCGGGCTGTCTTCACCGCTGGCGCATGCGGCGATCAATGCGCCGAAGTCCAGCGGGCGGCGTCAGGCATTGAAGCTGCTGCTGTTGTTGGGCGCCGGGTCTGCCGCTGGCTGGGGCTTGCGCGAACAGGCGATGCTGCAACCGTTGCTGGCGGATTTCCACAACGGCATCGGCCAGCGGCGCAAGATTGCCCTGAGCGATGGCAGCCAACTGCACCTGAACAGCGCCAGCGCCGTGGATGTACGCTTCGATGCCCAGCAACGCCTGATCAAACTGCTGCAAGGCGAGATCCTGCTCACCGCCGCCGACGACCCGCGCCCATTGCTGCTGACCACCGCCGAGGGCAGCATTCGCCCGAGCATGGCGGGCAGCCGTTTCGATGTGCGGCAACTGGATGGCCGCAGCCAGATCGCGGTATTCAGCGGCGCCGTGCAACTAAGGCCCGACAACTTTCCGGGACCGGGCTTGCAGTTGCAGGCGTCACAGCAAGTCAGTTTCGGGCGCAACTCGTGGGATGCGATCCGCCCGCTGGACGCCAGCAGCGGCGCCTGGGCCGACGGCATGCTCGTTGCCGCGCACATGCGTTTGCAGGACTTTCTCGGCGAACTCAGCCGCTATCGACGCGGCCATCTGAATTGCGACGCCAAAGTCGCCGACCTACTGATTTCCGGCAGTTACCCGCTGAGCGACAGCGAGCGAATTCTGGACTTGCTGGAAGTCGCGCTGCCGGTTCGGGTCAAGCGCTTCACCCGGTATTGGGCAACCGTCGAGGCGCGGGTTTGAATCCCGAATCTGTTGGAGCGAGGCTTGCCCGCGAAGAACGTTAACGCGGTGAATCTGGCCCATCGTGGCGATTGCTTCGCGGCCAAGTCGGAACGCCGCCCGCTCGCTCCAACGGAAAAATGCGTTATTAAAAATAAGATGAGCTGTTTTGCTCATCTCGCGTGACAGACAGGAAAAGCACCTTAATCGTCTCGCCAAAGGACTCCTGCATGTCAGCCCGCCCCAGCCGTGTTTCTCCCCTCGCCCGCTCGTTGCGGCACATCCTGTTCGGCGCCGGTCTGGCGTTGAGCGCTGTTCCATTGGTTCAGGCGGCGGACGTTGCCAGCAAGCCTTACCACATCGCGCCCAGTACCCTGGAAACCGCACTGAACCAGTTCGGTCGTGAAGCGGGCGTGCTGATTTCCTTTGGCTCGCAGATCACCAACGGCTTGCAGAGTCGCGGTCTTGAAGGCCAATACACGCCGGAACAAGGCCTGGCCGCATTGCTCGAAGGCACCGGTTTGCAGGCGCGGGCCGATGGCCAGGATGGCTTCACCTTGCAACCGGCCAGCGTTGCCCAAGGTGAAGGTCCGGTTGAGCTGGAAGCGTCGACCGTGGTCGGCGACTGGCTCGGCGAAGCGCAGCAGATCAACGTCTTCGAGCACCCCGGCGCGCGGGATGTGATCCGTCGCGAAGAAATCGAACGCTCCGGGGCCAGCACCGCGCGCGAAGTGCTCAACCGTATCCCTGGCGTCAACGCCCCGGAAAACAACGGCACCGGCAGCCATGACATGGCGCTGAACTTCGGCATTCGTGGACTCAACCCGCGTCTGGCGTCGCGCTCGACGGTATTGATGGACGGCATCCCGGTGCCTTTCGCACCCTATGGCCAGCCGCAGTTGTCGTTCGCGCCGATCAGCATGGGCAACATGGACGCCGTGGACGTGGTGCGTGGCGGCGGCGCCGTAAGGTACGGCCCGCAAAACGTCGGCGGGATTGTCAATTTCGTGACCCGCGCGATTCCCGATGCGCCGACGGTCAAAGGCGGCTTCCAGACCGAAACCAGTCCGTCGTCCAGCCACGACGGCTTCAAGACCACTGGCAATCTGCTGGCGGGCGGCACCGCCGATAACGGTCTGGGCGGCGCGATTCTGTATTCCGGAGTGCGCGGCGGCGACTGGCGTGAACACAGCGACACCGAGATCGACGACCTGATTCTGAAAGGCAAATACCAGATCGACGACGCCAACAGCCTCAACGCCATGGCGCAGTATTACGAAGGCAACGCCAAAATGCCCGGCGGCCTGAACGTCGCCGATTACAAGGCTGACCCGTATCAATCGACGCGTCCCAAGGATGAGTTCTGGGGCCGCCGCACGCTGGTCAACTTCGGCTATCGCTACGAGCAGGACGCGCGGGTGTTCACCGCCAATACTTTCTTCACCAAGACTTTGCGCAGCGGTTATCTGGATCAAGGCAGCTTCGTTTCCCTGTCGCCCCGCGAATACTGGGTGCGCGGCCTGGAAACCCGCTTCTCCCAAGGTTTTGCGTTGGGCGAAAGCTGGAACGAAATCGGCGTCGGCTATCGCTACATCAACGAGGCCGGTCACGAACTGCGCTACCGCACGCCGACCACCTCCAACGAACTGCCCAGCACCGCCAGCCGCAACGACCGGGATACTCGCGGCGCGACCGAAGCCCACGCGATCTACATCGATGACCGTATTGATATCGGCAAGTGGACATTCACGCCTGGCATTCGTTACGAGATGATCGATTCGGCGCAGACCAACAACCTGACCAACGTCAAATATCAGGGCGATTACAACACCGCACTGCCCGCGTTGAACGTGCTGTATCACCTCACTGACACGTGGAATCTGTACGCCAACACTGAAGGTTCATTCGGCAGCGTGCAGTACAGCCAGATGCCGAA
This sequence comes from Pseudomonas syringae, assembly GCF_001698815.1. Lineage (GTDB taxonomy): Bacteria > Pseudomonadota > Gammaproteobacteria > Pseudomonadales > Pseudomonadaceae > Aquipseudomonas > Aquipseudomonas syringae_A. Next base: position 798 of record NZ_LGSI01000058.1, on the reverse strand, counting down.
TCGGGTGGCTGGCGGCGAAGTGAAACCGGAAAAAGCCCGCACCTGGGAACTCGGTACACGCTATGACAACGGCAACCTGCGCGCCGAGATCGGGGCGTTCCTGATCAACTTCGACAATCAGTATGAAAGCAATCAGACCAACGACACGGTAATTGCCCGAGGCGAAACCCGTCATCAGGGCATCGAGACCAGCATCAACTATGCGTTGAATGGTTTGAGCCCGGCGCTGGCCGGTTTCGATGTGTACGCCACGTATGCGTATGTTGACGCCAGCATCCGCGAAGACGGCCCGAACAAAGGCAACCGCGTGCCCTTCTCGTCCAAACACAAAGGCACCTTGGGCGTGGCGTATACCGAAGGACCGTGGAAGCTGAATCTCGACAGTTCGTATCAGAGCGATCAGTTCGCCGACAACGCCAACACTTCAGCTGAAAGCGCCGATGGCAGTACCGGCAAGATCCCTGGCTACATGCTGTTCAGCACCCGCGCCGGCTATGATTTCGGTCCACAGCTTAACGACCTGAACGTCGCCGTCGGGGTGAAGAACCTCCTCAACCACGAATACTTCACCCGCTCGTTCGACGACAACAACAAAGGCAAATACGTCGGCGAACCACGCACGGTGTATGTGCAAACCTCCGTGGCGTTCTGACCCGAACCAATCGGGCAATAGCGAAACCTGTAGGACCGAATTCATTCGGGAAGGCGGCATTCGATGCGCCAGATGCGCATCGAATGTACCGCCCTCTTCGGGGATAAATCCCCTCCTATGTATGGACTCGCCCACACTTTCAACCT
>NZ_LGSI01000069.1 GCF_001698815.1 Pseudomonas syringae | reverse complement strand
GGAGCGAGGCTTGCCCGCGACGAACGATAACGCTGTGGGTCAGGCTTACCGAGGCGCCTGGTTCGCGGGCAAGCCTCGCTCCAACGGGATTTGCATTCGATTGCGGGGCAATTTTCTGCAGAAAAACACGCGCTTACCAACCCCGCCCCGAATTCACCCAGAAGTTCACCGACAGCGACGTGGTGATCGATTCCACCTGATGAAACCAGCCTTCGGGCAGGAACAGCAGGTCGCCGGCTTGCAGGGTGATGCGCAGGAAGGTTACGTCGCGGGCGGTGGGGAAGCGTTGGTAGTCGGGGGCGTCGGGGTTGAAGTCGCAGCCGTCCAGACCGCCTTTGGGCGAGGTCGACCAGGTGCCCAGCGCTTCGCGGTGATGGGGCGCGGCGAGGATGAAGGATTTCTGGCCCCAGACCTGGGCGAACAGGTTGTCGGTGTCGTCCCGGTGCAGCGGGGTCAGCGTGCCTTTGGGGCCGATCCAGATGCGGGGGGCGATGTACAGCGATTGCTCGAAGTAGGGCGGGTAATTGATTTGCGCCAGTAATTGCGCAGGCAGGATGTTATTGCCCATATACGCGGGTGGCTGGCCATCGGCGCCTTTGCTGGCGGGTTTTTCCAGTGAGGCGATGAAGTCGGCCATGGACGTGGAGCGGAAGTCGCGGTCAGTGGAGAAGGTTTTCTTCACGTAGTCGCCGTGACGGGTGATGCCCTGCAATTGGGCGAAATGGCTCAGGGATTGCTCGCGACTCATGTTGAACAGCGGCCAGTCTTGCAGGGCGTCGCTGATGATCAGCGGAATGCCTTCGAGCAGATAGTGGTTCCTGAATTCGCTGACCGTCATTGCGCTGCGCGGTCTTCTTTCAACGCTGACCTGGGTTGGCAGGCTGGCCGAGACGCGCTCGCTGAAACGCGGCGGCGTAGGGTAACGCTGGTTGATGTCGACTTTTTCTTGCTTGACGGTGCCGCGTCGGGCGCTGTCGATAATTTGCGGCAGCAACGTCGCCAGCCCCATATTGCCGCCGATCTTCAAGCGCCCGCAGGCAAACAGTTCTTCGACATTGGCAACGCCGCTCATGATGCCGAGAAAGTCAGTCTTGCTGACTTCAATGGTTACATCTGGCCGCGCATGGCGGCCGGTTTCGGTCACCGTACGCGCCTGCACATCGGACCAGATCGCCAGATCAGCGCCGAAGATGAACTGAAAGACGCCTTCGATACCGACCGAACCGGCATTGACGAACAGCTTTGACAGGACGGGCTGCAGATCCACGGTGCTCACTCTTGTTGGTTTGGGCTTGAAGGGGGAACGAGTGAGCGGCCGGGAAATTTATTGGTGAGTGGGTTCGTCAGGGTAGAGCAAGGGCTGTGGGAGCGAATTCATTCGCGAAAGAGGTTCAGCCAACGCAGATGCTTTGCCTGTACCGGCCTATTCGGGAATAAATTCCCTCCTATGTATGGACTCGCCCACACTTTCAACCTGCTTTTGAACACTGCTACCCGGTTGCATCTATGTATAAGGCCTGTTCGAGGAAGCATCATCGGCTTCTGGCCAACATTGGGTAAGCTCGCGGTATGCCGATTACAGTAAGGCCTCAAAGGGCCAGTAGGAGGGCAGGCATCTATCCGCGACGGTCTGACCTGGGGTCAATGTTCTTCAGCAGCGGTTGAGGTGACTCAGCACCCCGGTGGCAGAACTCTGTCGATTAATGGCTCATCGTCGCCTCCTGGCAACCCGCTGGCTGGCGACGATAGGTCTGATCATTTTGCAGCAGCACCCAAACGATCCGCAGGTTGCGGTTGGCCAACCGTACCGCGGCTCCTTTTTGACCGTGGCGACTTAACCAGCGCCGCAAGCGGTGGTCATCCGGATGCTCCGAATCAGGCCGCACCTGCCTCAATA
>NZ_LGSI01000064.1 GCF_001698815.1 Pseudomonas syringae | reverse complement strand
AGGAGGGGACTTGTCCCCGATAGCGTCGGATTGGCCAGCATCATTTCGCCTGACCCAATCCGGTGCCTGCGCCAACGTCTTCCCGGACAAGTCCGGTCCTGCCCGGTTTATCCATCACCCACAACACCCACCCGAAGCCAGGTCCTTGAGGATCGGGCAATCCGGTCGGTCGTCGCCCTGGCAGTGTTCAACCAGCTCCTGCAAGGTATCGCGCAGGCTCGCCAGCTCATCGATCTTCTGGTTGAGCTCGGTGATGTGTTGCCGGGCCAGTGCCTTGACGTCGGCGCTGGCGCGTTGCCGGTCTTGCCACAATGTCAGTAGTTTGCCGACCTCTTCCAGAGAAAATCCCAGATCCCGCGAGCGCTTGATGAACGCCAGGGTATGCAGGTCTTCGCTCGCGTAAAGGCGATAACCGCTGTCGCTGCGATGCGCGGGTTTGAGCAGCCCGGTGGACTCGTAATAACGAATCATCTTGGCGCTCAGGCCACTGTTTTTCGCTGCTTGGCCGATGTTCATTTTTGGTCCTCCTGCTCGTCAGGCTTCCACGTCTTCAGCAACAAGGCGTTGCTGACCACGCTGACGCTGGACAAGGCCATTGCCGCGCCGGCCAGCACCGGGTTGAGAAAGCCGAACGCCGCCAATGGAATGCCGATCAGGTTATAGACAAAGGCCCAGAACAGATTCTGGCGAATCTTTGCATAGGTTTTGCGGCTGATATCCAGCGCCGCCGGAATCAATTGCGGGTCGCCGCGCATCAAAGTAATTCCGGCTGCCTGCATGGCCACATCGGTACCGCTGCCCATGGCGATGCCGATGTCGGCGGCAGCCAGGGCGGGGGCGTCGTTGATGCCGTCGCCGACCATCGCCACTACATGATGTTTTTTCAGTGCGATCACCGTCGCCGCCTTGTCGGCGGGCAGCACTTCGGCGTGCACGTCACTGATGCCCAGCGCCTGGGCCACCACTCGCGCGCTGCCTTGGTTATCGCCGGTCAGTAAATGGCTGCTGATATGTCGCGCCGACAACTGTTGCACGGCTTGCAGCGCGCCGGGTTTCAACGTGTCACCAAAGGCGAACAGGCCCAGCACGGCGGGATTGGGGCTTTGTTCGATCAGCCAGGATAAGGTGCGACCTTCGGCTTCCCAGGTTCGCGCGGCATCCGCCAATTCGCCCATCGGCAAGGCGCTTTCCTCCAGCAGACGGCGATTGCCCAAGGCGAGCATGCGGCCCTGAAACGTACCGGCAATTCCGCGCCCGGCCAGGGACTGGCTGTTCTCAACCGCGGTCGGGTTGATATGCAATTCTTTGCAGGCATCCAGTACGGCTTTGGCCAGTGGATGCTCGCTGCCGCGTTGCAGCGCACCGGCCCACTCGAGGATTTGCTCTTCGCTACCAGCGACTGCAGTCAGATGCGCGATGCGCGGCGTGCCCGACGTCAGCGTGCCAGTCTTGTCGAAGACCACGGCAGTCACTTCGTGGGCGCGTTCCAGTGCTTCGGCGTCCTTGATCAGAATGCCGTAGCGCGCCGCTACGCCGGTTCCCGCCATGATTGCAGTGGGCGTCGCCAGACCGAGCGCGCAGGGACAAGCGATCACCAATACCGCGACCGCATTGATCAGCGACGTTTCCAGCGACGCGTCGGCCAGCAGCCAGCCAACCAGGGTTGCCAAGGCGATCAGCAACACGACGGGGACGAACACCTGACTGACTTTATCCACCAGTTTCTGGATCGGCGCTTTACCCGCTTGGGCGTCTTCCACCAGACGAATGATCCGTGCCAGCACGGTTTCCGCGCCCAAGGCCGTGGTCTTGACCACCAGACGGCCTTCACCGTTGATCGCGCCGCCGGTCACTTTGTCGCCGGGCTGTTTGGGCACCGGCAGGCTTTCGCCGCTGATCAAGGCTTCGTCCGCGTGGCTGCGGCCTTCCAGCACTTGGCCATCGACCGGGAAGCGTTCGCCGGGTTTGACCGAGACCAGATCGCCGAGACGCAGGGCGCTGATCGCTACGTCGTGTTCCTGGCCGTCGATGACCTGGATGGCGCGTTCCGGACGCAAGGCTTCAAGGGCGCGAATCGCGCTGGCGGTCTGGCGCTTGGCCCGGCTTTCCAGGTATTTGCCCAGCAAGACCAGGGCGATGACCACCGCCGAAGCCTCGAAATACAGATGCGGCATGCTGCCCGGCGCCGAATTCGCCCATTCGTACAGACTCAGGCCATAACCGGCGCTGGTGCCCAACGCGACCAGCAAGTCCATGTTGCCAGCACCGGCGCGCACGGCTTTCCAGGCAGCGACATAGAATCGCGCACCCAGAATGAACTGCACCGGTGTCGCCAAGGCGAATTGCACCCAGGCTGGCAACATCCAGTGCACGCCAAGGGGGTCAAGCAGCATCGGCAGCAGCAAGGGCACCGCCAGGGCGATAGCCAGGAACAATGCCCAGCGTTCCTTGCGCAGGTGCTGTTGGTAGTCAACCTCAGTGGGTTGGTTTTCAAGGGTCGTGGCGCCGTAGCCTGCCTTTAGCACTGCGGCGATCAGCGTCGCCGGGTCCAGCGGCGTGATGGTTTCGACGTGGGCTTGTTCATTGGCCAGGTTGACGCTGACACGGCTGACTCCGGGCACTTTGGCCAGCGCACGTTCAACGCGACCTGCGCAACTGGCGCAGGTCATCCCGGAAATCGGCAAATCGAAAGAAACCGGCTTGAGCATCTTGAACACTCCCTGAAGACGTTATGCCAGCAAGGATCAACCTTTCCACGAGGTCAATGTCAAGCCTGGATCAATAGTTCAGGTCGGCGCGCTTGAGATACAAGCCATTGAGGTTGGTTGCGATGCGGAATTTGAGAATGTCGCCCGCCTGGATTTTGATGCGGGTGCCGTTCTGCGCTTCCATGCCCGGATCGCAACCGAACACGCCGCCAGGCAAAGAGCGTAAGCGGATGGAGATGTCGCCCGCTGGCAGATTGAACGACGCCGATTGTTCCTGAAACAGGCGCCCGACCAGTTGATCCTGGATATACACCCCTATCTCGCAGGAAGTCCCGACTTCCAGGCGCTCGCGGGAAATGATCAGAACGCCGTAATCCTGATCGGCTTGAACCGCTGGGGAGGCAGCCAACAAACCGAGAATGCCGAAGAGGCTCAATACTGACCAGCGCATCGCTGATACTCCTGATGTAGACAGTAATGACGCAGCTTGGCCGAGCCTCGCGCCGAATACCAGCCCGGCAGGTAAAACAGAAACTTGACCTTGCCACGGCAGGAAGGTCAAACATGGCAGCCAGTGTTTCCCATACTCGTTTGAAGGAGCAACACCATGCAGCGATTCAACGTTCAAGGCATGACCTGCGGACATTGTGTGAAGGCGGTGACCAACGCCATCAAAGGCCAGGACGCGGCGGCTATCGTCCAGGTTGACCTGCCCACGGGCGAGGTGCTGGTTGAAAGTGATCTGACGACGGAGCAGGTAATCGGTTTGATCGTGGAGGAGGGATATAAGGCGCAGGTTGTTTAGGAAAAGATTGAATCCTGTAGGAGGGAATTTATTCCCGAAGACGTCAGATCAGGCACCGCCTTTGTGTTGCCCGCGCTGGCCCTTCCCGGATGAATCCGGTCCCACAGTGTTTGCAGTCAGTGGGATCTGTGTATCAGCCGGAAATTTTTTGCAGTAATTTTCCCCGTCAGGCGTTCAGTAACAGAGAGGCCGGGTAGACTAGCCCGCTGCGTTGAATACTGTCTGGATACCTGATGAACCTGAGAAGCATCCTTATTCTTGGTGCATTGAGCGCCTTCGGCCCGTTGGCCATCGATTTCTATCTGCCGGGTTTTCCCGCCATTGCCCTCGCTTTTGGCACTGACGAGCAACACGTCCAGCTGACCCTCGCGGCCTATTTCCTGGGGCTGTCCATCGGGCAACTGGCCTACGGTCCTGTGGCTGACCGGTTTGGTCGGCGTGTTCCGCTGTTGGTGGGCGTCACGCTGTTCACCCTGGCATCGCTGGCCTGCGCTTTCGCGCCGAGTCTGGAATGGCTGATCGCCGCTCGTTTCGTGCAGGCCTTGGGCGGTTGTGCGGGGATGGTGATTTCCCGGGCGATTGTCAGTGACAAATGCGATGCGGTGCAGTCGGCGAAGGTTTTTTCCCAACTGATGCTGGTTATGGGCCTGGCGCCGATTCTCGCGCCGATGCTCGGCGGGCTGCTGGTCAATGTTTACGGCTGGCAGGCGATTTTCCTGTCGCTTACCGCGTTCAGTGCGCTGGCTTCGCTGTCTGTCGCCTTGTGGTTGCCGGAAAGCATGCCGGCGACTCATCCGCGCTTGCCACTGTCAGGTGCGTTTCGGCAGTACGCCAACCTGCTCAAGGATCGGATTTTTCTCGGACACGCGTTGACCGGCGGCATCGCCATGGCCGGGATGTTCGCCTACATCGCGGGTTCGCCTTTCGTCTTCATCAAGTTGTACGGCGTTCCGGCTGAGCATTACGGCTGGCTGTTCGGCGCCAATGCCGCCGGTTTTATTCTGGTGGCGCAGGTCAACGCGCGGATCCTCGGCAAGCGCGGTCCGGCATTCCTGCTGTCGCGGGCGATCTGGGTTTATCTGGGGGCAGCGCTGGTGGTGCTCGGGATCGCGGGTGTTCACAGCGAAAAATTGTGGCCGCTGCTGGTGCCGTTGTTTGTGTGTATTGCCAGCCTCGGTTGCATCATTCCCAACGCTTCGGCTTGTGCGATGAATGGGCAATGGGCGCGAGCGGGCAGTGCTTCGGCGTTGCTCGGCTGTCTGCAGTTCAGCGTGGCAGCGGGTGCTGCGGCGTTGGTCGGCGTGTTGCATGACGGCACTGCCGTGCCGATGGCGCTGGTGATCAGCCTGTGCGGGATCGTCGCGGTAGGAATGTCGGTGTTGACCCGGCGTTTGCAGGGCAAGCGCGATGCGCTGGCGGCGCGGGTCTAGATTCGGGTGTTATCCCCGCTATCAAACACATGCACTGTAGGACTGGCTTCAGCCGGGAGTAAGCCAGTCCATTCGCAGCAGCTGCGTCGTCGGAACGCTCGCCCTCCCGGCTAAAGCCGGTCCTGCCGATCCGATGTTTGCTGCGCGTCAGAACCCTTCCAGCACAATCTTGCCCTTGGCCTTGCCGCTTTCGAGCAGTTCATGGGCGCGGCGCAGGTTGCTGGCGTTGATGGTGCCAAAATGCTCGCCGAATGTGGTTTTCAGGGTGCCTGCATCGATGAGCTGGGCGACGCGGTTGAGCAGTTTGTGTTGTTCGATCATGTCCGGTGTGCCGAACATCGAGCGGGTGTACATGAACTCCCAGTGCAGTGACAGGCTCTTGCGCTTGAGTTTGCTCACGTCGAGGGATTTGGGATCGTCGATCAGGCCCAGCTTGCCTTGCGGCTGCAACGCTTCGACCAGTTGATCCAGATGCTGATCGGTCTGGGTCAGGCTCGCCACGTGAGTAACGCTATCCAGGCCGGCGCGTTTGAGTTCTTCGCTCAGCGGCTTGCTGTGATCCAGCACTTCGTGGGCGCCCAGCTCGCGAACCCAGGCAGTGGTTTCCGGACGCGATGCGGTGCCGATGACTTTCAGTGAAGTCAGCTGCCGCGCAAGCTGGGTGAGAATCGAACCAACGCCACCCGCTGCGCCGACGATCAACAAACTTTGCGGACTGGCACTTTCGCCTTCCGCGACCTGCAGGCGTTCGAAGAGCAGTTCCCAGGCGGTAATCGCCGTCAATGGCAGGGCAGCAGCGTGGGCGAAGCTCAGGGTTTTCGGCATGTGGCCGACGATGCGCTCATCGACAACGTGCAGTTCACTGTTCGCGCCCGGCCGGGTCAGCGAGCCGGCATAAAACACCTTGTCACCTGGCTGGAACAGCGTGACTTCGCTGCCAACCGCCTTGACCACACCCGCGACATCCCAACCCAGTACTTTGGCTTCGCCACCTTCGGGCTGGACGTTCTGCCGCACCTTGGTATCGACCGGGTTCACCGAGATCGCTTTGACTTCCACCAGCAAGTCGCGCGGACCTGCGACCGGTTCTGGCAGATCGATGTCCTGCAAGGCTTGCTCATCAGTGATGGGCAGCGCGTGGTAATAAGCGATAGCTTTCATAAGAGCTCCTGACGATTGGCTGGATGTTCAATGCCGGGATGATTGGCTATTTCCTTCAAAGATAAAACCCGCTAAAACGGCAGGCTCTTTCAATGGAATATTGATAATGGACCGCCATGCTGCGTTTCGATGACCTGCAATTGTTCGTTCGTGCGGCTGATCTGGGCAGTTTGTCCGCTGCGGCGCGGGCCATGGATCTGTCGGCGGCGGTGGCCAGTGCCGCGCTCAAACGTATCGAACAGCAGTTGGGTGCGCGTTTGCTGGCGCGCTCCACCCGCAGCCTGCGATTGACCGCCGAGGGCGAGGGCTTTCTTGCCTATGCGCGCTCGGCTTTAAGCAGCCTCGACGAAGGACGGCGTTTGCTGGCCAGCAGTCAGGATCAATGCAATGGCGTTTTGCAGCTTTCAGCGCCTTCGGATTTTGGTCGCAATGTGTTGCTGCCCTGGCTCGATGAATTCCAGCGCGAGCATCCGCAACTGACGGTTCGCTTGCTGCTGGGTGATCGTATCGCCGACCTGTTTCGCCAGCCGGTGGACATCGCGTTGCGGTATGGCGAGCCCGAGGATTCAAGCCTCGTCGCGCTGCCCATCGCGCCGCTCAATCGCCGGGTGTTATGCGCCTCGCCGGACTATCTGGCGCGCTGCGGTGAACCGCACCATGTGGAGCAACTGGCGCAGCACAATTGCCTGCTGTTCATGTTGGGTAATCGTGTCCACGATCATTGGACCTTCCATGACGGCAAACGCGAGATGAGCCTGACCGTGCGCGGCGACCGCTTCAGCGACGATGCCGATGTGGTGCGCCTGTGGGCGTTGGCAGGGGCTGGCGTGGCGTCTAAGTCCTGGCTGGATGTTGCCGCCGATGTGCGCGCAGGCAGATTGAAAGTGCTGATGCCACAGCTACAGGGCGAAGCGACGCCGCTGAACCTGTTATGTGCGCATCGTGCGCAACTGAGCAAGCCGGTTAATTTGTTACGCGAAATGCTCGTGCGTCGCTGTGAAGCGTGGAGCAGGTAAGCCGCTGCAGGCCGATACAGCAGAACCAAATCCGAATCCCACGTGGTTAAGAGAATTGCCTTACGGACAGTTCGGAAAATCGTGCAGGTAAATACCAATACCGACATTGAGCTGCGAACATGTGGATCGTGGTTGAATGTTTTTTTTGCGCGCTTGTGCTGTTTGTTCTTGGTTGGTTACTTCGTCACCTTTTGCTTTGCCGCGACATCACAGGGAGTGAATACATGGAATATGCACCTTGCATCAGCCACATTGCGACCTTGCTGGCTGACCCCAAGCGCAGCGCAATGATTTGGGCGTTGATGGATGGCACCGCCAGGCCCGCCGATGAATTGGCCCTGCTGGCGGGGCTGACCACGTCTTCGGCGGGTGCGCATTTGGCGCGGTTGGCGTCGGGCGGGCTGGTCAAGCAGGAAGTGCGCGGCCGCAAACGTTTCTTTCGTCTGGCGGGCCCCGAGGTCGGCACCGTCGTCGAGGCCATGGCCAATGCTTCGCTGGTCAGCGCTGAGCAAATCAGCCGCAGCGTCGCCCAACCCATGCCGGCCCTGCCGCTGCGTCGGGCACGGGTTTGCAGTGATCATCTGGGTGGTGAAATGGCTGCTGACCTGTATCAACGGCTGCTCGGCGCAGGCTGGATCGAGCAGCAGGAGCAGCGCATCGAAGTGACCAGCGTGGGCGTCGCGAAGTTTGCCGAGCGGGGCATCTATGTTCCGGCGTTGGCGCTGCGCCAGCGTGAAACCGTGTGCGCCTGTCCGGCCTGGAGTGAGCGCAGCCCGCATTTGGGCGGAGCGCTGGGCGCGGGTCTGTTGCAGCTGTTCATTCAGATGGGCTGGTTGCGTGAGACCGAGGAGTCCAGCACGTTGCAGGTTTCTTCAAGCGGGCAGCGCGAGATCGGCAGGATTGCCTCGGCGGCCTGAGCCTTCTGCGTTTATCGCAGCGGTGCCAGGGCTACTGGCACCGCGCGTGCTTCAAGTCTTGATCAGTCAGGGCTTGATCAAGCGGGCATCGAGACTGTTTTGTGCCAGGCGTTGCGCCTGATCCTTGGTCATCCCCAAGTGCGTGTACAGCGCATGGAAGTTCTCGGTGACGTAGCCGCCGAAATAAGCCGGGTCATCGGAATTCACCGTGACCTTCACGCCGCGTTCCAGCATGTCGAGGATGTTGTGTTTGGCCATGTCGTCGAACACGCACAGCTTGGTGTTGGACAACGGGCAAACCGTCAGCGGAATCTGCTCGTCGATGATCCGCTGCATCAGGCGCTCGTCTTCAATAGCGCGCACGCCATGGTCGATACGCTGAATTTTCAGCAGATCCAGCGCTTCCCAGATGTACTCGGGCGGGCCTTCTTCGCCAGCATGGGCAACGGTCAGAAAGCCTTCGTTGCGAGCACGATCAAAGACGCGCTGAAACTTGCTTGGCGGATGGCCCATCTCCGAGCTGTCCAGACCCACGGCGACGAAAGCGTCACGGAATGGCAGCGCCTGGTCGAGGGTTTTTTCGGCTTCATCTTCGCTCAAGTGGCGCAGGAAACTGAGGATCAGACCGCTGCCGATGCCCAGCTTCGACTGGCCGTCTTTCAACGCGCTGGCGATGCCATTGAGGACGACTTCGAAAGGAATGCCGCGATCGGTGTGGGTCTGCGGATCGAAGAACGGTTCGGTATGAATGACGTTCTGAGCTTTGCAGCGCAGCAGATAGGCCCACGTCAGGTCGTAGAAATCCTGCTCGGTGCGCAGCACGTCCGCGCCCTGGTAATACAGGTCGAGAAACTCTTGCAGGTTGTTGAAGGCATAGGCCCCGCGCAGGGCTTCGACGTCATTCCACGGCAGTGCAATTTTATTGCGCTCGGCCAGGGCGAAGAGCAGTTCCGGTTCCAGCGAACCCTCCAGGTGCAAGTGCAGTTCTGCCTTGGGCAGTGCGTTCAACCAATCGTACATGTGCTTTTCTCATCAGGTGCAGATCGCCAGCATTCTACAGACTCAGGTTCTTTCTAGGCTTAAACCTGACCAAGCGGTTCAATTACGCTTGCGGTTCCCGGCGATAAGCGTAGGTATCCGCGAAGCGCGACAGCAGAAATTCCGCACAGGTGGTTGCCGGGTAGCGAGCGGGCCGGGTTGCGCTCTGGCAGCCCGGCAGGCATTCGATACGCGTGTCCGGGTTGGGTTCGACGAAGAACGGCATCGAGTAGCGGTCCACGCCCAGTGGGCTGATCACCCGATGCGGCGTGGACAGGTAACGGTCGTTGCTCCAGCGCGCCATCATGTCGCCAATGTTGACCACGAACGTGCCATCGATGGGCGGCGCGTCGATCCATTCGCCGTCAACGTTGCGTACCTGCAAACCGCCCGCCGCATCCTGATGCAACAAGGTGATGCAACCGTAATCGGTGTGCGCGCCCGCACCTTGTTGCTGCTCGGAGGTTGCCGTATGGCGCGGTGGGTAATGAATGAAACGCAGCACGCTGACCGGCTCGACGAACCGCTGATCAAAGAAATCGCGCTCGATGCCCAAGGCCACGGTGATGGCCTGGAGCAAGGTTTGCCCCAGCGCCTGCATGTCCAGATAGTGCTGTTCCATGAGGGCTTGCCAGCCTGGCAGGTCCGGATGGCGATTGGGTCCGCGCAACGGTTTTTCAGCGAGGACGTCAGGATGATCGGCGGGCAGATGAAAGCCCATGTCGAAGGTTTCTTTAAGATCGCTGGGCAGCTTCGGATCAAGCTGCTCAGTGGCGATGGCGCCATAGCCGCGATGATGGCGGGTCTGGGTGATGTCGATCTTGAGTTTTTCAGCCTGGGGCAGGGCGAAGAATTGCTGCGCGCTGCCGACCACCTGTTCAATGCGCTCGGCGCTGATCGGATGGCCTTTGATATAGAAGAATCCCCACTCACGACACGCCCGGTCAATCTGCGTCGCAACGCTTTGCCAAGCCTGTTGGTCGTCGCTGTACAGCGGGGCGATATCGATGATCGGGAGCTGGTTCACGGTGTTTGTCCTGGGCGATCGGTCATGTAGGAGCCAACTTGTTGGCGAGGCGTCGGGCCTGTTTATTCAGGAATATCGCTTCGCGAACAACTCGCTACCTGAATATCTAACGACCGGTAGGAGGGGACTTGTCCCCGAATGCGATGGTCCTGACAACGAAAACCGGGAAGGTTAACGCTGCCTGAGCTACCGCTTTTCGGGGACAAGTCCCCTCCTACCTAATGTTCTATGTTTGCTGCACATAGTGTCCGGTTTGCTCAAATCGCAGAAACCGTTTTACTTCGGCAACTCAGCCTTGATGCCTTCGACGTAGTAATTCATCGACGCCAGTTCTGCGTTGGTTGCGGTTTTGCCAGCCGGGATTTTCACCGCGCCGGTCTGATCCTTGATCGGGCCGGTGAACGGGTGGAATTCGCCGCTTTCGATGCTGGCGATGATTTTCTCGGCTTCAGCTTTCACGTCCGCTGGTACCACATCGCTGATCGGCAATTGCACCGTGCCTTCCTTCAGGCCGCCCCAGTAATCCTGGGATTTCCAGGTGCCGTCGATGACGCTTTGGGTGGCCTGGATGTAATGCGGGCCCCAGTTGTTGACGATGGACGTCAGCACTGCTTTGGGGCCGAAGTGCGCCATGTCCGAGGCGTAACCCACAGCGTAGACGCCGCGACGTTCAGCCGTCTGAATCGGTGCCGGGCTGTCGGTGTGCTGGAAAACCACATCGACGCCCTGGTCGATCAGCGCGTTGGCGGCATCGGCTTCCTTGCCCGGATCGAACCAGGAGTTGACCCAGACCACTTTGATTTCGGTGCCGGGGTTGTACTTGTTCAATGCCAGTTGAATCGCGTCGATGTCGCGGATCACTTCCGGGATCGGGAAGGAAGCCACATAACCGACCTTCTTGGTCTTGGTCATCTTGGCCGCGAGGAAACCGCTGACGTAGCGGCCTTCATAGGTGCGGGCCAGATAAGTGCCGAGGTTCTTGTCCTGCTTGTAGCCGGTGGCGTGTTCGAACGTCACTTTGGGAAATTGCTTGGCCACTTTCAGCGTCGGGTTCATGTAGCCGAATGACGTGGTGAAGACCAGGTCATAGCCACCTTTGGCCATGTTGCGAATGACCCGCTCGGCGTCCGCACCTTCCGGAACGTTCTCCACGAAACTGGTGGTCACTTTGTCGCCCAGGGCTTCAACCATTGCCTTGCGGCCTTGCTCATGCTGATACGTCCAGCCGTGGTCGCCAATCGGTCCGATGTAGACGAAACCGACTTTCAGCGGGTCAGCGGCCGCCGCCATCAGGCTCGAACCCAGACCGACGACTGCCGCCACGGCGCACAGCAATTTTTTCAGGGGACGACGCGGGTGAAGAGTGGAATGCATCAGGTCTAGCTCCTTGGGGTCTTGTTGGCATGGCCGTCTTAGCGGGTTGCTCAAGCAATGCAAAAAACTGACCAACTGGACAGTTAATGGCGGCGCAGCATCTTTAGTGGTTTTTGTGATGCAGAGGACGACACCGGACAGTGCATCAAGACCCGCGCCTGCTGCGAACTGGTGCATCTGACAGGCCCGTTGGAGCCGGGCTTGCCCGCGAAGAACGATAACGCGATACGTCTGCCGTAATGCGGTGACTGATTCGCGGGCAAGCCTCGCTCCAACGGGCCGATGCCAACTCGTTTGTCCGCCGAATTTGAAACCTTTGCTTACACTCAACACTCTCAACGCCATGAACGCTTTACTTAAACGTTTCACTCAAAAGCCCTGTGGCATTCAGCGCACGGTTTAAAAGGCAGTTAATGGGCTCAATACTCAAGCAAGAAAAGTTTCTTCTGCTGGCGATACTCGCGACGTTTATCGCCTATCCCTTCGAACACTGGTTCCTGAACAACGGGCAGGGCATCGCGCTGACAGCGGGGATCGCGCTGGTCGCGTTTATCGTCTGTGCCTCGATGCGCGTCGCGCACCATGCCGAGCTGCTCGCCGAAAAGGTCGGCGATCCATACGGCACGATGATCCTGACCCTGTCGGCGGTGCTGGTCGAAGTGGTGATCCTGGCGATCATGATGAACAACGAGCCTTCGCCAACGCTGGTGCGGGACACGATCTACTCGGCGGTAATGCTCGACATCAACGGAATCCTCGGTCTGGCAGCGTTGATGGGCGGGCTCAAGCATGGCGAGCAGTCGTACAACGATGACTCGGCGCGCACTTACAGCGTGATGATTTTGACCGCCATGGGCGTTTCCATGGTGGTGCCCGAGTTCATCCCTGAAGGTGACTGGAAGCTGTATTCGGCCTTTACCATTGGCGCGATGATCGTCTTGTACACCTTGTTCCTGCGCATGCAGGTCGGGCCGCACAGCTATTTCTTCAGCTACAGCTACCCGGAGAAAAAGAAACGCAAGGACCTGGCTGTCGAAGAGGAACCGGTCAATCTGACACGCTCTATCGGCACGTTGTTCGTCGGCATCGTGGTCATTGGTGCGTTGGCGGAAGTGATGTCCAAGACCGTTGATCTGGGCCTTGAAGGCACCGGCGCGCCGCCGGTCATGACAGCGATTCTGGTGGCGGCGATTTCCGCAGCACCGGAAATTCTCACGGCTCTGCGCGCGGCACTGGCCAATCGCATGCAGTCGGTGGTCAACATTGCGCTTGGCGCTTCACTGTCCACGGTGATCCTTACCGTTCCGGTCATGGAAGCCATGGCGCTCTACACCGGCCAGCCGTTCCAGATGGCCATGACGCCGGTGCAGACCGTGATGATCTTCATTACCTTGCTGGTCAGCGCGATCAACCTTAACGATGGTGAGACCAATGCCATCGAAGGCATGACCCACTTCGTGCTGTTCGCGACCTTCATCATGTTGTCGTTGTTGGGACTTTAAATACGGTCGCACTCTGCGTAGGACCGGCTTTAGCCGGGAGAGCGTGTTTCTGGATCGAGGGAGTGCAACGGCTGTGCTGGCCTTCTCCCGGCTGAAGCCGGTCCTACGAAATAGTGTCGACTTAACCGGCAATCAACTCCCGCGCCGCCTGGCTGTGATCGGCGATCAAGCCCTTGAGGTCCAACCCTTCGACCTGGCCGTCGATCACCCGCCATTGACCACCGATCATCACCCGGTCGGCCCGGTCCGCGCCGCACAGCAGCAGCGCTGAAATCGGATCATGACTGCCGGAGAAGCGCAGCTCGTCGAGCTTGAACAGCGCCAGATCCGCCTGTTTGCCGATCGCCAGTTCGCCTATGTCGCTGCGTCCCAAGAGTTGCGCCGAGCCTTTGGTGGCCCAACCCAATACCAATTCCGGGGTGATTTTTTCGGCGCCGTAGCGCAGGCGTTGTATGTACAGCGCCTGGCGGGTTTCGAGCATCATGTTCGACGCATCGTTGGACGCCGATCCATCGACGCCAAGCCCCAGCGGCGCGCCCGCCGCGAGAAGATCCAGCGTCGGACAAATGCCGGACGCGAGCCGCATGTTCGAACTCGGGCAATGGCAGACACCCGTGCCTGCCGCGCCAAGACGGGCGATTTCGTCCGGGTTGAAGTGAATGCCATGGGCCAGCCAGGTACGTGGGCCAAGCCAGCCAACGCTGTCCAGATAATCCACGGTACGCAGACCAAAACGTTGCAGACAGAAATCTTCTTCGTCGAGGGTTTCCGCCAGATGCGTGTGCAGCCGCACATCGAGCTTTTCTGCCAGCGCGGCGCTCTCGGCCATGATCTGCGGGGTTACGGAAAACGGCGAGCAGGGCGCCAAAGCAATCTGGATCTGCGCGCCATCACCGCGTTGGTGGTAGCGCTGGATCAGGCGTTGGCTGTCTTCGAGAATGACTTCGCCCTGTTGCACGGTTTGCTGCGGCGGCAGACCACCGTCGTCTTCGCCCAGGCTCATGGAACCGCGCGTCAACATGGCGCGCATGCCCAATTCGCGGACGCTCTCGACCTGCACATCAATGGCGTTTTCCAGGCCGTCCGGAAACAGATAGTGGTGATCGGCCGCCGTGGTGCAACCCGACAGCAGCAATTCGGTCAGGGCGACTTTGCTGGCCAGCGCAAGTTTTTCCGGCGTCAGCCGCGCCCACACCGGATACAAGGTTTTCAACCAAGGGAACAGCGGCTGATTCACCACCGGCGCCCAGGCGCGGGTCAGGGTTTGATAGAAGTGGTGATGGGTATTGATCAAACCCGGCAGCAGCACATGCTCGCGCGCATCGAAGGTCTGATCGCAAGGCACAGCGGGTTGCTGGCCGGCAGCGAGCATTTCGACGATGACGCCGTTTTCAATCACCAACCCGCCTCGGGCATCGAGGTCATTGGCAGTGAAAACAGCAAGGGGATTTTTCAACCAGATACGGATCGCGGGCATTGGCCGGCTCCTCTGAAAAGTGAGTTCAGGTTTGCCAGCTCAGTGTTGCCCTGTCTGCTGATCCAGGGTCGCCGGCACTGCGGGGACAGGGCTGGCGAGGTGATATTAACTCGTTGGAGCGAGGCTTGCCCGCGAATCAGATGCCTCGGTGTGTCAGGCGCTCCACGTTATCACTGCCTGTAGGACCGGCTTTAGCCGGGAGGGCGCCCTCCCGGCTAAAGCCGGTCCTACAGGCAGTNCTGCCTGTAGGACCGGCTTCAGCCGCGAGGGCTCGCTCCCGGCTAAAGCCGGTCCTACAGGCAGTCCATCTCACCAAGCGATCGTCTCACCCCGGTAATTCACAAAGTAATGCCCGCCCTTGCCGGAATAGGCTTCGAGCTGTTGGACCAGGCCTTTGGTGCTGGTTTCGACGTCGATGTCCGCACCTGCGCCGCCCATGTCGGTTTTTACCCAGCCCGGATGCAGGGACAACACGGTTGGGCGTGGTTCCGGGAGTTGCACGACGAAGCTGTTGGTCATGGAATTCAGCGCGGCCTTGCTGGCTTTGTACAGCGCCATGGTTTCGCCTTCCGGGCAGGCGACGCTGCCCAGTACCGAACTCATGAACGCCAACACGCCGCTGTTCGGGCGGATTTGCTGGACGAAGCGTTCGGCCAGGCGAATCGGCGCGATGGCGTTGGTCAGGAACAACTGGCCTAACTCCGTCGCCGTGGCCTGGGCAGCGGTTTGATGTTGCGGGCCCATGATGCCGGCGTTGACGAACAACACGTCGAAAATCTGTCCTTTCAAGGTTTGCGTAAGTGCGTCCAGAGACGCGACGTCATCCATGTCGAGGGTTTCGATGCGCACACCGGGTATGGCTTTCAAGTCAGCGGCTTTCTGCGGATCGCGTACCGTGGCAATCACATTCCAGTTCTGCTCGCGCAGGCGCTGGACCAGGCCAAGACCCAGCCCGCGCGAGGCGCCGATGATCAGTGCGGTTTTGGTGTCGGACATGAAGATGTCTCCTTTAGGCTTGTTCGCGAGGCAATGTCGCAGTGTAGCCAGAAATAACGCCTCGCCAACAGTTTGGCCCTACAGGTCAATGCCCGCCCTGCCAAGGCTGGCCCAGTGAAACCGGCGCGTATAACCGCGTGCGCAGGGCGTTGCGCGAGAGCAGCACCAACACCAGAATCGTCGCGACATACGGCAGCATCGCCAGCAGATTTGACGGGATCGCCAGACCGATGCCTTGCGCCACCAGATGCAGAATGCTGGCCAGACCAAACAACCAGGCGCCCAGCAGCAGGCGCCACACGCGCCAGCTAGCGAACACCACCAGCGCCAGCGCAATCCAGCCGCGTCCAGCGCTCATGTTCTCAGCCCACATCGGTGTGTAAGCCAACGACAGATATGCGCCGGCCAGACCGGCCATCGCGCCGCCGAACAACACCGCCAGCGTACGCACCCGCAGCACCGGCAACCCCATGGCACTGGCCGCATCAGGATTTTCCCCGACCGCCTGAATGATCAAGCCAACCCGGCTTTTCAGCAGCGCCCAGGCGACCAGCGCGAACAGGGCGAAGGACAGGTAAACCAGAATGTCCTGAGCAAACAGCATGCGGCCGATCAACGGGATGTCACTGAGAAACGGGATCAAAACCGGTTCGAAACCCTGCAGCGGCTTGCCGACCCACGCCGCGCCGACGAAGCTCGAAAGCCCGACACCAAAGATCGTCAGGGCCAGCCCCGTTGCCACCTGATTGGCGTTAAACACCAGCGCCACAATGGCGAACAGGCCTGAAAGCAGCATGCCAGCGCACATCGCCAGCAACACACCGAGCCACAGATTGCCGGTGCTCAAGGCGACGATAAAACCAATCACCGCACCAAACAGCATCATGCCTTCCTGGCCTAGATTGAGGACGCCGCTCTTTTCGCAGATCAATTCGCCCAGCGCCACCAACAATAGCGGTGTGCCGCAGCGGACCATGGCGAAGAAAATATTGCTCAGCAGATCGATATCCATCACACGGCTCCCGCGACTGGCGCCATCTGGCGTTTGGCCCAGCGCAGCTTGAGGCGCGGGCGGTAAAGGATCAGCACGTCACAGGCCAGCAGGAAAAACAGCATCATCCCCTGAAACAATTGCGTGATGGCTTGCGGCAGGTTCAAGGTCATCTGTGCGCTTTCGCCGCCCAGGTACAACAAGGCCATCAGCAGACTGGAAAACAGAATGCCGATGGGATTGAGTCGTCCAAGAAATGCCACGGTAATTGCCGCGTAGCCGTAGCCCGGCGAAACCTGCGGAACCAGTTGCCCGATTGGCCCGGTGACTTCGCAGACTCCGGCCAGACCGGCCAATCCGCCGCTGATTAACAGGGCGAGCCACACCAGCCGCTTCTCGCGAAAACCGACAAAGCCCGCCGCGCGTTTGTCCAGCCCGAGCACTTTGATCTGGAAACCAACGAAGCTGCGTTGCAGCAACACCCAGACTGCTACCAATGCCAGCAGCGCGAAATACACCCCGGCATGCACGCGGCCGTCTTCCATGAGCAATGGCAGGCGACTGGCATCGCCAAACATGGCGGATTCCGGGAAGTTCATGCCGGCAGGATCTTTCAGCGGACCGTGTACGAAATAGAGCAGCAGGTTGAGGGCAATGTAATTGAGCATGATGCTGGTGAGGATTTCGTTGGCGTTGAACCGCGTGCGCAGCCATGCGGTGAGCCCGGCCCACGCTGCGCCGCCGAGTGTGCCCATGAGCAGAATCAGCGCCAGTGCCCAGCGACTGTCGATATCAATGACATTGACCGCCACGGCGCTGCCCGCCAATGCGCCGAGCAGTAATTGACCTTCGGCGCCGATGTTCCAGATGCGCGCCTGGTAGGCAACCGCCAGGCCCAGTGCGCAGAGCAAAATGGGCAGCGTCTTGACCATCAATTCGGACACGCCGTACAGATCGCTGACTGGCATGATCAACAGGGTGTGCAGGGTCAGCAACGGGTCCAGGCCCAACATAATGAACAGTAATGAGCCGCACACCAGCGTCAGAATGGCGGCCAGCAGCGGCGAAAACCACAACATCGCTCGTGATTGTTGCCCGCGCGGTTCCAGGGAAAGCAGCATCGGAAGCTCCGTTAGTTAAGCGCGGCGGCTTGAAAATGAGATTGAACAGCAGGCGCGGCGTCGAATTGGCCGGCCATCCAGCCGCCGACCTGCACAGGCGAAGTCTGGCTGGTGGGAATCAGCGTCGAGAGTTTGCCGCTGCTGAGCGCAGCGACCCGGTCGCTGATCTGGAACAACTCGTCCAGATCTTCGGAAATCACCAGAATCGCTGCGCCCGCGTCGCGCAAGGCAATCAGCGCCCGATGAATCGCAGCCGCCGCGCCAACGTCGACGCCCCAGGTGGGGTGCGCTGCGACGAGTATTTTCGGGTTCTGTAGAATCTCGCGACCCAGAATGAATTTTTGCAGATTGCCGCCGGACAGGCTGCGCGCTGCGGCCTGTTCGTCCGGCGTCTTGACCGAGAATCGCTGGATGATTTGGTCTGCCAGTGCGCGGACCTTGCCGCGCTGAATCAGGCCGTTGCTGACCAGTCCTTGCTGAAAGGCGGTAAGCAAGGCGTTGTCGGCGAGGCTCAATTCCGGCACCGCGCCATGGCCCAGACGCTCGGCCGGCACAAATGCCATGCCGTTCTTGCGGCGCGCATCGGGACGTAAGTGCCCGACTTTAAGGTCCGCAAAGCGTATCTGGGCGGATTGGTCTTTGCTCAGGACTTGTTCACCACTGAGCAACGCCAGCAGCTCGTCCTGACCGTTGCCCGCAACCCCGGCGATCCCGACGATTTCGCCGCTGCGCACCTCAAGGTTCACATCGATCAGCGAGCAACCGAACGGGTCCGGATTGTGCCAGGACAACTTATCCACAAGCAGAAATGGCGCGTTACCCTCAACCTTTGGATAGTGCTCGGTCAAACCCTCGGCATCCCCGACCATCAGCCGCGCCAGTTCAAGATCCGAGCACTGCGCCGGGATGCAATGCCCAGACACTTTGCCGCCGCGCAACACCGTGGCGCTGTGGCACAAGGCACGCACCTCACCCAGTTTGTGGCTGATGAATAGAATGCTGCAGCCTTCCGCAGCGAGGCGGCGCAGGGTCACGAACAGTTCGTCGGCTTCCTGGGGCGTGAGCACTGAAGTCGGTTCGTCCAGAATCAGCAAGCGGATGTCCTGCATCAGGCAGCGAATGATCTCGACCTTCTGCCGCTCACCGATGGACAGGCTGTGGACAAGTCGTTGTGGCTCCACGGCCATGCCATAGCGCTGGGAGACTTCGCGAATCTTCGGCTCCAGTTGTTTCGGCGTACCCGCTGCGCCACCCATGGCCAGGGCGATGTTCTGTGCAACGGTCAGGGTTTCGAACAGCGAGAAATGCTGGAACACCATACCGATGCCAAGCCCTCTGGCCTGGGCGGGATTACGCATGTTCAACGCCTGGCCCTGCCAGATAATCGCGCCGGAGTCGGGTTGCGTGACGCCGTAGATGATCTTCATCAACGTGCTTTTGCCCGCACCGTTTTCACCGAGCAGTGCGTGAACTTCACCGGGCGCGATGCTTAGATCGATGGCATCGTTGGCCAGACAACCGGGATATCGCTTGCTGATGGCGCTTAGTTGCAGACGCGGAACTGAGGCGGGGTTGGGCATGACAGACTCGAACTGTAAGGTGGGTCGCCAGTGGATAAAGCAATTTCCTGGCCAATGAGTCAGCTTTTCGCTTTCTTGCCGATTGTGGCGCTGGATAGGCTTAATTTCCGCCAGTTGCTGACCCGCAGATGGGTAATTCGAACGTTGCAGGCACCAATTCAGGGCGCGGACGGCGACAGGTGGTTCAAGATCGCGCGATTGAACAAAAAACGTACAATCTCTGTGCGGCCCGGTAGTTCAAGCCTCGACGACACCCTTGCACCTGTTATCCACAGATTGTTCCACAGTAAATGTGCTTAAGCCGCGAGGAGGGATATAAGCAGCCTGGGGATTGGTTCCGCAGGCGATAAGCGCTGCTAAATCGCTGTATCAATGACACTTTTCGTTATTTTGCGATTGCTTGGGCAAAAAATGATCAGTCGGCTGCAAGCCATATCTGCAAAGGCTCGCAGCCGTATGTGCTCAGGTTATCCACAGCCGGATGCACAGTAGTTGTGGGCAAGTTGAGTGGGTGCTATTGGAGGCTTGCTGTAGGACCGGCTTTAGCCGGGAGGGCAATTGATGAGGCTCGCGACTGAAGTCGCTCCTACGGTCGCACCTACAGTCGCTCCTACGGCTGATTCGCGGGCAAACCTCGCTCCAACGGTTATTCAAAATCTCGCCGCAACAAGATTCGGCCGCGACTCAGATCGGCCAACATCCGCTGCAGGGTTTCCACTTGTTCCGGTCCCACCGCGATCGACAGCTCAACGCCATTGGCGGTGAAATCTTCGCTCTGTACCAATCCATTGAGTTCCGCCACGCGCAGCTTCACCAGCGGCAACTCGGCGAAACTGCATCCCAGATTCATTGAGACGCGGTTGACCAGCGGCAGACGCTCGGCCTGTTGCAGACATTTGTTGGCGCCGCCGCCATAGGCCCGGGCCAGGCCGCCGGTGCCCAATTGGATGCCGCCGTACCAGCGGATGACCAACACCACGACCTGATCGAAATCCTGCGCTTCGATGGCAGCAAGAATCGGGCGTCCGGCAGTGCCACCGGGTTCGCCGTCGTCATTGCTGCGGTATTGGTCGGCGAGCTTCCAGGCCCAGCAATTGTGCGTGGCATCGGCAATGCTGTGCTGCTCGATGAACGCGTGTGCGTCTGCCGGGCTGGCGATGGGAGCGGCGAGGGTGATGAAGCGGCTCTTGCGAATTTCTTCACGAAATTCGCAAGGACCAACCAGCGTAAATGGCATGCGTGTTTTCCAGCTGTCGACAGGGTTGCGTCAGTTCAGGCGGTCGGCGGTGTGAGGCCGCAGCCTTTGAGGATGATACGAATCAGATTGTCGCTGGCAACTTCCATGTCCTGCTTGGTCAGGCGCGTGCGCCCGGTCACCTGGCAAATTTGCGTGGCAAAGTCGGCGTAATGCTGGGTGCTGCCCCACAACAGGAAGATCAGATGCACCGGATCGACCGGGTCCATCTTGCCAGCATCTATCCAGGCCTGGAAAACCGCCGCGCGGCCTTTGAACCAGGTTTGATAATCCTGACTGAAATATTCATTCAAACATTCGCCGCCACTGATGATTTCCATTGCGAAGATCCGCGAAGCCTGCGGCTGACGCCGGGAGAACTCCATCTTGGCGCGGATGTAGCGGCTCAACGCCTGGGCCGGATCATCTTCAACGCTGAGGTTATTGAAGGTGCTGTCCCACAACTCGATGATGTTGCTCAGCACTGCGATATACAGCCCAAGCTTGTTGGTGAAGTAGTAATGCAGGTTGGCCTTGGGCAGCCCGGCGTTCAGCGCGATGGTATTCATGCTGGTGCCTTTGAACCCGTGACGAGCGAATTCGTCTTCGGCAGCCTGGATGATCGTCTCTTCGTTTTTCTGCCGAATACGGCTGGCCGGTTTGTTGCCGTGAGTGCTGTGCGCTGGGACTTCGAGGGTCATGGGCAGTTCCGAACAGATCAAGGGGTGCGACGGGTGAACAGATAGCGCACCCGCGACGATCCGACAAGCGCTGGCAGAGGAAAATTATTGCCGTCGCTGATCAATGCTTCAGAGATTCCAGCTCCGCGTCAGGATTTTTTTCCAGCGCCGTGGACTTGTCCTCTGGCAGCAACAGGCACATGACGATGGCCGTAATGCCGCCGCTGGTGATCGCCGAATCGAACAGGTTCTGCACCAGTTTAGGCATCAGGTGCAACAGCGCGGGTTGCGCCGCGATACCCAGCCCGACACCAAACGACGTGGCAATGATCAACATGCTGCGGCGATCCAACGGTGCCTGGGAAAGAATGCGCACGCCAGCGGCTGCCACGCTGCCAAACATCACCAGGGTCGCGCCGCCCAGCACCGGCTTGGGGATTTGCTGGAGCATGGCGCCAATGGTGGGGAACAGGCCGAGCATGAACAGCACGACGCCGATGTACAGACCAACATAGCGACTGGCCACGCCGGTCAGCTGGATCACGCCGTTATTCTGGGCAAAGGTGGTATTGGGGAATGCGCTAAAGGTTGCCGCGATCATGCAGCTGAAGCCATCGCCCAACACGCCGCCTTTCAGCCGCGCGATGTAGCTTGGCCCCGTGATGGGTTGACGGGCGAGCATGCAATTGGCGGTCAGGTCGCCGACGGTTTCGATGGTGCTGATCAGATAAATCAGCGCGACCGGCAGGAAAGCGGTCCAGTCAAACGCGAAACCGAACTTGAAGGGGATGGGCACGCTGATCAAGGGCACATCGCTGATGGAATGCGGAACCAGCTTGCCGCTGAACCACGCGGCCACACAGCCGACGGCCAGGCCAATAATAATCGCCGACAAGCGAATCCATGGCGTATTGGACCGGTTGAGCAGGATGATCACCAGCAATACGAAACCGCCCAGCGCCAGATTGAGTGGTTCTCCGAAATCCGGCGCATTGAAGCCGCCGCCCAGATCGGTCACGCCGACCTTGATCAGGCTGACCCCGATCAGCGTGATTACGATGCCGGTCACCAACGGCGTAATGACGCGCCGCAACTGGCCGATGAAGCGGCTCAACACGATCTGCACCAGCGCGCCGAAAAAGCACACGCCGAAGATCATCGCCATGATGTCTTCCGGGCTGCCGCCGCGCTGCTTGACCATGAAGCCTGCTGACAACACCGCGCCCAGGAAGGCGAAACTGGTGCCTTGCAGGCAGATCATTCCAGCGCCGATGCCGAACGGTCGGCGCGCCTGAATGAATGTACCGACCCCTGAAACCATCAACGCCATGCTGATTAAATACGGCATGTACGCCGTCAGCCCCAGTGCCGAACCAATCACCAGCGGCGGCGTAATAATGCCGACGAAACTGGCCAGCACATGCTGCAGCGCGGCGAGGATGGCGGGCGCAGGTTTCGGACGGTCATTCAAACCGTAAATCAGGTCGTTATTGGGTGCGGCATCCGGTTGCATGTCGTGCTCTCGATGTGGGTGACACAACATCTCTGCAAAAAGCTGTCCAACTGCTCAGGTTATTAGTGGTTACTGACTTGTGTTTCTTTATTAATCAAAGGTATACGAATCATCTTGTTTGCGCTGAACGATGTTGTTTGCCTGCCCCGGCACATCGGAATGTTTCATCGCGTAGCAGCGAGCGTTTCCAGAAAGCTCTCCAGCACTAAATGAGGGCGACGGCCTTTGCGGGTAACCGACACCAGACTCAGATCGTAAAAGCGGGCGCTCGGCTTCAATGCTCGCAGCCGCCCTTGCTGTACCCAGAAGCTCGCATAGTGATCGGGCAGATAGCCAATGTAACGACCGGTCAGGATCAAGAACGCCATTCCCTCGCGATCCGAAGCACTGGCCGTGCAGTTGAGCGCCTGGTAATGCGCCTGTATTTCACCGGGCAAGCGGAAGGTTGGCGCGATGGCGTCTTGCGCGGCGAGTCGTTCGTCGTCGAGCGCGGCATCTTCCATATAGAAGAGCGGATGGCCCACCGCGCAATAAAGCAGCGACCGCTCGCTGTACAACGCCTGATATTCCAGCCCGGACAATGCGCTCGCCTGCGGAACGACGCCGACATGCAATCGCCCGTCGAGCACGCCTTGTTCCACTTCATTGGGCGCGATCATGCGGATGTTGATATGCACATCCGGGCCGCGCTCCTTGAGTTGCGCGAGGGCATGCGTGATGCGCATGTGAGGCAGGGTCACCAGATTGTCGGTGAGTCCGATATTCAACTCGCCGCGCAGATGCAGGTGCAGGCCGTTGACCTCTGTACGAAAACTCTCCAAGGCGCTGAGTAATTGCAGAGCCGAGTGGTAAACCTCGCGACCTTCTTCGGTCAGGGAAAACCCTGCACGACCGCGTTGACACAATCGCAAGCCAAGTCGCTGCTCAAGATCGCTCATCTGCTGGCTGATGGCGGAGCGTCCGATGCCGAGCACGCTTTCTGCCGCAGAGAAACCTCCGGCCTCGACTACGCTTCTGAAAATACGCAACAGGCGGATATCAAAATCGCTGACCTGGGCCAGCGGATCGGGACGACGGATGCTCATAGTTTAGTAGTCACTGAACTGAAGATCATAAATGTTGGGTTTTCTCGACTGTATCCCCGTGGCAACTTAGCTGCAATCACGCTTTCTCTTCTGTCTTAACGCTTACGCATCTGCGAGGTCCGTTCCGATGAATATGCTCGAATCGTCCGACATGTCTATTGCCAGCCAGTTGAAGCTCGATGCTCACTGGATGCCCTACACGGCGAATCGCAATTTCCAACGCGATCCGCGCATGATCGTCGCGGCGCAGGGTAGTTATCTGACAGACGACAAAGGCCGCAAGATCTACGACGGTTTGTCGGGTCTGTGGACGTGTGGCGCCGGGCATACCCGCAAAGAGATTCAGGAAGCGGTTTCCAAACAGCTGGGCATTCTTGACTACTCGCCAGCCTTCCAGTTTGGTCATCCTCTCTCGTTCCAGTTGGCCGAGAAGATCACCGAGCTGACGCCGGGCAATCTCAATCACGTCTTCTATACCAACTCCGGTTCTGAGTGCGCCGATACTGCGGTGAAGATGGTCCGTGCCTACTGGCGCCTGAAAGGCCAGGCGAGCAAGACCAAAATGATCGGTCGCGCCCGGGGTTATCACGGCGTCAACATCGCCGGCACCAGCCTGGGTGGCGTCAACGGCAACCGCAAAATGTTCGGCCAATTGATGGACGTCGACCATTTGCCGCACACCTTGCTGGCCAGCAATGCCTATTCCAAAGGCATGCCGGAAGCAGGCGGCATTGCGCTGGCCGATGAAATGCTCAAGTTGATCGAGCTGCACGATGCGTCGAACATCGCTGCAGTGATCGTCGAGCCAATGGCAGGCTCCGCTGGGGTGATCGTTCCTCCGCAGGGTTACTTGAAACGTCTGCGGGAAATCTGCGACCAGCACAACATCCTGCTGATCTTTGACGAAGTGATTACCGGATTCGGGCGTACCGGTTCGATGTTCGGTGCCGACAGCTTCGGCGTGACGCCGGACCTGATGTGTATTGCCAAGCAAATCACCAATGGCGCGATCCCCATGGGCGCGGTGATTGCCAGCAGCGAGATTTATCAAACATTCATGAATCAGCCGACGCCGGAATACGCCGTCGAATTCCCACACGGTTACACCTATTCGGCGCACCCGGTTGCCTGTGCGGCAGGTATCGCGGCGCTGGATCTGCTGCAGCGGGAAAATCTGGTGCAGCAGGCTGCCGAAATTGCTCCGCATTTCGAAAGCGCTTTGCATGGCATCAAGGGCACCAAGAACGTTGTCGATATCCGCAACTACGGCCTGGCCGGCGCGATCCAGATTGCGCCCCGTGATGGCGATGCAATCGTGCGTCCTTTCGAAGCGGGCATGAAGCTGTGGAAAGCGGGCTTCTATGTGCGCTTTGGCGGCGACACTCTGCAATTCGGGCCAACCTTCAACAGCAAGGCTGCGGATCTGGATCGTATGTTCGACGCCGTGGGCGAAGCGCTCAATCAGGTCGACTGATTCGCCGATCGCTTTGCATCTCTTCTATATAAGGCAGGCGCGGATACGTTCGCGCCTGTGTACCACCTTCGGAGCTATTTCATGAGCAGCATTCAACATTTGATCAATGGCGAATTTGTCACTGATACAGAGCGCACAGCCGACGTCTTCAATCCATCGACCGGCCAGGCAATCCATAAAGTGCCTCTGGCCAGTCGTGAAACCATGCAGAAGGCTATCGATTCCGCCAAGGCCGCGTTCCCGGCATGGCGCAATACGCCTCCGGCCAAGCGCGCCCAGGTCATGTTTCGCTTCAAGCTGCTGCTGGAACAGAACGAAGGCCGTATCGCGCAGTTGATCAGTGAAGAACACGGCAAGACGATTGAAGACGCAGCGGGTGAGTTGAAACGCGGCATCGAAAACGTCGAGTACGCCTGTGCTGCGCCGGAAGTCCTCAAGGGTGAGTACAGCCGCAACGTCGGTCCGAACATTGATGCATGGTCGGATTTCCAGCCACTGGGCGTAGTTGCCGGCATCACGCCGTTCAACTTCCCGGCCATGGTTCCGCTGTGGATGTATCCGTTGGCGATTGCCTGCGGTAACTGCTTCATCCTCAAGCCTTCGGAACGTGATCCAAGTTCAACGCTGCTGATTGCTCAACTGCTGCATGAAGCCGGTTTGCCTAAGGGCGTGCTGAACGTGGTGCATGGCGACAAGACTGCAGTAGATGCGCTGATCGAAGCACCGGAAGTCAAAGCACTGAGTTTCGTGGGTTCCACACCCATTGCCGAGTACATCTATAAAGAAGGCGCGGCACGTGGCAAACGCGTCCAGGCATTGGGCGGGGCAAAGAACCACGCAGTACTGATGCCGGATGCGGATCTGGACAATGCGGTCAGTGCCTTGATGGGCGCGGCCTATGGTTCGTGTGGCGAGCGCTGCATGGCGATTTCCGTTGCAGTTTGCGTGGGTGATCAAATCGCGGACGCACTGGTCGCCAAGCTGGTTCCGCAGATCGGCGCATTGAAGATCGGTGCAGGCACCACGTGCGGCCTGGATATGGGGCCACTGGTTACGGGGCAGCATCGCGATAAAGTCAGCGGCTATATAGAAGACGGTGTGCAATCGGGCGCCAAGCTGGTGGTCGATGGTCGCGGTCTGAGTGTGGCCGGCAATGAAGAAGGTTTCTTCATGGGCGGCTGCCTGTTTGATCAGGTAACGCCAGAGATGCGCATCTATAAGGAAGAGATCTTCGGGCCGGTGCTGTGCATCGTGCGCGTCGACAGCCTTGAGCAGGCCATGCAGCTGATCAACGATCACGAGTACGGCAATGGCACCTGCATCTTTACCCGTGACGGGGAAGCGGCGCGATTGTTCTGCGATGAGATCGAAGTGGGCATGGTTGGCGTCAACGTGCCGCTGCCGGTTCCGGTCGCTTATCACAGCTTCGGTGGCTGGAAGCGTTCACTGTTTGGCGACCTGCACGCTTATGGCCCGGATGGCGTGCGCTTCTATACCCGGCGCAAGGCGATTACTCAGCGCTGGCCGCAACGTGCGAGCCATGAGGCATCGCAGTTCGCGTTCCCTAGCTTATAAGCAATGAAGAGGGGCGGACCGCAAGGTCCGCCCCTTTGCTTTTAAGGGGGTTCAGACAGATATGACAAATTGATGAAATTAACGGTTGACGGCCTCTCGAATCTGTCTATAATTCGCACCTCTTCCGGAGCAGATGAAACGGAAAACTCCTTGGTAATCAAGTAGTTATCCGGTTTGATTGGCGAGGAAGAGGTTTCGATGAGTTGATCGAAAGCGGTGAAAAAAGGTGGTTGACAGCAGGTTGTAACGCTGTAGAATTCGCCTCCCGCTAACGAGCAACGTGAAGTTGATCGAAGCGCAAGTGGTTGAAGTTGCAAAGGAAACTT
>NZ_LGSI01000044.1 GCF_001698815.1 Pseudomonas syringae | reverse complement strand
CCTCGGTGGGCTAGACCTACCGCGTTATCGTTCATCCCGGACAAGTCCGGTCCTACCGGGCAGATGCAAAACCGGCAGGAGGGGACTTGTCCCCGAGACGCCAGCCCCGCCCAAATCAATCCACCTAACCCACCTGCTGCCCCCTTCATTGCCTGCGCCGACGCGGTTTGGTTGGAGCGAGGCTTGCCCGCGAATCAGGCGCCTCGGTGGGCTAGACCTACCGCGTTATCGTTCATCCCGGACAAGTCCGGTCCTACCGGGCNGTTGGAGCGAGGCTTGCCCGCGAATCAGGCGCCTCGGTGGGCTAGACCTACCGCGTTATCGTTCATCCCGGACAAGTCCGGTCCTACCGGGCCGGTGCAAAACCGGTAGGAGGGGACTTGTCCCCGAGACGCCAGCCCCGCCCACCTCAATCCACCAATACCTGTCAGGTATCAAGCCAGACCCATTGAATATTGGACCCTCGGCCAACCGGGATGCGATCTTGGTCCGGAAAAATCATCCAGTGCTCAGTTCATTGCGAGCCCCAAGGAACCTCAATGCCGACAATTTCTCTGCCTGACGGCGATCTCTATTACCAGCTGGACGGTCCGCAATCTGCGCCCGTCGTGCTGCTCTCCAATTCCCTCGGCACCCACCTGGGCATGTGGGACGCACAAATTCCGGCGCTGGCCGAGCATTTCCGGGTGTTGCGTTATGACACGCGAGGGCATGGCCAGTCACTGGTCAGCGCTGGTCTCTACACCATCGAGCAAAACGGCCACGACGTGCTCGCGTTGCTGGACGCGCTGGACATCCGGCAAGCAGATTTTTGCGGTTTGTCGATGGGTGGCCTGATCGGGCAATGGTTGATGCTCAATGCCCCACAGCGGCTGAGACGCGTGGTGCTATGCAATACCGCCGCGAAAATCGCCAGCCCCGAAGTATGGAATCCTCGCATTGAAGCGGTCCTTCGCGACGGCACCGCAGCAATGCACGCCCTGCGCGACGCAACCGTTTCCCGCTGGTTCACGCCCCGCTTCGCCGAGGCCGAGCCTGAGCAGGTCACGCGCATGGTCGACATGCTCGCCAACACTTCGCCCGCAGGCTATGCGGCCAACTGCGCGGCGGTGCGTGACGCGGACTACCGCGAGCAGATTGCGACGGTGCGCTTGCCGGTGCTGGTGATCTGCGGCGATCAGGATCCGGTGACGTCGACAGCTGACGGCCAGTTCCTGGTTGATGCCATCGAGGGTGCGCAACTGTTGGAGTTGTCGGCCGCGCACCTGTCGAATGTGGAAGCGAGTCAAGCCTTTAGCGCCGGGGTTCTGGATTTCCTCCTGAGTTAATCCTGCCGGTCATGTGTCCTCAATCTCCATTGTTCCTAGCAGCACATTGAAGGATTGAACGTCCATTGGCCGGTTCAGGAAATAACCCTGACCTTCATCGCAGCTAACAGCTTTAAGCAACTCAAGGTGCTCCGCCGTTTCGATGCCTTCAGCGGTCACCGTAAGGGACAATGCACGCCCCAGGCCGACGATGGCCCGGATAATGGACTGGTCATCTGCGCTATCGCCCAGGCGATTGAGGAAGCTGCGGTCGATTTTCAGGCCATCGAACGGGAACGAGCGCAGGTAGCTCAGCGAGGAATAGCCCGTGCCGAAATCGTCCATGGACAAGCGAACGCCGAGCCGTTTGAGCGCGCGCATGACCTCGAGCGCCCCTGCGGCGTCATCGAGCATGACGCTTTCAGTGACTTCCAGCTCCACCCGCGACGGATCGATCCCGGTGTCGGCGAGCGCCTGTTGAATCCGCTCGACCAGGTTGCCGCGCTGGAACTCCGTGGGCGACAGGTTTACGGATACAAACAGCTCTGCGGGCCAGCCGGAGGCGCATTGAAAAGCGGTGTTCAGCACCCAGTTGCTCAACGGCAGAATCAGCCCGGTTTCCTCGGCGATAGGGATAAATGTGTCCGGCGGTATCAGCCCGCGCTGCGGATGCTGCCAGCGTACCAGCGCTTCGGCACCCACCATCTGACCGTCGGCGATGCGGTAGCGTGGCTGGAAATGCAGGCGTAGCTCGTCGTTTCTGATGGCGAAGCGCAGATCGTTTTCCAGCCGCCGACGCTCGATGATCCGGGCATTCATATCACCGGCGTAAAAGCGCCAGGTGTTGCGTCCGCCCGCCTTCGCCTCGTACAAGGCCATATCCGCGTAGCGCAGCAGTTCGGCTGCCAGGGAGGCATCGTTGGGGGCCATGGCGATGCCAATACTGGCGCTGATGAAAATATCCTGTTGATCGATGTCAATCGGTTGCTCGATGGAATCGATCAACCGACGGCACAAGGCTTCGACTTCATCCTGGGAGCTGATATCGGTGAGGATCAGTACGAACTCGTCACCTCCAATCCGCGCAACCAGATCGCCACTGCGAAGGCACTCCGCCAGACGACGCGAAACTTCGTTGAGCACCCGGTCGCCGGCAGCGTGACCCAGCAGGTCGTTGACCGGTTTGAATCGGTCAAGGTCCAGACTGAGCATCACCAGAGGCTGGTCGTGGGTCGGCACTGCCTTGAGTTTCCCGTCAAGAAACTCCTGCAGCCGTATCCTGTTCGGCAGGCCGGTCAGCGCATCATGCTGAGACAGGAATTCGATGCGCCGCCGGGCTTCAACTTCCTCAGTGACATCTGTCGCAGTGCCACGAAAACCGTTACCCGGCAGTTCTCGCGCCGCCAGACGCGTGATCCGTGCATGACCTTTTATATCCACGTAATTGCACTGGAGACTGACGCCTGGACGTCGGTTCGGCAGGCTCAGGCAGGTCGACAAGGCCCCCAGCTCGGTATGCAGCAGATCGTCAATGGCCGCGCCAATCCAGGCCTCCCTGGACAGGCCGGTCACGGTTTCAAAACGTTCGGAGAGGTAAGTGAAGCGCCAATCAACGTCGATTTCCCACATCCAGTCAGAGCTGGCTTCCACCACATCACGAAAGCGCGCTTCACTGGTGGCCAGCGCCAGCTGACTGGCTTGCAGGGAGGTAAAGCTTGAGTCCAGCGCCCGGGCGGCGATCGTCGTACGACGCGAAATGGCCCAGGTCATCAGCCAGACCAACAACGCGGCGACACCGATCAACGGCAGCACAAGCCCCAGCAGGTGCTGGCCAGGCTTGGGCGGTTGCCAGTGCAGTGCGCCTGCGGAACCGTTTTCACCCAAGGGCAATATCGAGGTCTCATGGACTTCGTCAGAGGTTGAGACGTGCAGCCCTTCGACCCCATAGTCCTTGCCTATCGCTGCAAGCCTGGCGCTGTCGAGCATTTCCACGAAAATCAACACCGATGGCAGTCCATCGTCTGGCACCACGGTCGGATCAGTACCCGGCGTAATCGCTGCCGCCGCAACCACAGCCGGTATGCCGCGTACATTAACAAGGCGGGTTATCGGCGTTTCGTTCTCAGCCCCGGCGCGGGCCTGGTCGAGAATCGTGTCGATGGGTTGTGCCAGCCATTGTGCGAGGTCCGCGTTCTGCAGAGTGCCATTGATGACCGAGTAGGCGGTTCGATTGCCGGGATCGACTACAAACACTCCCTGAAAACCGAAATCCTTGTAAAGGGTCGGACCTACGTTCTGCCGCACGAACGCCCAGTCGGTATCCACCCTGGTGTGCAAGTGCTTGTAGGCATCTCCCCAGAAGGCGTAATCCTTGACGGTCAGAAGCAGGGATTTTTCCAGCGATTGCACAGCCTTCTTGCTGTAGAAGGCACTTTCAACTTCTTCGATGTTATCGAGATTGTGCGCAACGTAGACGAGCAGACCGCTGGCCAGCAGGATCACCGCCGCCAACAATCCC
This sequence comes from Pseudomonas syringae, assembly GCF_001698815.1. Taxonomy (GTDB): domain Bacteria; phylum Pseudomonadota; class Gammaproteobacteria; order Pseudomonadales; family Pseudomonadaceae; genus Aquipseudomonas; species Aquipseudomonas syringae_A. Next base: position 93,306 of record NZ_LGSI01000044.1, on the reverse strand, counting down.
GCAAATTTGAACAGCGAAGCCCGCGCCAGCGCTACGCTGGAGCGGCTCGGCAGCAGGTGGGCAACCATTTGAGGGTCGTATTTCGACATGTAATTCCAGCCGGAATGACGTGAAACAAAGAATCGGTATCCTTGTATCGGCTGACTTTGTTAATGGGTGAGCCTGAGCTGAAGAGGTTTCCAGCACAGCCAAGCGCTGTCATCCAGTGTCAGCCCAGATCACCACCGCCTACAGGAAGCGTCACCCCGGTGATATACGAGGCCTCATCGGAAGCCAGAAACAGAATGGCTGCGGCCTGTTCGTCGATGGTGCCGTAGCGTTTCATCAAGCTGCTGTTCAGCGTCTGATCGACGATTTGCTGGTACCAGACGCGTTCCTGCTCGCTCTGCGGCTGATCGTTGCGCGGGATGCGCCGTGGCGGTGCTTCGGTGCCGCCGGGCGCGGTGGCGTTGACGCGCACGCCGCTGCCGGCGGTTTCCAGCGCCAGGCACGCGGTCAGCGCGTTGACGCCACCCTTCGCCGCGCCGTAGGGAACCCGATTGACGCTGCGCGTGGCGATGGATGAAACATTGACGATGGCGCCACTGCCCTGCTCAAGCATGTACGGCAATACGGTGTGGCAACACCACAACGTCGGGAACAGCGAACGACGCACTTCGGCTTCGATCTCGTCCTCCACGTAGTGCTCAAACGGCTTGGCCCAGATCGTCCCACCGACGTTATTGACCAGAATGTCGATGCGGCCGAAACGTTTTTTCGCGGCGGCCATCACACTTGCGCATTCAGCATGGCGCTCAAGGTCTGCGGTCAGGGTCAGCGCGCGATAGTGCTGCAATTCGTGCACCAGCTCCGAGCGATCCACCGCCACCAGCCACGCGCCCTCCTCCAGCAAACGCTCGGCGACGCGCAGACCAATGCCCTGGGCCGCGCCGGTGACCAGCGCAACCTTATTGTTGAAACGTGGGTTCATGGTGTTTTCCTCAGGCAGCGTCGCCGGTAACAATCGCGTTGGGCGTGAACTTCTCGTAATGGAAGCTGGCCGGGATCACTCCAGCCGCCGTGAAGTGCTTGCGCACCGCATCGACCATCGGCGGCGGACCGCACAGATAGACATCAACATCACCGTCGTTGAGCACCTGCGGTGCCATGTGTTGAGTGACATAACCCTGCTGCGGATGAGCGGTCTGCGGGTCGGCCACGCAGGTGATAACAGTGAAGTTGGCCAGGCGCGAGCTAAACGTTTGCAGGGCTTCGACCATCACCAGATCCTGATCCCGGGTCACCCCGTAGATCAGCGTTATCTGGCGGGTTTCATTACGTTCGACGAGTACTTCAAGCATCGACAGGAACGGCGCCAGCCCGGTACCACCGGCCAGGAACAACAATGGCCGGGTAACCGCGCGCAGATAGAAACTGCCCAATGGGCCGGTCATGGCAACCGTGTCGCCGACCTGAGCCCGCTCCAGCCAGCCGCTCATCAACCCGCCTGGCACCTGTTTGATCAGGAAGCTGGCACGGCGCTCTCCGGGTTTGCTGCTGAACGAATACGAGCGCGTCTGATTGCTGCCGGGCACGCCAATGTTGACGTACTGACCGGGCAAAAATACCGGCACCTGATCCAGCTCGAAACTGACTTCCAGCGCGGCATCGGCGTGGCTGGTGATACCGGCGACGCTGGCAGCAAACTGCGCGGTGCCGGTCTTGCAGGTACTGGACGGCACGGGCACGGCAATGACGCAGTCCGATTGCGGCACCATCTGGCAGGTCAGCACTTGCCGCTGCTCGACTTCGTCCTCGCTTAAGGCGTCTTCGATGTAGTCATCGCCCAATTCATAGTCGCCGGTTTCACAGCGGCATTTGCAGGTCCCGCACACCCCATCCGAGCAATCCATGGGCAAGTTGATGCGTTGGCGATAGGCAGCATCAAGCACCTTTTCGCCGATCTTGCAGTCGATGAAACGGGTCACCCCGTCCTCAAAGTTCAAGGCTATGGAGTACGTCATGAGCTTGCCCTCAGATGTGGTAGATATCGATGACCTGATGGATGTAGTCGTTCTTGAGCACCACTTTCTTGCGCGTGATCAGCGGTTGTTCAGGCCGGACATCGAGGCGATAGAACGAGGTGCCAAAGTACGTATCCGTGGTCTTGTAACGATGGCTGAGGGTTTGCCAGTTGAAACGCAACTCGACGGTCTCGCCGTCATCGGCCAGCACTTCCAGATTCGCCACGAAATGCGCGGTGCGCGGTTCGGGCATGCTGGCGCTGGAGCGTTCGGTCTTGATCCGGAACACGCGGTCTTCAAGGCCGTCGCGACTCGGGTAGTAGATCAGTGAAATCTCGCGTTGCGGATCTTCGGTGAGGCTGTCCTGGTCATCCCAGGCGGGCATCCAGAACTCCACGTTCGGCGAGTAGCATTCCAGCCACGGGTCCCACTGCCGGTCATCGAGCAGGCGGGCTTCGCGGTACAGGAAATCGAGCAGACGATCACGGGAAATGCTCACGAGCGCACCTCCTTGTCCGTGGCGATCAAGCCTTGTTGCTCAACCTTGATGGCTTTTTGCAGGGTCGCGGCCCAATGGGCATGCTGACGGACGAACAAGCCTTCATCTTCAGTCTTCACGCCGCTGAGTTGCGGGTTCAAGCCCATTGCCCGGGCATTTTCGTCCGCGCCGTCAATCCACTGCCTGGCACCGCGACTCAGGTCATTCCACAGATTCGTGGTGCCCTGATAACCGGTCTGGCAGGCACGAAACTCTTCCAGGTCGTCCGGCGTACCCATGCCACTGACGTTGAAGAAATCTTCGTATTGGCGAATCCGCGTCGCGCGTTCCTGGGCACTTTCGCCCTTGGGCGCCATGCAGTAAATCGTCACTTCGGTCTTGTCCACCGAGATGGGCCGCACCACGCGAATCTGCGTCGAGAACTGGTCCATCAGGTACACATTGGGGTACAGGCAGAGATTGCGGGTCTGGTCGACGATGAAGTCGGCACGCGCCTGTCCCAGACGTTCGGCCAGCGCCTCGCGGTGGGCATGCACCGGACGCACTTCGGGATTGAGCAAACGGGTCCAGAGCAGAATATGCCCATGCTCGAAGGCGTATACGCCGCCAAGGCTTTTCGACCAGCCATTGGCGTCGACGGTACGCGTGCCTTCGGCCTCATAGTTGCGGCGGCCCATGGTTGCCGAGTAATTCCAGTGCACGGAGCTGACGTGATAACCGTCGGCGCCGTTCTCGATTTGCAGCTTCCAGTTGCCGTCATACACGTAGGACGAACTGCCGCGCAGCACTTCCAGGCCTTCCGGTGCCTGGTCCACCATCTGGTCGATGATGACCCGGGTTTCGCCCAGGTAATCGCTGAGCTCAGGAACGGCGTCGCTGAGACTGCCGAACAGGAAACCCCGGTAGTTTTCGAAGCGGGCCAGGCGTTGCAGATCGTGGGAGCCATCGCAGTCGAAACTGTCCGGATAAGCGCCGGTCTTGGCGTCCTTCACTTTAAGCAGCTTGCCGGCGTTGCTGAAGGTCCAGCCGTGAAACGGGCAGGTGAATGAACCTTTGTTGCCTTGTTTGCGGCGGCACAGCATGGCGCCACGGTGGGCGCAGGCATTGACCAGGCCGTGCAGCACGCCTTGTTTGTCGCGGGTGACGACAACCGGCTGGCGACCGATGTAGGTGGTGAAGTAATCGTTGATTTCCGACACTTGGCTTTCGTGGGCCAGGTAAACCCAACCACTTTCGAAGATGTGTTTCATCTCCAGGGCGAATAATTCGGTGTCGGTGAAGATGTCGCGGCGGCAACGGAAGATCCCGGTAGTGGGATCATCCTGAACGGATTCGCTGAGTTGACGGGCGAGTCTGTCGAGAGTGCTGATCATGGCGTAGGCCCTCGGTTGTTCTTGTATCAGGCATCCTCACCTTATGTGCTTGCTCCTCCCCTCAATATCCAGTGGCTGCGAATCGCTATCCGCCCGGTGCGAGCGTTCACCGCTGCCGACGCCAGGTCTGCGAGGGCAACTCGCCGAAACGGGTGCGATAGGCGCTGGAGAACCTGCCCAGATGCAGAAAACCATGATCCATCGCGACCTCGGTGACGCTTCGCGCCGTCGCCAGTTGCAGCACCGCATGCACCCGCTCCAGCCTGCGCTGGCGCATAAACTCACGCGGCGCCAACCCGACCTGACGCTCGAACAAGCTGTACAACGTACGTTCGCTGACCCGTGCCACCGCCATCAATTGCTCGATGCTGATGTCTTCGGTCAAGTGTTCCTCGATGAATTGCCGCACCGGTTCAAAACCGCCGTTTTCCTCAGGTTTGGGGATGACCCGTAAAACGTTGCTGCTCAAAAGCTCCAGCAGTTTGCTGGCGACGATGCGCTCATACAGCCCTTGCACTTCGGCGCCTGCTGCATTTTCGGCTTCATGGCAGATCAATCCCAACAGCTGGACAAAGCTGCCCATGGTCTTCAGCTGCTGACGCGCGGCAGTGAAACGAATCCCCTGTTGCGGCAAGGTCCAGTGCTGCTCAAGACAGGCGTTTTCGATCAGGCGCACCGGCAGCTTGACGATGAATTTTTCGCAGTCGGCTGAATAGGTCAGGTCCACCGGATCATCGGGATTGATCAGCAGGATCTCGCCCGGCCGATAGATCTGCTCTTCGCCACGGGTCCTGGAACGGCAGTGGCCGTGCAACAGAATCTGCAAGTGATAGACCGTTTCCAGCGCTGGCGAGGTGACCCGCACCGGCGCGCCGTAGCTGATGCGGCACAGGTCAAGACTGGAAAAGGTCCGATGGCTGATGCTCGCCTGCGGTCGGCCTTTGGGCAGTAACCGAATACGGTGACTGCCCACATGCTGATTGACGTATTCCGACACGGCGTAGGCTTCGGCGTGGTCGTATATCTGGCTGCGTGCACTCAATAGCTGGTTCATGGCTGGTTTCTCTTGTTTTTATCAGGCGGGCATGACGACGAACGCTCCCGCAGGCGGTTAAGTGCCGGCGAGAGCGTTTAAACACTGAAGCTTCAGGCTTCCAGCGCCCTCACCCGTTCATGCCGTTCTTCTTCGCGGCTTTCTGCCGCTGGCTGCAATTCAAAATCGAAGTCGATCTCAGCGTGCCTGCCGTTTGCATCGTCGCTGAAACGGACCTCGGCGATCAGCTCATCGCGAGTGGCGTAGGCAAAATCGTCGTGCAGGTATTGATCCCCGGCGAGATTGATCTGCGTCGTCAGGTGGCGATGACCGAGAGCCGAGATAAAGAAGTGGATATGCGCGGGCCGCTGGCCATGACGGCCCAGTTGGGTGAGCAAGTGTTGCGTCGGTCCATCCGGCGGGCAGCCATAACCGGATGGCACGATGCTCTGGAATTCGTAGCGACCCTGAGCATCGGTCTGGATGCGGCGACGCAGGTTGAATTCCGATTGCGCAGGATCGAAGTACGAATAGGTACCGCCGGTATTGGCGTGCCAGACATCAACGATGGCGTTGGCCAACGGCGCACCATCGGTGCCACGTACCTGGCCGCGCATGAACAAGACGGTGCCTGCGTCCTGGCCGTCATCCAGCCGGGCATGGTGCTCGCACAGGGGAGCGCCTGCGACGTACAGCGGACCCTCGATGGTGCGCGGCGTGCCGCCGACATGGCCGGCCTGCTCGTCTTCGGCGTCCATCAGCAAGTCGAGGTAGTGCTCAAGGCCGAGACCGGCCACGAGCAATCCGGCTTCCTGACGGCTGCCCAACTCGTTGAGATAGTTGACGGCTTTCCAGAATTCTTCGGGCGTAATCTGCAGGTCTTCGATGATTTTGACGGTGTCGTTCAACACCCGATGGACCACATTCTTCATGCGCTGGCTGCCCGCTGGCTGGTCGAAACCGGCAGCACCTTCGAGAAACTGCTGAACCTGTGCGGTCTGGGAAATACGGATAGTCATGGCGGTTGTCCTCATCATTGTTCTTGTGATGTAGCAGTTGCGGAAACGAACTCAGCGGTCGTCGGCATGAATCGAAGACGGATGCCGACACAGCGCCATGACTTCGATTTCCATGTACGGATAAAGCGGCAGTTGCATCAGCGTGTCGTGCAGCGCCTGGGCATCCGCCACGTCGAATACGCTGACGTTGGCATAGAGCCCGGCGATGCGCCAAAGGTGACGCCAGGTACCCTCTTGTTGCAGGCGCTGGGCGAGTTCCTTTTCATCGGCCTTGAGCCGGGCAGACTGCTCGGCGGGCATGTCGACAGGGAGTTTAACGGTCATGCGCACGTGAAAAAGCATGGCGTGGGTGTCCTCTTGTGTAGGGCAGGTTTCTTTTGCAAAGTCGTCGCGAATCAGTGGCGGGCGAAGCGCGCCAGGCGTTCTTCGTCCAGTTCCAGTCCGAGGCCCGGCGTGCGCGGAATCAGCAGTTGGAAATCCCGGTAGACCGGTGGCTCGACCAGAATGTCTTCGGTCAGCAACAGCGGCCCGAACAGTTCGGTGTGCCATTCAAGCTTGTCCAGCGTGGCAAAGGCATGGGCGGCTGCCAGCGTGCCGACGCTGCCTTCGAGCATGGTGCCGCCGTACAGGCCGATGCCCGCCGCCTGGGCGATGGCCGCCGTGCGCAACACCGCCAGCGGGCCACCGGTCTTGGCAATCTTCAGGGCAAAAATCGAAGCGGCGCCCATTTGCGCCAGGGCAAAGCTGTCCTGCACCGACTCGATGGCTTCGTCGGCCATCAACGGAATCGGGCTGTGGGCGCTCAACCGGACCATCCCGGCGCGATCATGCCGCGACAGCGGTTGCTCGATCAGCTCCACGCCCGCATCGGCCAATAATCGACAGGCACGCACCGCGACGGCCTCGCTCCACGCCTGATTAATGTCGACGCGCACACTGGCGCGATCACCCAATGCGCGCTTGATCGCCGCGACGTGAGCGATGTCGCGCGCCGGTTCGCCCGCGCCGATCTTCAGTTTGAAGTGCCGGTGACGGCGGATATCGAGCATGCGCTCGGCTTCCTCGATATCCCGGTTGGTGTCGCCACTGGCCAGGGTCCAGGCGACCTCGACCCCGTCGCGCACCCGCCCGCCGAGCACTTCGGCAACCGGCAGGCCAAGGCGCTTGCCGAGTGCGTCAAGCAACGCCGTTTCCACCGCCGAGCGGGCGAAGGTATTGCCTCGAATGGCGTGATCGACCCTTTGCATCGCAGCGTTGAGGTTGCTGGCATTCTGACCGATGAGCAGCGGCGCAAACCACTTGTCCAGGTTGACCTTGATGCTTTCCGGGCTTTCCCCGGCGTAAGCCAGGCCACCGATGGTGGTGGCTTCGCCGATGCCGACGATCCCGTCGCTGCAATAGATGCGCAGGATGACCAGCGTCTGGCCGTGCATGGTGTGCATCGCCAGCTTGTGCGGGCGTATGGTGGGCAAGTCGACGATCTGGGTATCGAAGCGTTCGATGGTAATGGCAGTCATGGGCGTGTCCATCTACGTTTTATTTGTCTTACGCAGAGATTGACGCTGGAGAACAACACCGTCCAATATTGATTAGGTCTCGCTTAATACCCTGGAGGTATCGTGGAGCTTCGTCATTTACGCTATTTCAGGGTGCTCGCCCAGACCCTTAATTTCACCCGTGCCGCCGAACAGCTGAACATTGCCCAGCCGCCTCTAAGTAGACAGATCCAGCAACTGGAAGACGAGTTGGGCGTCGCGCTGCTGGAACGTTCAAGACCGCTACGGCTGACCGACGCGGGCCGATTCTTTCACGAGCATTCCAGCCAGTTGCTGGAGCAGCTGGCGCGCATCAGCGACGACACCCGACGCGTGGCGGCAGGCGAGAAACGCTGGCTGGGCATCGGTTTTGCGCCTTCGACGTTGTATGGCGCGTTGCCGGACCTGATCCGCCGCCTGCGCGCCCTGGGTGACATCGAGCTGGGCTTATCCGAGCTGATCACCTTGCAGCAACTCGAAGCCCTGAAAAGTGGACGCATCGACGTCGGTTTCGGACGGCTGCTGTTTGATGACCCGGCGATCACCCAGCAGATTCTTCGGGAAGATCCGCTGGTCGCAGCGTTACCCGCCGGGCATCCATTGCTGGCGGGCCCGGCGACCCTCAAGCAACTGGCGGCCGAACCTTTTGTGCTGTATCCAGGCAGCCCGCGGCCGAGTTACGCCGATCATGTGCTGGGGATATTTGCCGGACAAGGCTTGCGCATCCGCGTCGCGCAAACCGTCAACGAGATGCAGACCGCCATCGGCCTGGTCGCGGCGGGCATCGGCATCACCTTGGTTCCCGCCTCGGTACAACGCCTGCACCGCGACGACATTGGCTATACGTCGCTGCTGGACAGCAGCGCGACTTCGCCCATCGTGGTCAGCTATCGCGCCGGAGACGTCTCGCCCGTGCTCCAGCAATGCCTGGAGTTGCTGAGCAAAAAATAACGGACGCGGGCGATCAATCCTTCGACCAGCTTTCAACGGTGCGCACCAGTTCGGTCAGGTCGCGTTCCCCGCCATCCTGCCGGGCGGCAACGTTCCACAGTTGCCGCGCAGAATTGCCCAGCCACATTGGTACACCCAGCGCCTGGCACTCCTCGATGGCCAGGCCGATGTCCTTGCACACACTGGAAATCGGGAAGCCGAAATCGAAGGTGCCAGGCAGAACGTGTTTGGGAAACTTGTCCAGCGTCGCGCCATTCTTGCCGCTGCCGGCATTGATCACGTCCATCATCACCTGCGGGTCGAGTCCGCCTTTGACGCCCGCGACGAAAGCTTCCGAGGTAATCGCGAACGCGGTGGTCGAGAGCATGTTGTTGAGCAGTTTCAGCAACTGGCCTTGACCGGGTTGTTCGCCGACGATGAAGACTTTGCCGAACACGTCGAACAACGCACGCACTTGCGCGACGGCTTCGGGCTTGCCGGCGACCATCATTGCCAGGGTGCCTGTGCTCGCCCCGGCCGCGCCGCCGCTGATGGGCGCGTCGACGGTTTCAATGTCGTGCTTGAGCAAACCGGCTGCAACTTCCTGTTCGGCGCGGGAGCCCACGGTGGAAAGGTCGACCAGAATACGCACCGCCTTGCCTTCGACGATACCTTCCGGCCCTAACGCCACGGCTTTGAAGATCGCCGGGCTGGGCAGGCTGGTGAAGACGATTTTGGCGCTGTCGGCCACTTCCCGGGCGCTGTCGGCAACCCGCGCGCCCAGGCCGGAAAGCTCGGCCAGGGCTGCCGGGTCCTTGTCAAAGATCACCAGCGAATGGCCTTTTTCCAGCAGACGTCGGGCCATGGGCCGCCCCATGATGCCGACGCCAATGAAACCCAGTGGTTGGTCTGTCATATCAATTTCCTGAATGAGGTTAGCCGCGCGCCAGGCGCATGACAGCGCTGGCGTCGCTGGCGTGTTGCAGAGACCACAGCGCATCAATCAGCGGCTGTGGCGCGCAGGTCGAGCCGCCGTAGCGGGCCAGCTCGCGGAGTTTGTTTTCCAGTGTTTCATCGCCCAGTGGCGCGCCCAGGCTGCCCAGTGACACGTCGATGCGGTGACTGAGGATTTCGCCGGACCGGAAAAACAGCCGGACCTGTGCCGACTCAACGGCATAGTCGGCATCGTCGATAAAGTGCAGCAGCGGATACAGGGCGCGCAGATTGCTGTCCGCAACTGCCGCGTCGCTGAATTCGGCAAGACCCGCGCGCCCGCTGGCCAGGACGACCGCGACCGCGTGTTGCGCGCTGACCTGCGATTCACGCCCGGACTGAATATTCGGGCGATCGGTTCGCTGACGCAGCAGCGGATGGCCGGTCAGTTCGATACGGGTGAGGTCCGGCAATTCCCACCGCCGCTCCCGGGACAATTCCAGGCAGGCTTCGATCACCGGGTTCAACACCACGCCGCACGGATAGGGTTTATAGGTGTTAGCGCGCAAGGCCCAGCGTTCGCCCAGGCCTTGGGTTATCCCGGCAAAGTCGGGATTTTCGCCCATGACCTTGAGAAACCCGCGCTCGCCTTCGAGGGGCAATTCAGGTCCGCTGAAACCGTCCTGCGCCAGCAACGCCGAAACCAGGCCGTTGCGTGCGGCATTGCCGACGCCGATGCTTTTTGCCGCGCTGCCCAATGTTTCCACCAGCCCGGAAGCCTGCGCGCTGGCATTGCCCATGGCCCAGACCAGCTGTTGGGCGGTCAGATCAAGCAGCTTGCCGACTGCGGCGGCGGCACCGAACACGCCACAGGTCGAGGTGATATGCCAGCCTCGGCGGTAATGTTCGGGGGAAATCGACACGCCCAGACGACATTCGACTTCCACGCCCAGAACGAACGCCAGCAACAGTTGCTCGCCGGTGAAGGTTCGGGTTTCCGCCAGGGCGAACAGCGCCGCAGCGACCGGCGCAGTCGGGTGAATGATGGTCGGAATGTGCGTGTCGTCGAAGTCGAAGACATTGGCGCTCATGGCGTTGAGCGACGCGGCATTGAGGATGTCCAGTGACTCCGAGCGGCCAATCACCTGCGCGTCGACCCCTGCGCTGAATCGCTGGAACAGCATGACCGCCTTGGTCACGTCCGGATCGTTGCAGCCCGCCAGCGCCACCGCGAAATAATTGACCAGCGCGCGTTTGGCTTCGTGACGAACGTCAGGCGGAATATCGGCCCAGGTCGTATGTGCAATGAATTCACACAGCGGGCGTGTGACAGCAGGAGCCTGCATGGTGCCTCCGTTGTTCGGGGAGATTGTGATGGTGCTGTCAGCCGACCTCATCCCGCCAACCAGCCATCGTCCACCGGCAAGGTCGCGCCGGTAATCGATGCCCCGGAATCACTGCACAAAAACACGATCAAGTCCGCCACATGCGCCGCGTCGACAAAGCGACCGGTGCCCTGCTTGCCGAGCAGAAACTCCCGTGTCGCGGTCGCCCGGTCCAGCTGCTGGCGCGCCATCAGATCGGTCAGCCGCCCTTCGATATTCGGCGTCAGCACCGAGCCTGGGCAAACCGCATTGCAAGTGATGCCCTGCCCCAGGGTTTCCAAGGCAACCGCGCGGGTAAAACCCAGCAGCGCGGTCTTGGTGGTCACGTAATCGATACGGTTGGCAATCGCCCGCGAACCATAGGCCGAAGACATATTGAAGATCCGCCCCCAGCCCCGTGCGCGCATGCCAGGCAAACTCAGCTGTACCGCGCGAAACGCTGCCGTCAGGTTTACCGCGAGCGCCTGATCCCAGCGCTCCAACGGGAAGTCCTCGATAGGCGAAAAGTGCCGCACCACGGCGTTATTGATCAGCACGTCAACAGCGCCCGCCGCGTCGAGCATTGTCTCGACGCCCGAGGCGTGCGACAGATCCGCCTGCACATAGCTGATCGCCACGCCATATTGCTGCGCCAAATCCGCGCAGGTCGCGTGCATGTCTGCCGTCGACTCAAGCCCGTGCAGCACCACGTCACACCCCGCTGCCGCCAGACCTTGAGCCATGGCCAGGCCGAGCCCGTTTGACGAGCCGGTGACCAGCGCCCGCTTGCCCTTCATACGCCCGCTCCGCTGGCACCAATACGCACGGCGAACGCCGGATCGGCAGGATCAACGGCGGCGAAGCGGTTCATCACGTCCGGGTCATGGCCGGGAATCATCACCGCGCCGGGCCGCAGCAGCCATTCGCGGATTTGCACGTAGCCTTGATACATGTCCGCCAGGCTGTCGAGCACCGCGAACGGACGATCCTGTTCCATCTCGTCGTAATAGTGAATGGCGTCGGAGGCCAGGATCACCGGCCCTTCAGGCATTTCGATGACCACCGCCAGTTGCCCCGGCGTATGGCCGCCGAGCTCGTGCAATTCAATGCCGGGGATCAGCGTGTTGCGCGGCTCGTCCAGCAAGGTGATGCGCCCCGCGTCTGCCAAGGCCTGAATGCGCTGGATGTCCAGCGGATCAATGTGATGGGCGTACTGCGGGCGCTTGCCCATATCGGTGCCCCAGAACTCGAACTCGCGCCGGGACATGACGATTTGCGCGTTGGGATACAGGCCCAGGTTACCGGCGTGATCATAGTGCGCGTGAGTCAGCACCAGCAGCTTCACATCCGCTGGGTCGATACCCAGTCGCGCCAGCGCATCGGCTGGCTTGACCACCGGTTGGCGCTTGCGTGCCAGCGCCGCTTCCGGGCTGAAACCGGTGTCGATGACGATGACTTGCTCGTCGTTGCGGAAGATCCAGAAGAAGTAATCCATGGTGATTTCTTCGTCCGGCTCACGGTAGGCGCGGAAGTTGTAGTAGCACTCGCTTTTGCTGGTCTGCCGAGTGCCGTAGCGCACCACGATTACTTCGGGATGGTTCCAGTTCGGCTTTGCTGCGGTCGTCGGATTGTTATTGTTCATGTCGACTCCGATTGATTAGGGCTAGAGGTCTGGGTTCGGACTGGCTGGCTGGGCGGCTTCGCCCCAGGCGTGTTCCAGCATCGGCGCGGCGACCAGCGCCCCGTGAATGCCGATCACGCTGACAATCTCCAGCATTTCCATGATCTGTTCCTTGCTGGCGCCGTAACGCAAGGCGTTGCGCATATGCAGCTTGAGGCCCGGCACGTACAGGTGCGTGGCGGCGGCGTCGAAGGCGCAATACATCAATTCCTTGACCACCGGCGACAGAACGCCGGTCCGCCAAGGCACAGAGGAGAACTCGACGTAGGCTTCGAACAGCTCGGGGTCGAGTTCCAGCAAACCTTCCCAGGTCGAATGCCAGTAGCCGCGATTCTCGATGAAGCTGGATTTCAGGGCTTCGCGCCGGGCATCCAGAGGTTCAGGACCATGACGCAGGCCCTCTTCCTCCAGCACTTCGAGCAGCACCGGCACCCCGACATTCGAGGCGTGGATGCCGACGGTGCTGATCAACTCCAGCACTTCCATCAGTTCCTCACGGCTTGCGCCGTGGGCGATGGCGACCCGCAAATGCTCGTGAATGCCCGGTTGAAACAAGTGCGTCGCCGCAGCACTGGCAGCAATGCCGATGAACGCCTTGACCTTGTGTTCCAGATGGTTCTTCTGCCACGGCACGGCGGCGAAATCGGCATAGGCTTCGAGAAAGCCGGGGTCCAGGCGCAGGATGCTTTCCCACGCTGGGTTCCAGGTCCCGCCACTACGCTCAAAGGCATCCCTGGCTTGTTGTTGTTTTTCGTTAAGTGCCATGTGCTGGTCTCCTCTGTTCCGGGATCAGCGCGCCGCGCGCAGGTAATCGTGGTCGGCAACCACTTCCTGCCACACGGTTTTGCCGATGGACGTCGCGGTGTGGACCATGAAGTTCTCGGTATTGGCGCCGTGCCAATGCCGTTCGCCGGGGCCGATCCACACCGTGTCGCCCTGACGAATCACCTGCGGATCGCTGCCTTCCAGACAGATCCAGCCGCTGCCGGCGGTGACGTAAAGCACCTGACCGAACTCATGAAAATGCCAGAACGTGCGCGCACCGGGATTGAACGAGACGTTGTTGATGGTCACGCCGTCAGTGGTCGGCATCACCGGATCAGCCCAGACCACGCCGGTAAACGTCGCGCCGCGCTGCTCGGAAATCGCCCCTTCGATGCTGCCGTGAATAACCTTCATGCCTTGTCCTCTTTCCAGGTTTGGTGAAGCCGGACGCCGCCGGACATATCGCCGATGGCGTCCACGACTTTGTTGCTGATCTGGTCGCCATAACCCAGCGCGACCTGCAGGCCGAAGCTCGCCAAAGGCCCGGACGCGTTGAGCGAAGCGACGCCCAGCTCACGCACCCGGTCGATGTAGAGCACCACGTCCTTGCTCATCAATTTTCCGGTCAGGCCGCCTTCCAGATAATTACCGTCGACGATGTACGGGAAGCGCTTTTGCGTGGCGAAATTGACCCCGCTGCTGCTGTTGAGCACGTCGAGTAATTGGTGCAGGTCCAGACCGGCTTTTTTGCCGGCGACCATCACTTCGGCGGTGGCAGCAAGGCTCACCGCGTTGAGGAAGTTGTTGAGCAATTTGGTGGTGTGCCCGGCGCCGCTTTCGCCCATCAGGAACACCTTGCTGGCGATGGGCGCAAATACCCAATCCAAGGCCGCGACGCTGGCGGCATCGCCACCGACCATCAAGGTCAGCGCGCCCTTCTCCGCCGCAGCGGCGCCGCCGGAAATCCCCGCGTCGATGTACTGCACGCCGCGTTCGGCAAACAGGCCGTGCAAACGCACGGTTGAACTCGCCGCGGCGGTACTCAAATCGACGACAATCTGGCCTTCGCGACAATGGCGGAGTAACCCTTCAGGCCCTTCAACAACGGCCTCGACCACCTTGCTGTCAGGCAACGACAGCAACACCACGTCCGCTTGTGCTGCGACCTGGCCGATGGATTCTGCAACCTGTGCGCCAGCGTTTTCGACCCGCTGGCTATCCGTGTCGTAACCCAGTACGTCCAGGCCTGCATCAACCAGACAACGGGTCATGCGACCGCCCATGTTGCCCAGGCCGATGAAGCCAATGGTTTTATTGTCCACAACGTTCTCCCGTTGGTTATTGTTCTGTCAGGTCAGCCAGGCGTCAGAAATCGACGTCCTTGGTTTCCGGCCCCATGTACGCGCCGATGGTGGCGATAACGCCGCCCACGCACAGCAGGACTGCCGGGGTCATGGTGAAAGGAATGATCTGGCCCAGCCACGCCATGTAGAAGGCGTAGAACGACGGGATGATCACCGACAGGCTGAAGCCGACGCCAAAGCCGGTGGCGCGCACGTCAGTGACAAAACGTTCATTGATGTAAGTGACGATTACGCCCCATGGCGCGGTGACCAACACCGAAAGCAGGCAGACCAGGGTCATGATCACCGGCAGTGACAAGCCAGGGACGTTAGCCAGCACATACATGACGCCAGCGCCGACCGTGGCGATGATCGGCCCAAGGATCAGGAAGAAGCGTCGACGGCCGATTTTCTGGCCGATCATCCCCGAAGCGATGTAGCTGAAGAACAGCACCGAGTAGGAAATCAGCAGCGTGCCGGTTACTTGCATCCCCGAAAGATGCAGGGTGTTCACCAGCAAACCGGTGGGCAGGAAAATCGTGATGATGTTCTGTGTCAGCCAGAAGCCGGTCATCATCAGCAGCACTTGCAGCAGGTTGCGACCGCTTTTGCCTTTGAGCAGATCAGTCAGCGGCAGTTTCTCCCGAGGTTTTTTCTCGGCGTCCTCTTCCCAGATCTCGGACTCGGAAACTGCATAGATGTAATACAGCGCCAGCACGCCAGCCAATACCGCGCCGATCACAAACGGAATCCGCCAGCCCCATTGCACGTACGGCGAATCGGGACCGGCCAGCGGGAACAGCATGAACATCAGCATCGCCACCAGATTGATGCTGACGTAGGCCAGCGGAAAACCGGCGATGATCAGGCCGCCCACGAAGCCACGCTGATGCTTTTTCGAATACTCGATGGCCAGCGGCATCGCCCCGGTGTAGCCACCGCCGAGGAAAATCCCGTCGACAAAACGCAGCAGCACCAAGGCCCAGTACGAGGCAATGCCGATGGTCTCGTAACCCGGCAGCAAGGCAATCAGGAAGGTCACCACGCCGAAGCCTGATACCGAATAAATCGAGGCCATGCGCCGCCCGGTCTTGTCAGCGATCATGCCGAACAACAGTGCACCGATGGGCCGCCCAAGCAGCGTGGTGATGAACACCAGCGAGGCGAGAATCGCGGCCATGCCCGGCGACAACTGGGCAGGCTGGAAGAAGAACAACACAGGGGAAAGCACGACGACCGGCAAATAGATGTCGAACATATCGATGTATTCGGAGAAGAACGCGCCTTTGATCGCGTTCCTTCTTTTCTTCTCGATCGACTGATCGGTCTCGGCCAGCGGTCTGGCCTGGGCTGGGGCGTGGGCATGGGTACTCATGACGTTTCCTTATAATTATTGTTGAACGGCAAGGGAGGTTATGGAGCGGATCAGGCTCCGGCGATTTCCGCCTCGTAGGCCTTGATCGCCGCCGATGCAACACGGAATGCTGCCAGGCCCAGCGGCACGCCGCAGTAAATCGAGGCCTGCATCAGCACCGCGCGGATTTCTTCCTTGGTCACTCCGTTACGCAATGCGCCGCGCACGTGTACGCCCAGTTCGTGGTGCTGACTCATGGCTGTAAGCATTGCCAGATTGGCGATGCTGCGGGTCTTGAACGGCAAGGTTTCGTCGCCCCAGATTTCGCCCCAGCACACTTCGGTGACCAGCTTCTGGATCGGCCGATTGAAGTCATCCGCCGCAGCCCAGGATTTCTCCACGTGCAGATCACCGAGGACTTCCTTGCGGTTGTTGAAGCCTTGGTTAAAGCGTTCGTTGTCGTCCATCGTTCTCTCCAGTTTCGTACTATCGACAGATTGTCATACAGTCTTTACAGGCAAATTTTTTAGCTCAAAGCAGCGGTTCAGCCAGGGTTTCAGTCGCCGTAACCCACTATGGATTTCACTTCCAGATATTCGCGCAAACCGAACTCGCCCCACTCGCGGCCGTTGCCGGAGCGTTTGTAGCCACCGAACGGCGCGGCGAAATCAGCAGGCGGGTAATTCAGATGCACGCTGCCGGCCTGCAAGGCGCGCGCGACGTTACGCGCCCGATTCTGATCAGCCGATTGCACATACGCCGCCAACCCATAAGGCGTGTCGTTGGCGATCTGAATTGCTTGGGCCTCATCGTCATAGGCGATCATCGACAGCACCGGGCCGAAAATTTCTTCTTGGGCAATGGACATCTGCGGCGTCACGTTGGCGAACACCGTGGGTTTGACGAAGTAGCCTTTGGACAGCCCTTCAGGCTTGCCCACACCACCGGTCACCAGTTGCGCGCCCTCATCGATGCCGGCCTGAATCAGTGCCTGAACCCGACGCCATTGCGCATGATTGACCAACGGCCCGAGCTGAGTGGCTTGATCGGTGGTCGCGCCAACCTTGAACGCTTCGGCGGCGTGTCTGGCGATCTGGATTGCGTCGTCCATCAGGCCACGGGGGATCAACATGCGGGTCGGGATCGAGCACGACTGACCGCTATTGGTGAAGCAGGCTGCGACGCCACGGGTCACTGCGTTTTGCAAATCCACGTCGTCGAGCAGGATATTCGCCGACTTGCCGCCCAACTCCTGGGCAACGCGCTTGACGGTGTCCGCCGCTGATTTCGCTACCAGCACGCCAGCGCGGGTCGACCCGGTGAACGACAGCATGTCGACGTCCGGATGCGACGACAGCGCAGCGCCAACGCCGGGGCCATCGCCATTGACCAGATTGAACACGCCCGCAGGCACGCCAGCCTCGTCCAATACTTCGGCGAACAGCAGGCTGCTCAGCGGCGAATATTCACTGGGCTTGAGGACCATGGTGCAACCGGCTGCCAGCGCCGGGCCGACTTTCACCACGATCTGGTTGATCGGCCAGTTCCACGGTGTGATCAGCCCGCACACGCCCACCGGCTCGTAGCGCAATACAGTGCTGCCTTGACGCTGTTCGAATTCAAAACGTTGCAGTACTTCAATCAACTGGTTCAGGTGCAACCAGCCACGCGGCACCTGGAAATTGCGCGAGGCGCTGATGGGCGAGCCCATTTCCAGGCGCATGGCCTCGGCGAATTCTTCCTGGCGACGTTCATAAATCGAGACGATTCGGCGCAGTAAGTCGACGCGCTGAGCGACGCTGGTTTGCGCGTAGCTTGGCAATGCCCGGCGCGCGGCCACGACCGCACGCTCAACGTCCGTAGCGTTGCCCAACGCAAGACGGTCGACGATGGTTTCCGTGGCGGGATCGATGACGTCGAACCACTCGGGAGCCGCTGGCTTCACCCATTGTCCATCGATGTAAAAATCGGCTGCATGAGACATATGCTTTGCTCCGTTGACGATCTGCTGAAAGACGCGATTACTCGCCTTCTTTGGCCAGCATTCGGTACATCTCGGTGTGGTCGGTGGTGGGCGTTGCGTCTTGCGCCACCTCATCCCAGACCTTGATCGCGCGCTGGCCGAACAGCAGCGGGTAGTCCAGCGCGTCCGACAAGCCCTTGGCGATCTTCAGGTCCTTGTTCATCAACTGCATCGAGAAGCCGGAAGCGAAGCTGCCACTGAGCATGAATTGCTTGGCCTTGTTCAGCGACGTGTTGCTGCCACCGCTGGACGCATTGAGCACATCGACCATCACGCCGGGATCGATGCCGAAACGTTTGGCCACGTGCAAGGCCTCAACCGTAGCCATCAGGCCAGCAGCGGAGACGAAATTGTTCAGCGCCTTGGCTGCATGGCCGGAACCCGCCTCGCCGATGTGCAGGATGTTTTTGCCCATCGCGTCGAGCACTGGCTGACAGCGCTGCATCACCGCCGGATCTCCGCCAACCAGAATCGCCAGAGAGCCATCCACTGCGCGCTTCACGCCGCCGGAGACCGGTGCATCGAGATACGCGAGGCCGATGCTGACGAGTTTCTGCCCCAGATCCCGGGAGCGCGCCGGTTCCGAGGAGCTCATGTCGATGACCACCGTGTTTGCATCCAATGACGCGGCCCAGCCCGATTTGCCGTCGGCGCCCAGCAACACGCTTTCGACGATATTCGAATTGGGCAGCATGGTGATCAGCACATCGAGGGATTTGGCGTTCTCGGCATCCAGTGCGGATGCGCCGAGAGCAGTCTGAATCTCCTGCAAACGCCCGGCATCGGCATCGGCAAGAAATAACTGGAACCCGGCTTTGCTCAGGCAGGTGGTCATCGGCAGACCCATCATGCCGAGGCCGATGAAACCGATGCGTGTTGGTTGAGTCATTTTCGCGCCCTTTTTATTTTTCGAAATGTGTTTTCAAAACGGGTTCACGGCGGCACCTGATGTTTTTTCTGCTCGGTGCGCGCCAGCAGTTGCGACAAAACTATATGACTGTCATACAATCGGTCAATAGGCTACTTTGCCTATTTCCTGATCGGTACATATAAAAAGAGGTTACAAAATGATCGTTGAACTACGCACTTACCATTGCGCACCAGGCCGCCTGCCGGCGCTGCACGAACGCTTCAGCAAGATCACCCTGGGATTTTTCGAAAAGTATGGAATCGAACAGGTGGGTTTCTGGACGTCGCTGAGCGGCGAGAGCAACCAGACCCTGACCTATTTGCTGAAATGGGACAGCCTCGCCGACCGGGAAGCCAAGTGGAATGCTTTCCAGAGCGACGCCGAATGGATCGCCAAACGCGCCGAAAGCGAAGCCCAAGCGATCATCGTGCAGCGCATTGAGAACCAATTCCTGACGCCGACCGCGTATTCAGCGTTGCGCTGATTGCTGGGCGGGTGCTGTAAGGGGACTTGTCCCCGAAGAGGTCGGTGCAAACGCTGAAGATCTTTCTCGGCAGACCCGACGCCTTCCCGGACAAGTCCGGTCCTACCGAACGATACATAACTCGGTAGGAGTGAACTTGTTCGCGAGGCGATAGTTCTGGGTACGCAGGCCTATTGCCTCGCCAACAAGTTGGCTCCTACAGGGAGCAATGGCCTGCGTACACAAACATTTATTGCACCGAATGAACGCCGTTCAGCGCCAGCAATTCCAATACGTTTTTCGAGGCGTTTTCCACGTGCAGCAGGGCGGCGGCACACGCGCCGGGTTCATCGCGCAGCTGAATCATGCGCACGATCTCCTTCAGTTCAGCCAGGGTATGCACCATTCGCCCCTGACGACCGAGGGACAAAGCCCGTAGCAGACTGACGCGGTTGTTCAACTGTTCCAGCATGCTGCCGACCACATTGCTCTGCTCGATATCCAGCAACACATGATAGAAGCGCCGCTTGATGTCCAGCAGCGCTGCGCCGTCGAGGGTTTCAGTGTGAGATTGCTCGACAAACTCGTCGAAAACGTCCGCCAGTTCGGTCACGTCTTCGTCAGTGGCGTAGCGCACGAAGTTGCGCACGGCGAGCACTTCCAGCGCGCCGCGCACGTCGTAGATCTGAATCGCGTCCTTGGCATCCACTGAGGCCACGTACGCCCCGCGATGGGGAACCTGCTCCACCAGACCTTCCGCTTCCAGTTGCCGCAATGCTTCGCGCAACGAGGTGCGACTGACGTCCAGAGCCGTGTAGAGCTGCTGCTCCACCAGCCGATCACCGGGCTTGAACCGACCGGAGATGATTTCGTTGCGCAGTGCATCCTGCACCTGATGCCGCAAAGATGACGCCTGGCGTTGTACTTTCATGGTGTATTCCCTGAGACCTCTACATTCATTGCTGCGACGCCGCGCGGGCCGTCGCCTGGATCGAGCGTAACCAATCGTCATGATCGGCTTCGTTATACACAATCGTATTGTATTACAGCTGTTTTAGGCGAAATAATTCCCTCTCATCGGCCGTGTTCAGCCCCGACGGTATTCACGCGGCGTAATGCCAGTATGACGCTTGAAGACGTGGGCAAAGTGACTTGGACTGCCGTAGCCCACTTCGAGGGCGATTTCGATGACGCTTAGCGTTGATTTCAACAGCAATCGGCGCGCCGCCGCCATCCGCATCCGGATGAAATACTGCGATGGCGATTGCCCCGTTGCCCTGCGGAACAGGCGACTGAAATAAAACTCGCTCATGCCTGCTTCTGCTGCCAGCGCCGCCAGGCTGAACTCCGTTGCAAGCCCCCGCTCCATCCGATCAATCACTCGGTGCAGTTTGTGCGCAGGCAATGCATTGGGCGGCCTGAGACCGGCGTGTTCGTCGCGGTAGTTGCGCACTAGATGGATGGCAAGCGCCTGGGCAACGCCCTGTAGATAGAGCGAGCTGCTCGGCCCAGGGCCTGTCACTTCCTGATGCAACACTCTGATCAACCGGGAAACGGGCGCATCTCGTGCGCCAGAGACATCCCGCAACTGCAGATTATTGACCCGGTCCGCCAGTACGTCCCGCGCAGCCAGGTCCAGCAAGCGCTGGCTCAGATAAACATGCACCACCTGAAAATCCGCGCCGCCCTGTGTTTCCCAACGCATTTCATAGGGCTCATGGGACATGGTGAGGAAGAAATCATCGGCCGTCACCGCGTTTGCAACCCAATCTTGCCCGACCGCTCGCTCCTGGACCAGCGCGCTTCCGGACAACACCAGCACCAGCAAAGGCTCGGCCACCGCCGGGACAATCAGCGTCTGCTCGGTGCTGTGATGCGTATAGAGCTGCAACTGCACGTCAGGATAGGTAGAGGGACCTGCCGCCTCATGCGCGCCAGCGGGCAAATACTCGGGCATTTCTTGTGCCGGGATTCGAGCAGGACGGGCCGGAGTTTTCATGGATTTACCGATATTCATTGATGGGTCATTAATCCTCCTGGCTGATAAAAAAGCAATATCCCGATAGTCCGGCAAGACGGCGTCAGATGCCAATGGACGGATAAGCGACAGTGCTGGCGTCGTTCAGCAGCAATCAAGCCGCTGAACCAGGAAGCTGGAGTGAATCATGTCCGATATGAATAAAGAGTTTGCAGGTCAGGTCGCGCTCGTCACTGGCGCGGCCAGCGGGATAGGTCGCGCAGTTGCGCTGTTGCTGCATGACCGGGGCGCCAGTGTGGTCGCCGAAGACAGGAACGCGACAGTACAGGATCTCGCCCGGCCAGGCCTGGTACCGCTGGTTGCGGACATTACCGAAGACGGTGCAGCCGAAGCGGCCGTCGCATTGGCGATCAAGCAATTCGGTCGCCTGGACATTCTGGTGAACAATGCCGGGATCATCCTCAATAAACTGCTCATCGATATGACACGCGAGGAATGGGAGCGAATTCAGCACGTCAACGTCACGGCGGCGTTCATGCACGCTCGCGAAGCCGCAAAGGCAATGATTCCTAACGGTACCGGAGCAATCGTGAACATCGCCTCTTACGCGGCGTATCAGTCTTTCCCGACGATCGCGGCTTACGCGGCATCCAAGGGCGCGCTAGTCCAGCTGACACGGACCCTCGCGCTGGAAGTCATCGAGCACGGAATCCGGGTGAACGCGGTCGGTTCCGGAGATGTCGTAACCAACATCCTCAATGAGGTTGTAGATGACGGCCCGGCCTTTCTCGCCAGCCATGGAGAAACCACGCCGATCAAACGCGCCGCTCAACCCGAAGAAATTGCTGAAGTGGTGGCATTCCTGGCTTCCAGTCGGGCGTCCTATATGGTTGGATCAGTGGTCATGGCCGATGGCGGGATGAGTGTCACTGCTGGCTGAGGTCTATCGAAAGCCGTCTATCCGCGATCCGCCGCATCAGAACTAGCACATTACGAGGTTCGTCTCATGAGTAAAGCTGCCTATGTTCCCCCTACAGTCTGGAAAGATGATGCGCCGTCTGGTGGCCAGTTCGCCAATATCAACCGCCCGATTGCCGGACCGACCCACGACAAGGTATTGCCGGTCGGCAAGCAGCCGTTGCAGCTGTATTCGCTGGCCACGCCCAATGGCGTGAAGGTGACGATCCTGCTGGAGGAGTTACTGGCGCTTGGGCACTCCGGCGCCGAGTACGACGCCTGGCTGATTCGCATCAACGAGGGCGACCAATTCTCCAGCGGTTTTGTCGACATCAACCCGAATTCGAAAATCCCGGCGCTGCTGGACCGCAGCGTCGAGCCGGCGATCCGGGTTTTCGAGTCCGGTTCGATCCTGCTGTATCTGGCAGAAAAGTTCGGCGCGCTCCTGCCCACCGATCTGACCGGGCGTACCGAAACCCTGAACTGGCTGTTCTGGCAGATGGGTGCAGCGCCCTACCTCGGCGGCGGCTTCGGGCATTTCTACCTGTATGCGCCGGAGAAGCTTGAGTACCCGATCAACCGCTTCACCATGGAGGCCAAGCGGCAGCTGGATGTGCTTGATCGGCGACTTGGCGAAAGCCCCTACCTGGCTGGCGACAGCTATACCATCGCCGATATCGCGGTCTGGTCGTGGTATGGCCAGGTGGTGCTCGGCAACGTGTATTCGGCTGCGGAATTTCTTGCTGCCCACGAATACACCCATGTGCAGCGCTGGGCGCAAGAAATCGCCAAGCGACCTGCAGTGATTCGCGGCCTGCGCGTCAACCGGACCTGGGGCGATGAGGCGACTCAGGTGCCGGAGCGGCATCAAGCCAGTGATCTGGACTGAGTGTGTGTGGGAGCGAACTTGCTCGCGAAGCGGCCAGACAATACGCCTCGCCAACAAGTTGGCTCTCATCAAACAACGCACAACCATTAAATTGAAATGCTCGTAGGAGCGAGCGGGCGGCGTTCCGACTTGCCCGCGAATCAGACGCCTCGGTGACCCAGCTCTACCGCGTCATCGTTCTTCGCGGGCAAGCCTCGCTCCAACGGGTGCCAGAGTTTGCTGCGCGACAGCGCGGCGTCTGGACGACAGGAGATCTCCTACAGACTCACCGGCGTGACCAGTTTTCCCTGTTCAAACCACGCAGCAAGATTGGTGTAGACCAGATCCGCCATGGCCTGGCGAGTCTCGTGAGTGCCGCTGCCGATGTGCGGCAGCAGCACAACGTTATCCATCGTGATCAGTTCGGCCGGCACATTAGGTTCGTCATCGAACACATCCAGCCCGGCTCCCCCGACTTCAGATTCAAGCAATGCGGCCACCAATGCGGCTTCGTCAACGACGGTGCCCCGGGCAACGTTGATCAGAAATGACGACGGGCCGAGTGCGCGCATGACTTCACGGTTGATCAGGTGTCGCGTGTCAGCGCCCCCGGGAACGATGACCACCAGGTAATCCGCAGCCGCTGCGAGTTCCTGAAGATCAGCGTAATGAGTGTAGGAAACATCGGCATAAGGCCCGCTTGGCCGGAAATAGGCGACGTGCATATCGAATGCGCTGACGAGTCTGGCGATGGTTTTGCCGATTTTCCCCAACCCGACGATCCCACAGGTTTTGCCATGCAGGTCGTTGCCCAAGGGGAATTTCGCCTGCTGCCATTTGCCCGCACGCACGAAGCGCTCGGCTTCACTGATGCGCCGTGACACGCAGAGCATCAACGCAAGCGCGGTTTCAGCCACGCTGTTGTTGAGCACGTCGGGCGTGTTGCTCAACTGGATGCCGCGACCGGCGAGATAAGCGGTGTCGACCGCGTCATAGCCGACGCCAAAACTGGTAATCGCTTCGAGATTGGGCAGCTTATCCAGCGTCGCGTTATCGGCACCGTACACACCGCTGGTCACCACGACGCGTATGGCTTCGGCGTGGGAAACCGCCCAACTGTTGAAGTCGGCTATTTCCCAACGCTTGTGCACATTGACGTTGGCTTCCAACGCCTGCATCAAGGATGCGTGCATGGGACCCCAGACTAAAACATCGCCTTTGCTGTCGATCATCGTCGTTCATCCTTTTTATAGAGGCTCTGGTCAGAGCCTCGCACACCAGGGCGCAGCAAGCCACAGCGCGGTCGAGTTCAGGGACGAGTTCCGACTTCCGCTTCCTGAGCTGTCCAGGGTTTGACCTGCCCGCTGAGTGTCAACCCAAGACCGGGTCGCGTAGGAACGAGCATTCGGCCGTCGCGGGTTTCCAGACGCTCGTTGAACAGCGGTTCGAGCCATTCGAAATGCTCGACCCAAGGCTCGGTCGGATAGGCAGCGGCCAGGTGAACGTGCAGTTCCATGGCGAAGTGCGGTGCAAGCATCAAACCTGCTTGCTCGGCCATTGCCGCGACTTTCAAATAAGGCGTGATCCCGCCGACGCGCGGCGCGTCGGGCATCAGGAAGTCAGCGCCTCGCAGCTTGATGAACTCAGCGTGTTCGGCAACGCTGGTGAGCATTTCGCCGGTGGCAATCGGCGTATCGAACTGCTGCGCCAACGCCGCATGGCCTTCCGCGTCGTAGCAGTCCAGAGGTTCTTCGATCCAGATCAGGTTGTGCTCTTCAAACCGACGGCACATGCGCTGCGCCGTTGGGCGATCCCATTGCTGGTTGGCATCAACCATCAGCGGGAAGTCATCACCCAGGTGTTTGCGAACCGTGCTGACGCGTTTGATGTCGATGGCGCAGTCCGGCTGGCCGACTTTCAGCTTGATGCCGCCAATGCCCTTTTCGCGGGACAGATCAGTGTTCTTCATCAACTGATCCAGCGGCGTGTGCAGGAAACCGCCCGATGTGTTGTAGCAGCGTACCGAATCACGCTGCGCACCCAGCAGGCGGGCCAGCGACAGGTTGGCGCGTTTGGCTTTCAGATCCCACAACGCCACATCGAACGCGCCGATAGCCTGGGTCGACATACCGCTGCGGCCCACCGAAGCGCCAGCCCAGCACAACTTGGTCCACAGCTTGGCGATGTCACTGGGGTTTTCGCCGATCAGCGCCGGGGCAATTTCCTTGGCATGGGCGAATTGGCCCGGCCCGCCGGCACGCTTGGAATAGCTGAAGCCAAGGCCGCTGTGGCCGTCGACCGTTTCGATTTCAGCGAACAGGATGACGATTTCGGTCATCGGCTTTTGCCGGCCGGTCAGCACCTTGGCATCACTGATCGGATTGGCCAGCGGCAGGATGACCGACGAGACCCGAACCCAGGCAATGCGGTCATCGTCGGCGGACTTGATGGATTGTTGTTGTGCGAGCATGTGCGCTCTCCTTCATTCATGAGGTTTGAACAGAGATCAGGTGCGGGGAGTTGTCAGCTCGGCATTCGCCGCAGCGGCTTCGACAGGTCGAGCCGGTGGATCTTCGAAGTCATCGAGTTCCAGACGCTTGAGTGGCCCGACGATGAACAGATAGGAAAATGCTCCCAACAGACCCATTCCGGCGACGTACATCAGCGCGACATCGAACGAACCCAACTGATTGATCATCACGCCAATAGCGATGGGGGTAACGATGCTGGCAAGGTTGCCGCAGAAGTTGAACATCGCGCCGCTCAAGCCCATGGCGCGTGCCGGTGAGACGTCACCGACGATGCACCAGCCCAGATTGCCGACGCCCTTGGCGAAGAACGCAACCGACATCACCAGAATCACCAGCGTGATGGACTGCGTGTAGTTGGCGACCATGATGCTGCTGGAGAGCAACAGCCCACAGATGATTGGCGTCTTGCGTGCCGCAGTCAGACTGAAATTCTTGCGCAGCATCCAGTCGGACCAGACGCCACCGATCATGCCGCCCAGGCAACCGGCGATGGGCGGAATCGCGGCGACCAGGCCGACCTTCAGCATAGTCATGCCCTTGGCTTCGATCAGGTACGTCGGAAACCAGGTCAGGAAAAACCAGGTGATCGAGGTCAGGCAGAACTGACCCAGATAGATGCCCACCATCATGCGGTTGCCACCGATGGCCTTCAGGCTTTTCCAGCTGAACGGGGTCTTCACGTCGCCGATGGTTGGCAAGCCGCCACCCGCCTCGATGTAGTCGATTTCCGCCTGATTGGCGCGCTTGTCCTTGCGCGGCTCCTGAACCATCCGGAACCACAGCAAACCGATCAGGATACCCGCGCCGCCCGTGACCCAAAACACGTGCTGCCATCCCCAGGTACTCACCAGCCAGACCATCAACGGCGTAAAGGCGGCCAGTGCGAAATACTGCGCGGACTGAAAAACAGCCGTGGCCAAACCCCTTTCGTGACGCGGAAACCACATGACCGTCAGCCGGTTGTTGGCCGGAAATGCTGGTGCCTCGGCAACGCCCATCATGAAGCGCAAGACAAACAGCGCCAGAAACGCGGAACTGAACAGGTCAACGTAACCTTGCAGGAAGGTGAACACCGACCAGATGATCAGACTCAGGCCAAGCACCAGACGCGAGCCGAACCGGTCGAGGATGATGCCGCCGGGCAGCTGCATCGAGGTATACGCCCAACCGAACGCCGAGAAGGCAATGCCCATGGTCAGGGCATCGAAGCCCAGGTCGGTGCGCATACTGGGCGCGGCAATGGACAGCGTTGCCCGATCTACGTAGTTGAAGACTGTGACGATGAAGATCATCACCAGGATGAGATAGCGGACGTTTGTCTTGGCTACCGATTGCGCAGGATCACTCACTTTTATTTTCCTTATTGTGAAATTCGGCATTGGAACGGCGTGGCTTTCAATCTCCTGAGGCCCATATGATCGAGCGATGATTGCGCAATCATTCAAAGGCTTAAAAAAAGGCGCTGTCCGAAAAGACAGTTGACCTCGGCGCCGATATTACACTGATTGCGCAATCATTCAACTATCAGGGAATCAACATTTGCGGATTTTTGGTCAGGTACTGGCTCGGTCGATCAGGGTAAAACCGGTATCAATGCGTACCGGGTCGTGGCTGCCTGCGGGATAGGCGAAGCGCTCAAGTAGCGCTTGGGCCACTTGCAGGCCGATTCTTCTGCCGTCAACGCTGACCGTCGATAAGGCTGGATATACCTGCGCCGCACTGCTTAGATCGCCGAAGCCCATGACCGCGAGATCCGAGGGCACCTGCATGCCACGACTGGCGGCTTCCGCCAGCACACCCTGGGCCACGGTATCGGAGCTGCACACAACGATGTCCGGCCGCACGGGCTGTTCCAGCAGCCGGCGAAGCCCTTCCCGTCCGACTTCAAGCGTTGCCGGCGGAGCCAGAACCTCCATCGGCACTTCGTCCATACCCAGCCGTTTGAGCTCGGCAATCAGGCTATTACAACGGCGCAAGCCACGCGGGTCACTGATGGTCACCACTGAAAACCGTTTGTAGCCCTTGGCGACCAGATGTCGCGCGGTCTCCTCCCCCACTTTTTCATGAGAGAACCCCACCAGCATGTCCAACGGGTCTTCGCTCAAGTCCCAGGCTTCGACCACGGGAATACCTGCCTGAGCGAGGCGCAAACGGCTGGATTCGGTGTGCAGTGTGCCGGTCAGAACGATGCCATCCGGACGGCGGCCGAGCACCGCTTCAAGGAGCTTTTCTTCCTGCTCTGCGGAATAGCCGGTGAGGCCCAGCAGCGTCTGATACCCGGCTTCGGTCAGCCGATCCATCAGGGATTGCACAGTGTCGGCAAAAATCGAGTTGGCAATGGTCGGCAGGAAAATCGCCACCAGCCGGCTTTTGTTACTGGCCAGGCCGCCAGCCAGCATGTTCGACACATAACCGGTCTTGCGCACAGCCTCGCGGACCTTTTCCCGGGTTTCTTCGGTTACCAGTTCCGGTCGATGCAATGCTCGGGAGACGGTCATGGGTGAGACACCTGCAACCTTTGCCACATCAATCAATGTCAGGCTGGAGCCTTTCCTGGTTGCAGCCGACGACAAATCAATGGGGGATGCTGCGGGTTTCTTCGCCATGAACATTCCGAATCTGAAGCTTGGTATCTGAAACTGCTGTGAAAGCAGGCTGTTAGCGCAGTGAATCTATCAAAGCTGCGCGGAACATTCACGATACTTGGTTTTGGCGCAAGGGGATGGAAAGCCTGCGGGTTTGCAGATCGGGGTATTACTTGAGCAACCAATACCCCACCCAGCCCCAGCATAAAACCGTCACCAGCAACCACAACCGGCTGGATTTTTGCCGAGGCTTGTCGCGATATCTGATTCAAGACTCCCCACAGCATAGTCGCGGGCTGGAAAAGAACGCGGGCAGTCGATGGGTCTGAGAGATTGACTCCTTATTACCAAACAGCGGTCATTCGCCCATTTGCACTGATCTTCAGCGCACCCGCAAGCCGTTGTGCGATTGAGTTCATATCCGAGTCCTGACCTTGCGCAGTGATGAATTGGGTGCCGACACGCAGTGCGTAGTTGCCAGGCGAAGTAGGATCGGCACAAGTACCGACCAGAATTCCCTGGCCTTCCAAAGCCGCCATAACCACGGGTGCCAACACGTCAGCTGTCATCGGGATGAGTATCTGATGGGTGAACACTTCATCGGTTGCCGGTGCGATGATCGCAACACCACGCTGACGCAACCCCTGAGCCAGCGCTTGGGAGTTGGCGCATACCTTCTCGGCGTAGGATTTACCCTTGGCCTCTACTTCGCGCAGCGTGTGCAGAAACGCAGGTAGCTTGCCCGCGTCGTAGTTGGCGAGTAAGGCACGGTCGATGAGGGCTGCCAAACGCTCACCGTCCGCAGGATCGCGGCCCGCAATCAGGCTATGGGGACGACCCGGCAGTGTTTTGTAAGTCGAACTGGTCAAGACATCGACCCCAAGCGCCAGTGGATTGGGAAAGGTACCTCCCGCGATAAGACCGGAAACATGGGATGCGTCAAAGATGGTCTTTGCGCCCACTTCCCTGGCCGCTTCGACCACCGGCTCAATGTCGTCAGGCTTGATTATCACCGAGCGCCCCAGCATTACCAGGGTCGGGCGACGCTCACGCACCCGTTCAGCCGCACGGCTCGCATCCAGAACACATCGGCGCGTATCAAAGGGAAGATCCTCGACCTCAAGCCCCGCCAGCGACGGCGTGCCGCCGCGACGCTGACTCAAATGCCCGCCCTGGGCTGCTGCTGGTGCGAGCAGCAAATCTCCGGGTTTGGAAAACGCATGAAATACCGCCAGGTTGGCGATGGTGCAGCTCGGCAAGCGAGGTTCGGCCCATTGGGCACCGAACAGCGCGCAAATACGGTCTCGCACAGCGACTTCCAACCCGGAAACCACGTCGGTATCAGGTTGCTCCTTGGAAAAGCTCGGCCCCATGGCCGGATAGGCACTCAATGTCGGGGAATAAGCCTGTTGCGCCTCAGGGCTGGGCAGATTGGCACCGGCATACAACATGAGGCGTCCATCGTTGAGGGCAGCGCTACGTCCGAGCGCCTGCTCAAGCAACCGCTGCTCATTAAGAATTTCCATGTTGCCGGGCTCCTTAGTGCACGAGAATTTTAGAAAGAAACTGTTGGGCACGCTCGCTGCGCGGCTGACCGAAAAACGCATCTTTGTCGGTGTCTTCGACAATCTCGCCCTGGTCCATGAAGATCACCCGATTGGCGACCTTGCGGGCAAAGCCCATTTCATGGGTGACGACCATCATGGTCATGCCTTCCCGGGCCAGTTCGACCATGACATCCAGCACTTCATTGATCATTTCCGGATCGAGGGCCGATGTCGGCTCGTCGAACAGCATGGCTACCGGATCCATCGCCAGCGCCCGGGCAATAGCCACACGTTGCTGCTGTCCGCCGGAAAGCTGCCCCGGAAACTTATGAGCGTGGCCCGTAAGCCCTACCCGTTCGAGCAGCGCCATGCCTTTTTTATGTGCATCGGACTTCGAACGCTTGAGCACTTTGACCTGGGCGAGCATGAGGTTCTGGATGATCGACAAATGCGGGAACAGTTCGAAATGCTGAAACACCATGCCGACCCGCGAGCGCAGGATCGACAGATTGGTGTCACTGCCCGTTACGCTGACGCCATCGATGATGATCTTGCCACTGTCGATCGGCTCAAGGCCGTTGACGGTCTTGATGAGGGTTGATTTGCCAGACCCTGAAGGCCCGCACACCACCACCACTTCGCCCTTGGCGACGGAGGTGGTGCAATGCGAGAGCACTTGAAACTGGCCGTAGGATTTGCAGACGTCGCTGATCGTAATCATGGTCGTGCGCTCTTAACGGATGATCGCAACACGGCGCTGGAGGCGGCGCACTGCGTGGGAAGCGAATAGGGAGATCACGAAATAGACCAGCGCTGCGAAGATATACATCTCCAGCAGGCGGCCATCGCGCTGCGCGATCTTCGCGGTGGCGCCGAGGAAGTCGGTGATGGACAGTACGTACACCAGTGAGGTGTCCTGAAACAGGATGATGGTCTGTGTAAGCAGCAGCGGCAGCATGTTGCGCAATGCTTGCGGCAGCACTACATACAGTAGGCTCTGGCTGCCGGTCATACCCAACGCCTGGGACGCAAGCGATTGGCCCTTGGGCAAGGACTGGATGCCGGACCGGATGATTTCGCAGAAGTAGCAGGCCTCGAACAGCGTGAAGGTGATGACCGAGGACCAGAACGGATCGATCCGCATCGGTCGCGATGCGCCCGTCGCCCACTGTCCGAGATACGGCATGAGGAAGTAGAACCAGAAGATCACCAGCACCAGCGGCAACGAGCGCAACAGGTTCACGTAGCCTGCGGCAATCCGGGACAGCGCCCGATAGTTCGACAACCGCATAAGCGCCAGCAGTGTGCCGAAGACGATGCCGCCCAAGGTGGCAAACAAGGTCAGCGTCAAGGTGAACGACATTCCCGTCAGGAACAGATACGGCAAGGCATTGACGACGGCCTGTAGATCAAATCCGCTTAGCATGGTCAGCCTGCCTTCTTGATCGAGCCATAGCCGGGTACGACGGAACGTCGTTCGATGGCGCGCATGGCAAAGACAATGATGAGGTTCAGCGTTAGATACAGCGTGGTCGCGGCGGTAAAAGCCTCGAAAATCTGGAAGCTGTTTTCCTGCATCGCGCGGGCGCTGCCGGTCAGTTCCATCAGACCGATGGCGAGGGCGACGGAGGTGTTCTTGGTGCAGCTGAGAAATTCAGAGGTAATGGCCGGAACCACGATGCGGTAGGCCATCGGCAACAGAACGTAAAGGTAGGTCTGCACCAGGTTCAGCCCCAGCGCCTGACCTGCCATTCGTTGTCCACGAGACAGGCTTTCCAGCCCCGCCCGCACCACTTCGGCCATACGCGCCGCGTGGTAACAACCCAGGCAAATGACTGCTGTGTAGAACTGCGCATTGGGCACTTGCTTGAGCCATGTACCGAGGTCGCGGGGCAGCAGTTCCGGCAGCACGAAGTACCAGAGGAACATCTGCACCAGCAGGGGCACATTACGGAATACCTCGACGAAACCGGTGCCCAGCGCTCGCATCCAGGTCAATGGCGAGGTACGCGCCACGCCGACAATCGAGCCCAGGCTCAAGGCGATTGTGAATGCACCCAGGGCTGTCGCGACGGTCCAGCCGGCGCCCCAGATCAAGGTTTCAAGATAGGTATGGGTGCCGTCCAGAGAGGGCTCGAAGAAAATCCACCAATTCCAGTTGTAGCTCATCAGTTTTTCCCGCCCAGCGCAGTTGGAACCCTGGACCGGACGCAAGCGCCCGGCCCGTGGCTAATGCCTTGATCAGCGATAGAGATCGGGATTCGAATCGTCGGTGGGGTGGGCGATCACCTTCTTGAGCTGGCTCGACATGGGGAAATTCATGTTGATGCCCCTTGGGGGGATCGACTGGGTAAACCACTTGGCGTAGATCGCATCGATCTCACCCGTCTTGTAGAGACCTGCCAGGGTCTGATTCACCAGCGTCTTGAATGCTTCGTCGTTGCGACGAAGCATGATGCCGTAAGGCTCAACCGAAAGCGCCTGGCCGGAAAGCACGTAGTCTGCCGGTGCCTTGGAGGAAGCCGCAGCACCCGCGAGCGAAACGTCATCAAAGATCAGTGCGGCGGCGCGATTGGTTTCCAGGGTGAGCATGCCTTCGGCCAGGTCTTTGGCGGTCAGAATCGTCAGACCCAGATTCTGTTCGATGTTGGCGGTGTTGATCACTTTGACGCTGGTGGTGCCAGCCAACGTGACGATGGTCTTGCCTTTTGCCCCGGCCATGGTGTCGATGGGCGCACTTTTCTTGGACAGGATGCGTACCCCGGCAACGAAGTTGGTCGTGGAGAACGTGACCTGCTTCTGACGCTCGGCATTGTTGGTCGTAGTGCCGCACTCCATGTCGATGGTGCCATTGGCCAGCAACGGCATGCGCGTGGTGCCAGTGACTGGCATGTAGGTGATCTTCAGATCAGGCTTGTTCAGCTTGATCTTCACGGCATCCACAACTTTTGCGCAGAGGTCCATCGCATAACCGATCGGCTGCTGCTTGTCGTCGTAGTAGGAAAACGGAACCGCCCCATCGCGGTGACCCACAGTGATCTCACCCAGCTCGGCGACTTTGGTCAGCGTGCCGTCTTCTGCATGGGCGGCCCCACCTGCACATATGAACATCAATAACGAAGTGGTCAGCGTCTTCTTCATGAGTTGCCCTTTGGGTAGTGATTGCTTTTCGGCTACCAGCCCTTGAAGGGGTCGACGAGCCGCCAGTGACATTGCGCAAGCATGCTGGCTTTCGTCGGTCGCAAAGGTCAACAAAAAAGAATAATAAATAATGAATTCATTTTATTTGCACGCATTTAGGGCTATTTTCGCCGAACATGCTCACTAATGGCGCGCAAATTTCGAGAATTTAATACTCAATATTGGGGCTTGGTGGAAATACGAAAGCTAGCTGGCGACCAGTTCGTCGATGGAATGGCGAACGGTTTTCGCGGTGTTCATCACATGCTCGCGCATCACTTTGGCCAAGCGACTGCGATCACGCTCCGTGAGCGCTTTGAGGATTTTCTCGTGGTCGCTGACCGCTTCTTTCCAGTCAGACGGCAACTGGCGCACGGTGTGACGAATATTGCGAATACGCAGCTCAAGGTTTCGGTACAAGCTCAGTAACGAAGCGTTGCCGGCAGCCTCGAAAATCGCGAAATGGATGGCACGGTTGAGGCGCGAGTAGTCGAGATGGCGGGATTCTCGATACGCGACGACCATCTCCAGGTGCATGGCCGTAATAGCCTCAAGCTGCGCATCCGTGATCACCTCGCAAGCAAGCTCGCCCGCCAACGCTTCCATGCTGGCAATGATCGGAAAAAGCTCCTGCAATTCTTCGTCCGTGATGGTGACTACCCGGGCACCTCGTTGGGGCAGCAGTTCAATCATGCCCTCCGCCGCCAACGCTTTGAGTGCCTCGCGCAGCGGGGTGCGGGAAATATCAAAACGCGCGCACAACTCCTTTTCCGGAATCTTTTGTCCCGGCCCCAGTTCGCCACTGACAATCATGTCCCGCAGGTGGTCGACGATTTCGCTGTGCAACGTTTTGCGGCGTATGACTCTTGTTTCTGGCACGCTCAAAATGGGTCTCCTGTACGGTACGTAAACAAGCAATGGGGCCGCAAGGCGGCGATCCACGCCAGGCATTGAGTCAGATGCGGTGAGACTTAGCCACTGCAGTCATTAATTGTCCAGAGTCGGATGCTCAACGGGCATGATCCGGATGCTTATTTGAAGGATGTTCTTACTTGCCTGCCAGGGCTTGCCAAGGAAATTGGCTACGCCTGAAGTCTCAGCGCGCTGATGATGAAAGCATGAAGGCTATTGACCGCTTTAGACCCGCGAGAGGCTCGGCTACGTAGAATCGAAACTTCCATAGGTTCGATGTTTCCCAAGCCGTGTTCACTACCCAAAACGTGAAGCGATGCCTGCACAGTGCACTGAGTGATCGCGGCGATAGCGAGCCCACCCTCAACTGCGGCCACTTGGCCAGCAAGACTGGAGCTGTTGTATACCACCTTGAATTGGCGTCCCTGTTGGGTCAGTGAATTCACCGCATAATGCCGAGCCAGGCTTTCACTTTCGTAGACTGCGATAGGCACCGGGTCTCGCCTCCAAAGCTCGAATTGTGGTGAGCCAACCCAAACCATGGGCTCCTTGAAGAGAAATGTACCGCCTTGAGGCGAGTCTCTGGACACTAGCGCAAGATCAAGATCACCGCTTCGTACACGCGGGATAAGCGTGGTCGATTGCTCACAGGTCAGTTCTATTTCCACGCCTGCGTAGCGTGGCGAAAAACGCTTCAGCACCGGCGTGAGATACCGTGCCGCGTAATCCTCAGCGACGCCAAGGCGAATTCGTCCGGTTAATTCTTCCCCGTGAAAAGCCGCTTGAGTCTCGGCATGAAGGGCGAGTATGCGACGGGCGTAGGTCAGCAGCGTCTGGCCGTCAGCCGTCAGTCGAAGGTGCCTCGGGCCACGACTCAACAACTGCCGTCCAAGCGCGGCCTCCAGTTTCTTCATCTGCATGCTGACGGCGGACTGCGATCTGTTGACCTCGTGGGCTGCGCCAGATAGCGAACCCGCATCCACCACTGCCACAAAGCACTTGAGCCAATCGATCTGCAAATCGCTGGCAGGCATCGCGGTTACCTCTATTCGTTAATCGAATGGCTATGACGTGAATTATGCGCTTTTCATGACGGTTGTTCACCTGCAGGATGCCGGCCTGAATCAACCTATTCTGGATCTGATCATGCCATTCGAGACCTGGTTGCTCTATCTGTTTACCTGCTGCGGCATAGCGGTAGTACCAGGGCCCAATGCGCTATTGGTGCTGACCCATGGAGCCATTCACGGGAGTCGCAAAACGCTGTTCACCATCACGGGCGGCGTGCTTGGCTTTGCCGTCGTGCTTTCGCTTTGCGCCTTGGGATTGGGCGCACTGATCCAGGCGTCGGCCACCTGGTTCACAGCCTTGAAGGTGGTCGGCGGGCTATATCTGATCTGGTTGGGCTTCGGGCTGTGGCGGTCTGCGCCCGTCAGCCTTGATGCGCCCGGGACTACAAGCTTCCGACGTTGGTCGCTGTTCCGCCAAGGGCTGGTGTCGGCCATTTCAAACCCCAAAGCACTGCTGCTGTTCACCGCGTTTATTCCACCCTTCCTGGATCCGCACAGAAGCATCATCGCGCAGACGATCACCATTGCGCTGACCTACGCAGTCGTGGAATTCGTCGTTGAGTATTTGGTGGCCAGCGCAGCACACCGAGTCAGACCTTGGCTGGCTCGAACCGGGCGCCGATTCAATAAAGTCTGTGGTGGATTTTTTGTACTTTTCGGGTTGGCGCTGCCCATCCATAGCTGACGGCAATGCTTGTTCCGCGCGCTGAATCAAACCCCGTCTTGCACTTCATCTGCTGTTTTTTGCTCACCCGATGGTAACGACTTCATTAGCTCGGCACGGCAAACCTCAAGTATTTCCTCTGCCAGAGGAGAGTCATCCGGACAGGCCCTCGACAACATGACCGCACCTATTGCATGCGCGAGCAGGTCGATCATTTTTGCTCGAATGTCTTGCTGCGGCGCATCCAGACCCGCATGGTACTTTTCCTCGAGTGCTGCCAGCGTATTTTCAATTCCGCTGACAAACGTTGCCTTCAACTCATCTGACTGACGGGCAGCGTCACCGCACAGCGCCGCCATGGTGCAACCTCCTCCCCTGCCGTCTCGGTGATCTCTCGACACGTACACATCGATGAAGCCCGCAACGTCGAGGTCGCAGGAGCTGGCGAGAGATTGCGACAGGCTTTTTTCAGCTGCCTCGGCCATCAAATCCGCTTTGGAACCGAAGTGTTTGTAAAAGCCGCCTTGGGTAAAACCGGCAGTGGCCATCAGCTCCGCCACACCCACACCATCGTAGCCACGCTCACGAAATAGCTCTGAAGCCGTTTCCACAATACGAGCTCGGTTGGCGAGTGATTGGGTCTTGGTGATCTTCATTTCGCGCCCCTCTGCCTGATAAAACAATGGCCTGACTATACTCTGATGTCAGTCATAATCAAAACCATTGACATCTTTGATTACGATCGACATTATAAATCTGCATTGGCGAATCTCTACCAGCACGGCGCAGATCGCGTCATTGATTAACGATTATGGAATCCATATGAACGACAAGACTTTGTTTGAGCCGTACAACCTCGGCTCGCTGACGCTTTCCAATAGAATCGTTATGGCGCCACTGACGCGAAACCGCGCTGGAGCGGGCTTTGTTCCGAGCGAATTCGCTGCCACCTATTACGGCCAGCGAGCTTCCGCCGGCCTGCTGATTTCCGAGGCTACTCAGATCTCACAGCAAGGACAGGGCTATCAAGATACGCCAGGGATTTATACCCAAGCGCAGATAGAGGCTTGGCGTGCAGTCACAGAAGCCGTCCATGCGAAGGGCGGACGTATTTTCCTGCAGCTGTGGCACGTCGGGCGAGTGTCCCATGTTGACCTCCAGGAAAATGGCGCAGCTCCGGTAGCACCCTCTGCGCTGCGCGCATCGACGAAGGTTTTCGTTAACAACAACTTCGTGGATGTTTCGCAACCTCGAGCCCTCGAAATCGGCGAGCTCGCTGGGATCGTCAAGGATTTTCGCCAAGCCGCAGCAAACGCGATTGCTGCGGGTTTTGATGGCGTAGAAATCCATGGCGCGAACGGCTATTTGCTTGACCAGTTCCTCAAGGACGGAGCGAATGTGCGCACCGATGCCTACGGTGGCTCGGTTGAAAATCGTGCTCGTTTTCTACTTGAAGTCGTAGCGGCCGTAGTCAGCGAAATCGGTGCTGAGCGAACGGGTATTCGTATCTCTCCAGTCTCCCCCGCCAATGATGTTTGCAGTACCAACCCGCAAGCTCAATTCGACTACCTCGTCGATCAACTCGACGCCTTGGGCCTGGTTTTCCTGCATGTGGTCGAAGGCGCAACCGGCGGACCTCGCGACGTGGCGCCCTTTGACTTCAACTCCTTGCGTCAACGCTTCAAAAATACCTACATCGCCAACAATGGCTACGACCTGGATCTGGCCACCTCGACGCTGATCGAAGGCAAGGCCGATCTCATTGCCTTTGGACGTCCGTTTATTGGCAACCCTGATTTGGTCGAGCGACTCAAGACCGATGCCGCTTTATCCGGATTCGACCCTGCCACCTTGTACGGCGGCGGCGCAGACGGCTACATCGACTACCCGACGCTTACCGAGAGCGCCCACCAAAACCACTGACAAAATCACTGTTGCTCGCCTTCCGAGCGATACATGTGAATCGCCAATCGATATCTACAGCAGAGAATCTTGCCATGATCAACCCTACTACCGTTCTGATTACCGGCGCCTCCACTGGCATCGGCGCCACCTATGCAGAGCGCTTTGCGCAACGCGGACACAGTCTGGTACTGGTAGCCCGCGACAAAAATCGGCTGGACGCCCTCGCGGCGCAACTGCGTGAAACACACAATGTATCCGTTGATGTGCTCCAGGCCGACCTGACCCAAAGCGGCGACTTGACGGCGGTGGAAAAACGCCTGCGCGATGATTCCAGTATTGGCATCCTGGTAAACAATGCAGGCGCAGCACAATCCGGCAGCTTTATCGAACAGTCCACCGACAGCGTTGCTCAGTTGGTTACGCTCAACACTACTGCACTGGTAAGGCTTGCCAGCGCCATCGCCCCACGCCTGGCACAAGCTGGGGACGGCGCGATTATCAACATAGGTTCGGTTGTTGGCCTGGCGCCTGAGTTCGGCATGACGGTCTACGGTGCGACCAAGGCCTTCGTGCTGTTTCTGTCACAGGGCATGAGCCTGGAGCTGACGCCCAAAGGTGTCTACGTGCAAGCCGTTTTGCCAGCAGCCACCCGCACCGAAATCTGGGAGCGAGCGGGTATCGACATCAACACCCTGACTGACGTCATGGAAGTGGGTGATCTGGTCGATGCGGCGCTGGTCGGTTTTGATCGTCGCGAGCCGGTGACTATCCCGCCACTGCAGGATGCCGACTGCTGGGATGCCTTGCAGGCTGCGCGCCAGGGTTTGCTATCGCAGATTCGGCAAGCCGAAGTCGCCGAGCGCTACAAAGCCAAACAGTAAAACATCGCGAAGCAGGTGCTTGTGCAAGAGCGCCTGCCCAACATGACAACTCATGATTCGAGACCTCAACCACAATCACCCACAGGATTCGTCGATGCCGCGAGCCAATGCGATGAGAGTTGAATCAACATGAAGGCATTTACCATCGACCGTTACGGTAAAAACAATGGACGCATAAGCGAGGTACCCGCCCCTGACGTGGGTGCCCATGACGTTCTTGTTCAAGTGCATGCGACCAGCGTCAACGTGCTCGATTCGAAGATCAGGAGAGGCGAATTCAAACTGATCCTGCCGTATTCGTTCCCGTTGATACTGGGCAATGACCTGGCTGGTGTGGTGGTTGGCGTGGGCTCCGCTGTGCGGCGCTTCAAGCCGGGTGATGAGGTTTATGCGCGCCCTCCTGAACAGCGCATCGGCACATTTGCCGAGCTGATCGCGGTGCCCGAAGAAGCACTTGCGCTGAAACCCAAAAACATCGGCATGGAAGAGGCCGCCTCG
This sequence comes from Pseudomonas syringae, assembly GCF_001698815.1. Classification (GTDB taxonomy): domain Bacteria; phylum Pseudomonadota; class Gammaproteobacteria; order Pseudomonadales; family Pseudomonadaceae; genus Aquipseudomonas; species Aquipseudomonas syringae_A. The sequence continues at coordinate 54,502 of NZ_LGSI01000044.1, read as the reverse complement.
CTCCCACTGGTTGCGCTCACGGCCTGGCAGGTGCTGGTTGAAACCGCCAAGCTGAAAAAAGGCCAGAAGGTCTTCATCCAGGCCGGCTCCGGTGGCGTCGGCAGCATTGCTATCCAGCTCGCCAAGCATCTGGGCGCCTTTGTCGCGACAACCACCAGCACAAACAATGTTGAATGGGTCAAGGCGCTGGGAGCGGACATTGTGATCGACTACAAGAAGCAAAAGGTCGAAAGCGTCCTGCAGGACTACGACGTCGTATTGAACAGCCTGGGCGCTGATGAGCTGGAAAAATCGCTCAGCATTCTCAAGCCTGGTGGCCAGCTCATTTCAATCTCCGGGCCGCCGACGCCAGAGTTCGCTGAAGAGCAACGGCTGTCCTGGGTATTCGGCCTGGTCATGCGTGTGTTGAGCAGCAGCATCCGCAGAAAGGCGCGCAAAAAAAATGTCAGATATGCGTTTGTCTATATGCGTCAGAGCGGTGCTCAGCTGGGCGAAATAACGGCACTCATCGAGTCCGGAATTATAAAGCCGGTGATCGACCAAACCTTCTCTTTCGAGTCGACAGCCAAGGCTTTGAGCTATGTCGAACAAGGAAGAGCAAAAGGCAAGGTAGTGATCAGGCTGATCTGACCCGACTCCAGACACGCTCTCGAGAAAATGAAGAAAGTGAAATGGATAAAATTGCCGAAAAACATTTCTTGATCGACCCAACGGTCGGGTTGCCAGACGAGGCATCTGAAAGGGCCGATGTCAGGGATGTATCAGAATGGCCTGATTCGCTGCCCACTCCCAAGCACGGGGCACTCCAGCCAACATCAAATCTCAAACCTTCAGCACCAGCTCCCACAATCGTCTGGCGCAAACTGATGTTGGAGCCGTAGCGGAAAGACCGGCAACTTAGTGCAGTCGAAAGTGGCGCACTCTGGTTATCAATTCGTTACCCGCCCCTGCTATATCGGGATTGGTCGATCCTTTCTTCATCTCATTGACGTTTTTAGAGGTGACTCCAAGCTCTTCAGCATTGAGCATCGCATTCTGACTCGGAGTCCGTCGACTGAAGACCAGTAACCGCACAACATAAATAAAGGCATACCCCTGCGCAATGTCTGATCGTTTACCATGGTCCAAATTTGGACTACTATCAGACCAGTCCTCGCCATCAGGACCAGCACCGTACCCCATGAGAGGGTCGGCATGGCTTATCTATAAATTGTCAGAGGCACCGACTTATGCGAGTCGAAACTATCAGCTACCTGAAGAAGAACGCAGCAACGCTGGACGTATCCGAACCCATGGTGGTGACGCAAAATGGCCTTCCCGCTTATGTGATCGAGTCCTACGCAGAGCGCAAGCGCCGGGATGAGGCCGTAGCCCTGATCAAGCTCATGGCTTTTGCCTCCCGCGACAAGGAGCAGGGAAAACTCATTTCGGGCGACACCCTCTTGAATCGCCTGGCCCAGCGTTGCCATCAGTACCAAGAGGAAAACGATGGCGAAGTTTAAGATCCAGTACGCTTCAACTGCTGAGCAAAGCCTGTATTCGCAGATCACCCATCTTCAGCCTCACATTGGCAATGCTGGGGCACAACAGAAGCTATCTCGGTTGATTGTCGAGGTCGAAGCCCTGCTTTCAAACAACCCACTCGCCTACCCTATTAGCTCCCAGGCTAGCCTCTTCGGCATCACCCAGTACAGAGAGCTGAACCACGACGGCTATCGAATTTTTTACGAACCTTTCGAGAATGAGCAACTGGTAGTGGTGGGCTTGATCCTGGCGCAAAAACAAAGCGTAGAAGATCAACTGATCCACTACTGCCTTATGTTCGACAGGTAAAGAGGCGATGCGGAACGGCTTTGGAATAATGCGGAACGTTTACGGGTTTACCCGCCAAATCGCCACCAAACCCCAGATACGAAAAAGCCCTGAAATCTCAGGGCTTTAGCGTTTAAAAAGTGGCGGAGACATAGAGATTCGAACTCTAGGACCTGTTACAGTCGGCAGTTTTCAAGACTGCTGCCTTAAACCACTCGGCCATATCTCCACTTGCATTGCGGGCGTCATAATACCCGAATGAAACACGCTGTCAAACTCTCTGGGTAGCCGTTTGCGGGCTCTCTGTTATGATCTTTGCAACTCAACATTTCAACCACTAGGAGTTTCGCCATGCGCGAACAGGATTACGCAGTTAATAACGGCGTGCAGGCCGATCAGCTAGAGGTTAGCCGCGTCCTGCGCAACACGTACGGCCTTCTGGCCCTAACCCTTGCATTCAGTGGCGTCATGGCTTTTGTCGCCCAGCAGATGCGTGTGGGCTATCCCAACATTTTTGTGGTGCTGATCGGCTTCTACGGCCTGTTCTTCCTCACCAACAAGCTGCGTGATTCCGCATGGGGCCTGGTTTCGACCTTCGCCTTGACCGGTTTCATGGGTTTCCTGCTGGGCCCGATCCTCAATCGTTATCTGGGCATGGCTGGCGGTGCTGAAATTGTCAGCTCGGCGTTTGCCATGACGGCGCTGGTGTTTGGTGGCTTGTCGGCATACGTGCTGATCTCCCGCAAGGACATGAGCTTCCTTGGTGGCTTCATCACTGCCGGTTTCTTCGTGCTGCTGGGCGCGACGCTGGCGAGCTTCTTCTTCCAGATCAGCGGGCTGCAACTGGCGATCAGCGCGGGTTTTGTGCTGTTCTCTTCCGTCTGCATCCTGTTCCAGACCAGTGCGATCATTCACGGTGGCGAGCGCAACTACATCATGGCGACCGTCAGCCTGTATGTATCGATCTACAACCTGTTCATCAGTCTGCTGCAAATCTTCGGCATCATGAGCCGCGACGATTGATAGATGGTCAAGCGTCAACAAAAAGCCCGCATCGCGGGCTTTTTGCTGTCTAGAGCCTGTGAATTCTTTATCATTGCCGGAGTTTCTCTGAACGAGCATCCCATGAAGTTCGCCATTGCCCTTTTTTCCGCCGCACATGCGCCCTCTTCTCGCCGGGCACTTTTGTTTGCCCAAGCTGTGCTTGCGGGTGGACATGAAATCGTGCGGCTGTTTTTTTACCAGGACGGCGTCTACAGCGCTTCTGCCAACGTCGTCGCACCCCAGGACGAACAGGACATCGCTGCGCAATGGCGCGAATTCGTCAGCGAGAACAAGCTTGATGGTGTCGTTTGCATCGCGGCGGCTTTACGCCGAGGGGTGTTGAACGAAGAAGAAGCGCAGCGCTATCAGCGACCTTCAGCCAATCTCACCGCGCCTTGGGAGCTTTCCGGGTTGGGTCAGTTGCACGACGCCGCGCAGTCAGCCGATCGCCTTATCTGTTTCGGAGGGCCTTGAGATGGCCAAGTCTTTACTGGTGATCAGCCGTCAGGCGCCCTGGTCTGGATTGAGCGCGCGCGAAGCATTGGACGTCGTGCTGGCAGGCGGCGCTTACGATTTGCCGATCGGGCTGCTGTTCATGGATGACGGCGTTCTTCAACTGAATCAAGCGCAAGACGCGGCCTCCTTGCAACAGAAAGACCTCACGGCAAATCTCAAGGCACTGGAGATGTTTGGCATCGAAGATATTTTTGCCTGTGGGAAAAGCCTTGCGGAGCGTGGGATGTTTCCCGGCAACTTGAACATTACTATCCGCCAGCTTCCCCAGGAGCAGGATATTTCCGAACTCATCGACCGCTACGACCACGTGATCACAATCTGATGGCCACCTTACATGTGTTATCTCACTCCCCATTCGCCGACAGCCGCTTGACCAGCTGTTTGCGCCTGCTTGGCAGCAACGATGCACTGTTGTTGTGCGGCGATGCCACTTACGCCCTCACCCAGGCAACCGCGCCATTGCAGGCGCTGCAAGATCGCGTCAATACCTTTGAGCTGTATGCCCTTGAAGAAGATATTCAGGCGCGCAACATGACGGTTCCTAGCTGGGTAAAGCGTGTGGACTATGCACAATTTGTTGAGCTTTCGATCCGTTACGACCGGGTCAATACCTGGCTATGAAACGATTAACCGTTGAAGGTCGCGCAATTGCCCTGGACAAGGATGGTTTTCTTGCAGATCTCGACGACTGGTCGCTGCAGGTTGCGCAGGCCTTGTCCATCCAGGAAGGCATCGAGCTAAGCCCTGAGCATGTGGAAATTCTGCAGACGCTGCGCGACTTTTACGCCGAATTCCAGTTGTCCCCCGCGACCCGACCGCTCATCAAATACACTGCGTTGAAGCTTGGCCCCGAAAAAGGCAATAGCATGCATCTCAATCGCCTGTTCAACGGCACTCCTGCCAAACTCGCCGCCAAACTGGCGGGCCTGCCAAAGCCGACCAATTGCATATGACTGAATACGCCCCGCTAACACTTGAAACTCCCGCTGAGCATCCATTTGCGCCCTTCGTGCGCATTCTTGGCAAAGGCAAACGCGGGGCCCGCAACATGACACGCGAGGAAGCTCGCGAGGCCATGGGCATGGTGCTCGACGAAAAAGTCGAAGACACGCAACTGGGTGCCTTTCTGATGTTGTTGCGCCACAAGGAAGAAAGCGCAGAAGAGCTGGCGGGTTTCACCGAGGCTGTACGCGAACGGCTGAATGCGCCGCCGCTACCCGTGGACATCGACTGGCCAACCTATGCCGGCAAGAAGCGTCATCTGCCGTGGTATCTGCTGGCGGCGAAATGCCTGGCGCAGAACGGCGTGAAAGTGCTGATGCACGGTGGCGGCGCGCATACCGCCGGACGTTTATATAGCGAACAGCTACTGGGATTACTGGGCATTCCACTGGCTCGAAACTGGCAGGCAGTCGGCTCCGCGCTTGAACAACATAATCTGGCGTTCATCCCTCTCGCTGACTGGGCGCCGCAATTGCAGCGCATGATTGATCTGCGCAACACGCTCGGCCTGCGCTCGCCCATTCACTCGCTGGCACGAATCCTCAATCCGCTGGGCGCGCGTTGTGGTTTGCAGAGCATTTTTCATCCGGGTTATCAGAGCGTTCATCGCGACGCCAGTGGCTTGCTTGGCGATCACACCATCGTAGTCAAAGGTGACGGCGGCGAAGTTGAAATCAATCCTGACACCATCAGTCATCTCTATGGCACCACCGATGGACAGCCTTGGGACGAAGAATGGCCTGCACTCTCGGATCGTCGCCATGTGAAGCCGGCAACGCTGGATCCGCAGCAATTGGTCGCTTTGTGGAAAGGTGAGGTGCAGGACAGCTATCCGCAACTCGCGCTGATATCCACCATTGCACTGGCCTTGCGCGGTCTTGGGTTACCGCGAGAAGAAGCCTTCGAACGTGCGGAACATTTTTGGGCAAATCGAGATACATCGATTTAACCGATCGTTACACCCCACCCTTTGCGCTTTTTGTTCGAACGAATCGGCCTAAACTGTCCTCCAAAGTACGTAATCAACGAATTGGGAGTCAGATATGGGCCTTCTCGTAGAAGGGCGCTGGCACGACCAGTGGTACGAAAGCAGTAAAGACGGGGCGTTCCAGCGTGAGCAAGCGCAGCGCCGTAACTGGATCACTGCGGACGGCAGGCCCGGCCCTTCCGGCGAAGGCGGCTTCAAGGCCGAAGCCGGTCGCTATCACCTCTATGTCTCGCTGGCCTGTCCATGGGCCCACCGCACGCTGATCTATCGCAAACTCAAAGGGCTGGAAAGCCTGATTGATGTGTCGGTGGTCAGCTGGTTGATGCGCGAAAACGGCTGGACCTTCGACGTTGAAAAAGGCTCCAGTGGCGACCCGCTCGACAACCACAATTTCCTGTACCAGCGTTACCTGGCTGATACCGCTGATTACACTGGGCGAGTCACCGTGCCGCTGTTGTGGGACAAAAAGCTGCAACGTATCGTCAGCAACGAGTCGGCTGAAATCATTCGCATGTTCAACTCTGCGTTCGATGAGCTGACCGGCAATCGCCTGGATCTGTATCCCGACGCCTTGCAGCAGCCGATCAATGAGCTGAACGACCGTATTTATCCTGCCGTGAATAACGGTGTTTATCGTGCCGGCTTTGCGACGTCGCAGGGCGCTTACGAGGAAGCCTTCGACGATGTATTCGCTGAACTCGATGCCCTCGAAGTGCTGTTGGGGGAAAAACGTTACCTGACCGGCGAATACCTGACCGAAGCCGACATCCGCCTGTTCACGACCATCGTGCGCTTCGACCCGGTGTATCACGGCCACTTCAAATGCAACGAGCGTCGTATCGCCGACTACCCGAACCTGCGCAACTGGCTTCTGGAGCTGTATCAATGGCCGGGCGTGGCTGAAACGGTCGATTTCGAGCACATCAAGCATCACTATTACGCCAGTCACAGCACCATCAATCCGACCGGCATAGTGCCTAAAGGTCCGCAGCAGGATTTGAGCGCAGCCCATGATCGGGAGCGCTTGACCGGACGCAACATCTGGCACAAAACCGGGCAATAAAAAACGCCGGACTGCTTGAAGACTCTCGAATCAGAGGCCTCAAACAGTCCGGCGTTTTTGTGTCCGGCGCTGTTACTCCAGCATTGTTATTCCGGCATCAGACCGAAGCCTGAGCGCCTTCGAACCAGGCCAGTTTCTCACGCAACTTGACCACTTCGCCCACAATCACCAAGGTCGGCGCATGGACTTCATGCTCGGCCACCAATTGCGGCAAATTAGCCAGAGTGCCAGTGAACACCCGCTGATTAACCGTCGTGCCTTGCTGGATCAGCGCCGCAGGCGTATCAGCCGAACGGCCATGCTTGATCAGCTCTTCACAGATAATTGGCAGACCGATCAGACCCATGTAGAACACCAGCGTCTGGGCAGGCGAAACAAGGTCGTTCCACGGCAGATCCGTAGTGCCATCTTTCAGGTGACCGGTCACAAAACGCACCGATTGCGCGTGATCCCGATGAGTCAGCGGAATCCCGGCGTAGGCCGCACAGCCGCTGGCGGCGGTGATACCCGGCACGACCTGGAACGGAATGCCGTGGGCTGCCAGTTCCTCGATTTCCTCGCCACCACGACCGAAGATGAACGGGTCGCCGCCCTTCAAGCGCAGTACACGTTTGCCTTGCTTGGCCAGATCCACCAACTGACGGTTAATCTGATCCTGAGGCAAAGCGTGATCGGCGCGCTGCTTGCCGACGTAGACTCGCTCGGCATCGCGACGGCACAGGTCCAGAATCGCCGGCGCCACGAGTCGGTCATAAAGCACCACATCGGCTTGCTGCATGAGCCGCAAGGCACGGAACGTCAGCAAGTCCGGATCGCCAGGCCCTGCGCCAACCAGGTACACCTCGCCGGGTGCATGAGGCGGCTCGCCCGCAACCTTGGCCATCAGCAGCCGTTCTGCTTCGGCACCCTGCCCGGCCAGTTGTCGATCCGCAATCGGACCCTGGAAAACCTCTTCCCAGAAAGCGCGACGCTGGGTGACGTCCGGATACAAATTCTTCACCTGACTGCGAAAACGTGCTGCCAGACCAGCTAACTGACCGTAAGTCGACGGAATCCAGGTTTCCAGCTTGGCGCGAATCAACCGCGCCAGAACCGGGGCGTCACCGCCACTGGAGACTGCAATGACCAACGGCGAGCGGTCAACGATGGCCGGGAAGATCACGCTGCACAGCGCCGGCGCGTCGACGACGTTTACCGGCACGCAACGCAACTTGGCATCCTCGGAAACCTGAGCGTTGAGCGGCTCGTCATCGGTGGCGGCGATGATCAGCACGCAACCATCAAGATCGCTTTCGCGGTAGCCGCGAAGAATCAGCTGGCCGCCATTACCCTTGACCAACTCCGCCAATTGCGGCTCGATTTGAGGCGCGACCACCCGCAATATCGCGCCGGCGTCGGCGATCAAGCGGGATTTGCGCAAGGCAATCTCGCCACCGCCCACGACCAGCACTTGGCTGCCACGCAGGTTATGGAACAGCGGCAGAAATTCCATTTAGCCGATGACCTCGATACCGCCCATGTAAGGCTTGAGCACCTCAGGCACGCGAATCGAACCGTCAGCCTGCTGGTAGTTTTCCAGCACGGCGACCAGGGTACGGCCAACCGCCAGACCCGAACCGTTCAGGGTATGAACCAGCTCCGGCTTGCCGGTTTCCGGATTGCGCCAGCGAGCCTGCATGCGCCGCGCCTGGAAATCACCGCAGTTGGAACACGAGGAAATTTCGCGGAATTTGTCCTGGCTCGGGATCCAGACTTCCAGATCGTAGGTTTTCACTGCGCTGAAACCCATGTCGCCGGTGCACAAGGCCAGTACGCGATAAGGCAGCTCAAGCAGTTGCAGGACGCGCTCGGCGTTGCCCGTCAGGGATTCAAGGGCCGCCTGCGACTGATCCGGCGCGACGATCTGCACCATCTCAACCTTGTCGAACTGATGCTGACGAATCATACCGCGGGTATCACGGCCCGACGCGCCCGCTTCACTGCGAAAGCACGGCGTATGCGCGACGAATTTCAGCGGCAGCTGCTTGGCGTCGAGGATCTCGCCGGAGACGATATTGGTCAGCGAAACTTCCGCCGTCGGGATCAGGTACAGATCCGCCTCGCCTTCGCGAGAGATCTTGAACAGATCCTCTTCAAATTTTGGCAACTGACCAGTGCCTTGCAGCGCTGGCGCTTGAACCAGGTACGGCGTGTAGGCTTCTTCGTAACCGTGTTCGTAGACGTGCAGATTGATCATGAACTGCGCCAGCGCGCGGTGCAGACGCGCGATAGGTCCGCGCAGCAAGGCGAAACGGGCACCGGAAAGCTTGGCGGCGGTTTCAAAATCCAGCCAGCCGTATTTCTCGCCCAGCGCAACGTGGTCCTGAACGGCGAAATCGAACGCAGTCGGCGTGCCCCAGGTGCGGACTTCGACGTTATCGTCTTCGTCCTTGCCAACCGGCACGGATTCATGAGGCAGGTTCGGCATGCTCAACAGCATCCCGTCCAGCTCGGCCTGGATCGCGTCCAGTTCCACTTTGCCAGTGCTCAGTTCTTCGGCCATGCGCTCGACATCAGCCATCAACGGCGCAATGTCTTCGCCGCGCTGCTTGGCCTGACCAATGGATTTGGAACGGGCATTACGCTCGGCCTGCAATTGCTCGGTGCGGGTCTGTACCGTCTTGCGCTGGGTTTCCAGCGCTTCAATACGGGCTACATCCAGTGTAAAGCCACGGGAAGCCAGGCGATCCGCTACGTCCTGAAGTTGAGTACGTAACAGTTTGGAATCGAGCATATCGTTCTCTCGTCTATCAAAGTCTGGTCAGGGACAGGCCAACCCACGTCGCGAGCAGCCCGCCGAACACGCTGATCCCTGCATAGCCCAGGGCCAGAGGCATTTGCCCGCTTTCCAGCAGGCGCAGCGTATCCAGTGAAAAGGATGAAAAGGTCGTAAGACCACCAACAAAGCCGACAATCAGCCCGGCGCGAATCTCGATGGGCACTTCCGGGCGCAACAGGAACAGCCCGTAAAGCACGCCAATAATCAGGCAACCGACGATGTTGACCGCCAGCGTCGCCGTATAGAAATGTCGCGGCCAGTTCGCGCTGACCCAAGTGCCAGCAGCGAAGCGCAATAATGTACCAGCGATACCGGCAACCGACACCGCAAGAATCGTTCTGATCACAACTACTTTCTCCGCTGCTGGGGGCTCGCTGCGTCCAGCGCAGCCAAATGACGCAACTTCTCGCCGATTTTCAGTTCCAGGCCGCGAGGCACTGGCTGGTAATACTGGCGCGGTTCAAGTTCGTCAGGGAAATAGTCTTCGCCGGCAGCGTAGGCATCCGGTTCGTCGTGGGCATAGCGGTATTCTTCGCCGTAGCCCAGCTGTTTCATTAGTTTGGTCGGCGCGTTGCGCAAGTGCAGCGGGACTTCGAGAGACCCGTGCTCGGTCGCTTCGCGCATCGCCGTCTTGAAGGCCATGTACACTGCATTGCTTTTCGGTGCACAGGCCAGATAGACAATCGCCTGCGCGACCGCCAGTTCGCCTTCCGGACTGCCCAGCCGCTCCTGCACATCCCAGGCGGACATGCACAGCGGCAGCGCGCGTGGATCCGCATTACCGATGTCTTCACTGGCCATGCGTACCACACGGCGCGCCAGATACAACGGATCGCAGCCGCCATCGATCATGCGCGCGAACCAGTACAGCGCCGCATCAGGATTGGAGCCGCGAATGGATTTATGCAGCGCAGAAATCTGGTCGTAGAACGCTTCGCCGCCCTTGTCGAAGCGACGTCGGCTGTCACCCAGCAGACTTTGCAGCAAGTCGAGACCGATTTCCGAGCCGTCTTCAGCCAGATCAGATGCGTTCTCCAGCAGATTGAGCATGCGTCGACCGTCTCCATCAGCGGCAGCCATCAGCATTGCAAAACCTTCATCACTCAGGCTCAAGCGATGCTGACCCAACCCACGGTCCTCGGTGAGCGCACGCTGCACCAGCTTGCGCAGCGCCGACTCGTCGAGACTCTTGAGCACATAGACCCGGGCGCGGGATAGCAAGGCGTTGTTAAGTTCGAACGAAGGATTTTCCGTGGTGGCACCGATGAAAATCAGCGTGCCGTCTTCGACGTAGGGCAGAAACGCATCCTGCTGAGACTTATTGAAGCGATGCACTTCGTCGACAAACAGGATTGTGCGGCGACCGTATTGCCCGGCCTGCTGCTTGGCCACTTCGACGGCCAGGCGAATTTCCTTCACGCCCGCCAGCACTGCTGAAACGGTTTCAAAATGCGCATCGGAAACCTTGGCCAGCAGCCGCGCCAACGTCGTTTTGCCAACGCCCGGCGGCCCCCAGAAGATCATCGAGTGCAAGGCGCCCTGCTCCAACGCTTCACGCAATGGCTTACCGTGGGCAAGCAAATGCTCCTGGCCGACGTATTCGTCCAGGTTGGTCGCACGCAAGCGGGCGGCCAGCGGCTGAGCTATCGGATCACTTCGAAACAGGTCCATGGGCGACGTTTAAAACCTCTTATTCCTGAATGACATCAGCGCCTTTGGGAATCTGGAACTGGAATTTGCTCGCCGCGATCGGCTCATTGGCCTTCACGCCAGTGAACAGGATATTAGTGCGCTGACCCACGCTGTCGATCAACTGCATGTCGTTGATGATGCCGTTGCGGAACGACAGGCGCAGGCTGTCGAACAGCGTGTCCTTGGTTTTGGGCTTGAGCACGAAGTCGATCACGCCGCCCGCTTCCTTGGAGGAGATTTCAAAGCTTTCGCTGATCTTCGATACATCACCAGACAGCAGCAGGGCCGGTGTTTGAGTCAGGCGCTGGTCCAGGGTCTTGATAGTGACTTGCTCAAGATCGGGGTCCCATAGCGAAACCTTCTTGCCATCCGAAACCATCAGCTGTTCCTGTGGCGCATCGGTGTGCCAGTTGAACAGCCCTGGACGCTGCAAGGCCATTTCGCCTGCGGTTTCCTGCAACTGAGTGCCGCTGCCATCCAGGGTCAGCTGGGAGAAGCGTGCCGTCAGTGTCTGGGATTTCTCCAGCAACTGGGTCAGCCGCGCGACATCCTTGCTGTCGGCATGGGCCGGAATCGCGGAAAAGGTCAGTGCAGTTACCAACAACATGCGGATAAGACGCATGGGAGTCCTCATTGAGTTCGGTGAAATCCCGCCGACGCATCCAATGCATCGGCGGACAGGTTGTTCATAGTCTTGCTGTCAGTCACGCATCGGCGCCGGTGCGATGACTTCGCGAGACCCGTTGGTGTTCATGGAAGTGACGACGCCCGCCATTTCCATGGCTTCGATCATGCGCGCGGCGCGGTTGTAGCCGATCTTCAGCTTGCGCTGGACCGCAGAAATCGAGGCGCGACGACTTTCCAGGACGAACTTGACCGCTTCGTCGTAAAGCGCATCACTTTCACTGTCGTCGGAGCCTTCGCTGCTGCCGCCATCGAAGCCACTGCCCGGCTCTTCAACGCCTGCCAGAATATCTTCGTTGTAGTCCGGCGTCCCGCGCAGTTTCCACGCTTCGACAACGCGGTGAACCTCATCGTCGGAAACGAAGGCGCCATGGACCCGGATTGGCAGGCTGGTGCCCGGCGGCATGTAAAGCATGTCACCGTGACCCAGCAATTGCTCGGCGCCGCCTTGGTCGATGATGGTCCGCGAGTCGATCTTGCTCGACACCTGGAACGCCATCCGCGTCGGAATGTTGGCCTTGATCAGACCGGTGATCACATCAACCGAAGGCCGCTGGGTTGCGAGAATCAGGTGAATCCCTGCCGCACGAGCCTTTTGTGCGATACGCGCGATCAGCTCTTCGACCTTTTTGCCGACGATCATCATCATGTCGGCAAATTCGTCCACCACCACCACGATGGTCGGCAACTTGGTCAACAGCGGTGCTTCGTCGTGAATGCTTTCACGCTTGTACAGAGGATCAACCAGCGGGGTTCCGGCTTCCTGCGCTTCCCTGACCTTCTGATTGAAGCCCGACAGGTTACGCACGCCCATCTTCGCCATCAGCTTGTAGCGACGCTCCATCTCGGCAACGCTCCAGCGCAAGGCGTTGGCGGCGTCCTTCATGTCGGTAACCACCGGACAGAGCAAGTGCGGGATGCCTTCGTAGATCGACAGTTCAAGCATTTTCGGGTCGATCATGATCAGCTTGGCGTCTTCCGGGCCGGACTTGAACAGGATCGACAGAATCATCGCGTTCACGCCCACCGATTTACCGGAACCGGTAGTACCGGCAACCAGCAAATGCGGCATCTTCGCCAGATCGGTAATCACCGGCTTGCCGCCGATATCGTGACCCAGGGCCAGCGTCACCGGCGATTTGGCATCGTCGTATTCAGGCGTCGACAGCACTTCGGAGAAGCGCACGATCTGCCGGTCTTCGTTAGGAATCTCGATGCCGACCGTGGTTTTGCCAGGAATGACCTCAACTACCCGAACGCTGGTGACCGCCAGGGAACGCGCCAGGTCCTTGGCGAGGTTGGAGATACGGCTGACTTTCACGCCCGCAGCGGGTTGAATTTCGTAACGGGTGATGACCGGGCCTGGATGAATCGAGTCGACGGTAACCTCTACGCCAAACTCCTTGAGCTTGATTTCCAGCAGATTGCCGACTGCGGCCAGGGACTCTGGCGAGTAATTGAGCTGCTTTTTTTCTGCCGGGTCGAGAATCGAGATGGGCGGCAACGTGCCTTCCACAGCGCTGTCGACGAAGAGCGGCGCCTGCTTTTCTTTCAGCACGCGCTTGCTTGGCTCGGGGGCCTTGGCGGGTGCTGGCGGGATGACCGCAGCAATGTGTTTTTCTCGCTCGGCCACCGGCTTGGTGAAGACTTGTTCACGTGGCGGCTCGATCGGGCGCTCTTTGGGCTTGACCGGCTCGCGCCGCTCGCCTGCGACAGACGCTACTTTGTCGTAGCTCCGATTATCGGCTTCCCGCAATTGCGCAACCATTTGCTTGCGCTCGTTGCGTGCAGTCCACCAACGGCTGGCCGCGCCCTGGAACAGCTCCAGCAGATCCAGGGTGATCTTGCCGGTCACGTCCATGACCTTGAACCAGGACAGATCGGTAAATACCGTCAGGCCGAACAAAAACAGGGCAATGAACAACAAGGTGCTGCCCTGGATGTTCAAGGCTTTCTTGGCCATATCGCCCAGAATTTCACCCAGAACGCCACCCGCCGAACCGGGGAAACCTGCCGCAAAGTGGAAATGAATATGCGCCAGCGCCGCACCGGCCAGAACCAGAAACACCAGGCCGATCAAGCGCCAGGAGAATAGCCAGCCGCTCCACTGCCAGGGTTCGTGGCGATGACGGAAGATCTGATACGTCTTGATCGCCAGCAGCAACGGGAATATGTAGGCAAAGTAGCCCAGCACCATGAACAGGATGTCAGCGCAAAAAGCACCCGCACGCCCGGCCGCGTTCTGGACTTGTACCGCGCTGCTGGTGTGGCTCCAGCCGGGATCATTCTGGTCGTAGGTCAGCAGTGCCATCATCAAATACAGGCACAGGGCGCCGAAAGCGATCAGCGCACCTTCCTTGAGCCGGTAGTGCAATTGCTGCCGCCAAAGCGGAACGGGGCTGGGTGCTGCGGTGGATTTCTTCAAAACGCTTTTTTTCCTGCGCTGGAGCGCGAACATCTGATGGTTGACGTCGAACGTACTGTATTCACGAAATAAGGATCGTCAATCCTGAAAACGGGTGTAGACGGTGCGCTGCCAGGCGCGGACCGGACGATGACTCGAAAGACAAGAAACAAGGTTGGCATTGTACGGGTTTGCACCGTCGATGCCACGCTAGTCTGGCTTGGGTGTAGCATATCTTCAAGACTCACCGGGAACGGTCAATTTGAGCACGCATTGCCTTTGCTGACAAAGACTTATGAGACGTACCTTGCTCAGCTTCGCGAAACGTTCCAGGCCGTACGAATTCAGGGTGACTTATCACCCAAAAAGCCATCATACGGTCAGGAGACCGACCTCAAAAGGACGACCGCTTATGACCACGCATGTCACGCAGAGTTGCAGCATTGCGTTTATCGCCCTCCCCTCTCGCACAGCCCTGACCTCATGCTGACCTGGTTGCAGCGCAACAGCCTGGTATTTCCGCCGCTGGAAAAAGCCCTGCGCGAGCCTGATGGCTTGCTCGCCGCGGGCGGTGATCTGTCTGCGGACCGGCTGATTCAAGCTTATCGCCACGGCTGCTTCCCGTGGTTCCAGGAAGGCCAGCCGATCCTCTGGTGGTCACCGGATCCGCGCACGGTGATATTTCCCGAAGAGCTGCATGTATCACGCAGCCTGGGCAAAGTCATTCGGCAGGGGCGTTTTCAGGTGACCTTCGATCAGGACTTTGCCGCAGTGATACGCGCCTGCGCAGGGCCGCGCAGTTATGCGGACGGCACCTGGATCACCGGACCGATGCAGGCCGCTTATCTGGAATTGCACGAGCGCGGTCATGCCCACAGCGTAGAAGTCTGGGAAAACGGTACGTTGGTGGGCGGCTTGTACGGTTTGGCCATGGGGCAGCTGTTCTTCGGGGAATCGATGTTCAGCCATGCCGATAACGCATCGAAAGTGGGTTTTGCCACCCTGGTGGAGCGTTTGAGCAACTGGGGTTTCGTACTGATCGACTGCCAGATGCCAACCGGCCATTTGCACAGCTTTGGCGCTCGCCCCATCCCGCGCCAGGCGTTTGCCGAATATCTGCGTCGGCATCTGGACCTGCCAAATAACGCCGACTGGCTGCCTAGGCGAGTTCAGCAGCCTGACATACACTCTAACTAAAGGTTTTTATCAGGGGGGCGATCATGACAGAGCTGGCCCGGCTTAAGTTTTATGCCACTCAACCCCATTCCTGCAGCTATTTGCCTGAGGAACAGGCGACCACGCTGTTCCTGGACCCCAGCCAGCCGATGGACGTCAAGGTCTATGCCGACCTCTCGGACATGGGCTTCCGCCGCAGTGGCGATCACCTGTATCGACCTCACTGCCAGAATTGCAGCGCGTGCGTCCCTGCCAGAATCCCTGTCGACCTGTTCGTACCTAATCGGCAACAGAAGCGCATTTTCAAACGCAACGCGGATATCCAGGTCAGCAGTACCAAGCCGCACTTCACCGAAGAGTATTTCGATCTCTATCAGCGCTATATCGAACAAAGGCACGCCGATGGCGACATGTTTCCACCCAGTCGCGACCAGTTTTCGACTTTTTTGGTTCGCGACCTGCCCTTCTGCAGATTCTACGAATTTCGCGTCGAGAAACGCTTGGTTGCAGTGGCGGTTACCGACCTGCTGCCCAATGGCCTTTCAGCGGTTTACACCTTCTACGAACCAACTGAAGAGCGCCGCAGTCTGGGGCGATACGCGATTTTGTGGCAAATAGCTGAAGCCTCGCGCCTCAAGCTCCACGCGGTCTATCTGGGGTACTGGATAAAGAACTGCCAAAAGATGAATTACAAGACTCAATATCGGCCCATTGAGCTGCTGACAAATCAGAGATGGGTCACTCTTTACTGAAGCCCTTGGCTTAAACATCATTTTTCGGGCACAATGCACGCCGCTTTTGCCTGGCGCCACTTGCACCGGGCCACTCATTGGATACCGAGGGCTTTACTGCATGTCGAAAGAAGACAGCTTCGAAATGGAAGGCACTGTCGTCGACACCCTGCCCAACACCATGTTTCGTGTGGAGTTGGAAAATGGGCACGTCGTAACCGCGCATATATCCGGCAAGATGCGCAAGAACTACATCCGTATTCTTACCGGCGACAAGGTGCGTGTTGAACTGACGCCCTACGACTTGAGCAAAGGGCGCATTACTTACCGCGCCCGTTAAGCAAGTCTTGACGAAAACGCCCGGCATCTGCCGGGCGTTTTTGTTCGTCTGAGTTTTGTCGCGCGCAAAGGGTTTTCCTGGAGCGAGGCTTGCCCGCGAAGGTCGATTACAAGGCTTGCCTGCCGTACCGCAGCGACTGATTCGCGGGCAAGCCTCGCTCCAACAGAATAGTGTCGCCAACAAAAAGCCCCGCGGCTCTTGCGAGACGCGGGGCTTTTTTTCGGGGCTGTGTTCGAGGCTTAGGCCATTTCCGCCGTGGTCTCGAAATCGAAGGTCATCTCGCCATCCTTGACGTCGATGTGCACAACACCACCGTGCTCAGCCAATTCGCCGAACAGGATCTCTTCAGCCAGCGGACGCTTGATCTTGTCCTGAATCAAACGCGCCATTGGTCGAGCGCCCATCTGTGCATCGTAACCACCCGCCGCCAACCAGCTGCGTGCCGCATCGGTGACTTCGAGCAGGACTCGCTTGTCTTCCAGCTGCGCCTGAAGCTCGGTAAGGAACTTGTCCACCACGCTCTTGATAACCTCGTGACTGAGGCGACCAAATTGAATGATGGTGTCCAGACGGTTGCGGAACTCAGGCGTGAAGCTCTTCTTGATCACTTCCATCGCATCAGACGAGTGGTCCTGATGGGTAAAGCCGATGGACGCACGCGCTGCCGTTTCGGCGCCTGCGTTCGTGGTCATGATGACGATCACATTGCGGAAGTCAGCCTTGCGCCCGTTGTTGTCGGTCAAGGTCCCGTGATCCATCACCTGCAGCAGCAGATTGAAGACTTCCGGATGCGCTTTTTCGATTTCATCGAGCAGCAATACGCAATGCGGCTGCTTGGTGATCGCTTCAGTGAGCAAACCGCCCTGATCAAAGCCGACATAACCTGGAGGCGCACCGATCAGACGCGATACGGTGTGACGCTCCATGTACTCGGACATATCGAAACGCACCAGCTCGATACCCAACGCCTTGGCCAGCTGACGAGCCGCTTCGGTCTTGCCGACACCGGTAGGACCGGCGAACAGGAAGGAACCGACCGGTTTGTCCGGCGACTTCAAGCCCGCACGCGACAGTTTGATAGCCGTTGACAGTGAGTCGATCGCCGCATCCTGACCAAACACCGTCAGCTTGAGATCGCGCTCAAGGTTACGCAGCAGCTCCTTGTCGGAGCTATTGACGTGTTTAGGCGGAATACGTGCGATTTTCGCCACGATGTCTTCAACTTGCGCCACTTCAATCCGTTTGACGCGCTTCTCGATCGGCTGCAGACGTTGATAGGCGCCCGCCTCATCGATCACATCGATAGCCTTGTCCGGCATATGCCGATCATTGATGTAGCGCGAAGCCAGCTCGGCAGCCGCGCGCAGCGCTTCGTCGCTGTACTCGATATTGTGATGCTGCTCGAAACGACCTTTGAGCCCTCTGAGAATGCCAATGGTGTCTTCCACCGAAGGCTCAGACACATCAACTTTCTGGAAGCGGCGTGCCAGGGCGCGATCTTTTTCGAAGATGCCACGAAATTCCTGGAACGTAGTCGAACCGATGCAGCGGATATCACCCGAAGAAAGCAACGGCTTGAGCAGATTCGAAGCATCCATCACGCCGCCGGATGCCGCACCGGCACCGATGATAGTGTGGATTTCATCGATGAACAGAATGGCATGTGGCCGTTTCTTCAGCTCATTGAGCAACGCTTTGAAGCGTTTTTCAAAGTCGCCACGGTACTTGGTCCCGGCCAGTAATGCGCCAAGATCAAGGGAGTAAACGACGCTATTGGCGAGCAGATCAGGCACCTGATTGTCGACAATACGCTTGGCCAGGCCTTCGGCGATTGCGGTCTTGCCTACGCCAGCCTCGCCAACCAGCAACGGGTTGTTTTTCCGGCGTCTGGCGAGGATTTGCGCAACGCGCTCGACCTCAAGCTCACGACCGACCAGCGGGTCGATTCGACCCTGGCGTGCCAGTTCGTTGAGGTTGCTGGCATAGGCATCCAGAGGATTGCCTGAAGAAGAAGACTCACCGCCCTCGTCGTCCTGCATATCTTGCTCACCTTCAGAGTGATCGCCGTGCCCAGGCACTTTAGAAATGCCATGCGCGATGTAATTGACAACGTCGATGCGTGCAACGCTCTGCTGCTTGAGCAGAAACACTGCCTGGCTTTCCTGCTCACTGAAAATCGCAACCAGCACGTTGGCGCCGGTGACTTCACGCTTGCCGGAACTCTGCACGTGGAAGACAGCACGCTGCAGCACACGCTGGAAGCCCAGGGTTGGCTGGGTTTCGCGATCCTCGTCGTGGACCGGGATCAACGGTGTGGTGGAGTCGATGAACTCCTGCAGATCATGCTTGAGCTTATCGAGGTTTGCGCCGCAGGCACGCAGAACAGTGGCGGCAGCCTCATTATCCAATAGAGCCAGCAGGAGGTGCTCGACGGTCATGAATTCATGACGCTTGGAGCGAGCCTCCTTGAAGGCCAGATTGAGGGTGACTTCGAGCTCACGGTTTAACATAGCTTCACCTCATACCCAAGTGGTCGGCGTTTAACCGTCCTTCTCGATCTCACAGAGTAGCGGATGCTGGCTTTCCCTGGCGTATTGGTTCACCTGCGTTGCCTTGGTCTCGGCGATGTCGCGGGTAAACAATCCACATACTGCCCGTCCCTCTGTATGGACGGCCAGCATGACCTTGGTCGCCAGCTCACGATTCAGGTTAAAAAACACCTCGAGCACTTCAACAACGAAATCCATCGGGGTGTAATCGTCGTTAAATAAAACCACCTTGTACATCGGCGGCGCCTGTAGCGTCGGCTTGGCGTCCTGAACTGCGATGCCAGCCGCGTCATCCTCACGGGAACCTGGACTGTCCTGATTGAATGTTAGTCGAATCTTGCTGATTGCATGCATGGAAAGAAAAGTTCGTAGAAGGCGGATTGAAAATAATTAGCCTCAGTCTGACCGGTTTTCAAACGGACCGCCGCATGACCTTGACTATCGGCTAAACGGTGTTACAAACAATAGAACCCACATTGGGTAAAAAGGGTCCGCGCAGTCAACCAAAATTTTTTTAGGTCCGGCGGATGAGGTGGATGATACTCCCAACGGAGTCCTTTGCAGAGGGATGTGACTATGCTCAGCGGTAAGGTCAAGTGGTTCAATAATGCAAAAGGCTATGGCTTCATCCTTGCCGACGGCAAAGAAGAAGATCTGTTCGCCCATTACTCGGCCATCAAGATGGACGGCTACAAAACCCTCAAGGCTGGCCAAGCGGTCAATTTTGAGATCATTCAGGGGCCCAAGGGCTTGCATGCTGTGAATATTCAGGCAGCCGTCGTAAGCGATAACGCTTCGGCACCCGCTGAAATCCCAAGTCACGCAAGCAAGACCGATAAAGTTACTGCCTGACGACCCCCGGCGTGCGACCCACTACGCCATCTGACAAATCGGCCGGTTCAGAGACTTGAACCGGCCGATTTGGCTTACCTCGCAGCAATCAGATTCACATGTGAGATATCAGCGCATCGCCGAAGGCTGATGAAGACAGCAGCGTCGCGCCCTCCATCAGGCGCTCGAAATCATAGGTAACAGTTTTCGCGGAAATAGCGCCGTTTGTGCCCTTGATGATCAGGTCTGCCGCTTCGAGCCAGCCCATGTGACGCAGCATCATCTCTGCGGACAAAATCAACGAACCCGGATTGACCTGATCCTTGCCTGCATATTTAGGTGCCGTGCCATGCGTGGCCTCGAACATCGCGACCGTGTCGGAAAGATTGGCCCCCGGCGCGATGCCGATCCCGCCCACCTCGGCTGCCAACGCATCAGAAAGATAGTCGCCGTTGAGATTCAGGGTCGCGATCACGTCATATTCGGCGGGGCGCAACAGAATCTGCTGGAGCATTGCATCGGCGATAGCGTCCTTGACGATGACATTCCTGCCGGTCTTTGGATTCTTGAACTGCATCCACGGACCACCATCAAGCAGCGTGGCACCGAACTCCTGAGCCGCAATCTCGTAGGCCCATTCCTTGAAGGCGCCTTCGGTGAACTTCATGATGTTGCCTTTATGCACAATGGTCAGCGACTCACGGTCGTTGTCCACGACGTACTGCAAGGCCTTGCGCGCCAGGCGCTGCGTCCCTTCCTTTGAAACCGGCTTGATGCCAATCCCGCAGTCCTGGTCGAAACGAATCTTGGTGACGCCCATTTCCTCCTTGAGGAACTTGATGACTTTGATAGCCTCGGGCGAACCGGCTTTCCACTCGATCCCGGCATAAATATCTTCGGAGTTTTCCCGGAAGATCGTCATGTCGACGTCGCCGGGCTTCTTGACCGGGCTGGGCACACCCTCGAACCAGCGCACCGGGCGCAGGCAGACATACAGGTCCAGCTGCTGGCGCAGGGCGACGTTCAAGGAACGAATTCCGCCACCGACCGGGGTCGTCAGCGGTCCCTTGATCGAAACGACGTAATCCTTGACTGCATCCAGCGTTTCCTGGGGCAGCCAGGTGTCCTGATCGTAAACCTGAGTCGCCTTTTCGCCGGCATAGACCTCCATCCAGGAGATCTTGCGCTGGCCGCCGTAGGCTTTTTCGACGGCCGCGTCGACCACCTTGATCATGACCGGGCTGATATCGACGCCGATTCCGTCACCTTCGATGAAGGGAATGATCGGGTTATCAGGCACGTTCAAGGAGTGATCCGCGTTGACGGTGATTTTTTCGCCGACGGCTGGAACCTGAATCTTCTGGTAGCCCATTGTTCTTGTACTCCCTATTGCTTGTATTGCGGTGGGGGTGTGGGTCTGTTGAGACATCCTGGCTGCGATTGAGCGTAGTCAGTGGTGGCTCTGCCCGCAAACTCCCGGCCGCGCCGCCCGGCTGGCAAAGCCCCGCGGGCCATTGCCGGGCAAGAATACAGAGGGGGTTGCACCCACGACCCTCGACCAACGGCCTATATCGCTCATTCGTTAGCACGCATAGCATTAATGCTTAAGACCAAGGGTTTGATATACTCCCGGCGTGACTACCGGGTCATAGGGGTTGACCAGTCTGAAACGTGACGTTCAGCCTTTATAGGCGTTGGGCTGCCATAACAGCTCACCGGTCGACGCTCGACTGATGCACCCACCATCATCAATCGCGAATAAACCTCGACTTAGGCTCATGAAGCGACTGTGAGCAAGAGTGCATACCCTGCGCGCATCGAGATTTTGTGCATGCTCAGCAAAAGAGAGTTCATACGAAATGTCCAACCGCTCGAAGATCATCTACACCTTCACCGACGAAGCCCCTGCCCTCGCCACCTACTCGCTTCTCCCTATCATCGAAGCGTTCACTGCCTCCTCTGATATCGACGTTGAAACGCGAGACATCTCTCTGGCAGCCCGCATTCTTTCCAGCTTCCCGGAATCGCTGCGCGCCGATCAGCAAGTAGCGGATCATCTTGCCGAACTGGGCAACCTGGCCACCACGCCAGAAGCCAACATCATCAAGCTGCCCAACATCAGCGCCTCGGTCCCGCAACTCAAAGCGACTATCAAAGAACTGCAGGAGCAGGGCTTTGCTATTCCCGACTACCCGGAAGCACCGAGCACCGACGCTGAAAAAGACGTACGCGCCCGCTACGACAAGACCAAAGGCAGCGCCGTGAACCCGGTTCTGCGCGAAGGCAACTCTGATCGCCGCGCCCCGCCGTCGGTCAAGAACTACGCCCGCAAGCACCCGCACAAGATGGGCGCGTGGAGCCCCGAGTCCAAATCTCACGTCTCTTACATGAGCGAAGGCGATTTCTACGGCAGCGAGAAAGCTGCCCTGATTGAAGCCGCCGGCAGCGTCAAGATCGAACTGATCGCTCAAGACGGCACGACCACCGTCCTGAAAGAAAAGACTGCCGTGAAAGCAGGCGAGATCCTCGATTGCTCCACCATGAGCAAAAAAGCCCTGCGCAACTTCATCGCCGCCGAGATCGAAGACGCCAAAGCCAAGGGCGTACTGTTCTCCGTGCACTTGAAAGCAACCATGATGAAGGTCTCCGACCCGATCATGTTTGGTCAGATCGTCGCCGAGTACTACAAGGACGCATTGACCAAGCACGCTGACATCCTCAAGCAAGTCGGCTTCAGCCTGAACAACGGCATTGGCGACCTGTACGACCGCATTACTGTGCTGCCAGCCGAGAAACAAGCCGAAATCAAGGCAGACATCGAAGCCGTCTACGCCGTGCGCGCACCGCTGGCGATGGTCAACTCCGACAAAGGCATCACCAACCTGCACGTGCCAAGCGACGTGATCGTCGACGCATCGATGCCGGCAATGATCCGTGACTCCGGCAAAATGTGGGGCGCCGACGGCGAACTGCACGACACCAAGGCTGTGATCCCGGACCGCTGCTACGCAACCATCTATCAGGCCACCATCGAAGACTGCAAGAAACACGGCGCCTTCGATCCGACCACCATGGGCAGCGTGCCTAACGTGGGTCTGATGGCGCAGAAAGCCGAAGAGTACGGCTCCCACGACAAGACCTTCCACATCCAGGCTGACGGCGTTGTTCGTGTAACCGACAGCGACGGCAAGTTGCTGATGGAACAAAAGGTTGAAGCTGGCGATATCTGGCGCATGTGCCAGGCCAAGGACGCGCCGATCCAGGATTGGGTCAAACTGGCCGTCAACCGCGCTCGCGCCAGCAACACCCCGGCGGTGTTCTGGCTCGACCCGGTCCGCGCCCACGACGGCGTGATGATCGAAAAGGTCCAGAAGTACCTGCGCGACCACGACACTTCGGGTCTGGACATCCGCATCATGTCGCCTGTCGACGCGATGAACTTCACCCTGGAGCGTACTCGCGCCGGCAAGGACACCATTTCGGTGACCGGTAACGTGCTGCGCGACTACCTGACTGACCTGTTCCCGATCATGGAACTGGGCACCAGCGCCAAAATGCTGTCGATCGTACCGCTGATGAGCGGTGGCGGCCTGTTTGAAACCGGCGCGGGCGGTTCGGCTCCGAAACACGTTCAGCAACTGGTCGAAGAAAACTTCCTGCGTTGGGATTCCCTGGGCGAGTTCCTGGCGTTGGCGGCTTCCCTGGAACACCTGGGCAGCACCTACAACAATCCGAAAGCGCTGGTTCTGTCCAAGACTCTGGATCAGGCTACCGGTGAGTTCCTGGACCGCAACAAGTCGCCTTCGCGCAAAGTCGGCAACATCGACAACCGCGGCAGCCACTTCTACCTGGCGCTTTACTGGGCCCAGGCACTCGCGGCTCAGAACGACGATGCAGCTCTGAAAGCGCAGTTCACCCCGCTGGCGAAAACCCTGGCCGACAACGAAGAAAAAATCGTTGCCGAGCTCAATGCCGTTCAAGGCAAGCCTGCGGACATCGGTGGTTACTACTACCCGAACGCCGAACTGACCAGCAAGATCATGCGTCCAAGTGCGACCTTCAACGCAGCGATCGCTTCGCTGGTTTAAGGCTGCATCGGTCAGGCGTCTGAAAACGCCTGCGCTAAAGGAACCCCGGCCTCGCGCCGGGGTTTCTGTATCTGCGACAGGCAAAACCTCAGCACTGTTGCGCCGACCGTTCGCACAGAGAAAATTGACCATGCAATGGCAAGCCCACGTTACCGTCGCGACCATTGTCGAAGATCAGGGCCGCTTCCTGATCGTCGAAGAGCTCAAAGGCGGGAAAGCCGTGCTCAACCAGCCCGCCGGCCATCTGGACCCGGATGAAACCCTGCAAAACGCCGCAGTGCGCGAAACCCTGGAGGAAACCGGCTGGGACGTCGAGCTCACCAGAGTCATCGGGATTTACCTGTACACCGCGCCCAGCAACGGCGTGACTTATCAGCGTATCTGCTTTGCCGCCAAGCCCCTGCGTCATCATCCCGACTATCAGCTGGACGATGGCATCATCGGCCCGCTGTGGCTGACCCGCGATCAATTGCAGGCTGAACAGGATCGCTGGCGCAGCGAGCTGGTAATGCGCTGCGTAGACGATTACCTGAGCGGCGAGCACTTCAGTCTGAGCATGCTGCGCGACAGCGTGTGAGACTCGGCGACCTCAGCCTGTTAGAATCGCGTCCTTTTCGAAGCCACACATTGAATCCCTATGCGTGATCCAGCCCTTTCCGATTCAGCAACGAAGCGCGTCATCGTCGGCATGTCCGGCGGCGTAGATTCTTCCGTTTCCGCCGTTCTGCTCATGGAGCAGGGTTATCAGGTGGAAGGCTTGTTCATGAAGAACTGGGAAGAAGACGATGGAACGGACTACTGCACCGCTCGCGAAGACCTGGCCGACGCCCAGGCCGTCTGCGACAAGATTGGCATAAAGCTGCACACCGCCAACTTCGCCGCAGAATACTGGGACAACGTGTTCGAGCATTTCCTGGCCGAATACAAGGCCGGTCGTACGCCGAACCCGGACATCCTCTGCAACCGCGAAATCAAGTTCAAGGCGTTTCTCGACTACGCCCTGATGCTCGGCGCCGACCTGATTGCCACCGGCCACTACGTGCGCCGCCGCGATATCGACGGCCGCACCGAACTGCTCAAGGGCCTGGACGCGAACAAAGACCAGAGCTACTTCCTGCATGCCGTGGGCGGTGAGCAGATCGCCAGGACATTATTTCCGGTCGGCGAACTGGAAAAACCCGCAGTGCGCGCCATCGCCGAGAAACACGGCCTGGCCACCGCCAAGAAGAAAGACTCCACCGGCATCTGCTTCATCGGCGAACGGCGCTTCACGGATTTCCTGCGTCAATACCTGCCCGCCCAACCCGGCGAGATCAAGACCACCGAAGGCGAAGTCATCGGGCGCCACAGCGGCCTGATGTACCACACCATCGGCCAGCGCCAGGGCCTGGGCATCGGCGGTTTGAAAGACGCCAGCGATGATCCGTGGTACGTGCTGGTCAAGGATCTGGAAAACAACGAGCTGATCGTCGGCCAGGGTAACGACCATCCATGGCTGTTTTCCCAGGCACTGATCGCCTCGCAGATCTACTGGGTCAACCCGGTCGACCTGAGCACGCCGCGCAGGCTGACAGCCAAAGTGCGTTATCGCCAGGGCGATCAGCAGTGCACGCTGGAACAGACCGCTGATGGCTATCGAGCCAGTTTCGACGAGCCTCAACGTGCCGTGACACCCGGTCAGTCCGTGGTGTTCTACGACGGCGAAATCTGCCTGGGTGGCGGCGTGATTGAAATCGCCGAACCGTGGCACAGCAAGGACAAGCGTTGATGACCCCGATTCAGGAACAACTCACCGCCCTGGGCGGTGTCTTTCAGGCCGCAGTGCTGGTCGACCGCATCGCCAAGACCGGGCAATCCAGCGAGGCCGCGATGACCTGCATGCTCGGCAGCCTGCTGGTGCTGGACCCCAAGGACACGCTGGACGTGTATGGCGGCGATGATCTGAACCTGCGCGAAGGCTATCGCGCACTGGCCAGCGCCCTGGAGCGCGACCCGGCGACCCTGCAACGCGAACCGCTGCGCTACGCCTTGTCGATGCTGGGCCTTGAGCGCCAGCTGGCCAAGCGTGACGACATGCTGGACGTCATCGGCAAGCGCCTGCCGCAGATTCAATCCCAGGCCGAGCATTTTGGTGTTGCCCATGAAAACGTGGTTTCCGCCTGCGGCGCGTTGTATCAGGACACGCTGAGCACCCTGCGCCAGCGGATCCAGGTCCACGGCGACATGCGCAACCTGCAACAACCGAACAACGCGTCGAAGATCCGCGCGCTGTTACTGACCGGTATACGCTCGGCCCGTCTGTGGCGACAAGTTGGCGGTCACCGCTGGCAGTTGGTCGTTAGTCGGCGCAAGCTATTGAAAGAATTGTACCCACTGATGCACGGCTGATTCGCCGGGCACCAGTAATCGATACTTACAAACGCCGCGCACCATACGCTGGTCAGACCGCACGGATCTGGCCCGTTTTTCATGTATGATACGCGCCCCATTTCGTTGCCCGACTGTCCGAGAACACCCCATGCAGCTTTCTTCGCTCACTGCGGTTTCCCCTGTAGACGGCCGCTACGCCGGCAGAACTCAGGCCCTGCGCCCAATTTTCAGCGAATACGGCCTGATCCGTTTTCGCGTCATGGTTGAAGTGCGCTGGCTCCAGCGCCTGGCCGCACACCCGGAAATCACTGAAGTCCCGGCGTTTTCTGCCGAAGCCAACGCGATTCTCAACACCCTGGCTGAAGACTTCTCGATCACCCACGCCGAGCGCGTGAAAGAGATCGAGCGCACCACCAACCACGACGTCAAGGCCGTGGAGTACCTGCTCAAGGAACAGGCTGCCAAGCTGCCTGAGCTGGACAAGGTCAGCGAATTCATCCACTTCGCCTGCACCAGCGAGGACATCAACAACCTGTCCCACGCCCTGATGCTGCGTGAAGGCCGCGACAACGTCATGCTGCCGTTGATGCGCCAGATCGCCGAGTCCATTCGCGAACTGGCCATCCGTTTCGCTGACGTACCAATGCTGTCCCGTACCCACGGCCAACCGGCTTCGCCGACGACCCTGGGCAAAGAGCTGGCGAACGTCGTCTACCGCCTGGAGCGTCAGATCACCCAGATCGCAGCGGTGCCGCTGCTGGGCAAGATCAATGGTGCGGTCGGCAACTACAACGCGCATATCTCGGCCTACCCGGCCATCGACTGGGAAGCCAACGCGCGCGCCTTCATCGAAGACGAACTGGGCCTGGGCTTCAACCCCTACACCACCCAGATCGAGCCGCATGACTACATCGCCGAGCTGTTCGACGCGATCGCCCGCTTCAACACGATCCTGATCGACTTCGACCGCGATATCTGGGGTTACATTTCCCTGGGCTATTTCAAGCAGCGCACCATCGCTGGCGAAATCGGTTCGTCGACCATGCCGCACAAGGTCAACCCGATCGACTTCGAAAACTCCGAAGGCAACCTGGGCATCGCCAACGCGCTGTTCCAGCATCTGGCCAGCAAGTTGCCGATCTCCCGCTGGCAGCGTGACCTGACTGACTCGACAGTGCTGCGTAATCTGGGCGTGGGCTTCGCTCATAGCGTCATTGCCTATGAAGCCAGCCTCAAGGGCATCAGCAAGCTGGAGCTCAACGAGCAGAAGATCGCCGCCGACCTGGACGCCTGCTGGGAAGTTCTGGCCGAGCCGATCCAGACAGTCATGCGCCGCTACGACATCGAAAACCCGTACGAGAAACTCAAGGAACTGACACGCGGCAAGGGCATCAGCCCTGAAGTGCTGCAGACGTTCATTGACGGCCTGGACATGCCAGCCGAAGCCAAGGCCGAGCTGAAAAAGCTCACCCCGGCCAATTACATCGGCAATGCCGTGGCTCAAGCCAAGCGCATTTGACCCGCGGTAAACAATTGCACACGCCCGGCAGTGCCGGGCGTTTTTATTCCTGTCTATAAAACACGTTTTTTCAATAGGTTACACATGAATCCTGATATTCCTCTTCAATTGTTGGGCGGCATCAGCGCTCGCGTCTTCCTGCGTGACTACTGGCAGAAAAAGCCCCTGCTGATCCGTCAGGCGATACCGGGTTTCGAAAGCCCGATCGATCCTGACGAACTGGCCGGCCTTGCCCTGGAAGAAGAAGTCGAGTCGCGTCTGGTCATCGAAAACGGCGAACGCCCGTGGGAGCTGCGTCGCGGCCCTTTCGCCGAGGACGAATTCAGCAAACTCCCGGAACGTGACTGGACCCTGCTGGTACAGGCCGTGGACCAATTCGTCCCGGAAGTCAGCGAGCTGCTGGAGAATTTCCGTTTCCTGCCCAGCTGGCGCATTGATGACGTGATGATCAGCTATGCCGCACCGGGTGGCAGCGTTGGCCCGCACTTCGATAACTACGATGTGTTCCTGCTGCAAGGCCACGGCAAGCGCCACTGGCAGATCGGTCAGATGTGCGACGCCGAGAGCGCGCTGTTGCAACATGCCGACCTGCGCATACTTGCTGACTTCCAGGGCACCGAAGAATGGACCCTGGAACCCGGCGACATGCTCTACCTGCCGCCGCGCCTGGCTCACTGCGGCGTCGCGGTCGATGAATGCCTGACCTACTCGGTCGGCTTTCGCGCACCCAGCGCTGCCGAAGTGCTGACCCACTTCACCGACTTCCTCAGCCAGTTCATCCCTGACGAAGAACGCTACACCGACGCCGACGCGCAACCGGTTAGCGATCCGCACCAGATTCAGCATGACGCGCTGGATCGCCTGAAAGCCCTGCTGGCCGAGCATATGGGCGATGAGCGCCTGCTGCTCACCTGGTTCGGCCAGTTCATGACCGAGCCGCGCTACCCTGAACTGGTAGTGGGTCCTGAGCTTGAGGAAGAAGACTTGCTCGGTAGCCTGGAACAGGGTGCAGTTCTCATCCGCAACCCAAGCGCACGCCTGGCGTGGTCCGAAGTTGACGAAGACCTGCTACTGTTCGCCAGCGGCCAGAGCCGCCTGCTGCCCGGTCACCTGCGTGAACTGTTGAAAATGATCTGTGCTGCCGATGCGTTGCACAGCGAAAATCTCGCTCCATGGCTGAGCGACGAACATGGACGAAACCTGCTCTGTGAACTGGTCAAACAAGGAAGCCTGGGATTTGCCGATGAATAAAATCCACGTCCGAGTCGCCGACTGGCAAAAGGACAACATTGAGATTCGCAGAATTCGCGAAGCGGTGTTTATCGCAGAACAGTCCGTACCTGCAGAACTGGAATGGGACGCCGAAGATGCTGGCGCGATTCATTTCCTGGCCTATGAAGGTGATTTCCCGATTGGCACCGCACGGCTGCTGCCGGACGGTGAAATCGGCAGACTGTCGGTTCTCAAGGACTGGCGCGGCTTGAAAGTCGGCGATGCGCTGCTTAACGCCGTCATCGACGATGCCGAGCGACGGGGTCTCAAACCACAGAAACTCAGCGCTCAGGTGCATGCCACAGCGTTTTATCAGCGCCACGGCTTTACTGTCGTCAGCGCAGAGTTTCTGGAGGCTGGCCTTCCGCACGTCGACATGGTTCGCGATACCCGCTGATCTCCCGATACAGCCAATAAGCGCCCCGCTTCCCCACTTCAGCCTGACCAGGCCGAAATGAGGTCGCGGGGCGTTTTGCCGTGCACGATTCAACTTGCCCCCTCTCAGGCCGACAAAGTGGCAAACTCAAGTCTTTCCAGACGTATCAGTGGAGATAGGGACATGTTCCTGCGCAGCCTGCTCACCTCAATACTCATCACATGTAGCGTGTGCGTCATGGCCGCTACCGAAGTAGTGCCACTCAATTTTCGCACCAGCGATGAGCTGCTGCCGGTGGCGAAATCATTCCTTGGCCAGGATGGCAAAGTTAGCGCTTACAACAACCAACTGATCATCAATGCCGAACCGCGCAAGATCGACGAGCTGCGCGCCCTGATCACGCAACTCGATACCGCGCCCAAGCGCCTGCTGATCAGCGTCGATACCAGCGACAGTGCAGCGCGCAACACACAAGGCGCCAATCAGTCGCGCATCATCAATTACGGCACCGCCAGCCGTGAAGGCGGCGTCCAGCAAGTACAGACCACTGAAGGTGCGCCAGCGCTGATCCAGATAGGGCAAAGCGTGCCGCTGACCACCTCGCAATCCGATTCCTACGGCTATGCACAGAGCAACACCGAGTACCGCAACGTTACCCAGGGTTTTTACGTGACCGCCAGCGTCACCGGCGACACGGTACACCTGAGCATCACCACCAACCGTGATCGCCTGAGCCAGGAACGGCCGGACGTCATCAAGGTACAAAGCACCGACAGCCAGGTCAGTGGACGCCTGGGCGAATGGATCACGCTCGCCGGTGCCAGCGACCAGTCGGTCGCCGATCAGCAAGGTCTGGCTAATCGCTATTCCACGCAAGGCCGGGAAGACATGACGCTGCGCGTCAAGGTCGAAACGCTCGACTGAAGCCGCTACCTGTCGGCGGTCGCAGAAAAATCAGCACTGAAGGGCCCGGAACTGACTGACTAGTCGTATTAGACCAAAGATGTAGTGGACGCATAAAAGCACTACAAAACGTTTGACGGGTTAAATACGACGAGGCATGATTGCCCCGCTCCCGCTAATCAGAGGCCCTGCAAAGAGCCTTCGGATCGCGCTCTAACCTACCCACTTGAGCCGATTCGTGTCTGTACCGCCCACAAGGCAGTTTGACGAGGTTGCTACTGGAACGAAGTTGTCCTGAGGGACGGAAGCGTAATAGGTCGATAGCTCAACCCGTCAAATGACTGCATGAAGGCATCCACGAGCCAAACTGCAGACATGGGTCAGGCCATATGCCCGCTCTTCCCGACTTGAGCTCATCGTTCACCCGTCGCAACCACGCAAACCAGGCTCGATCAGCCACTTCTCTGATCAGCGAGCAGCCATCCATGTGCCTTCGATAACCGGGGCGTTTTGGCGGAGCAAGGAATTTTCCACCCAAAACCGATGCGATACTTTTGCGACGAGGTTTATCTCCATGGCACTGACACGCGAACAACAAATAGCAGCTCTCGAAAAAGACTGGGCTGAAAATCCGCGCTGGAAAAACGTGACCCGTACTTATTCCGCCGCTGATGTCGTCCGCCTGCGTGGCTCGGTTCAACCTGAACACACATTCGCCAAACTGGGCGCGGAAAAGCTCTGGAATCTGGTCACCCAGGGTGCCAAGCCTTCGTTCCGTCCTGACAAGGACTTCGTCAACTGCATGGGCGCCCTGACCGGCGGTCAGGCTGTGCAGCAGGTCAAGGCCGGCATTCAGGCGATTTACCTGTCCGGCTGGCAAGTGGCCGCCGACAACAACTCGGCAGAGTCGATGTACCCGGATCAGTCGTTGTACCCGGTGGATTCGGTTCCAACTGTGGTCAAGCGCATCAACAATTCGTTCCGCCGCGCTGACCAGATCCAGTGGAAAGCCGGTAAAAATCCAGGCGATGAAGGCTATATCGACTACTTCGCACCAATCGTTGCCGATGCCGAAGCCGGTTTTGGCGGCGTGCTGAACGCTTACGAACTGATGAAAAGCATGATCGAAGCTGGCGCTGCAGGCGTTCACTTCGAAGATCAGCTGGCCTCGGTCAAGAAATGCGGCCACATGGGCGGCAAAGTACTGGTGCCAACTCAGGAGGCCGTGCAAAAGCTGACCGCTGCGCGTCTGGCAGCAGACGTCGCTGGTGTACCGACCATTATTCTGGCCCGTACCGACGCGAACGCTGCAGACTTGCTGACGTCGGATTGCGACCCGTACGACAAGGAGTTCGTGACTGGCACCCGCACGCCAGAAGGCTTCTATAAAGTTCGCGCCGGACTGGACCAGGCTATCTCCCGCGGTCTGGCCTACGCGCCGTACGCCGATCTGATCTGGTGTGAAACCGCCAAGCCGGATCTGGACGAAGCCCGTCGCTTCGCTGAAGCGATCAAAAAGGAATACCCGGACCAACTTCTGTCGTACAACTGCTCGCCATCCTTCAACTGGAAGAAGAACCTGGACGACGCGACCATTGCGAAATTTCAGCGCGAGCTGTCGGCAATGGGCTACAAGCACCAGTTCATCACTCTGGCCGGCATCCACAACATGTGGCACAGCATGTTCAACCTGGCGCACGACTACGCCCGCAACGACATGACTGCCTACGTGAAACTGCAAGAGCAGGAATTCGCTGACGCCGCCAAAGGCTACACCTTTGTGCAGCACCAGCAGGAAGTCGGCACTGGCTACTTCGACGACATGACCACGGTCATTCAGGGCGGCACTTCATCGGTAACGGCGCTGACCGGCTCCACCGAAGAAGAACAGTTCCACTGATTGGCTTGCACCTGATGTGAAGAAACCGCCCTTCGGGGCGGTTTTTTTATGTGTAATGCCTAAGTCGGCGGCCCACTGGATCACTTTCTTCCGTTGGAGCGAGGCTTGCCCGCGAAGAGGTCAACACGCTCACCGGACATCGAGAGCTGAAATATAGCCCTCGCGGGCAAGCCTCGCTCCAACGAACACGCTCCTGGCTGACAGTCCATTACTAGTTGCAACTTGCTGTTTTAATAAACACTCACTGTTCTGCGTGTTTTACTGAAAACTGCCGGGATAAGATCAAATGATACTTATTATCATTTAGCAATCACTCCTTGTTCCTTACATTTTGCAGGAAACATTATTAACCAAAACCCTGCCAATGCCCGCCCAGCCTGCCCGCGAGCCGATACCCCAGTGCGCAAGTGATTAATTCGTCAAATTAATTTGATGTAGAAAATTTACTTGCCAACTGTTTACCCATAAAATCACCGCGGTTGATGTCGCTGCGACATATAGTCACTGCCTATACTCTATTCAAGCCCAGAGACCTTTGATCTCTGTCAAGGAAATCCAGCATGCACGAACCGACAGGATTGATTGCCCACAACTGGGGCTTCGCCATTTTCCTTTTAGGTGTTGTCGGCCTCTGTGCCTTCATGCTTGGTGTCTCCAGCCTTCTGGGCAGCAAAGCCTGGGGCCGCAGCAAAAACGAACCGTTCGAGTCCGGCATGCTGCCTACTGGCAGCGCCCGCTTGCGCCTTTCGGCAAAATTCTATCTGGTCGCGATGCTTTTCGTGATCTTCGACATTGAAGCCCTCTTTCTCTTTGCCTGGTCTGTGTCCGTCCGCGAAAGCGGCTGGACCGGATTTGTCGAAGCACTCGTTTTCATAGCAATTCTGTTGGCAGGTCTTGTCTACCTATGGCGGGTTGGAGCGCTGGATTGGGCTCCTGAAGGTCGCCGTATTCGGCAAGCGAAGCTGAAACAATGAGGCTTTGGCGATGCAATACAATCTCACCAGGATCGACCCGGATGCTCCCAATGAAGAGTATCCAATCGGCAAACGGGAAACTGTTTCCGATCCGTTAGAAGACCAAGTCCACAAAAACATCTACATGGGCAAGCTGGAAGACGTGCTGAACGGTGCGGTCAACTGGGGGCGTAAAAACTCCTTGTGGCCGTACAACTTCGGCCTGTCGTGCTGCTATGTGGAAATGACCACCGCCTTCACGGCGCCCCACGACATCGCCCGCTTCGGCGCCGAGGTTATCCGGGCATCACCGCGTCAGGCGGATTTCATGGTTATTGCCGGGACCTGCTTCATAAAGATGGCGCCGATCATTCAGCGTCTCTACGAGCAAATGCTCGAACCCAAGTGGGTCATTTCCATGGGTTCGTGCGCCAACTCCGGTGGCATGTACGACATCTATTCCGTGGTTCAGGGCGTGGACAAGTTCCTGCCTGTGGATGTCTATGTGCCTGGCTGCCCGCCCCGCCCCGAAGCATTTCTGCAAGGCTTGATGCTGTTGCAGGAATCCATCGGCCAGGAGCGTCGCCCTCTGTCCTGGGTCGTCGGTGAACAAGGCGTCTATCGCGCCGAGATGCCGTCGCAAAAGGAACAGCGCCGCGAACAGCGAATCGCAGTGACCAATCTGCGCAGCCCCGACGAAGTCTGATCCAGTTCTGCTCCTGTTAAAGAGACGAGAACCTGGCTTCATTCTTTACGTTGACCGAAAGCGATAAAAAAATCATGACTACAGGCAGTGCTCTGTACATCCCGCCTTACAAGGCTGACGACCAAGATGTCGTCGTTGAACTGAACAACCGTTTTGGCGCCGAAGCGTTCAGCGCCCAGCCGACCCGCACTGGCATGCCTGTGCTGTGGGTCGAGCGCGCGCGGTTGATCGAAGTGCTGACGTTTTTGCGTCAGCTGCCCAAACCCTACGTCATGCTGTACGACCTGCATGGCATGGACGAGCGGCTGCGCACCAAGCGTCAAGGCTTGCCGGGCGCCGACTTCAGCGTGTTCTACCACTTGCTGTCGATCGAACGTAACAGCGACGTGATGATCAAGGTTGCCTTGTCCGAGAGCGACCTGAGCGTGCCGACGGTGACTGGCATCTGGCCAAACGCCAACTGGTACGAGCGCGAAGTCTGGGACATGTTCGGTATCGACTTCCCTGGTCACCCTCATCTGACCCGGATCATGATGCCGCCGACCTGGGAAGGTCACCCGTTGCGCAAGGACTTCCCGGCCCGTGCCACCGAATTCGACCCGTTCAGCCTGACCCTTGCCAAACAGCAACTGGAAGAGGAAGCCGCGCGTTTCCGTCCGGAAGACTGGGGCATGAAGCGTTCCGGCACCAACGAAGACTACATGTTCCTCAACCTCGGCCCGAACCACCCTTCGGCCCACGGTGCATTCCGCATCATTCTGCAGCTGGACGGTGAAGAGATCGTCGACTGCGTTCCCGATGTCGGTTACCACCACCGTGGTGCCGAGAAAATGGCCGAGCGCCAGTCCTGGCACAGCTTCATCCCGTACACCGACCGGATCGACTACCTCGGCGGCGTGATGAACAACCTGCCGTACGTGCTTTCGGTAGAAAAACTGGCCGGTATCAAGGTGCCGGAGAAAGTCGACGTCATCCGTATCATGATGGCCGAGTTCTTCCGGATCACCAGCCACCTACTGTTCCTGGGTACGTATATCCAGGACGTGGGCGCCATGACGCCAGTGTTCTTCACCTTCACCGACCGGCAAAAAGCCTACACGGTGATCGAAGCCATCACTGGTTTCCGCCTGCACCCGGCCTGGTATCGCATCGGTGGCGTCGCGCACGACCTGCCACGCGGCTGGGAAAAACTGGTCAAGGATTTCGTCGAGTGGATGCCCAAGCGTCTGGACGAATATCAAAAGGCGGCTCTGGACAACAGCATCCTGCGTGGCCGGACCATCGGCGTCGCGGCGTACAACACCAAGGAAGCCCTGGAATGGGGCGTCACTGGCGCAGGTCTGCGTTCCACCGGTTGCGATTTCGACATCCGCAAGGCGCGTCCTTATTCGGGTTACGAGAACTTCGAGTTCGAAGTGCCGCTGGCCGTCAATGGCGATGCCTATGACCGCTGCATCGTGCGCGTCGAAGAAATGCGCCAAAGCATCAAGATCATCGAGCAGTGCATGCGCAACATGCCGGAAGGCCCGTACAAGGCGGATCACCCGCTGACCACGCCGCCGCCCAAAGAGCGCACGCTGCAGCACATCGAAACCTTGATCACGCACTTCCTGCAAGTTTCGTGGGGCCCGGTCATGCCAGCCAACGAATCCTTCCAGATGATCGAAGCGACCAAGGGCATCAACAGTTATTACCTGACGAGCGACGGCGGCACCATGAGCTACCGTACCCGGATCCGCACCCCAAGCTTCCCGCACCTGCAACAGATCCCTTCGGTGATCAAAGGCAGCATGGTCGCGGACTTGATCGCGTACCTGGGTAGTATCGATTTCGTTATGGCCGACGTGGACCGCTAAGCATGAATAGCCCGCTTATCCAGACAGACCGTTTCGCCCTCAGCGAAACCGAGCGCTCGGCCATCGAGCATGAGCTGCATCACTACGAAGACCCGCGTGCGGCGTCTATCGAAGCCCTGAAAATAGTGCAGAAGGAACGCGGCTGGGTGCCGGACGGCGCCATTTACGCCATCGGCGACCTGCTGGGTATTCCCGCCAGCGACGTCGAAGGCGTGGCAACGTTCTATAGCCAGATCTTCCGTCAGCCGGTTGGCCGCCACATCATCCGCGTCTGCAACAGCATGGTCTGCTTCATTGCCGGTCACGAGTCAGTGGTCGAAGAAATCCAGAACTCCCTGGGCATTGCGCCAGGCCAGACCACTGCCGACGGGCGTTTCACCCTGTTGCCGGTCTGCTGCCTGGGTAACTGCGACAAGGCCCCGGCCGTGATGGTCGACGATGACACTTTCGGTGACGTGCAGCCTTCGGGCGTTGCCAAGATGCTGGAGGGTTACCCATGACCATCACTTCCTTCGGCCCTGCCAACCGCATAACGCGCACGGCAGAAACCCATCCACTGACTTGGCGCCTGCGCGACGACGGCGAGCCGGTCTGGCTTGACGAGTATCAGGCCAAAGACGGTTATGCAGCCGCCCGCAAGGCTTTCGCCGAGCAATCGCCTGACGACATCGTGCAGTCCGTGAAGGACTCCGGCCTCAAGGGGCGCGGCGGTGCAGGCTTCCCCACAGGTGTGAAGTGGGGACTGATGCCTAAAGACGAATCCATGAACATCCGCTACCTGCTGTGCAACGCGGATGAAATGGAACCCAACACCTGGAAAGACCGGATGTTGATGGAACAGCTGCCGCACCTGTTGGTGGAAGGCATGCTGATCAGTGCGCGGGCGTTGAAAGCCTATCGCGGCTACATCTTCCTGCGTGGCGAATACGTCACCGCTGCCAGGCATTTGAACCGCGCCGTGGCCGAAGCAAAGGCCGCGGGTCTGCTGGGCAAGAACATCCTGGGCACCGGCTTTGACTTCGAGCTGTTCGTGCACACCGGCGCCGGGCGTTACATCTGCGGCGAAGAAACCGCGCTGATCAACTCCCTGGAAGGCCGTCGCGCCAACCCACGCTCCAAGCCGCCCTTCCCCGCCGCCGTTGGCGTGTGGGGCAAGCCGACCTGCGTGAACAACGTCGAAACCCTGTGCAACGTGCCGGCCATCGTTGGCAATGGTAACGACTGGTACAAATCCCTGGCTCGCGAAGGCAGTGAAGACCACGGCACCAAACTGATGGGTTTCTCCGGCAAGGTGAAAAACCCTGGTCTGTGGGAACTGCCTTTCGGCGTGCAGGCGCGTGAGCTGTTCGAAGACTACGCGGGCGGCATGCGCGATGGCTTCAAGCTCAAGTGCTGGCAGCCAGGTGGCGCCGGTACCGGCTTCCTGTTGCCGGAACACCTGGACGCGCAAATGTACGCAGGCGGCATCGCCAAGGTCGGTACGCGGATGGGTACCGGTCTGGCCATGGCGGTCGACGACAAGGTCAACATGGTTTCGCTTCTGCGCAATATGGAAGAGTTCTTCTCCCAGGAGTCGTGCGGTTTCTGCACACCTTGCCGCGATGGCTTGCCGTGGAGCGTGAAGATTCTGCGCTCCATCGAGAAAGGTCATGGTCAGCCGGGGGATATCGAAACCCTGCTGGGCCTGGTGAACTTCCTCGGCCCTGGCAAGACCTTCTGCGCCCACGCACCGGGCGCCGTGGAACCTCTTGGCAGCGCGATCAAATACTTCAGGCCTGAATTCGAGGCAGGTATCGCGCCAGCAGTGGCGGGCAGCCTGACCCAGGTCATCAGCCCGACCCTGGTTGGCGCATAACAAGACAGACCGGTCGGCGGCCCACAAGGCTGCCGTCCTTATCCGACTGCGCCATGACAGGCTGTTTGAGTCGGATAGCACCGAGATTCCATTAGCCACGCCCGCTGACACCGGGCCAACGAAGAACTTTGAACCATGGCCACTATCCACGTAGACGGCAAAGCGCTCGAAGTCGACGGTGCAGACAACCTGTTACAGGCTTGTCTGTCCCTGGGCCTCGACATCCCTTATTTCTGCTGGCATCCCGCCCTCGGCAGCGTTGGCGCCTGTCGCCAGTGCGCGGTCAAGCAGTACACCGACGAGAACGACACCCGTGGTCGCATCGTCATGTCCTGCATGACCCCCGCCACCGACAACACCTGGATTTCCATCGAAGACGATGAATCCAAGGCCTTCCGCGCCAGTGTCGTCGAATGGCTGATGACCAACCACCCGCACGACTGCCCGGTCTGCGAAGAAGGTGGTCACTGTCATTTGCAAGACATGACCGTGATGACCGGCCACAACGAGCGCCGTTATCGCTTCAGCAAACGCACCCACCAGAATCAGGAACTCGGCCCGTTCATCGCTCACGAGATGAACCGCTGCATCGCCTGCTACCGCTGCGTGCGCTTCTATAAAGACTACGCGGGCGGCACTGACCTCGGCGTATTCGGCGCGCATGACAACGTGTACTTCGGACGCGTCGAAGACGGCACGCTGGAGAGCGAGTTTTCCGGCAACCTCACCGAGGTCTGCCCAACTGGCGTGTTCACCGACAAGACCCACTCCGAGCGCTACAACCGTAAATGGGACATGCAGTTTTCACCAAGCATCTGCCACGGCTGCTCAAGTGGCTGCAACATCAGCCCTGGTGAACGTTACGGCGAGATCCGCCGGATCGAAAACCGCTTCAACGGCTCGGTAAACCAGTATTTCCTGTGTGACCGTGGTCGTTTTGGCTACGGCTACGTGAACCGCGAAGACCGCCCTCGCCAGCCGCTGCTGGCTGACGGCCAGGTCAAGCTGAGCCTGGATGGCGCACTCGACAAGGCCGCCGATTTGCTGCGCGGTCGCAACATTGTCGGTATCGGCTCACCACGCGCCAGCCTCGAAAGCAACTTTGCCTTGCGTGAACTGGTCGGTGCCGAGCATTTCTATTCGGGTATCGAAGCCGGTGAACTGGAGCGTGTGCGCCTGATCCTCAAGGTGCTCAACGATAGCCCCCTGCCGATCCCGACCCTGCGCGACATCGAAGACCACGACGCGATTTTCGTCCTCGGCGAAGACTTGACCCAGACTGCTGCACGTATGGCCCTGGGCCTGCGTCAGGCGGTGAAAGGCAAGGCCGAAGACATGGCTGCGGCGATGAAAGTCCAGCCGTGGCTCGACGCTGCGGTGAAAAACATCGGCCAGCACGAGCTAAACCCGCTGTTCATCGCCAGCCTGGCTGAAACCAAGCTGGATGATGTTGCCGAAGAATGCGTTCACGCAGCACCGGATGATCTGGCCCGCATCGGTTTTGCCGTGGCCCACGCACTGGATGCCAGCGCCCCGGCCGTTGAAGGCCTGGACAGCGAAGCACTGGCGTTGGCGCAACGCATTGCCGATGCACTGCTGGCAGCCAAGCGTCCACTGATCATTTCCGGCAGCTCGCTGGGTTCGACCGCGTTGATCGAAGCCGCCGCCAACATCGCCAAGGCACTGAAACTGCGCGACAAGCAAGGCTCCATCAGCCTGATCGTGCCGGAAGCCAACAGCATGGGTCTGGCGATGTTCGGTGGTGATTCCGTCGACGCCGCGCTGCAAGCGGTGATTTCCGGACAGGCCGACGCCATCGTGGTTCTGGAAAACGACCTGTACCGTCGCGTCGATGCGGCCACAGTCGATGCCGCATTGAATGCCGCGAAAGTGGTGATCGTTGCGGACCACCAGAAAACCCCGACCAGCGAACGCGCTCATCTGATCCTGCCAGCCGCCAGCTTCGCGGAAGGCGACGGTACGCTGATCAGCCAGGAAGGCCGCGCCCAGCGCTTCTTCCAGGTGTTCGATCCAACTTATCTGGACGCCAGCATCCTGGTTCATGAAGGCTGGCGCTGGCTGCATGCTCTGCGTTCGACCCTGCTGAACAAGCCGGTGGACTGGACTCAACTCGATCACGTCACGGCCGCCTGTGCTGCAAGCACGCCGCAACTGGCCGGTATCGTCAACGCTGCACCTTCTGCGTCGTTCCGCATCAAAGGCCTGAAGCTGGCCCGCGAGCCATTGCGTTACAGCGGCCGGACTGCCATGCGCGCCGACATCAGCGTGCATGAGCCGCGTACTTCCCAGGACAACGACACCGCGTTCGCGTTCTCCATGGAAGGTTACTCGGGTTCGGTCGAGCCGCGTCAGCAAGTGCCATTCGCCTGGTCTCCGGGCTGGAACTCGCCGCAAGCCTGGAACAAGTTCCAGGACGAAGTCGGTGGTCACCTGCGTGCTGGCGATCCGGGCACTCGCCTGATCGAAAGCACTGGCGACGCGCTGTCCTGGTTCGCCAGCGTACCGGGCGCGTTTTCGCCAGCGCGCGGCACCTGGCAGGTGGTGCCGTTCTATCACCTGTTCGGCAGCGACGAAACATCGTCCCTTGCTGCGCCGGTCCAGGAGCGTATTCCAGAAGCTTACGTTGCTCTGGCCAAATCCGAAGCTGATCGCCTGGGCGTCAATGACGGTGCCCTGTTGAGCTTGACCGTTGCCGGCCAGACCTTGCGTCTGCCGCTGCGCATCAACGAAGAACTGGGTGCAGGTCTGGTTGGTTTGCCAGTCGGTCTTGCGGGCATTTCGCCAGCCGTGTTCGGCAAAACCGTTGATGGTCTGCAGGAGGCAGCGCTATGACCTGGTTCACACCTGAAGTGGTCGACGCGATCATCTCGGTAGTCAAGGCGATTGTCATCCTGCTGGCCGTGGTGGTCTGCGGTGCATTGCTCAGCTGGGTAGAGCGTCGTTTGCTCGCCCTCTGGCAGGATCGTTACGGCCCGAACCGGGTTGGCCCTTTCGGCGCCTTCCAGATTGCCGCCGACATGATCAAGATGTTCTTCAAGGAAGACTGGACGCCGCCGTTCGCTGACAAGGTGATCTTCACCCTGGCGCCGGTCGTGGCCATGAGTGCCTTGCTGATCGCCTTCGCCATCATCCCGATCACCCCGACCTGGGGCGTGGCGGACCTGAACATCGGCTTGCTGTTCTTCTTCGCCATGGCCGGTCTGTCGGTGTATGCGGTGCTGTTCGCTGGCTGGTCGAGCAACAACAAGTTTGCCTTGCTCGGCAGTCTGCGGGCTTCGGCCCAGACCGTGTCCTATGAAGTGTTCATGGGCCTGTCGCTGATGGGAATCGTGGCGCAAGTCGGTTCGTTCAACATGCGCGACATCGTTGAATACCAGGCTCAGAACCTGTGGTTCATCATTCCGCAGTTCTTCGGCTTCTGTACGTTCTTCATCGCAGGCGTTGCGGTGACTCACCGCCACCCGTTCGACCAACCGGAAGCCGAGCAGGAACTGGCCGATGGTTATCACATCGAATATGCCGGTATGAAATGGGGGATGTTCTTCGTTGGCGAATACATCGGGATCGTGCTGATCTCGGCGTTGCTGGTCACGCTGTTCTTCGGCGGCTGGCATGGCCCGTTCAACATCCTGCCTTCGCTGGCGTTTGTCTGGTTCGCCCTGAAGACCGCGTTCTTCATCATGCTGTTCATCCTGTTGCGCGCATCGATTCCGCGCCCACGTTATGACCAGGTGATGGATTTCAGCTGGAAATTCTGCCTGCCGCTGACCCTGATCAATCTGCTGGTGACCGCCGCGGTCGTGTTGCTGAACACGCCCGCCGGCGTGGCTCAGTGAGGATATAAACCATGCTCAAGTATTTGTTCAATATCGTGCATGGCACCTACACCCAGCTTCGCAGCCTGGTGATGGTGTTCTCACATGCATTTCGCAAGCGTGACACGTTGCAGTACCCGGAAGAGCAGGTTTACCTGCCGCCGCGTTACCGTGGCCGCATCGTCCTGACCCGTGATCCCGACGGCGAAGAGCGTTGCGTGGCCTGCAACCTGTGCGCGGTGGCCTGCCCGGTCGGCTGCATCTCGCTGCAAAAAGCCGAGACTGACGACGGTCGCTGGTATCCGGAGTTCTTCCGCATCAACTTTTCGCGCTGCATTTTCTGCGGCCTGTGCGAAGAAGCCTGCCCGACCACGGCAATCCAGTTGACACCGGATTTCGAAATGGCCGAGTTCAAGCGTCAGGATCTGGTCTACGAGAAGGAAGATCTGCTGATCTCCGGCCCCGGCAAGAACCCCGACTACAACTTCTATCGCGTCGCCGGCATGGCCATCGCTGGCAAGCCTAAAGGCTCTGCGCAGAATGAAGCCGAACCGATCAACGTCAAGAGCTTGCTGCCTTAAGGAAGAAAGATGGAATTCGCTTTCTATTTCGCATCGGGTGTCGCTGTGGTGTCCACTCTTCGAGTGATCACCAACACCAACCCGGTGCACGCCCTGCTCTACCTCATCATTTCGCTGATCGCCGTGGCGATGACATTTTTCAGCCTCGGCGCACCGTTTGCCGGCGTGCTGGAAGTCATCGCTTATGCAGGCGCAATCATGGTGCTGTTCGTCTTCGTGGTGATGATGCTCAACCTGGGTCCGGCTTCGGTCCAGCAGGAGCGCACCTGGCTCAAACCCGGCATCTGGATCGGCCCGGTCATCCTCGGCGCGCTGTTGCTGGCTGAACTGCTGTACGTACTGTTCAGCAGTTCGACCGGCGCCAGCATCGGCCATACCACTGTCGATGCCAAAGCGGTCGGCATCAGTCTGTTTGGACCGTATCTGCTGGTGGTGGAACTCGCTTCGATGCTGCTGCTCGCTGCAGCCGTCACGGCATTCCACCTGGGCCGTAACGAGGCGAAGGAGCCAAGCCAATGAATGCAATCCCTCTGGAACACGGGCTGGCTGTCGCCGGCGTCCTGTTCTGCCTCGGTCTGGTCGGCCTGATGGTGCGCCGCAACATACTCTTCGTGCTGATGAGCCTGGAGATCATGATGAACGCATCAGCTCTGGCGTTCGTCGTTGCCGGCAGCCGCTGGGCACAACCGGATGGACAGATCATGTTCATCCTGGTGATCAGCCTTGCTGCTGCCGAGGCCAGTATTGGCCTGGCGATCCTGATGCAGCTGTATCGCCGCTTCCACACTCTCGATATCGACGCTGCCAGCGAGATGCGCGGATGAACCTTCTCTTTCTGACTTTCGTATTCCCCCTGATCGGGTTTCTGCTGCTGTCGTTCTCTCGCGGACGCATCTCGGAAAACCTCGCGGCGCTGATCGGCGTCGGCTCCATCGGGCTGTCGGCCATTGTTTCGGCCTGGGTCATCTTCCAGTTCAATGTTGCACCGCCTGACGGTGGTCACTACACCCAGGTGCTGTGGCGCTGGATGACTGTGGATGGCTTCGAACCGAACTTCGCGCTGTATCTGGACGGTCTTTCCGTCACGATGCTCGGCGTCGTGGTCGGTGTCGGCTTCCTGATCCACCTGTTTGCATCGTGGTACATGCGTGGCGAGGCGGGTTACTCACGCTTCTTCGCGTACACCAACCTGTTCATCGCCAGCATGCTGTTCCTG
Source organism: Pseudomonas syringae (assembly GCF_001698815.1). Classification (GTDB taxonomy): domain Bacteria; phylum Pseudomonadota; class Gammaproteobacteria; order Pseudomonadales; family Pseudomonadaceae; genus Aquipseudomonas; species Aquipseudomonas syringae_A. Next base: position 11,421 of record NZ_LGSI01000044.1, on the reverse strand, counting down.
ATCCTGGGCGATAACCTGTTGTTCCTGTACTTCGGCTGGGAAGGCGTGGGCCTGTGCAGTTATCTGTTGATCGGTTTCTACTACAGCAACCGCAACAACGGTAACGCCGCACTCAAAGCCTTTATCGTGACCCGAATCGGCGATGTGTTCATGGCCATTGGCCTGTTCATCCTGTTCCAGCAACTGGGCACCCTGAACGTGCAGGAGCTGCTGGTGCGGGCGCCGGAGCATTTCAAGGTCGGCGATTTCTGGATTGTCCTGGCAACCCTGATGTTGCTCGGCGGTGCGGTCGGTAAATCCGCGCAACTGCCGCTGCAAACCTGGCTGGCAGATGCGATGGCCGGTCCTACCCCGGTTTCGGCACTGATCCACGCCGCAACCATGGTGACCGCAGGCGTCTACTTGATCGCCCGTACCCACGGCCTGTTCGCGCTGGCTCCAGACATCCTGCATCTGGTCGGCATTGTCGGCGGCGTAACCCTGGTGCTGGCGGGTTTTGCGGCACTGGTGCAAACCGACATCAAACGTATCCTCGCCTACTCGACCATGAGCCAGATCGGCTACATGTTCCTGGCGCTGGGCGTGGGTGCCTGGGAAGGCGCGATCTTCCACCTGATGACGCACGCTTTCTTCAAGGCGCTGCTGTTCCTTGCATCCGGTGCGGTCATCGTTGCCTGCCACCACGAGCAGAACATCTTCAAGATGGGCGGCCTGTGGAAGAAACTGCCATTGGCCTACGCCAGCTTCATCGTTGGCGGCGCGGCTTTGTCGGCCCTGCCACTGCTGACCGCCGGCTTCTACTCCAAGGATGAAATTCTTTGGGAAGCCTTCGCCAGCGGCAACCATGCGCTGCTGTATGCAGGTCTGGTCGGCGCATTCATGACTTCGCTGTACACCTTCCGCCTGATCTTCATCGCGTTCCATGGTGAAGCCAAGACTGAAGCCCACGCAGGTCACGGGATCGCTCACTGGCTGCCGCTGTCAGTGTTGATCATTCTGTCGACGTTTATCGGCGCGATGATCACCCCACCACTGGCTGATGTACTGCCGCAAAGCGTCGGTCATGCCGGCGGCGCAGCCAAGCACAGTCTGGAAATCGCCTCGGGTGCCATCGCCCTGGCCGGTATCCTGCTGGCAGCCTTGCTGTTCCTCGGCAAGCGCCGTCTGGTTACTGCCATTGCCAACAGTGGTCCGGGCCGTTTCCTTTCGGCCTGGTGGTTCGCGGCATGGGGCTTCGATTGGGTTTACGACAAATTGTTCGTCAAACCTTATCTGGCTATCAGCCATGTGCTGCGCGGCGATCCGCTGGATCGCACCATTGGTTTGATCCCACGTCTGGTCAAGGGGGGTCATGACGCCATGAGCCGCACCGAAACCGGCCAACTGCGTTGGTACGCTGCTTCGATTGCCGTAGGTGCCGTACTGGTACTCGGCGCCGTCGTTGCGGTTGCGGTCTGACATGAACCTTGCGAATTTGCGAAAGGAATTGAGCCCGTCATGATTCTGCCTTGGCTAATCCTGATCCCCTTTATCGGCGGCCTGCTGTGCTGGCTGGGTGAGCAATACAGCTCCACCCTGCCGCGCTGGATCGCGCTGCTGACCATGTCCCTCGAACTGGCCCTGGGCCTCTGGTTGTGGAGTACTGGCAACTTCAGTTACGCACCGGCTCCCGGCGTCGACCCAACCTGGGCGCTTGAATTCAAGCACCTGTGGATCTCGCGCTTCGGTATCAGCGTGCACCTGGCGCTGGATGGCCTGTCGCTGCTGATGATCCTGCTCACCGGCCTGCTCGGCATTCTGTCAGTGCTGTGCTCGTGGAACGAGATCCAGCGCAAGGTCGGGTTCTTCCACCTGAACCTGATGTGGATCCTGGGCGGTGTCATTGGCGTGTTCCTCGCCATCGACCTGTTCATGTTCTTCTTCTTCTGGGAAATGATGCTGGTGCCGATGTACTTCCTCATCGCGCTCTGGGGTCATAGCTCATCGGACGGCAAGAAGACTCGAATCTACGCTGCGACCAAGTTCTTCATCTTCACTCAGGCCAGCGGCCTGATCATGTTGGTGGCGATCCTGGGGCTGGTACTGGTCAACTTCAACCAGACCGGTGTGATCACCTTCGATTACGCCACACTGCTGAAGACCCAACTGGCGCCAGGCACTGAATACATCCTGATGCTGGGCTTCTTCATTGCCTTCGCGGTGAAGCTGCCGGTCGTGCCTTTCCACTCCTGGCTGCCGGACGCTCACGCCCAGGCGCCGACAGCGGGTTCGGTCGATCTGGCCGGTATCCTGCTGAAAACCGCTGCTTATGGTCTGCTGCGCTTCGCCCTGCCGTTGTTCCCCAACGCATCGGCCGAATTCGCTCCGATCGCGATGGTGCTGGGTCTGATCGGCATTTTCTACGGTGCCTTCCTGGCCTTCGCCCAGACCGACATCAAGCGTCTGATCGCGTATTCCAGCGTTTCGCACATGGGTTTCGTCCTGATCGGTATCTATTCCGGCAGCCAACAAGCGCTACAAGGCGTAGTGGTGCAGATGATTGCCCACGGCCTGTCGGCAGCTGCGCTGTTTATCCTCAGCGGTCAGTTGTACGAACGTATGCACACGCGGGACATGCGTGAAATGGGCGGTTTGTGGTCGCGCATCGCCTATCTGCCGGCGATCAGCCTGTTCTTCGCCGCCGCTTCGTTGGGGCTGCCGGGTACCGGTAACTTCGTCGGCGAGTTCCTGATCCTGCTGGGCAACTTTGTCGCCTCGCCATGGATCACGGCAATCGCCACTTCCGGTCTGGTGTTTGGCTCCGTCTACTCGCTGATCATGATCCACCGCGCCTACTTCGGACCGTCCAAATCGGACGCGATCCTCAAGGGTATGGACGCACGGGAACTGATTATGGTGCTGGGACTTGCCGTATTGCTGGTGGTGCTCGGGGTTTACCCGCAGCCGTTCCTCGATACTTCGGCAGCGACCATGCATGGCGTGCAGCAATGGCTCGGCACCGCCTTCACTCAACTCGCTTCGGCCCGGTAAGAGCGCTATGGACCTGACGATTCAACACTTTATTGCGCTTGCGCCGCTGCTGATTACCAGTGCCACGATTGTCGTGGTGATGCTGGCAATCGCGTGGCGTCGCAATCACTCGCAAACATTCCTGCTGTCCGTTGCAGGCCTCAACCTGGCATTGCTGTCGATCTACCCGGCACTGAAAGTCGCGCCGCTGGTCGTCACGCCGCTGCTACACATCGACAGCTTCGCCTGCCTTTACATGGCGCTGATCCTGGCGTCGACCCTGGCCTGTGTGACCATGGCCCACGCCTATCTAGGTGATGGCAAGGTCGGCTACCCCGGCAATCGCGAAGAGCTTTACCTGCTGATCCTGATGGCCGCTGCCGGCGGCATGGTTCTGGTCAGCGCGCAGCATCTGGCCGGATTGTTCATCGGTCTGGAGCTGCTGTCGGTGCCGGTGTACGGACTGGTGGCATATGCCTTCTTCAACAAGCGCTCGCTGGAAGGCGGCATCAAGTACATGGTCCTGTCAGCCGCAGGCTCCGCATTCCTGCTGTTCGGCATGGCGCTGCTGTACGCCGAAGCCGGCACCTTGAGCTTCGACGGGATTGGCAAGGCATTGGCTGCAACCGGCCTGCCGAGCCCGATCGCAAGCCTGGGCCTGGGCATGATGCTGGTCGGTCTGGCGTTCAAACTGTCGCTGGTACCTTTCCACTTGTGGACGCCGGACGTCTACGAAGGCGCCCCTGCCCCGGTAGCGGCGTTCCTGGCAACCGCCAGTAAAGTCGCGGTGTTTGCCGTGCTGGTGCGTTTGTTCCAGATTTCGCCGGCGGCCAGCAGCGGTGTGCTGCATGACGTACTGGCGGTGATCGCCGTTGCCTCGATCCTCGTCGGCAACCTGCTGGCGCTGACTCAGACCAACCTCAAGCGTCTGCTGGGTTATTCGTCCATCGCTCACTTCGGCTATCTGATGATCGCGCTGGTTGCCAGCAAAGGCATGGCGGTTGAAGCGATTGGTGTTTATCTGGTGACCTACGTCATCACTACCCTGGGCAGCTTCGGCGTCATCACCATGATGTCCTCGCCTTACAGCGGTCGTGATGCCGACGCGATGTTCGAGTACCGCGGCCTGTTCTGGCGCCGTCCGTACCTGACTGCCGTGATGACCCTGATGATGCTGTCCCTTGCGGGCATTCCGCTGACTGCGGGCTTCATCGGCAAGTTCTACATCATTGCTACCGGTGTTGAAGCGCACCTGTGGTGGCTGACCGGTTCGCTGATCATCGGTAGTGCCATTGGCGTGTTCTACTACCTGCGCGTGATGGTCACTTTGTATCTGGTTGACTCCAAGCTGCCGCGTCACGATGCACAGTTCAACTGGGCACAACGCACTGGCGGCGTGATGTTGCTGGCCATTGCTGTCCTGGCGTTCGCGCTTGGGGTTTACCCACAACCTTTGCTGGACCTGGTGCTGCACGCGGGCCTGCAACTCGCGAGCTGATCCAGTAGACCTAAAAAAACCTGCTCACATGAGCAGGTTTTTTTTGGTCAATACAAACGTCTTGTTTGCAGCGCTAGCCCGGCAAGCGCACGGCTTTCTTGGCGCCGACGAACAGGCCCCAGGTCGACATGAACAGCGCAGCGACCATTGGCCCGATGACGAAGCCGTTCAGGCCGAACACGGCCATGCCACCCAGGGTTGAGATCAGGATCAGGTAATCCGGCATCTTGGTGTCCTTGCCGACCAGAATCGGACGCAGGACGTTGTCCACCAGACCAATCACGAATACCCCGAACAGCGAGAGCACTACGCCCTGCCAGATCATACCGCTGAGCAGGAAGTACGCCGCAACTGGCGCCCAGACGATCCCCGCCCCGACCGCCGGCAACAGCGACAGGAACGCCATGATGACCGCCCAAAGCAATGCGCTGGGAATGTCGAGACTCCAGAAGATAAACCCACCCAAAGCACCCTGAGTGATCGCCACCACTACGTTGCCTTTGACCGTAGCGCGAACCACGCGGGTGAACTTCAGTTGCAGGCGGCGCTTCTGCGGTTCGGCCAGTGGCACGGCGATGCGAATCTTGCGTACCAGATCCTGGCCGTCTCGCAGAAAGAAGAACAGCAGGTAAAGCATGATGAAGAAGCTCACCACGAAATCAAACGTACCCTGCCCAAAGCTGAAGGCTTGAGTTGCAAGGTACTGGCTGCCCTGCATCGCGCCCTTGGCAATTTTGTCGCGCAGACCGTTGAGGTCGCCCATACCGAGGCGATCAAGCCAGTGCTGCAGGTAAGGTGGCAGCAATCCCTTGAATTCAGCGAGATAGCTGGCGATATCCAACTGCCCGCTTTCCAAGTTTTTGTACAACGTGGCACCCTCTTGAACCAGCAAGGCACTGATGACAATGACGGGCAGGATGGCTATCACCAGGCAAATCAACAGCGTGCACAAGGACGTCAGGTTCCGTTGCCAGCCGAATCGCAGCAGCAAGCGACGTTGCAGCGGAGCAAAGATGATGCCGAGGATCACTGCCCAGAATACCGCTCCGTAAAACGGCAATAGGATCCACACGAAAGCGATGGTGACCAGCACCAGCAACATCAATAAGGTTTTGTATTGCAACGTGGTTTCGTTCATGTACTTTCCATGTCAGAGGCCCGCGAATCGCTGGACCTAGTGCTTAGTCCGCCAATCCACGGGCAAGTGCCATCATCCTGGCAATCAGCGAACTGATTACCTGAGGATGGTGGATACAATCTGGAGACGAGCGAATCAGGACAGGACGCGTCCTTGAAGGATCAGACGCGGAACTGGTTTACCAGCGCACCCAGGCGACGGCCAAGGTCATCCAGATTGCGAGAGGTTTCGGCACTCTGGCGGGTTTCATCGGCCACGATATCCACTGCCGAAGCGATCTGGTGCACGCTGCGATTGATCTCTTCAGCCACGGCAGTCTGCTCTTCGGCTGCACTGGCAATTTGCGCGTTCATCGAGTTGATGGTGCCGATCAAATGGCCGATCGCATCCAGAGACGCTCCTGCCTGATTGGCCTGCACGGAAGTACCATCGCCAGCCTCGCTGGAGCGGCGCATGGCATCTACTGCCGTCTGAGTGCCCTTTTGCAGTCGATCAATCATCCCCTGAATTTCCTGGGTGCTTTGCTGAGTGCGACTGGCCAGGGCCCGCACTTCGTCAGCTACAACCGCGAAACCACGTCCCGCCTCCCCGGCCCGCGCGGCTTCAATAGCGGCGTTGAGGGCAAGCAGGTTGGTCTGCTCGGCAATGGAGCGAATCACGCCGAGTACGCTGACAATAGAGGAAACGTCCTGCTGCAGGCTGTCCAGAGACGTACCGCTATTGCGGATATCCTCCACCAACGCATGAATCTGCTTGATGCTGCCGTCCACCACACGCTTGGCGGACTGACCTTGCTCGTCGGTCTGCTGCGCGGCGACCGATGCGCCCTGCGCACTCTTCGCCACTTCCTGGGCTGCCGCAGACATTTGGTTGATCGCGGTGGCCACCTGATCGGTTTCGTGGCGCTGACGCTCCATCGCCTGTTCGGACCGTTGCGCCTGGCTGGAAACCTGCCCGACAAGCCCGGTCAATTGCGTTGTCATGCCCGCGATCTGCTGCACCAGACCATGGATTTTGTCGACGAAACGGTTGAAGGATCCGGCAAGGTCACCGAGTTCATCCTGGCTGGTAATCGTCAGGCGGCGAGTTAGATCACCCTCCCCCGCAGCGATATCATCAAGATTGGCTTTCATCAGGCGCAGTGGGCGCAGCAAGGTGCCCGCCAGGATGGTCCCGACTGCAGTGATGATGATCAGAACCAGCACCGCGATGCCAATGATGCTAAGCAGCATCTCCTGCAAACGTGCTTCGACGCTTTTCTCGACCACTGCTACCTGAGCGTCGATACCATCCAGATTTACCGATGACCCGACCGCCATGTCCCATTTAGGCAAATACTCGGTGTAACCCAGTTTTGGCAGTAACTCGGTCTTACCCGGCAGCGGTGATGAATAAAGGAGGTAATGCGTACCGGCTTTAGCAACGGCAACCAGTTCGTTGTTGACATAAACGCCGTTGGGATCGCGGGCGTCCTTGAAACTTTTGCCAACGCCATCCGGACTGCTGGCCTTGAACAGGCGCACCGATTGGGAATCGTAACCGAAGAAGTAGCCGTCTTTGCCGTAGGTGATATTGGAGAGCAGCTTGATGACCTGAGCGCGCGCAGCGTCGTCACCCGGCGCAGCAGCATCGTAGATTGGCTTGATGGTGGTCATGGCGACCGCGACATAGCTTTGCAGGGTCGACTTGGCTTCCGCGAGCAAGCGCTCACGCGTCTCACTGACCTCGCGCTGCGCCTGCTCGCGCAGCATGACAACGGTCGCTACGCTGATCACCAGCGCAAATATCAGCACCGGCAGCACCGCCAGCGAAAGTACTTTGGCTTTCAGGCTAATACGCATAGAGCTCCAGAAATCAGTTTGTTTTTATTGGGTAAGGTGCAGTTAACCTGTTTAACGGCCATTTGTCTGGAAAGTTGAGAATCCTCCGAATTGTTTGCAGGACCAAACTTCTATCGACTGCAGCAGTGTCGTACAGCCTCAGAGCAAGACCGGTCCCAACGGCAAATCGATACGCACCTGTAATCCGCCAAGCGGACTTTCCAACAGCCTGAGTTCGCCACCCCAGGCGTGGATGATGTCTCGCACAATGCCCAGGCCCAATCCGTGCCCGGTGATTTGCTCATCCAGCCGGGCGCCGCGGCTGAACACTTCCTCGCGTCTGGATTCAGGAATGCCCGGACCATCATCTTCAACCAACAAACAAAAGCCCTGCTCTTGCTCGGTAATGGTCAGCAACACCTCACTGTCAGCCCACTTGCAGGCGTTGTCCATCAGGTTGCCGAGCAGCTCAAGAATGTCTTCGCGATCCCAAGGCAGACATAGGCCGCTGGCCACCTTGGTCGACAGCTCCAGATGATCGCCGTGAATCATGCGCAACGTCGCCAGCAGCCCACCGAGTTCTGCATCGCAGTCGAAACGCGCACCGGGTAGTGCATCTCCGGACAAGCGTGCCCGATTGAGCTCGCGAACCAACCGCTGCTCAATGTGCTCCAACTGTTCGCGCAAGGTGTTGCGCAACGCGGGGTAGGCATCAAGCTGGGAATTCGATGCCAGGCTGACAAGAACAGCCAATGGAGTTTTCAGCGCATGTCCGAGGTTGCCCAAAGCATTACGGGAGCGCTTGAGACTGTCTTCGGTGTGGGCGAGCAAATGATTGATCTGCGCAACAAGCGGCTCCAGCTCAAGCGGCACCTCGCTATCAAGCTGCGATCGCTGGCCCTGCTGCAACTGGAATATCTGCTTGCGAACATTCTCCAACGGCCTTAATGCGCGACGCACGGTAATGCGCTGTAGAACAAGAATGACCAGCAGCGCTGCAAGCCCGAGCCCAAGGCCAAATTGCTGTACTCGCTGAAAGCTTGCTCTGACGGGCGTGTAATCCTGTGCGACGGTGATCGAAATAGACTGCCCGAACTTGCGATATTCCGTATTGAGCAACAGCAGGGATTGGCCGGTCGTGCCCAACTCGAGATTGGCGTGCAGCCCGATGCCGTCAAGCTCAGGCAATTCGAGGTCCCACAGCGACCTGGATCGCCAGTGCCCCTGATCGAAGTCCACGCGAAAATAATGACCCGAGTAAGGTCGCTGATACGCCGGGGACAAGCGATGTTCATCAAGTTGCAAGCCAGTTGGTCCACGCACCAGCGCAACCAGCAGGTTTTCGCTCTCATTACGCAGGCCGGCTTCAAGATAACGCTGCAAACCGACTTCAAAAAGCCACAGGCTGATTTGCGCCAGAATCACGCATACGACCACCATGACGCTGATCAGACCCAGACTGAGACGCCCCTGAATAGACTTCAAACAGGCGCTCCACCGAATCGATAACCTTGGCCCCGGCGGGTTTCTATGACGGCTTTGCCAAGCTTGCGACGCAGGTGATTGACATGCACTTCAATCACATTGGAATCACGCTCGTTTTCTCCATCGTACAAGTGTTCAGCCAAATGACTCTTGGACAGGATCTGTTCGGGGTGAAGCATGAAGTAGCGCAGCAGTCGGAACTCCGCGGAAGTGAGTTGGATATCCACTCCATCACTGCTGACGCTTTGCCGCCCCTCATCAAGATGAAGACCTGCGGATTCCAGACGGGGTTGATTGGCGAGGCCATGAGAGCGTCGCAACAGTGCTTGGATGCGCAACTGCAATTCTTCAGGATGAAACGGCTTGGTCAGATAATCATCCGCTCCGGCCTTCAGTCCTTCGATACGCTCGGACCATGATCCCCGGGCTGTCAGAATCAATACTGGGATGACCAGGCCAGAAGCGCGCCACTGCTCCAGAACCTGCAACCCCGGGAGACCGGGAAGCCCCAGATCCAGCACAATCAAATCGTAAGGCTCACTCAGGCCCTGATGCACTGCATCGCGGCCATCAGCGAGCCAGTCCACGGCGTACCCCTGCTTACCCAGGCCGACAAGTAGCTCATCGGCCAATGGAACGTGATCTTCCACCAATAACAAGCGCATCAGTCGTCTTCCTCGTCTTTCAACAGTCGGCTGTCACGCGCGTCGAACTTCAGTTCGCGGACAACGCCTTCCCTGGTCAACACCTCAAACTCATACACATAGACGCCGTGTTTCTCTTCAAGCTCGGCTTCGAGCAACCTGGCGCCGGGGTAACGACCCAATGCTAAGTCGACCAGCTGCTCGAGGGGCAGGATGACACCGGTCTGGCGCAAGGTCAGTGCTTCGTCTTGATCAAGATCTCGTGCTTGCCCAGCGATGCACACCAGCATCAGGCCGCAAATGACTGCGAGACGCTTTTCAACTGTCATCTACTTGTCCTGATGGTCCTTGAGTATGGTGCCATTGGTGGCATCTACCTCCACGTCCCACTCAATACCTTGCGGATCACGTAAGTCGACCTGATAAACGTGTTTGCCGTACTCCTCGTCCAGCTCACTATCAGTAATAGTTGCACCGGGGTGCGCCGCTAGCGCTGCGGCCTTCAGCTGTTCCGTTGATTGAATAATGCCGGCGGTGCGCAGCTTCGCTGCCTCCTCCTGACCAATATCGCGGGCGGAGGCTAAACCGACAGAACAGACGAACAACGCGGCAGTAAAAAGGGTTAACAATGTCTTCATTATTGATCTCCACTGAGACATTTTTTTCCAGACTCAGAGGATACCCCCATCAACTTAATTGAAGCTGAATCTGTCTGGCCAGAGGCCATCAACACAGGCTTCAACATCCTTTGATGCAGAACGCGCGTTCGTCGGTATCGCAGACAGGAGCCTGAAAGCGGTTTTAAACGCATCCGTCAAACCATTGCTGATAAACTCGTGACTGCACGTCTCGTTACGGCGATCGCCATTTTTAAGAGTTGATTGATTGTGGAAATTTTTAAAGAGTTTACCTTCGAGTCCGCCCATCGTCTTCCACACGTGCCAGAGGGCCACAAGTGCGGCCGCCTGCACGGGCATTCGTTTCGGGTGGCAATCTATCTGGCTGGCGATGTCGATCCACACACCGGGTGGATACGTGACTTTTCCGAGATAAAAGCAACCTTCAAGCCACTTTATGAGCGCCTCGATCACAACTATCTGAACGACATTCCAGGCCTCGACAATCCAACCAGCGAAAATCTGGCGAAATGGATTTGGAACGAACTGAAGCCACTACTGCCCGAACTCTCTGCAATTCGCATCCATGAGACTTGCACCAGCGGGTGTGAGTATCGCGGCGACTGATGCCGCAATAGATGAAAAGCCACCCAATGAGGTGGCTTTTTTATGTCTGCGATATAAATCGAGCAGATAAACAAAACCCCTGAACGCGTAAGCGATCAGGGGTTCTGGAATTCAATCTTGACGATGACCTACTCTCACATGGGGAAACCCCACACTACCATCGGCGATGCATCGTTTCACTGCTGAGTTCGGGATGGGATCAGGTGGTTCCAATGCTCTATGGTCGTCAAGAAATTCGGGTACCGACGCGTCTTGCGACGTTTCGGCAAATCGGGTATGTGATAGTCAGGTGTCTTTTGTGCGTGTGCGTCGCGAACTTTCGGTTCGTGTCGTCTTCACAGTCACCGCAATCTGATGCTCATTCGAGTCACAGATTGCTTGGGTGTTATATGGTCAAGCCTCACGGGCAATTAGTATGGGTTAGCTCAACGCCTCACAGCGCTTACACACCCCACCTATCAACGTCGTAGTCTTCGACGGCCCTTCAGGGGACTCAAGGTCCCAGTGAGATCTCATCTTGAGGCTAGTTTCCCGCTTAGATGCTTTCAGCGGTTATCTATTCCGAACATAGCTACCCGGCAAT
>NZ_LGSI01000068.1 GCF_001698815.1 Pseudomonas syringae | reverse complement strand
AGGGGACTTGTCCCCGAGAGGCCAGCCCCGCCAATCTCAATCCACCCGACCCACCTTCATTGCCTGCGCCGACGCCTTCCCGGACAAGTCCGGTCCTACCGAGCCGATGCAAAACCGCTGAATCTCTATCAGGGATTTCTGAATGGCGAGTGTCATTCAGAAATAGAGTGATTAATGCCGAGTACGATGTACGGGAACTGCAACGCCAACAGCAGATACGTAAGTCACGCGAACGCAAAGCAATTGAGCTGGCCGAACTTGAAAGGCTGTAACCTGCACCAGTACCGCCGCCCCACAATCAACAGTGCACGGTCACTAAATCCATTGATGTGCCCAAGGGACACGCCTGTTATCCGCCAGGTCGCACGGTACCTTGAAGCGGAAATATGCGAGCTGGAGGACACTGGCAAAATAGAAAGTTTTGATGATCCAGTCCGCCACACCTACGACCACAAGATCGGTGGGTATCCTTCGTTATGCCAGTCGGGCATCGATTCAGGGGATGGTTTCGAATTCGTATTCCAGCTATCCAGCGATGCGGAAGTAAATTTGAATGTGATGGATTGTGGCAGCCTGATGTTTTGGAAGAACGGGCTCTCCGGCAAGAGGATCATGTACTGCAATTTTATTGAATATCCTGTTGAAGCCGGGGTGATGTTTGGTCCGGCTCAGTCACGATGTTAATCAGGCTTATACAGTCGAATGAATTGAATTTATTTCGTCTGGCTTTATTCTGAATGGTGTGGCCCTAACGCTCGTTCCGCTCCTCTCCATCCAATGCTCTAAAGAAGTCCCGCATGCTTCGATCTGCTGTTATGGGCGTGCGTTCATCGATGAGCATTTCGCTGCTGGACAACGGCGAGCTCTGGGGACTGATTGCCTGTGGTCATCCCGAGCCGCTGTTGGTTCCGCGTGAGTTTCGTGATGCCTGCACTCTGATCGGTCAGTTGTTGTCAGTGACAATCGCCTCGATTATCGCAACCCAGATCCAGCGAGAGCGAGAGGAGAAAGTCATCTTGCTCGGGGAGCTGGCATCGGCCATGAGCCGTGCGGACCGGGAAGTTCTGGATGGCCTGGTGAGTCGGCCCGAACTGCTTCAGTCGCTGACACTGGCCGACGGTGCCGCAGTGCTGATCGAGGATCGACTTCACCTGTTCGGAAACTGCCCGACTCAGGAGCAGGTGCGAGCGTTATATCTTTGGATTCGTGATGTCGGTCTGACGCAAAAAAAAACTGAAGGAGCGCGCCATGGGTCTTCTAGGCCTGGGCGTATTCCATTCCAACTCCATGCATCAGGAAAATCCCGCCAGCGCCGCCTATTGCGATGTGGCAAGCGGGGTTATCGCCTTCATATTGCCCAAGCCCATCGACAACGCCGTCATGTGGTTTCGTCCCCAGCTCACCTCTACGATGAACTGGAGCGGAAATCCGGCCCAGCACTTGAGCCCCGGTCCGGTCGGCTCCGCGAGCCATCGCCTGCACCCTTGGCAATCATTTGATATTTGGGAAGAGCAGGTCACCGGGATCGCGCAGCCTTGGTCGAGGGGAGATCTCTATGCGGCCGAGGATATTCGCCGTTCGGCACTGGAGCACGATCTGGAGCGCCAGGTACACCGCGAGCAGGAAGCGGTGCGCCTTCGTGACGAACTGGTGGCAGTGGTCTCCATGACCTGCGCAATCCAATGTCCATCATCATCATGCAATGCGGCATGCTGCAGCGCTGGGCGACCAGTGATGCTACCGTCGAAAACGGCCGCATTCGCGCGCGTTGGGGACCATTGAAAAAGCTACGACCCGCATAAGCAGCCTGTTGGAGAATTTACTCGGCACGGCGAAAATCGACTCTGGCCGTTATCAGCTGTCCTGCTTCCCGCTGACAGTCACCAGCCTGCTGGAAGAAGCCTGCAGCCTGCTCGTTACGCTGACAGCAGACAAAAACATTGAACTCAATTGCACTGCCGAGCCGGGCCTGGTGATCGACGCTGATCCCGAGCGAATCTTTCAGGTGCTCTCCAATCTGGTGGGCAACGCAATCAAGTTCACGCCGGAAGGCGGTCAGATCAATATTGCCGCGACCCGTATCGGGGACGATGTCCTGTTCCGCGTAAGCGACAATGGCATCGGAATACCCGGAGAACACCTGCCCTATATTTTCCAGCGCTACTGGTCCGTCAAGAAAGGCAATCCCAATGGCAATGGTCTGGGGCTCTACATTTTCCAAGGCATCATCGCAGCGCATGGCGGTCAGTTACGGGCGCAGAGCGGGCCGGGGCCGGGAAGCGTTTTCACTTTCAATCTGCGCGCTCACGAAGGGCCGACCATCGCTGGCGAGACGACGTTCCTGAAGCAGAGCGGCACTGCCCAGCGCCTGGCGCAGTCGATTTCCATCAGGCTGGAACGGCAACTGCGGGAGGATCGCATCTCGCGCGCGGCACTGCTCAACGAGCTGAATCATCGGGTAAAAAACACACTGGCGACCGTCCAGGCGATGGCGTCCCTCACTGCCAGCAGCTCTGACTCCCTGGCGTCGTTTCGCAAGAGTTTCGATGCGCGACTGTTTGCCTTGAGTCAGGCACATGACGCCCTCGCGAAGGCAGAATGGACATCCAGTCGGCTTGCGGATCTGATACTCCAGCTACAGGCCAAGGGTAGCGGGACAAATCAGATCACGTTCAAAGGCGATCAGGTTACGCTCGAGCCCAGAACCTCACTGACCCTTTCAATGGTGTTCCACGAATTGATGGCCAATGCGCTGCAGCATGGCGCCCTGACGTCGCCCAGCGGCCGCGTAACGATTACCGCCACTCTGAACCCGGCCGAAAACCCGCAGGCGTTGAAGATCGACTGGGTCGAAACGGGCGGTCCGCCGGTCACTGAGAGCGCGGTCAGAGGCTTTGGTTTTCGATTGATCCGCCGCAGCATCGAGGGCGAGCTAGGAGGCAAGGCAGAGGTGCATTTCTTAAGTTCAGGTCTGCATTATTCGATGCTCATTTCACGGTTTGAACCATCGGCAGGCGCAGTATGATTTCAGCTTTCGCATTGCCCCGGGTTTTCATTGTCGAAGACGAGACAATGCTGGCGATGCTGATCGAAGCAATGCTCGAAGACCTGGGTTTCACAACGGCGTTTCACGCCAGCACGCTCGCCGACGGCGTGAAGTACGCACTCACGGGGCAATTCGATCTGGCCATTCTCGACGTCAACATCATCGGCGGCACATCTTTCCCAATAGCCGCAGCGATTGCCGGGCGCGGCATACCTTTCGTGTTTTGTTCAGGGTACGGCCACGTTGGCATACCCGGGTTGTGGGCAGATCGGCATTGCATCGCGAAGCCTTTCAGCGAAGTGCAATTGGGTGAGGTATTGAGGGCGGTGCTTTTTGCAGGCATTGACTCGAAGTGAGCCGGGCATCGTGGCGGAAATCGATGCAGAGCGCTCCTCCAACGACAGCGAATATATCCGCGACCTGATCCGGCGTGAGCAGGAACGCAGTGCGGAACTCGAAGCTGTCCGCTTCGCGCTGATTGAGGGTGAATCCAGCGGAGAGCCTCGTCCATTCAGCGCTGATGACTTCAAGAAGAAGATGTTGACCGCGCATGGCTGAAAAATATTCTCACCAGGCGCGGTTCCGAGTTTTTTTCGAGGCTATTGCTGATCAGCTTGCTTTCATTGCGATTACCAAGACCCACATTCCGCTTGGGCGTGGATGAGCTGATCCAGCTTCCCGCGTGCCATTTCAATCAAATAAACAACCGAAAATGCATGGTCCCGCTGATTCCCTCGCAAGGCATCGGCGCTTTCATAAGCTGTCGCCTTGGCGCAGCGAAGTAATTCGTCGGTGTCGTTGATCAGCTGTTCAATGGTGTGGGTTTGTTCGTGATGAGTCATGGTTTGCTCCTAGAGTATTGGAGCTGCCAGAGGCCTTCCTACAGGCTTTGGGTGGCAGTTGTGCGCAGGGTAGGAATACCGGAACTCTAGGCATCCGGCCACGCCGAAGCGTGCCCACGCACAGCCGCCATATTGACTACACAAAACAGAATTGCAGTCGTAAAGCTTGGCACATGCATACCTAGATAGTTCCGGGTTCCTACGCCCAGGCCGCTGATTTGGCAGCGGCGAGCGCAAGGGTAGCGATGCGGGGGTTGGGCTGCAAGTGGGGGTAGCGTTTGACGGCGAGTTGTGGGCAGGCTTTGCTCGATCTTGATTCAGACGGGACTTGAGTTATACCTGCTCTGCGGACAGATTCCTGGAGACACAAAAAAAGCACCTGCTCAACGCGAGGTGCTTTTTTGTACTGCTGAATGTGGTGGGCCGGGATAATCTGAACCTGACTTTTATCTTATTGATTTTTATGGTTAATATTTTTGTTGTTTTTTAGTTGGAATACCAATTGGATACCTTGCGAAATTGCACTCCACTTGGCCGTTCGTTTGTATTCGGTCTGACAACCGTTCATATCCGCGTTAGCTGGAGTGCTCCGCATTCATGATGAGCTGCCGGGGCAACAGACAACTGGCAGTAATCGGCCGACTCTGTTGAAAAAGTCGAAATTTCAGACTGGAAGGCATCAAGGTTGGCCGTCACTTCAGAACCTGTGCACCACGTTGCGTGGTTTTTCGGTTCTACGTTGATCTTTGTAGCTTGGTCAGTGGGTTAATTTGAGGGTTTTTGCTGATTGCGGGCGTACCTATCCCGTGGTCGGTGGCCCTTGAGAGGTCAGTTTCGCTAATTTCCTTAGATTCTGTACCGCTGCCGCTAAGGTAAATTCGTCGTTTGCACCGGTCATGCCTCGTAGCCGCAATCGATCCAGCTTCAGGATTCGCTTGAGGTGCGCGAACAACATTTCGACCTTCTTGCGCTCATGGCGAGAGCACGCGTATTGCGGTGTCGTAGCGATCCGCCGCGCAACATCGCGCGCCGCTTCATGGACACTACGGGCGATTTTTCGGAACGAAGTGTTCGGGCAGCAGCGCGCTTTCATCGAGCATGTAGCGCAGTCGGTTTGTCGGGATCGAAAGATGATGGTGCCAGCTTTCGTGACATGTGAGCGCTGGTTCTTGAAGGCCCGCCACTCGCTACGCAGGGCGTGTCCGGTGGGACCGCGATACTCCTGCGTTTCTTCATTCCATTGAAAATCGCTGCTCGAGAGGCTGTCGTTCTTGCGTTCGGTTTTGTCCCAAACCGGCACATGAGGCTCAATGTTTTTTTGGTCCACCATCCAGGCCAGCATCGGTGCGGTTCCATAAGCGGTATCGCCGATGAGCCGATCCGGCTTGATGTCGAACTGTTCTTCGACCCGCTCAATCATGATCTTGGTGCTCTCGACCTCGGCAGTTCGATGCGCTGGCGTCGGCTCCACGTCCATGATCACGCCATGCTCGACATCAATCAGATAGTTCGTCGAGTAAGCGAAAAACGCTGGACCTCCTGGCGCAGCGGTCCAACGTGCAAGTGGATCGGTCAGCGACAGGCGCTTGGGCAGTGCTTCGGCCAAAGCCTCTTCATCCAGAGCTTCAAGGTACTCACGCACGGCGCGAGTACTCAGCGACGGATCGCTCCAGTTGACCTCTTCGTTGCCGGGTACGCCTCGTTGTCGACTGGCATCCGCTTTGACGACGCTGGCGTCCACAGCAAAACCTTCGCCTTGACCAGACCTGCGTCCATGCAGCGACGCAGCACCTCGTTGAACAGCCAGCGAAACAGCGAGCTGTCACGAAAACGACCGTGCCGATTCTTGGAAACGTAGAGTGATTGGGGAACGACGAAGCAAAGCGCATATACCATGAATGGGCTACTGGCTTCGTTAGGGCCACAACTCGCTACTACTGGGGTCGGAACATCCTCTTGCTCCTCGGCTTGCTGTGCTACATCTGCACCAAAGTTTGGGCAACCTATCAGTACTAAGTAGATGGTTCCGACAAAAGCAGCACCTACGTCCGATCTTCGTCAGCCGAGATAAATTTGAAGGAGTTTTCTCCGATAATTTGATCCCCGTTTCTCGGGACTTCGAACAGGGTGGGGGTCGATCTATGCAGGGCCAGGAAAAATAAGCTGGACCAACTTACACGGATTCGTCCGTTCTACCGGGGCTATCAAGACGACCGCGACCCATCGTGGTGCTTTGCTGAATGAGTGCGAAATAAGAACAGTTATCATCAGTGGGCGCCGCTACCCGGTCTGTGGTGGTGCTGGAGAGGTGTGCAGGAAGGATGGAGCGGATGCGAAGGTGCTACGAAGCCCGCTGATGCGTGCTGTAGAGGCGTCTCAAATGACGAGCTGATCGCATGTTGCGTTGACCTCGCTTTGAGTGATGCCGATGTACGCCATCGTGATTGCTGGACTGCTGTGGTTGAGCACCTTGGCAATCATTTCGATCTTAACGCCTGCCGCGTACATCACCCATCCTCGTGTCTTGTCCAGTGGTTTACGAAGCACCCAGCGTTTTAATTTTTCCCTTGGCGTAGTGACCCTTTACTGTGTCGTGTTGACTGCTGGTTCATTTGGCTGCTTTGAACCTCTTCACTGCGGGGCGCTCTGTTGCGCAAGTACTGCCGTGAACGCCGGTGTGCTGCGCGTGACGAAGCCTTGGGGTTCGCGAGTGATGAAGAAGGCGGCGATTTGGTGGTCGATGGCGTAGCGGTAGCCTTTGTCCGGGCCCAGAACTTCCAGCATCGTGGAGAGGCCGTCGGCGTGCAGTGCCGAAGGTGATACCACGGTGACCGATGCGAGGTTATGGGTGATGGGGGCGCCGCTATGGGGATCGAAGGTATGCGAGTAGCGTTTGCCATCGGTTTCGAAGTAGTTACGGTAGTCGCCTGAGGTGGACATGCCCAGGTTATCCAGTGCCAGTACCACCTGCGCTACCTGCGCGTCGTCGCGGGGGGCTTCGATCGCGATCCGCCAGGGGCTGCCATCGGGCTTGTGACCTCTGGCCTTGAGTTCGCCGGTGAATTCGACCAGATAGCTGTTGATGTCCAGGCTCTCGACCAGTTGGGCGGCCTGATCCACGGTATTACCGGCGGCGATGGAGTCGAAGTCCAGTTTGATATTGGCATCCTTGCACAGCTGCGTGCCGTCGATCCGCAAATGGCCGAAGCCGACTTGTTGGCGTACCTGAGCGATTTGTTCAGCGCTTGGCACCCGTTCGCCTTTTCCATGCGGGCCGAAGCCCCAGAGGTCCATCAATGGTTCGACGGTGAGGTCAAAAGAACCGTCGCTTTCCCTGGAGAGCTGGTCGCCGTAGCGCACCAGATCGAGCATGGTTTCAGGCAGTTGCATGCAGCTTTGTGCTGGGAGGTCGTTGAAACGCGAAACCAGTGAGTCTGCCCGATAGGTCGACATCTGCTCGTCGACCTGCGCCAGGAGTGCCTCGACCTTGGCCTGCACCTCGTCTGGAGCCGGACCGCCACTGCTGCGGACATACTTCACCGAGTAAGTGCTGCCCATGGTCGGGCCCCCGAAACTTTCTACCTTGTCACCACAGCCTGCCAGTAGCAGAGCCATGAGGACGAGCCCCGGCTTGAGTTGGCGCATGTCACCTCCGAATACTTGCACATTACCTCACAGGTCTGGCACTTCAGATTGGGCGCTGGCGGTCGCCAATAGCGTTACCAGGCTGCCATCGGCATGCATGGCAAGCACGATGTCGCTGCCGCCAACCAGTTCGCCATTGATGAAAAGCTGAGGGTAGGTGGGCCAGTTCGAAATTTTCGGCAGTTTCTCACGAATATGCGGGGCCGCCAGTACGTTCACGTAGGAGAACGGATGGCCGATTTCGCCGAGCGCTTTTATCGCCGCACGGGAAAAGCCGCACTCGGGATTTTCCGGTGTTCCTTTCATGTAAAGCATCACTGGGTTCTTGGCGAGCTGCTCGCGGATGCGTGCTTCAGTGTCCATTACCTGCATGGTGGTTTCTCCGTGATCAAGCCAAGGCGGCCGGTGAGATTGCTCTTTTCGATCTGGCCGACGGCATCGTGAGCAGTGGTCGCGATTTCCAGGCTTCGTAGCCACCGTCCAGGCTGTAGCAGGCGGTGAAGCCGAAGTCGGCGAACAGGCTTGCCATCTTCTGGCTGGCATTGCCGTGGTAGCAACTGATGATCAGCTGCATATCGCGGGGCAGGTTTTTCAGCAGGCCGCGCAGGGTCGGGTCGCTGAGGTGTAGGGCGCGTGGATCATGGCCCTGGCAATAGGCTTGCGCATCTCGCATGTCCAGCAGCATGACGTTATCTTCCCCGGCAAGCAGGGCTTGGGCTTGTTCTACGGTGATGCGCTTGGTGCTCATAGTTCTTCTCCAAAACAGTCCTGAAAGGTTGGGCAGATATTGCAACTGGGCGAGCGGCAGACATAACCGCCTTCCTGTTCGCACAATTGTTTGTAAAAAAACTTCTTCCAGCGCATGTCCAACACGTTGCGCATCGCCAGCAGCGGGAAGTTGTGCACCAGCAGCTCGCGCAGATCCAGGCGTGAAGCAAGCCCCAAGTCGCGCCACAGGTGGCTGCCTCCCATGCAGCCCGCCGCGACGATGCTGGCCATCCACACTTCATCGACCCCGCGTCCGCGACGGCCAGCGAGCAGCAAGCCCCGCAAGTCCTGCCATTCGTCGTTGCGCATCATCAGAAGCTCTTCGCGTAACTCGGCGCACTCGTGAGCCAATAACCCCAAGCCCTTGCTGGTCGCACCGGCCTGCTCGGGAAAGTGCTCACCAATCAATTGGGCGTATTCATCCTCGGCCAGACCCAAGTGAAACGGCAGGCAGCTTTGCCCGCTGCGTTGCGCCTGGATGATGCGCGCCAGCCACATGCGGTTGGCGCGCCGCTGGCTTGGTAACGGAGCCGCCTGGAGGGGCTCGATCCGGAGCGCCTGAGCGCCGTTCACGATGCATCTGCCATGGGCTGGCAGCCGTGATGCGAATGTTGACCGCGGCTACAGCTGTCGATAGCCGTGGGCAGCGTGGACAGCTTGCCGTTGCAGGGCAGCAAGGCATTGAGCGCGACCAGATCGAAGCCGACCATGAACTGTTCGCCGAAGCGGATCAGTGGGCGACGGATCAACAGCGGTCGTTCCAGCATCATTGCCAATGCTTGCTCGCGGGTCTGCTGGAGCGGATCAAGCTCGCCATATTTGATTGCCGGTGCCGACGGGTTGAACCACTCGGCAACCGGCTTGCTGCCGAAAAACGGCAGCAGGCTTTCTCGCGTCCAGGGTTCGTCAAGCAGGTTGCGCACTTCCAGTTCCAGGCCCTTGGAACGCAGCAACTCCTTCTGCAACCTATTGGTGGCGCAGCCGGGTTTTTCGTAGAAGACGATACAAGACATAGTCCTTTCCTCAACGAGCCTGAATTTCACGCATGGCTTGCGCCAGACGCTCCGGTGGAATTCCCGTCAGGGAACCCGGCGGGTTGGCCGGGCTGCCGTCGGCGAGCAGAATGGCACCCTCGACCGGGCAGATACTTGCGCACTGCTGCTCGCTAAAGTCGCCATCGCACTCGGTACACTTCTGCGCGCTGATCGTGAACTGGGTGGTGCCCGACGAAATCGCCTCGCTCGGGCAAACATCCAGACAGGCCCAGCAGTTGACACAGGACTCGACAATCTTCAGTGCCATTTTGCACCTCCCTAAACGTTGATCCATAGACCTGGGTCAGGCATTGGCTCGCAGTTGTGGTGTTTGTGTCTCCAGCCGCCCGCTGGCGATCATTTCCTGGTAAACCGCCATAACCGCTTCCTCGATGGGCTCCATCGCGTGTTCGCCGTTAGGTTGAATGCCTGCCGCTTCCAGATCGCCCCAAGGCTCGAAACCGATCTTCGAGCAGAGCACCGCTTCGCAGCCCTTGAGCGCGCGGATGCTGCCGGACAGCGCGGACTCTTTCTCTCCGCAACTGTCATCGCCCACGCAATATTGGTCGACCTTGCGGTGGCCGATGAAACGCACCCCGGCGGGCGAAGCTTCATACACCAGAAACTCAGTGGCATGGCCGTAATGCTGGTTGATCAGACCGCCGCCACTGGTGGCTACGGCCATCAGCACGGGGCGATGGTGCCTGGCGGTTTCGTCGGTGGCGGTGGCGTTGACCGATATGTTCGCCAGACGCGCTTTTTTCGTGGCTTTCTCGTCCAGCTCTTCTTTGATCGCTGCGTGGATCACTGCGCGTTTGACCATGGCGGCTTCGTAGTCGATTTCCATCTCGTCGATCTTGTCGAGGGTGAATTCGTCACCGCGATCCTCGCCCAGCAGGCCGACCGCATCGGCGCGACACTGACGGCAATGGCGCATCATGTTCATGTCGCCGGAGCAGGCGTCCTGCAAATCTTGAAGCTCTTCGGGCTCGGGGCTGCGCTGGCCCATTACACCGTAGAAGGTGCCGTGTTCGGCCTCGGCGATCAGCGGCATGACGTTGTGCAGGAAGGCACCTTTGGCCTTGACCACGCGGCTGACTTCTTTGAGGTGCTCGTCGTTGACGCCAGGGATCAGCACCGAGTTGACCTTGACCAGAATGCCGCGTGCCACCAGCATCTCCAGACCTTTCTGCTGGCGTTCGATGAGGATCTTCGCCGCCTTCTTGCCGCGGATGCGTTTGTTGTTCCAGAAGATCCACGGGTAGATCTTGGCGCCGATCTCCGGGTCCACGCAGTTGATGGTGATGGTCACATGGTCGATGTTGTATTTGGCCAGTTCATCCACGGCATCCGGCAGCGCCAGCCCGTTGGTGGACACACACAGTTTGATGTCCGGTGCTTGCTCGCTGAGCATGCGGAAGGTCTCGAAAGTACGCTCCAGGTTGGCCAGCGGATCGCCGGGGCCAGCGATACCCAGTACGGTCATCTGCGGGATGGTCGCAGCCACCGCCTTGACCTTTTTCACCGCCTGGATCGGGTCAAGCACTTCCGACACGACGCCTGGGCGTGATTCGTTGGCGCAGTCGTACTTGCGGTTGCAGTAATGGCATTGGATGTTGCAGGCCGGTGCCACCGCCACATGCATACGGGCGAAGTAGTGGTGAGCTTCTTCGGAGTAGCAAGGATGGTTTTGTACCCTCTCACGGATGTCATCCGAAAGATGGTTGAGCTGATCGTCCGTACTGCCGCAAGAGCCGGAGGAACATCCCCCCGCACTGTGCTGCGTCGATTCGTCTTGCCCAAGTATGCTCAGTTCCATGGTCGATCCCCATTGCAGAGAGAGTCTGTGGAGTAATACTGAGCAAGCCCCGTGCCGCTTTATTAACTATTTGATTTACAGGAATTTTTTCCTTATGTTGGCTGCGGATTTTGTTTGGCAGCTAACAAAGCGCACGGCCCATTCAGAGGAACTGTAAGACAAACGACAAACAGCGCTTTCAGGTTTTCGCAGCGTCAACGACGGATTTGCCGGTGAGTTGGTACACCTTATATTCAGCGCGGGTCGGGGCGGTTTGCGGTGCCTGCGGGTCGTTCTCGAACAGGCTTTCGACATGGGCCAGATTGATCTCGAAATCGGCCCGATACAACGCGGCCAGTTCCTGATCCACGCCCATGGCTTGTTGCAGGGTGTCGCTTGCTTCGGCGTCTTCGATGGTCAGCAGAAACACATTGGCGCTGGCCGGTACGATCCGCCGCAAATGCGTGACATAGCGTTGGCGCAGCTCCATCGGCAGCGCCGTGAGGGCCGCGCGGTCGTATACCGTGTCAATGTCCCCGAGGTCGGCCGACGTCAGAGCAAAGTAGTCGCCGCACAGAATGCTGATTCGCCCATGTTGCCAGCGGGTGAATTGGCCTTCTTGGGTACGTGTGGGATGCAGCTGGTTTTCCCGAAAGAATGCCCGCGTCGCCAACGGGCTCAACTCGACACCGATCACCTCGTGGCCCTGCTCGGCGAGCCAGAGCATGTCCAGGCTTTTACCGCACAAAGGCACAAAAACCAGGCAGCCGGGCTCAAGCCCCAAGGCAGGCCAGAAGCGCGACAGCAAGGGGTTGACAGCGATTTGATGAAAGTCAGTTGTACGCTTGCGCCACAGTTCCAGCCACAGGTTGTTGTCGCGGCCGGTCATAAACAGCCAATGGCCACGCGACTGCAAGCAGGCGCGGGCAACAGGGCAGCAGCAAGGGCCTTCATATCTTGCGCATATGGATGTTCAACGTCTGGATGCGGTACGCGATCTGTCGTGGTGTCATGCCCAGCAGGCGCGCAGCCTTGGCCTGAACCCAGCCGGCTTGCTCCAGCGCGGCGATGACTTTTTCACGGTCGTCCAGGTTGTCATCGGCCAGGTTCACCTCCGGCAGTGGCGTCAGTGGCAGGGAGTCGTTATCCAGGCCGGTCAGCGATACCACGTCACGAGTGATGCTGCCGTTCTCGCTCATGATCGAGGAACGTTCCAGACAGTTCTCCAGCTCTCGCACATTGCCCGGCCAGCGATGGCTGACCAGCAGGCGGACAGCGCTGTCGGTCAGGGTCAGTTTGCGGCCCTGCTGGCGGCCAATTTTTTCGGCGAGAAACTCAGCCAGTTCGGGAATGTCGGCGGTACGTTCACGCAGCGGTGGCACGCGGATGGCCATGACGTTCAGGCGATAGTAGAGGTCTTCGCGAAACCGGCCCTTTTCCACCTCGCTTTCCAGGTCGCGGTTGGTGGCTGCAACGATTCGTACATTGACCTTGACCGTCTGGGTGCCGCCGACCCGCTCCAGTTCTCCTTCCTGCAATACGCGCAGCAGCTTGGCCTGGAACATCGGTGAGATTTCGCCAATTTCGTCGAGGAACAGCGTGCCGCCATCGGCCTGTTCGAAGCGCCCCTTGCGTTGTTTTACCGCGCCGGTGAACGAGCCTTTCTCGTGGCCGAACAGCTCTGACTCCAGCAGTGTTTCCGGCAGCGCGGCGCAGTTCAGGCGGATCAGCGGGCGATGCGCGCGCGGCGAGTTGTAATGGATGGCACTGGCGATCAGCTCCTTGCCGGTGCCCGATTCACCGAGGATCAGCACCGTGCTGTCCCATTTCGCGACCCGACGCACTTGATCGAATACCCGGCGCATGGTCGTGGTGTGGCCGACCACCATGTTCTCGAAACCGTATTTGGCGCGAACCTCGCGGCGCAGTTCATCACGCTCATTCTTGACTTCGTGGCCGTTCTCGATGTTCACCACCAGGCGCACGGTTTGCGACAGCAGGTTTGCGACGGTTTCCACAAAGCGCGTGCGTTCGGCCATCAAGTCGTCGGCGCGGCTGTCGGGCTGCGCGGCAAGCACGCCGATGATATTGCCCTCATGGGACTTGATCGGCACGGCAATAAAAGGCATTTCAAGATCATAGAGCGCCAGACGGTCAAGGAAGCGCGGGTCCGAGGATATGCGCCCCAATACCACGCTGTTGCCATGTTTGAAGATATTGCCGATGACGCCTTCGCCAACCCGGTAGCGCACGTTCTCGCAAGCACGTATCACATCTTGCGAGTCGCTGTGGATGGCACCGACCAGCACCGAACCGTTGGCCGGGTCGGAAATCAAAATCAGCCCGTGCAACAGGCCGAGGTCGTTGTGCATGACGGCGAGAATCTTGGCCAGGACTTCCTCGATCTGCTGTTCTCGGGAAATGATCCGGGCAATCCCTGACAGAGCTTGTAATTGTCCGTCGTACAGCTCGATTCGGGTTGGCATGACAGGGCGTTGGGCTAACGACGAACTCATAGGGTGTCCTCCGCTGATCAGCTGGCTGCCGAGAAAGGCAGTTCGACTATCACCCGGCAGCCGTCGTGATACTGGCTGTCGATATGCACGACCCCTGCGTGTTCGGTCACGATTTCCTGGACCACCGCCAGGCCCATGCCGCGCCCCGCCTTGTGCGGCGGCTTGGTGCTGAAGAACGGCTGGAAGACTTTGAGCATCAGTTCCGGCGGAATGCCAGGTCCGCTGTCGTTGATCTCCATGCGCACCACCTGCTGGTTCTCCACGCGGGTACTGATGAACAGCTCGCGGCGCACGATCTGGTTCTGGCTCATGGCGTCGATGGAGTTTTCGATCAACTGCTTGATCATGCTGCGCAGCCGGCTTTCGGCACCCAGCACCCAAGGCAGACGCATCGCAGGCTGCCAGTCGATAATGATGCCCTGGCCGAGCAGGCTGTCGGTGCACAGGGTGATGACTTCGCGAATCAACTGGTTGATGTTCACCGGCAGCTTGGCTTCGGCCATGCGTACCGGGATCGAGCCACTGAGGCTTTCCAGTGCTTCCATGCCGGCCGCGCTCGCATCGAGCATGGCCTTGAGCACGGCGTCGTTCTCGGCCTTGTCGCCCAGGCGGCGTTCGAGCATGTGCGCGGCGGCGCTGATCAGGTTGACCGGCCCTTGCAGACGATGGATCGCGCCGTTGAACGTCTCGCGCATACCGTTGAGCAGTTCTTCCTCGGCCATCAGCGCCTTCAGGGCATTGAGTTGCGAGTCCTGCTGTTTCTGCCGAAGCTCGGAAATGTCGTTGAGGGTCAGCAATAGATAGCGATCCTCACCGGGGGCGAAAAACACGTCGGCGCGTTCGTCCTCGATATGGATCGCCATGCCGTGGCAGGACAGCCAGCGTGGCGAGTAGCCGCCGAGGTCGAAGGAGATTTCCTTGCCGCCGAACGCCTTGTCATGTTGTTCCAGGTCATTGAACGGGCCGGGCAGGTTATCGCGCAGCAGCGTCACCAGGCTTTCGGCCGAACCGTCGGAGGTCAACTCGCGCGACAGTCGGCAGAAGCTGGGGTTTGACAGCAACACTTGATGCTCGCGATCGACCACGGCCATCGCCGCAGGCGCCGCATTCACCACCGCGTCGATCATCAGGCGCTGATTGCTGACGCGTTGCTCCAGTTCATGCAGGTCGCTGGTGTCGCGATGCATGCCGATGTAATAGATGGTTTCGCCATGCTCGTCGAGCACTGGCGCGACGGTCAGTTCAGCGAGGTACTGGCTGTCGTCTTTGCGGCGGTTGACGAGCACTCCGGACCACGGTTTTTTTTGCGCCAGTCGACTCCACAGCGCTTGGTAGACCAGTCGCGGGGTCGTACCGCTGGACAGCGCCGACTCATTCTTGCCCAGCACTTCGGCGCGAGAGTAGCCGGTGGTGCTGCTGAATGCGCGGTTGGCATAAAGGATATTGGCGCGCAGGTCAGTGATCGAAATGGCGACAGGGGCGTGCTCCACCGCCTGTTGGAATACCTCCGGCAACAGTTCGGAATCAATCGTGGTGGAGTTCGGCGTTTTACTGCCTGGGATTTGCGTGGCCTGGGTCATGCGCTTTGCCTCGTCTAATGAGGGATACCCGCGAACTGGAAATGCAGCAGAACCATTTGAATGGTTCTACATAGATAGGGCCGCTTGGACTACAAGTTGGTGCAAACCCTGTGCCGCTGGGCAAAAAACCCGACAGCGCGCGGGTTTACTGCATAACAACGCCATACAGAAGCCGGTTTGCCTGCGTAGCGGGATTTTCTTGTACGTAAGCTCACAGAGGCTGGGCTGTGGCCGGACTTCTCTGTCGTAAAACCTACACGCCCCCCCGGACGCGTCTATGGGTTGCCCGTGTTTTCTGGGTTTGAATTGATCTGGATCAGGTTTTTCCGGCTCCTGGGGGCTCAACGGGCAGCTACGAGGTATCTGGCATAGTTGATGCAAAAAACGCCCTCAGCACTCGACGTCCATGGCGGGCACGGGGATCGGATTCAAAAGGTGGGCGTTTATGGATTACATGCTGTTTTTGCTCGGCACCGTGTTGGTTAATAACGTGGTGCTGGTTCGCTTCCTCGGTCTGTGCCCGTTCATGGGTGTGTCCGGCAAGCTGGAGCCATCCCTGGGAATGGGCGTGGCGACGACCATCGTGATCACGCTGGGGGGCATTTCCAGTTGGCTGGTCGAACACATGGTGTTGCAACCGCTGGGTATCGGCTTCCTGCGCATCCTGGCTTACATCGTGATTATTGCGGCCCTGGTCCAGTTGATCGAAACGGCGCTGCGCAAGACCAGCCCCAAGCTCTACCGATCACTGGGCATTTACCTGCCGCTGATCACCACTAACTGTGCCGTGCTCGGCGTGCCACTGATCAGCGTGCGCGAAGGCCATACGCTGGTTCAGGCGGGGCTGTTCGCCTTCGGTTCGTCGGTCGGCTTTTCTCTGGTGATGATCATCTTCGCCGGGCTGCGCGAGCGGCTGAATGTGGCCACCGTGCCGGTGTCCTTCAGCGGTCCGCCGATTGCCTTTGTCACCGGTGGCATGTTGGCGCTGATTTTTATGGGTTTTGGCGGCCTGGTCTGATAACGATCCCCGGCCATTGCCGGGCAGGGAGGTGGATATGTTGATAGCGACAGCGGTATTGGCGTTGATGGGTGTATTGCTGGGCAGCGGCTTGGGTGTAGCTGCACGAATTTTCGCGGTGAGTGATGAAGACCCTCTGCTCAAGGAAGTCCTGGAACTGATGCCCGGCAGCCAGTGTGGGCAATGCGGTTTTCCCGGTTGCACCGCGGCGGCCAGCGCGATGGTAGAGGGGCGCGCCAGCGTTACCAGTTGCCCTCCCGGCGGCATGGCCCTGGCGCAAAAACTCTCGGAACTGCTCGGTGTGGGGCTGGACCCCGGAACAATGAGCGCGCCGTTATTGGCGCACATAGATGCCGCACAGTGCACCGGCTGCACCCGCTGCTACCGGGCCTGCCCGACCGACGCCATCGTTGGCGCCAACGGGCAGGTCCACAACGTATTGCAGAGTGTCTGCACCGGCTGCGGCAAGTGCAAAACGGCCTGCCCGGAAGATTGCGTTTCCCTTAATCCGCAGGGCCTGTCCCTGGATAGCTGGCAGTGGGCAAAACCCCAGATCGCCTGAGCCGATTCACGGAGCTTCCCCATGTTCAATTTCGCCCGTATACGCGGTGGTATCCACCCTTCGCCGAACAAGGAACGGTCAACGTTGCTGCCCATCGGCGAAGTGCCGCTGCCGCAGCGGCTGTACCTGCCGCTGCGTCAACATGCCGGTGCCGAATGCCTGCCGTTGGTTCAGGTCGGTGATCTGGTGCTCAAGGGTCAGTTGCTTGCCAGCTCGCCGTCCGAGCTGTCGGCGCCAGTGCATGCACCCAGCTCCGGGCGCATTGTCGAGATCGGCCCGATTGACGCACCGCACCCCTCGGGCCTGGTCACCAACGGCATCGTCCTTGAGTGTGACGGCGAAGACCGCTGGGTGACGCTGGATGTGCCAGCCGACCCGTTCGACGAAGACCCCACGGTACTGGCTGACCGCGTGGCGGCGGCCGGTATCGTCGGCCTCGGCGGCGCTATTTTCCCGGCAGCGGTCAAGCTCAAGCAGGGCGCGAAACACGAAATCAAGACGGTGCTGATCAACGGCAGCGAGTGCGAGCCGTACCTCACCACCGACGACATGCTGATGCGCGAACGGGCCGATGCCATCGTTGAAGGTGCGCGACTGGTCCAGCACATCCTGCGTGCCTACAACATTGTTATCGCCATCGAGGACAACAAGCCCGAAGCGTTGGCAGCCATGCGCGAGGCCAGCAAGGAGCACGGGGCCATTGAGGTGGTCGCGGTTCCGGCGCTCTATCCGATGGGTTCGGCCAAACAGTTGATTCAGGAAATTACCGGGCGCGAAGTACCGGCAGAAGGGCGCAGCACCTCGGTCGGGGTGTTGGTGCATAACGTCGGCACGGTCTACGCCATCCAGCAGGCGCTACGTTTCGGTCGGCCGTTGATATCCCGTGTCGTTACGGTGGCCGGTGGTTGTGTGGCCACCCCGCGCAATCTGGAAGTCAGGATCGGCACCCCGGTGCAAACGCTTCTGGATGCGTGCGGCGGGCTCACCCATCAGCCACAACGCCTGTTGCTCGGCGGGCCGATGATGGGCGCGCTGTTGCCGTCCAGTCAGGTGCCGGTGATCAAAGGCGCCACCGGCGTGCTGGCGCTGGATCGCCATGAAGTGCCGCACGACGAAGCCGAACCCTGCATTCGTTGCGCACGCTGCATGGACGCCTGTCCGATGGGTCTGATGCCGCTGGAAATGGCGGCCCACACCCGCGTCGATGACTTCGAACGGGCCAACGACTTTGGCCTGCGCGATTGCATCCTGTGTGGCTGCTGCTCCTACGTCTGCCCGTCGCATATCCCGCTTGTGCAGTATTTCCAATACGCCATGGGCAAACATGACGAGCAGCGCAATGCCGCGCGCAAGAACGACTACATCAAGCAGGCGACCGATGCTCGTGCGCAGCGCCTGGCCGAGGAAGCTGCGCTCAAGGCCGCAGCCAAGAAGAACCGCGCCAAGCCGGTGACGGCCAATGAGGAGGTGCAACCATGAGCATCGCATCCAGTCCGTTCGCCCATGATCGTTCGTCGGTCCGCCGCATCATGGTGCATGTCTGCCTGGCTTTGTTGCCGGCGACCTTCTTTGGCTGCTACCTGTTTGGCTGGCCCGCGATCAACCTTTGGGTGGTCACCACAGCCAGCGCGGTGCTCTGCGAGTCGATGTGCCTGCGCTTCCTCAAACAGCCGCAACGGCGCCTGCTGGACAGCTCGGCATTAGTCACCGGATGGCTGCTGGCGTTGACACTGCCGCCGTGGGCACCTTGGTGGATCGGCGTAGGTGGCAGCTTTTTCGCCGTTGGCCTGGGTAAGCAGGTCTACGGTGGCATCGGCCAGAACCCGTTCAACCCGGCGATGGCGGCGCGAGTCGCTTTGCTGATTTCCTTCCCGCTGCAAATGACCCACTGGGCACTGCCGCACTCGTTGTGGGCGATTGGCTCGCCGGATTTCCTCGAAGGGCTGCGCATTACGTTTGCCGGCGCGCCGCAAGCGGATGGTGTCTCCGGCGCCACTGCGCTGGGTAACCTCAAGACCCAGTTGACGTTGCACCGCAGCGCCGTCGACATTCTGGCCAGTGACTTCTCTCTGCTACCGGCGTTTCTCGGGCATAGCGGCGGCAGCCTGGGCGAAACCTCCGAAATGCTGCTGCTGGTCGGTGGCTTGTGGTTGCTGGCGTTGCGCATCATCCACTGGGAAATCCCCGTGACCATGCTGCTAAGCGTGGCGCTGCTCGCGGCGCTGGCTCACCAGCTCGAACCGTTGCGCTACCCCGGCGCGCTGTTTCACCTGAGTTCGGGCGGGCTGATGATGGGCGCGCTGTTCATCGCCACCGATCCGGTCACCTCGCCGGTCGGTCGCACGGGGCGCTTGATCTTCGGCGTCGGTAGCGGCGTGCTGATCTATGTCATCCGCACCTGGGGGAGTTTTCCCGAGGCGGTGGCCTTCGCCGTACTGTTCATGAACGCCCTCACTCCGCTGATCGATCGCTACTGTCGGCCGCGGGTCTACGGTCGAAACGTGCGTGGAAAACCGTTGGTGGCAGCCAGTTGGACCCGGCAAACCAAAGAGGTGGACAAGGTATGAGCAGTGAAAGAATCGAGTCGGACAGCCTGCCGCCGCCGACACCGCCCTCGCTGTTCGAACGCTGGCGCGCCAAGCTGGCCTACCAGAGCGTATCGCTCGGCGTGGTCTGTGCCTTGGTGGCCTTTGCGCTGCTGCTGAGCGACTTCTACACCCGCGATGGTATCGCCCGGCAACAACAGAATGATCAGCTCACGGTGTTACGCCAGGTACTGCCCGCCAAGCTGTATGACAACAACCCGCTGGGCGATGCCTTCCACGTCACCGATACCGTATTGGGTGACGTGGAGGTCTATCCGGCGCGGCTGGCCGGTCAACTCACGGCCATCGCCTTTCGCGTCCGCACCATCGGCTATGGCGGGCCGATCGTGCAACTGATCGCTGTGGACAGCTCGGGCAAAATCCTTGGTGTGCGTGTGCTTACCCACAAGGAAACCCCCGGTCTGGCGGATAAAATCGACATTGCCAAGAGTGACTGGATCACCCGTTTCAACGGCTTGTCGTTGACCAATATCCCGATCAAAGCCTGGGCCGTGAAGAAGGACGGTGGCCAGTTCGACCAGTTCAGTGGCGCCACCATTACCCCGCGGGCGGTGGTCAAGGGCATCCTCCAGGCGTTGCAGTTCCAGGCGCGCCACGTCGAAAGTCTTGAGCAGAAACAGGAGTCACAACCATGAGTAGCCAATGTTCCCCCACTGTCCCGAGCAGCAGCTCTGCCGAGCACGTCCCGACCTGGCGTTTCTTCACAGGCGCGCTCTGGGATTACAACGTAACGCTGGTGCAGATCCTTGCGCTGTGTCCGGTACTGGCGGTCACCTCGACCGCGACCAACGGGCTGGGCATGGGGCTGGCGACGACCGCCGTGTTGATCTGCACCAACGCGATCATCTCGCTGATGCGCCATACCATTTCCCCGGAAGTGCGTAACCCGCTGATGATCGGCATCATCGCGGGCGTGGTGACGATCATCGACATGGCCATGAACGCCTGGGTGCATGAACTGTACAAGGTGCTCGGGCTGTTCATCGCGCTGATCGTCACCAATTGCGCCGTGCTGGGTCGGGCCGAGTCGTTCTGCCTCAAGCATCCGCTGATCCCGTCGATCCTCGATGGCGCCGGTATTGGTCTGGGGTTTACCTGGTTCCTGACGCTGGTCGGCGGCATTCGCGAAATCATCGGCAGCGGTACGCTGTTCTCCCAGGCTTCGTTGCTGCTCGGGCCGCATTTCCACTGGATGGAAATCACGGTGATACCGAATTATTCAGGCGTGTTGCTGGCCGTATTGCCACCGGGGGCGTTCATCGTCCTGGGCTTTTTGTTGGCGGGCAAACGCATCCTCGACCGCCGTCGTTCCGAGCGGCGTATCAAGACCCACGGCGAGCTGGTGGTTTTGCAATGAACCGCTCTGCAATGAGTCCTTCTGCAATGACCCACTCTGGAGGCACACCATGAAAGTCGCCGTCGTGTATGCCGCGCCCACCCAGCCGTTGCTGCTGACCTGTCAAGTCGGCGACGGCAGCACGGTAGAGCAGGCCATAGAAAAATCCGGATTGTTGCGCTGCTGCCCGGAAATCGACCTGCGCACACAAAAGGTCGGTGTGTTCGGCAAGTTCGTGAAGCTCAATAGCCCGTTGAAGGAAGGCGACCGCGTGGAGATCTACCAGCGCATCACGCGGGTGCTCGATGACGACGATGAGGATGATGACGACGAATGAATGATCGGCGACGAGGAGGGCAGCGTGGCCCTTCGAGCGCCTTATTGCATTGCGCCAACAGACCCTAGGAGGCCTGAAAATGAATACTCCCGTGAACATGAGCCGTGAAACCGCTTTACGTATCGCCCTGGCCGCCAGGGCCATGCCCGGCGTCGGTGTCGGCAAGTTGCTGGAAGTGCTGCACCAGCGCATCGAAGGTGAACTCAGCGAGCAAAGCCTGCAAACCATCACCGTGACCGACATCAAGATCGGCCTAGGCATCATCGATGGCGACGAGGATGGCGAAGACATTGGCACCGGCCTGGATCTGCCCGCCATGAAAGACGCGGTGCGCATTCTTTGGGGCGAAACCCTGTCTGAAGACATGCCAGTGCCGGTGCAACTGGAGAGCATGCCGCCGGACACCATCCGCGTCGCCGTCGCCTCCAACAACGGTGAACGGCTGGACGGCCACTTTGGCTCGTGCCTGCGCTTTCTGGTCTACCAGGTGGGTCTGGACAGCACGGTACTGGTCGACATCCGTTCCGCGCTCGAAGCGGAATACGCCGAGGACAAGAACGCCTACCGCACCGAGCTGATCAAGGATTGTCAGGTGCTCTACATAGTCTCCATCGGCGGCCCGGCAGCAGCCAAAGTGGTCAAGGGTGGCATCTACCCGATGAAGACGGTCGACGGTGGTTTCGCGCGGGACGTCATCGCCCAACTGCAAACCGTAATGAGCAACTCGCCACCCCCATGGCTGGCCAAGTTACTGGGTGTCGCAGCTGAGCAGCGCGTGCGTTTTGCCCTGTCGGATGAGGTGGCGTGAGCATGGGCCAAGAGCACCACAATGCCCGTCAACTGATCGCCGTGGCCATCGACCGCCACGGCCAGATCGCCGGGCACGCCGGGCGTGCGCACCGTTGGCGGGTATTCGACGTCTGGCCCGGCGAGGCGCCCGATGGCGCCTACACCCTGGAACTGGACGAACATGCCTGCCTGCATGAATGGCACGTCTGCCCACAACCGGAACGCCACCCCCTGCACAGCGTCGATATCGCAATTGCCGGCAGTGCCGGCGAAGGCGTAACGCGGCGCATGGGTGAACGCGGCGTGGTCCTGCTGACGACCGTCGAAACCGACCCGCAACGGGCGGTCAAAGCCTACCTGGCCGGCACCCTGCCGACCGGCCAACCCCACGATGAACAAGCCTGCGGCGGCGAAGGGCATCAGCATCCCTGAAGCTGGTTATGGCCTGCTTTAGGTTTGGTGTCCGTCCCCCTGGTTTACTGCGCTTTTGCACAAAACCAGGGGGCGTCCAATTAACCAAAAAAGTAACTAAATCGAAAACCAGGATCAGTCCTGCAAAATGGGCCGCTCTCGCCTATTAAAGAGCGGCACATTGCACCGCTCTGCCGTGTCCGGGAGCCATTGTTTAGATTGGCCCGCGTGCCTCGCGGCGCAGTTCTACGATATGCCCCAGGGCTTGCGGGAAGCTGAGGCTGTCCAGCTTTGGTGAGTACTCGGCCAGGGCTTTCTGGATGACCAGCAGCTTGTCTTCAGCGCTGTAGCCCTTGAAGTCGTCCTTGTCCAGTTTCAGGTCGCCCATCAAGGTATTCCAGATCGCACCGCCGTCGTAGTGTGGCAGCAGGGTGATGTTGACGCCGTCCAGGTCAACGATCAGTGCTTTGCCGAGGTTTTCTACGTAGAAAAGCACCTTAATGTTCGGTGCCAGGTCTGCGCGATAGTTTTCGACGAACAGTGGCAGGGTAGCCAGGTCAATCAGCCCGCCGACGACCATGCTCAGCTTGCCGTTTTGCTCCAGCACTGCGGCCTGCTTGACCACTGATTTGGGAGGCATGCGGCGACCGGAAGCGTCCGCGATGTCGCCTTCTTCGAGCACTAGGTCGCCACGGAAGGCGAAGGTGTCGGGCTGGGTAGACGCGCCGAGGATGCTCAGGTTGCATAGCAGACATCGGGTTTCGTAGTTTTTCAGCAGCATGGTTGGGCTCTCTCTGTGGAACGGGTTCAGTAGAAGGTGTCGTCAAGCCACCTTGGTGGTGTCGGGAGAGGCCAGGGCGAACAGTTCGCTCCAGTCGGCCTCGATCAGTTGCAGGTTCTTGCGCTCGCAGACCTTGCGTTCCTTGGCGCTGGGGTCGGCGATCAGCACCCAGCCAGCATCGTCGGCGGCGTCATGGATCAAGTCGCTCATGACCATGCGTTCGGTGTCACGGTTAAAGCGCATGCCCAGGAACAGGTAGCGTTTGTTGCGGCGTTGCAGCTTTATCCAGGCGGGTACGGCAAAGCCGCCCATCAGCTCGGTGATGTAGTCCACAAAATCAGCATCGCTGGCGACGTAGTTCGGTTTGGGCAGCGGGGTGCCTACCGGTTTGAACAACACCGGCAACTCCGAATCCACCTGTTCCAGGCTGATGGGGTGATAGCGCGTGCCGTCGAACTGATACAGGTCGAAGCGGTAGGGGGTGGCCGCGATCCGTGCCGCGCCCACGACCAGGGTGTGCAGGCGGTCGGCGTAGGCGTGTTGCAGCTGGGTGTCGCGGTTGCAATCGATCACATAAGGCAGGCGCAGGCTGGCCAGCCACTGGTGAAAGGGTGAGGTCGTCCAGTTATCGCCGCCGTAGGTTTGTGTCAGGAAGCGCTCAATGAAGCTGCGGCCCTTCTTGTTTTCCAGGTGCATGGCGGCACGCGGGAACTCATACATGAGTCGCGGCGCCATGGGCTGGCCTCCGGTCATGGCCAGGATCAGGCTATTACTGTCGGCCGGTATCGGCAGGCCGCTGCTGCGGTCGACCACGCCTTGCAATACGCCGGGGCCCAGGTAGGGAACGATATTGCCGCTCGCCAGGCTGTTCAGAATGTTCTGCATCGAGCTGTTATTCACGGGACGCTCCTGCTGTAAATGTTCGCAGGAGCTATTCGCAATAAACACGCCAAGCGTTGATTGCCCGGCAACTCGTTGATATCGCTGATATTGAATGCGGCACAGGGTTGGGCGTGGGGCGGGGTATTCACGACAATTGTCGTATTTATCACAGTTACTAAAGTTCGCCAGAAGTTATCCCCAGGCAACTCTATATAGGCAGTTGAAGGCAGGCCGGTCATGAATACAAAGCGGCCGCGAAGTTTGTTGGGTTGTCGCCATTACAACCGACAGTCGCGACTTTTTGTTGTGTATGCCACTGCCTCAGGTGTTTTGTGCTTCATAAAAAAATGATTTAAAACAATCGGTTATCTTCATTTTCAAGCACTGGCACAAACACTGCACTTGTCCAGTTGCGCAGGCTTGTTCGTGCCTACAGCCCACTGTCGATGTGGAACGAAACCGAGGACTTTTATTATGGCAATGCGTCAATGCGCTATCTACGGAAAGGGTGGGATTGGTAAATCCACAACCACCCAGAACCTCGTAGCGGCCCTGGCCGAAAGCGGCAAAAAAGTGATGATTGTCGGCTGCGACCCTAAAGCCGACTCCACCCGCCTGATTCTGCACGCCAAGGCCCAGAACACTATCATGGAAATGGCGGCTGAGGCCGGCACCGTGGAAGATCTGGAGCTTGAAGATGTGCTTAAGGCTGGCTACGGCGGCATTAAGTGCGTCGAGTCGGGCGGCCCTGAGCCAGGTGTCGGCTGCGCTGGTCGCGGTGTAATTACCGCAATCAACTTCCTCGAAGAGGAAGGCGCCTACGATGAAGACTTGGACTTTGTGTTCTACGACGTACTCGGCGACGTGGTGTGCGGCGGTTTCGCCATGCCCATCCGCGAGAACAAAGCCCAGGAAATCTACATCGTTTGCTCCGGCGAGATGATGGCCATGTACGCGGCCAACAACATCTCCAAAGGCATCGTGAAGTATGCCAACTCTGGCAGCGTTCGCCTGGCGGGGTTGATCTGCAACAGCCGCGAGACCGACCGTGAAGATGAGTTGATCATCGCTCTGGCCGAGAAGCTGGGCACGCAGATGATCCACTTCGTACCCCGCGACAACATCGTGCAGCGCGCTGAAATTCGCCGCATGACGGTTATCGAGTACGACCCTACCTGCAAGCAGGCTGACGAGTACCGTTCGCTGGCGAACAAAATCCTGCACAACAAGAAAATGATCATACCGACCCCGATCACCATGGACGAACTCGAAGCGCTGTTGATGGAGTTCGGCATCATGGATGAAGAAGACGCTGCCATTGTCGGTAAAACCGCTGAAGAAATTGCCTGATAGCTCTGCCATGAACCTGCTCATGTTCAGGCAAGCGCAGGTTCAGAACCCGATCACGGCCTGCCGATAGTTCAGGCCAGGCAGGCCGTGAGGGTTCATCGGACGGGGCAGGGCAGATTAGCCCTGCCGGAGATCCGCATTGCGTCTGGCGCAATGCGGGGCCTCCGTTACCCGCACATGAACGCAAGGCAAGAGGAGTTCATACCATGTCCGGTATGTCACGCGAGGAAGTCGAATCCCTTATCCAGGAAGTCCTGGAGGTTTACCCCGAAAAAGCGCGCAAAGAGCGTGCAAAACACTTGGCGCCCAATGATCCAACGCTGGAGCAGTCCAAGAAGTGCATCACTTCCAACAAGAAGTCTCTGCCGGGGATGATGACCATCCGTGGCTGCGCCTACGCTGGCTCCAAAGGGGTGGTGTGGGGGCCCGTCAAGGACATGATCCATATTTCTCACGGCCCGGTTGGCTGCGGTCAATATTCGCGTGCCGGTCGGCGTAACTATTACATCGGCACCACCGGCGTGAACGCCTTCGTGACCATGAACTTCACCTCGGATTTCCAGGAGAAGGACATTGTTTTCGGGGGAGACAAGAAGCTCTCTACATTGATCGACGAAATCCAGACCCTGTTCCCGCTGAACAAGGGCATCTCGATCCAGTCCGAATGCCCTATCGGCCTGATCGGCGACGACATTGAAGCCGTGGCCAAGAAAAAGGCCATCGAGCATGAAACCACCGTGGTTCCGGTGCGTTGCGAAGGTTTCCGTGGCGTGTCGCAATCGCTCGGTCACCACATCGCCAACGACTCGATCCGCGACTGGGTACTGCCCAATCGGGACAATGACGATAGCTTTCAGAGCACGCCTTACGACGTTTCTATCCTGGGTGACTACAACATTGGCGGTGACGCCTGGTCGTCGCGCATCCTGCTCGAAGAAATGGGCTTGCGCGTCGTGGCTCAGTGGTCCGGCGATGGCACCCTGGCAGAGATGGAGCTGACCACCAAGGTCAAGCTCAACCTGCTGCACTGCTATCGTTCGATGAACTACATCTCCCGCCACCTGGAAGAGAAGTATGGAATTCCGTACTTGGAGTACAACTTCTTCGGCCCGACCAAAACAGCCGAGTCGCTGCGCGCCATTGCTGCGTTTTTCGACGACAGCATCAAGGCCAAGTGCGAAGAAGTGATCGCCCGCTATGAGACTGAATGGCAAGCGGTGATCGCCAAGTACCGGCCACGTCTGGAAGGCAAGCGCGTCATGCTTTACGTCGGCGGCTTGCGCCCACGTCACGTGATCGGCGCTTATGAAGACTTGGGCATGGAAGTGGTCGGCACCGGCTACGAGTTCGGTCACAACGACGACTACGACCGCACGCTCAAGGAAATGGGGAGCGCCACGCTGTTGTACGACGATGTCACCGGCTACGAATTCGAAGAGTTCGTGAAGAAGGTCAAACCCGACCTGATCGGCGCTGGCATCAAGGAAAAGTACATCTTCCAGAAAATGGGCGTGCCCTTCCGGCAGATGCACTCCTGGGACTATTCAGGCCCGTACCACGGCTTCGACGGCTTCGCCATCTTCGCCCGTGACATGGACATGACCCTGAACAACCCATGCTGGAAAAAACTGCAAGCACCGTGGCAGAAACCGGAGCAGGTCGCCGAGAAAGTCGCGGCCAGCGCCTGATTCGCCCATTGGAGTGCAACATCCGCTGCGGGCTCGCCCGCAGCCGATTTCCGTGATCGCCGTTCACAGATGAGTGAGGCGAAGGAGAGAGTCATGAGCCAGCAAGTCGACAACATCAAAGCCAGTTACCCCTTGTTTCTGCAAGACGAATACAAGGATTCGCTCGCCCGTAAGCGTGATGATTTCGAAGAGAAGCACCCGCAGGAAAAAATCGACGAAGTCTTCCAGTGGACCACCACTCAGGAATACCAGGAGCTGAACTTCAAGCGCGAGGCCCTGACCATCAACCCGGCCAAGGCTTGCCAGCCACTGGGTGCGGTGCTCTGTGCCCTGGGTTTTGAGAAGACCATGCCCTATGTGCACGGCTCGCAAGGCTGCGTGTCGTATTTCCGCACTTACTTTAACCGTCACTTCAAGGAGCCGATTTCCTGCGTCTCCGACTCCATGACCGAGGACGCCGCGGTATTCGGTGGTCAGCAGAACATGAAGGACGGCCTGCAAAACTGTCGGGAAACCTACAAGCCCGACATGATCGCGGTCTCCACCACCTGCATGGCTGAAGTCATCGGTGATGACCTCAACGCCTTCATCAACAACTCCAAGGTTGCCGGCTTCATACCCGAAGACTTTGCCGTACCCTACGCCCACACCCCGAGCTTCGTTGGCAGCCATGTCACCGGCTGGGACAACATGTTCGAAGGCATCGCCCGTTACTTCACCCTCAAGACCATGGAAGACAAAGTGGTTGGCAGTAACCACAAGGTCAACATCGTGCCGGGCTTTGAGACTTACCTGGGCAACTTCCGGGTGATCAAGCGCATGCTCAAGGAAATGGACGTTGGCTACAGCTTCCTTTCCGACCCGGACGAAGTGCTGGACACCCCCGCTGACGGTCACTTCCGCATGTACTCCGGCGGCACCACCCAAGACGAGATGAAGGACGCGCCGAACGCCTACACCACCTTCTTGCTGCAACCCTGGCAGTTGGACAAGACCCGCAAACTGGTCGAAGGCACCTGGAAGCAGGACGTGCCCAAGTTGAGCGTGCCCATGGGCCTGGACTGGACCGACGAATTCCTGATGAAAGTCAGCGAAGTCACCGGCCAGGAAATTCCGGAAAGCCTGAGCAAGGAGCGCGGTCGGCTGGTCGACATGATGACCGACTCGCACACCTGGTTACACGGCAAGCGTTTCGCCCTTTGGGGTGACCCGGACTTCGTCATGGGCATGGTCAAGTTCTTGCTGGAGTTGGGCGCCGAGCCGGTACACATCCTGTGCAACAACGGTAACAAGCGCTGGAAAAAGGCAGTCGAAGCCCTGCTGGAAACCTCGCGGTATGGCAAGAACTGCACGGTCTACACCGGCAAGGATCTGTGGCACATGCGTTCGCTGGTCTTCACCGACAAGCCGGACTTCATGATCGGCAACAGCTACGGCAAGTTCATCCAGCGCGACACCTTGCACAAGGGCAAAGAGTTCGAGGTGCCGTTGATCCGTCTCGGCTTCCCGATCTTTGACCGGCACCACCTGCACCGCCAGACCACCATGGGTTACGAAGGCGCCATGCAGATGCTGACCACCTTGGTCAACGCCGTGCTTGAGCGTCTGGACGAAGAGACCCGTGGTATGCAAACCACCGACTACAACTACGACCTGGTTCGCTGAGTCGTCGCTGTCCGGTATGTGCCGGGAGGGCTCGCCCTCCCGGCTTTTTCGTTGGTCGCAGCCACTTTTCATACAGCGCCACGCCAACTCTTCGCCCATGGAGCAACACCATGCCGAGCGTCATGATCCGTCGTAACTCGCAAGGTCAACTGACCTTCTACGTTGCAAAAAAAGACCTGGAAGAAACCATCGTCAGTCTTGAGCATGACAGCCCTGACTGCTGGGGCGGAAAAGTCACTCTGGGCGATGGCAGTGCTTATTACCTGGAGCCCATGTCTATCCCGCCGACCCTGCCCATCACCCTGCGGGCCAAGCGAGCCAGCGAGGATTGAGCCCATGGCCGCAGCCAACGCAGAACCCCGCCTGCCAGCCCACCTCGCCTTGCGTATCGCTTTGGCGGCACGTGAAATCAAGGGGATGGATAGCGCACGTTTGTTACGTGCTGTACTCGCGGTGACCGGAGAGCCGATCACTGCTTCACGCCTGGAAAAACTACGCCTGTCGCGCTTGCGCGCGCGCTTGCTCATCCCGACCGAGGGCAGCGCACAGCCGCAGGCCATTAACGAGCGTCAGCTGCAACGTGCCGTCAGCCTGTTGCGTGGGCGTGGTGTGCAAATGCCGCAGGAGCCGCTGCCAACGCCTGAGGCTTACCGCGACGGCGACCTGCGCGACTCGGTGCGCATCGCCTGTGCCTCGAATCAGGGCGAATGCTTGAACGGCAGCTTCGGCAACTGTGCGCGTTTTCTCATCTATCAGATTTCGCCCAAGGCCAGTCGGCTGATCGCCCTGCGCGAACCTGCCCCGGTGCAGGAGGAAGAGGATCGTCTGGTCCGCCGCGCCGCACTGCTGCACGACTGCCAACTGCTTTACACCCTGAGCATCGGCGGTCCGGCGGCAGCCAAGGTGATCCGCGTCGGGGTGCACCCGATCAAGGTTGCCGCCCCGGTGCCAGCCCGTGAAATCGTCGAAGAACTGCAACGCATACTCGCCAGCGCACCGCCACCCTGGCTGGCCAAGGCCATGGGTGCCGAGCCCGATCAGCGCGTGCGCTTTACCGGCAATAGCAACGGATGGAAACCATCATGATCGAACAGAGCCTGCTTGATAACGTGATTAACCAGGCCGAGCGCAGCCCGCTTGACGATGCGCTGCTCGCCAGCTTGCGCGGCGCTTGGCCCGGCGTGCACTTCACCTGCTGCATGGACGACGATATTGTCGCCAACGCCCGCCCGGTTGCCCATTGCCCCGGTTTCAACGTCTATCTGGTCAACTCCAGCAGCCACTGCTCGGTGCTCACCAATGACCTTGAAGCCGCCTCCGGCATCGTCCTGGCCCAAGTGATCGAGGACTGAGCCATGGCCGACGACCCGATTGCGGACATCACCCCGATTGCCGACTGCCGCGCCTGCAGTTTTCACGGCAACCTGCTGCTCAGCGGCCGCTGCACCCCCGGCGACACCTGTGTGGCGGTGTACAGCGGCCGGCAGATCGATCGTTTCTTTCGCAACAATCCGCAGATAGCCGTGCGTTATCTCGCTGATCCGTTTTGGGAGCGCCGCGCCATCGCCGTGCGCTACGCCCCGGTGGAGGGGCTGGTCAACCTCAAACAGGACGAAGACGAAGTGGTACGCCGCGCCGTCGCCTACCGTCTGCCGCGCGAACAGCTCGGCGAACTGATGCACGACCCTGACCGCGAAGTGCGCATCACCGTCGCTGACCGCCTGCCGGTCGAACAACTGGAGCAGATGGCTGGCGACCCGGACTATCTGGTTCGCGCCTACGTCGTGCAGCGTATCGCGCCGGGCCGATTGTTTCGCTTTATCCGCGACGATGATCGTCAGGTGCGTAAATTCGTTGCCCAGCGCCTGCCCGAAGAAAGCCTCGGGCTGATGAGCACCGACCCCGAACCTGAAGTTCGGCGTTTGGTCGCGGCGCGCCTCAGCGGCGATGACGTGCTTGATCTGCTCCACGATTCCGATTGGACCGTGCGCCTGGCCGCTGTGGAAAACGCCTCCCTCGATGCCTTGCGCAAACTGGACGAGCAAGACCCCGAAGTAAAAATGGCAATAGCACAACGTTTAGAGGGTGTTCTCAATTAGTTGCGCAGCGGGAATGCAATCGAGACGACCTCCTGCATACCACCTTATGCACGCCATCTCCTGTACGGGAGTCCCCTGAGAGCCTGATACGAGTACACATGAATGCGGCACAATCAACCCGTAACCGGACAGTTCATAGAGCTGCCCGCAGATGCCAACATCCTGTCTACGACTGACATTCAGGGCAACATTACTTACGTCAATCCTGATTTCGTCAGGATAAGCGGCTTTACCGAAGCCGAGTTGTTGGGGCAACCCCACAACATCATCAGGCATCCAGACATGCCTGATGCGGCCTTTAAACACATGTGGGCGACCCTCAAGTCCGGGTCTTCCTGGATGGGGCTGGTAAAAAACCGCTGCAAGAATGGCGACCATTACTGGGTCAGCGCCTATGTCACGCCTATCGCCAAAAACGGCCAGACAGTCGAATACCAATCGGTGCGCACCAGGCCGGACCAGGTCCAAGTGCTCGCGGCCGAAAAGCTGTACGCGCAGTTGCGAGAGGGCAGCAGGCCCCTGACCCGGCGCCTTGCCTTGGGCCTGACGGTAAAGCTCTCGTTGCTGGTCGGT
Source organism: Pseudomonas syringae (assembly GCF_001698815.1). Classification (GTDB taxonomy): domain Bacteria; phylum Pseudomonadota; class Gammaproteobacteria; order Pseudomonadales; family Pseudomonadaceae; genus Aquipseudomonas; species Aquipseudomonas syringae_A. Next base: position 526,672 of record NZ_LGSI01000068.1, on the reverse strand, counting down.
CTTGTCATCGTCCTGGCGTTGCTGGCGGGTGCTGTCCTGTTTTCTCTGCCATTGAGCAGCGTCTTGTTTATGTCGGGGCTCGCGGCTGGACTGAGTGCGCTGTGCATCAAGGTACTGCTGGCACCCCTCGGCGCCTTAGTGGGCATGACGCGCAGCGTTGCCGACAATCCTTTGAGTCAACTGCTCTATAGCGCCAGCCTGGATGAGTTCGGGCAACTTGATTTTGCCTTGCGCATGGCACAGGCGCAGACCGGCTCAGTGATAGGCCGTATTGCGGACTCGGCCAATGGCCTTGGGGCCTATGCCCAATTGCTGGTGAAACAGATCGACGACAGCAACGAATTGACCGCAAGGCAGCACGCTGAAACCGATCAAATCGCCACCGCCATCAACCAAATGGTCGTTAGCGTCCAACAAGTGGCAAGCAATGCCCAAAGCGCTGCTGGCGCCGCGAGAAAAGCCGACGATGAAACCCTCAGCGGCCAACAGTTGATGGCTCACACCAGCGGCTCGATCAGCGAGCTTGAGGACGATATCGAGCGGGCGGCACAGGTCATCCATGAGTTGGAAAACCATAGTCATGCTATTTCCAAAGTGCTGGATGTGATTCGGGGTATCGCAGAGCAAACTAATTTACTGGCCCTCAACGCTGCCATCGAGGCCGCTCGTGCGGGGGAGCAAGGCCGGGGATTCGCTGTCGTTGCCGACGAAGTGCGTGCGCTGGCCTCACGGACCCGCCAGTCGACTACCGATATTCAACAAATGATCGGCGTATTACTGGCCGGTGCGCATAGCGCGGTGAGCGTCATGGGTAAAAGTCGCGAGCAGGCCCAGGCGAGTGTCAGTCGTGCGCAACAGGCAGCCGATGCGCTGTCCGGGATTGGCCGACAGGTGAACGAAATCAATGAAATGAACAGGCAAATAGCGGCAGCCGTAGAGCAGCAGGGAGCGGCCAGCGAAAATATCAATCGCAGTATCAGCAGCATCCGTGACGCCGCTGATATGAACGTCAAGACTGGGCAAAACAACCGCGAGAGTGCCGTAGAAATGGCCAGATTGACCGCCAATCTTGATGCCTTGACCCATCAGTTCTGGGTGAAACAGCGCTGAGTACCGGCGACCCACGCCATGCGCAAGCCTTCCCCCAAGACAAACCATGGCTGCAATCCGCCCTCGGTCTGTTGCAAACCCGACATCCGGGTATGTTCACGACAATTCTGTTTCTATAAAACCTTATATAAAACAACAAATTAAGCGTTGGTACAGGCATTGCAAAAGGTCATTCACAGGTCGCGTCAGTTGGTTTACGCGATGCGCCAAGACCGGAGGGTGTGCGATGAAAGCCAAGAATATTGCCGAGTTGCTCGACGAACCTGCCTGCACCCATAACAAGAAGGAGAAGTCCGGCTGCGCTAAACCCGCACCGGGCGCCACCGATGGGGGGTGTGCCTTCGATGGGGCGCAGATCGCATTGCTGCCCATTGCCGATGTGGCGCATATCGTCCACGGGCCGATTGCCTGTGCCGGGAGTTCCTGGGACAACCGCGGCACCCGCTCTAGCGGGCCAGAGTTGTACCGCATCGGCATGACCACCGACCTGACCGAGCAGGACGTGATCATGGGGCGCGCCGAGAAACGCCTGTTCCATGCCATCCGCCAGGCGGTGGAGACGTATGCGCCGCCAGCGGTATTCGTTTACAACACCTGCGTCCCGGCACTGATAGGTGACGATGTGGATGCGATCTGCAAGGCTGCCAGTGAGCGGTTCGCCACGCCGGTAGTCCCGGTGGACGCGGCGGGTTTCTATGGCACCAAGAACCTGGGCAACCGCATTGCCGGAGAGGCGATGGTCAAGTACGTGATCGGCACCCGGGAGCCGGATGTACTGCCGCCACAGAGCCAGCGCGAAGGTATCCGCGTGCACGATGTGAACCTGATCGGCGAATACAACATTGCCGGTGAATTCTGGCATGTGTTGCCGCTGCTCGACGAGCTGGGCCTGCGGGTGCTCTGCACGCTGTCCGGCGATGCGCGCTTTCGCGAGGTGCAGAGCATGCACGCCGCCGAGGTGAACATGATGGTCTGCTCCAAGGCCATGCTCAACGTCGCGCGCAAGTTGCAGGAGCGTTTTGGCACGCCGTGGTTCGAGGGCAGTTTCTACGGCATTACCGACACCTCGCAAGCGCTGCGCGATTTCGCCCGGTTGATCGGCGACGACGACCTGAGCGCGCGTACCGAAGCGCTGATCGCTCGCGAGGAGGCAAAGATTCGCACCGCGCTGGAACCCTGGCGCGCCCGCCTGCATGACAAACGCGTGCTGCTGTATACCGGCGGGGTGAAATCCTGGTCGGTGATTTCTGCCTTGCAAGATCTGGGCATGACGGTGGTCGCCACCGGCACCAAGAAGTCCACCGAGGAAGACAAGGAGCGCATCCGCGAACTGATGGGCGACGACGTGAAGATGCTTGAGGAAGGCAATCCGCGAGCACTGCTCAGGACGGTGGACGAGTACCGCGCCGACATTCTTATCGCGGGCGGTCGCAACATGTACACCGCGCTGAAAGCGCGCATCCCGTTCCTGGATATCAACCAGGAACGCGAGTTTGGCTACGCCGGTTACGACGGCATGCTGGAGTTGGTGCGCCAGTTATGCCTGACCATCGAAAGCCCGGTCTGGGAGGCGGTACGTCGTCCTGCGCCGTGGGCTGGTACTGCGCAGGTTCTGGCGCATCCGCAAATCGTCAACGGTTGAGGAGCGCGACATGGCCGAGATAGTCAACCGCAAGAAAGCCCTGGCCGTCAGCCCGCTGAAGGCCAGCCAGACCATGGGTGCCGCGCTGGCATTCCTTGGCATGCAACGCAGCATGCCGTTGATGCACGGCTCGGCGGGTTGCACGGCGTTCGCCAAGGTGTTCTTCGTGCGCCATTTCCGCGAGCCGGTGCCCTTGCAGACCACGGCCATGGATCAGGTCAGCTCGGTCATGGGCGCCGATGAAAACATCATCGAAGCACTGAAGACGATTTGCGAAAAGCAGCAACCAGCCATTATCGGCCTGGTCAGCACCGGCCTGGCGGAAACCCAGGGCTGCGACATGACCCGGGCCGTGCACGAATTCCGCCAGGAGTATGAGGAGTACAACGAGGTGGCGGTGGTGGCGGTAAGCACCCCGGATTTCAGCGGTTGCTTCGAGAGCGGGTTCGCGGCGGCGGTCAAAGCCATTATCGAAACCCTGATTCCAAATGAGCGGGGCCGCGCCGGTCAACGCCCGCGTCAGGTCAACGTCTTGTGTTCGGCCAATCTGACGCCGGGCGATCTGGAGTTTATCTGCGACAGCATCGAAAGTTTCGGTTTGCGCCCGCTGCTGATTCCCGATCTGTCCGGCTCGCTGGACGGGCACCTGGACGATGCCGATTTCAACCCGCTGACCACCGGCGGGCTGAGCCTGACTGAGCTAGCGACCGCGCCGCTGAGTATTGCGACGTTGGTGGTCGGGCAGAGCCTGCATGGCGCGGCCGATGCCTTGGCCACGCGTACCGGCGTGCCGGATTGGCGCTTCGGTTTGCTGCTCGGGCTGGATGCGGTGGATGGTTGGTTGATGGCGCTGGCCGAGATCAGCGGCAACCCGGTCCCGGAGCGTTGGCAGCGCCATCGTCGGCAGTTGCAGGACTGCATGCTCGACACTCACTTCATGCTCGGCGATGCACGGGTGGCGATTGCCGCCGACCCGGATTTGTTGCTCGGCTTCGATGCGCTGCTGCGCGGCACGGGCGCGCGCACCGTGAGTGCGGTGGTCCCGGCCCGTTCAGCCTCACTGGCGGCATCGCCCCTGGAACAGATCCAGGTCGGCGATCTCGAAGACCTCGAACACAGTGCCCGCGAGCAGCAGGCGCAACTGATCCTGGGCAACAGCCATGCACTCGATTGCGCCCGGCGTCTTGATCTACCGCTGCTGCGCATGGGCTTTCCGCAGTACGACTTGATGGGGGGCTTTCAACGTTGCTGGCTGGGTTATCGCGGCACCAGCCAGATACTGTTCGATATCGCCAACCTGCTGACCGAACATCATTCGGGCATCGCCGCGTATCACTCGATTTACGCACAGAAACCCACTGACGAACGTAACCAGAAGAGGCACTGAGCCATGGCCAGCCCTACTCGACAACTGCAAGTCCTCGATGGCGAGGATGACGGCACGCTGCTGAAAGTGGCCTTCGCTTCATCGGACCGCGATCAGGTCGATCAGCATTTTGGCTCCTCGCGTGCCTTCGTTATCTATGGTGTCAACCTGGAGCGGGCGCAGCTGTTGTCGCTCGCTGAATTCGACGATCAGGAGCAGGACGGCAACGAAGACAAACTGCTCAGCAAGCTCGATTTGCTTGATGGCTGCATCGCCGTGTATTGCCGCGCCTGTGGCGCATCGGCAGTGCGACAGCTGCTTGCCATTGGCGTGCAGCCGGTAAAGGTCGGCGAGTCGGCGCGCATAGGCGAGTTGATCCAGGCGTTGCAAGCAGAACTTCGTGCTGGCCCTTCTACCTGGCTGGCAAAAGCGATTCAACGTACCCAGGCTGGAGGCCAGCAGCGTTTCGACGCCATGGCCGCCGAAGGCTGGGATGACTAAGTTGTAGCCATTAGAAACGAGGAAATAACATGTACCAAGAGCCGCAACAGCCACAGGTGCTCAGCGAAGATGATCCGGCGCTGCAACAGCCGGTCATCCGTCAGATGGTGGTGCAACTGCGCGCCATGGACAGTTATGGCACCTACGACACCTGGACCGACGCCCGCGTGCTCGACCCGATTGTCCTGACCAAGGAACGGCGTCGCCTTATTCCAGTGGTCGGTGACCCGGACGAAACCACGCTGGCGCGGGTGAAGGCTTATTACAACGCCATCGCCCAGATGATCGAACGCGAAACCGGGTTGATGGCGGTGCCAATGATCAATATCAGCCATGAAGGCTTTGGCCGGGCGTTGATCCTGGTCGGCAAACTGGTGGCGCTGGACAAGGTGTTGCGCGATGTCCACCGTTTTGGCTTCGAGTCCCTTGAAGCGTTGATCGTTGAGTCCGAGAAGGCGCTGGGCACGGCCACCCGACTGATCGCTGAAAACCGTAGCGTGGCCGAACTCTGAGGACGCAGGCATGAGTGAAGAAGAACTGAAAGCTTTGCAGAAGGAAGTCAGCCAGAAGAAACGCATCGCCAGCGATTGGGCCGGGCAGATCCACGACTTGGTCGAGGATCGCCTGCTCAGCGCCTATGCAGAGCTGCCGGAACTGGCGCAGCACACCCATCAGGCTTGCCTGGACTGGGCAGACGCCAAAGCCCGGCTGGACCGGGCTGGCAAAGATCAGTAGGAGATTTCCCGATGTCGCTGATACCGCGCTGTCGCGCAGCAAACACGGTCCGTGTAATTGGAGCGGGCTTGCCCGCGATCGGCCCGGGGTCGCGTCCGACCGTAGCGGTCGTGAACCAACGCTCACGTTTCTTCCAGTAAAACAGCGTCTGGCGTTCTGCGACTGCTGTGCAGTCGATCGCGGGCAAGGACTGGCCGTCCGCCCCGTTCCAACAATCGAGCGCATTCTTCTGTAGGAGTGGGCTTGCCCGCGATGAGGACGGGACGGCCTCCAGGCACTCAGTGGCGCAGACGAATGGCAGGATGAAGACAGTTGCTCCTACCGATCTTTGTCTGGTCGGCGGCGACCGGCATAAAAAATACAGATTCAGGGACGACACACATATAAACCGTGGGTACCCCGCGCTCAAGGCGTGGGGGAGATAGGAGATAAGGCATGACTGGAACAATCACCGGGCTTACCCGGGGCGGAGCCGAGTGGACGCCGCAATTCATTACTGCTCTGGATGCACAAAAGTGCATCGGTTGCGGACGTTGCTACAAGGTCTGCCCACGGGACGTCTTCACTTTGGTGGAGCGCGGCAGCGTGGTCGAGGCGGACGATGATTACGACGACGATGACGAAATGCAGGTCATGACCATCCAGAACGGTCTGGACTGCATTGGCTGTACATCGTGCTCCAGGGTCTGCCCGAAGCAGTGTCATTCCCATCAGCCCGCAGCGGCCTGACCGTCTGTTGAGGAGTGAGGAAGCGATCATGGCCAAACCCGATTTCCATATTTTCATCTGTACCCAGCGCCGCCAGGAGGGGCATCCGCGTGGCAGTTGCGGCGCCAAGGGCGGCGAAAAGGTGTTCGATGCTTTTGCTCAGGCGTTGATCCGTCGCAACCTGCAATGGCGCATGGCGTTGACCGGCACCGGGTGTCTGGGCCCGTGCCAGGCGGGTGCCAATGTGCTGATTTATCCCGGCTCGATCATGTACAGCTGGGTCGAGCCGCAGGATGCTGAATTGATCGTGGAGCAGCACTTGCTGGGCGGCGAACCCTACGCGGACAAACTCACTCCAGCGCAGATCTGGTAACGCAATGGCTGACGTGTCGCTGCTCAGTTCCCGGCTTGCGTACTTCTCCAGCAAAACACCGCAGGGGCTGCGTTATTTGCTTGACCATGCGCTGTGCGCCCAGTCGCCGCAGGTTGTCGAGACCTCCTTGCTGGAAGCGCGCAGACGCTGGCCATCCGAGCCGGACGCGCATATCGGTTTGTACAAGTTCTACTTCGTCGCCAGCCGTTACGTTGAGGCTGAAGCGGCGGTGTGGGCGGCGTTGCGCATCGCCGCCACGAACGCCGGATTCAGTCGCAACTATCGCCGTTTGGGGCCTGACAGTGCTGACTGGAGCCGCCGTGATGGCGCCGAACGCTTATACCTGTTCAGCCTTAAAGCAATGGGGGTGATCCGCCTGCGTCGCGCAAAAGTTGCCGACGCCCGACGGGTGCTGGAAAAACTGCTTGAGCTTGACCCGTTCGACGAAATTGGCGGTGCGGCCTTTCTGCGGATCGCCCAGTCTTTCGATGAGGATACTTTCTGATGATGCCGCTCGACCACATGCTGCAAAAGGCCCAGCCCTTGTTCGCGGAGACCTGGACCGCCTTGCTTGGCTGTCTGCAACGGGCCGGTATCGAGGGCGGATTGGCCGTCGTCGGCACGCCAAACAGTCGCAGTGAGCTGCGCGAAGATCCATTCGATCACAGCCTGGCGGTGTATGCCGAATGGCGTAGCGAGCGCAATAGTTATTTGGGCAGCATTCTGCTCACCGGCGATGGTCAGGTGTTCGCTGAATTCGACATCCTGTTGCCGCACCCGGCCAAGCCGCAATGGGTCATCGAAGCCGTCACCGCCTGGGGCAAACCCGGCGCGCTGAAAAGTGAGCTGCGTCTATTGCCGGCGCTGGGCGAATGAACGCGCTCTACGATTGGCTGCTGGGCAGCAGCACACACGTCACGCCGGTGCAGCGCGTCTGCCTGGGTTTGAACTGGACGTTGGCCGAAGTGGCCGATCATCAGGGCTTCGCCTTCAGCCCGCGACAGGTGCCGCGCACTCTGAGCTGGGCAGGCACGCTGCGGGGGCAGCCCAGCGACCAACTGCGCCGCTGGCTGTTGTCGTGGAATGACGCGGAGGCGGCCATCGGTCTGGCGGTGCTCAATGCCAGCATCAATACCGCCGATGGCTGCGCCGGGCAGGCCACCCCGCTGCGCAGCGACACGGTGCCCGGCCATCTGTGGGTGTTCAGCCATTTCGGCCCCCGCCTGCAAGGGCAACGGGTCGTGGTGATCGGCCATTATCCCGGCCTCGAACAGCTGTGGCGGGACGTCGCCTATGACTGTCTGGAGCGCCAGGTGCAGGAGGGCGATCTGCCGGACAGCGCCGCTGAATACTTGCTGCCGCAGGCAGATTGGGTGTTCGTCAGCGCCAGCAGCATCGCCAACAAAACCTTGCCGCGCCTGCTGGAGCTGTCGCGCCATGCCCAAGTGGTGCTGATGGGGCCGAGCCTGCCATGGCTGCGTGAGTGGAGTCGCTTCGGCGTGAACTACTTGGCCGGTGTGCGCGTGCTGGACGGCGCGGCCGCGCAGCAAGTGGTCATGGAAGGCGGCGGCACCCGGCTATTCGCAGGCCCCGTCGAATACGCTTTGCTTGAGTTGTGACCATGAGCCACGAACATCCTTTGAATTGGCGTATGTTGCTGTGTCACAAGCATCCGGTCAGTGCGCGTCTGCACTTTCTCATCCCGCAGCGCGAGGGCGTGGTGTTGCCGCTGCCTTTGCCGCCCCTTGCCGTATTTGCCGAAGGCGTACCGGACAACCCGGTACAGACCCATCCCGCCAGTGCCTTGCGCCACCTGCAACAGGATCTTGGCATTACCCAGGCCCTTGAACTGGTCAGCGAGTTTCAGGTCAGTCTGGAAGTCCCGCGCATGCTCATGCCGATCTACCTCGCCGCGCTGACCGGCTACGATCTATGCCCGGCACCTACCGGTACCTGCTGGATCGAGCTGACGAAAAGCATCGGTATGCCCTGGCTTGATCGCGAACTGCTGCGTCGGGCCTATGAGGTGCTGATCGGGTAGTGTTGGCCGTGAATCATCAGCTCAACCTGGACAGACTTCCGTGCAGTCTGTGGACTCCATCCAGGCTGGCAGTGGTTGTTCTCAGACGCGCAGCAGCGCCTTGCCCAGCTTGAGGGAGAGCTGGTCTTCGGTGAACTGCGGCTCGTTAGGCGGATAGAGCTCAACTTCGTCGATGGCGAAGCCGTGCTCTTTGCCCAGCGCAATCATCTCGCGAACCTTCTCACAGGTTTTCAACTTTTCGGCCAGATCCTGATCCGCTTTGGCGTGTTCGGAAAACGCTTTTATTTCCTTGATGGACATTACTGTTCTCTCTGTTGCGGTTGACGGAGTGCAAGGTAAAACGGCGCCTTGCAGTAGTCTCTTTGCAACATTGATGCCTCACAGTGGTCCTGTTAAATCAATGGGTTACGTGAAAATCATTGTCGTATTGTCGACAATCTAACAAAGCCCGATACGACAACCGACAGCCAGGGAAGCCAGCCCTGACCTACGTCTGTGCTTGATCCATCGACGACATAAAATCCTGATGACGAACGACATGCTCAAGCCAGCCCCCCCGCAGCGATAAAACAAAAGCACTTTGTAGGTATGCAGACAATTGCGTCTGTTCGTTATGGTGTTATGTATATAAATAAACAATCATGCCCTTAAATATCGGCTCAATACCCATGAATCATTGATCATGTCGGACTGGCATGAGAAGTGCCTGTCGAATATATCTGTATACGGTCTTATATAGATTGGCCGCTGGAACAGGTTTAAGTGAAAGTGCTTGTATTTATCTGAATGATAATTATTCTCAGTAAATGGATTCTGCCAGCCGAGGTAAACGATCATGCTTCACTCCCTATCCTCTTCAGCGCCGCCCCTGGACAGTTTTGCCTTCGCTCGCGATGGCTTTCTGTTGCTGCGCGATTGTTTGTCACCGACGCTGATCGATCAACAGGCCGCCGCCGTGGCGACTTACCTATTGCGCAGCGACCCGATTCGCAAGTCTGGCGCCCGTGCCCATCCGGAAATCCTTCGCCGTCGCCAAGCCTACGAGTGCCGCACCAGCGGCGTGATGACGCTGGTGCACCACGAGCGTTTGCTCGCGACGCTGCATATGCTGGCGGGCGAGCGCAGTTACCCGGTTGGCATCGGTTCGCCGGAAAGCACCCAGGAGTTGCGCACTTGTCATGCTTGCCAGGCCAATGGCGGCAGCCCGCACATAACCGCCTGGATTGCCCTGCGGCCGATTACTCTGGAGGCCGGTTTGAGTGTCTTGCCGGGTAGCCACACCGACAACCGGCAATGCCTGGAACGCCTGCTGGCCGAAGACCCGGAGCTGGCCGGGACTCTGCAACAGATGCGCGAAGAGGGCGCCAGCCTGGAGCAATGGCAAGCACTCGAAAGTCGCCTGTTGGAAGGCATGCACACCCGACAAACCCAGGCGTCGGGTCAAGGTCTGCGCTTGCTGGCGCTGAACAAGGGCGACGTGCTGATTCAGCAGCAGGGCTTGCTGGTCAATGCCCAACGGCTCGACAGCCGCAGTTGTCTGGTGGTGCGTTACAGCGCTACACAGCTGCACCTTAATCACTATTTCAGCGACAGCGGTTCGCTGGTGGGCTGAGCCGGGCATATGCCCGGTTTCGGTAGCCAGCGCAACAACAGTGCCGAGAGGATCAGCATGCCCAGCCCGGCAATGGCGAACGCCGCTGGCACCGATAGCTGGGCCGCCAGGCCACCGGCCAGCAAGCTACCTAACGGCATACTGCCGACGTAAGCCATGCCATGTAAGGCCATCACCCGGCCGCGCAACGCATCCGTCACCAGGCTCTGCAACAGAATGCCGCTGGACGTGACGCAGGCGACCAGACCGGCACCGGCGGCCACCATCAACGGCCAGGCCAGCCACAGGTGCCGATTGCAGGCGAAGCCCAGGCAACTGAGGCCGAACAGCAACGCGCCGCCCGCCATGAAGGTTTCCAGCCGCCACTGATTGCGTCGCGAGGCCAGCAGCAGGGTTGCCAGCAGCGCACCGAGCCCGGAAGTGCCGAGCAATTGGCCAAGCCCGGCGGGATCGAGTGCGAAAATATCCCGTGCATAAACCGGCAACAGCGCCATAAAGGGCGCCAGACACAGGCTGCTGATCCCGGCCGCGAGTAAAAGCCAGCGCGCCGGATGCGTATCGCGCAGCCAGCGTAACGCTTGATCGAGTCCGGCCCGCGCATGGGGATTCACCAGCGCAGGCATGACCGGCATTTGCCGCAGACTGTAGAGCGCGGCCAGATAACTCAGGGCGTTCAGGGCAAAGCACAACGCCGCGCCATAGTGCGTGAACAGCAGCCCGGCCATGGGTGGGCCGATCAGCCGGGCGGCATTGAACGACAGCGAGTTCAGGGCCAGCGCATTGTCGCGCAGGTCGCGGTTGCCGATCAGGGCGCCGAGCAGGGCCTGACGCACCGGCATTTCCAGGGCATTCAACAGGCCCGTCCCCAAGGATGCGGCCAGCAGCAGGCCGACTCTCGGTTCAGCGCTGAGGCTCGACAGCGCCAGGCCGCTGGCCAGCAGTAAGCCAAGCACCTGACAGGCCAGCAGTAAAGGGCGCCGCGGATGCCGGTCGGCCAGCACGCCCGCATAAGGGCCCAACAAGAGCAGCGGCAGTTGGCCGAGCGCGACCACCAGCGCCAGGGTCCAGGCCGATCCGCTCTGCGCGTAGGTCAGCCAGGACAGCACAATTTGCTGAGTCCAGTTGCCGATCTGGGAAATACCCTGACCGATGAAGTAGCAGCGATAGCCTGCGTGGCCAAGCGCGCGAAAGGTATGACGGAGCATGGCTGACCCTGGCAAAGGACGGTTCGACCTCGATTGCAACATCGACTGCAAAGTGCGCGCCAGAGACTAGAAAAGGCTGTGCCACGCGGGCTCGCGCCGAGCCTTGCGCTGGACTGCGCCGTGGACCTCCTGGATTTGTCACGAAGCCTACATGAAGGGTCGGTGGTCTTGTTCGCTACAGCCCGATATCCATCTTGATATTTTTCATCTCATTGATATCTAACCGATTATTCGTTATTCCCCGGCGTGGCACCGGCTTTGCACTTGCTGTTTCGTGAGATTGGCCCAAGAGCAACGCAAGCCGAGGAGATACGCGAATGATCACTATGACAGACAGCGCAATGGCCGCCGTCAGCCGCTTCATCAGCAGCAACGCCAAGCCGGTCGCCGGACTGCGCATCCGTGTCGAAGGCGGGGGTTGCTCGGGGTTGAAATACAGTTTGAAGCTTGAAGAGAACGTCAGCGCCGAGGACCAGAAGGTCGACTGCGGTGGTATTACCCTGCTCATCGACGAAGCCAGCAGCACATTGCTTGGCGGGGTGACCATGGACTTCATCGAGGGCATGGAAGGTAGTGGTTTTACCTTCGTTAACCCGAACGCCAGCAGCAGCTGCGGCTGCGGAAAATCCTTCGCCTGCTAGGCGCCCCTGAGGCCGTCGGCGGTGCCGGCACAGCCCAGGACTCACCGGGAGATTAGCCGTTATGTGGGACTATTCGGAAAAAGTCAAAGAGCACTTCTACAACCCGAAAAATGCGGGCGCGGTGGTTGAATCCAACGCGGTTGGCGATGTCGGCTCGCTCAGTTGCGGTGACGCCTTGCGCTTGTCGCTCAAGGTCGACCCCAAGACTGACGTGATTCTCGACGCCGGTTTTCAAACCTTTGGTTGTGGCTCGGCCATCGCGTCCTCGTCGGCACTGACTGAAATGGTCAAGGGGCTCACGCTCGACGATGCGCTGAAGATCAGCAACCAGGACATCGCCGATTACCTCGACGGCCTGCCGCCAGAAAAAATGCATTGTTCGGTGATGGGCCGTGAAGCGCTGCGCGCGGCGGTGTCCAACTACCGTGGCGAGGCGCTGGAAGACGACCACGAAGAAGGCGCGCTGATCTGCAAGTGCTTTGCGGTGGATGAGGTGATGGTGCGCGAAACCATCCGCGCCAACCACCTGTCCAGCGTCGAGGACGTGACCAACTACACCAAGGCAGGCGGCGGCTGCTCGTCTTGCCATGAAGGCATCGAGCGCATCCTCAGTGAAGAACTGACAGCGCGTGGCGAGTCCTTCGTGGCGGCACCGACCAAGGCCAAGCAGCGTAAGAAAACCCAACTGGTTACCCTCGATGACGCAACGTTTTCGCCTGCCGCAGCGGCGTCACAGGCCGAACCCGTGGTCACCAAGACCAGCGTGCCGGACGCGGGCAAGATGACCAATTTGCAGCGCATCCGCCGTATCGAGAGAGTGCTGGAATCCATCCGGCCGACCTTGCAGCGTGATCATGGCGATGTCGAATTGCTGGATGTGGACGGCAAGAACGTCTACGTCAAGTTGACCGGCGCCTGCACCGGTTGCCAGTTGGCCAGCACTACCCTGAGCGGTATCCAACAGCGGCTGATCGAGGAACTCGGTGAGTTCGTCAAAGTTATTCCGGTCAGCGCTACGACCGCAAATGGCGGGGGTGTGAGATGAACGATATCTATCTGGACAACAATGCGACGACCCGTGTGGATGATGAAGTGGTGCAGGCGATGCTGCCGTACTTCACCGAACAGTTCGGCAACCCTTCTTCGATGCACAGCTTCGGCAATCGCGTCGGCCTTGCGTTGAAGCAGGCCCGGCAGAGCGTGCAAAAGTTGCTCGGCGCCGAGCACGATTCGGAAATCATCTTCACTTCGTGCGGCACTGAGTCCGATTCGACCGCCATTCTCTCGGCGATCAGGGCTCAGCCGGAACGCAAGACCATCATCACCACCACGGTTGAACACCCGGCAATTCTCAGCCTGTGCGACCAGCTCGTCACCGAGGGCTACACGGTCCACAAGCTCAAGGTCGACAAGCGCGGACGCCTGAACCTGGACGAGTACGCCAGCCTGTTGAGCGACGATGTGGCGGTGGTCTCGGTGATGTGGGCCAATAACGAGACGGGCACGCTGTTCCCCGTTGAAGAGATGGCGCTGATGGCCGATGAGGCCGGGGTGATGTTCCATACCGATGCGGTGCAGGCGGTTGGCAAGGTGCCGCTGGACTTGCAGCATTCGGCGATTCACATGCTCTCGCTGTCTGGCCACAAGCTGCATGCGCCCAAGGGTGTCGGCGTGCTTTATTTGCGGCGCGGCACACGCTTCCGTCCGCTGCTGCGCGGCGGGCATCAGGAACGCGGTCGCCGTGCGGGCACCGAAAACGCCGCCTCCATCGTTGGCATGGGCGTGGCTGCCGAGCGCGCCTTGCAGTTCATGGCCCACGAGAATACCGAGGTCAAGCGCCTGCGTGACAAGCTCGAAGCCGGCATCCTGGCCGTGGTGCCCTATGCCTTCGTCACCGGCGACCCGAGCAACCGTCTGCCGAACACGGCGAACATCGCTTTCGAGTTCATCGAGGGCGAGGCCATTCTCTTGCTGCTGAACAAAGTCGGCATCGCCGCTTCCAGCGGTTCGGCCTGCACTTCAGGTTCGCTGGAGCCTTCCCACGTCATGCGCGCCATGGACATTCCCTACACAGCCGCCCATGGCACCGTGCGCTTCTCGCTGTCGCGCTACACCACCGAAGCGGAAATCGAGCATGTGATTCGCGAGATGCCGCCAATCGTGGCCCGGCTGCGTGCGTTGTCGCCGTATTGGAGCGGTAACGGCCCGGCGCAGGAAGCTGATCAAGGTTTCGCCCCGGTCTACGCCTGACCCAGACCAGGTCAATCCAGACCGGGTCAATCCATAACGGCCCGTGGGTCGGAGGATGTTATGAGCAGCGTGATCATAGATGACACCACATTGCGCGACGGCGAGCAGAGTGCCGGCGTGGCCTTCAATGCTGAAGAGAAGATCGCCATCGCTGTTGCCCTGGCCCGTATCGGTGTGCCGGAGCTGGAGATTGGCATTCCGAGCATGGGTGAGGAGGAGCGCGAAGTCATGCGCGCCATCGCCGGGCTGGGTCTGTCGGCGCGCTTGCTGGCGTGGTGCCGACTGTGCGACACCGATTTGCAGGCTGCTCTGGCCAGCGGTGTGGGCATGGTCGATCTGTCGTTGCCGGTGTCCGATCTGATGCTGCAACATAAACTCGCCCGCGACCGTACCTGGGCCCTTGATGAGGTGGTGCGGCTGGTCGGCGAGGCCCGCGAGGCCGGGCTGGAAGTCTGCCTGGGATGCGAAGACGCTTCGCGGGCCGATCCGGAATTCATTATCAGGGTCGCTGAGGCGGCCCAGATAGCCGGGGCCCGACGCCTGCGCTTTGCCGATACGGTCGGGGTGATGGAACCCTTCGCCATGTACGAGCGCTTCAGCTTTCTGCATCAGCGCCTGGACATGGAACTGGAGGTACACGCCCACGACGACTTTGGTCTGGCCACCGCCAACACCCTGGCCGCCGTCAAGGGTGGGGCAACGCACATCAACACCACGGTCAACGGATTGGGCGAGCGGGCGGGCAACGCGGCGCTGGAGGAATGCGCCATGGCACTGGAGCAGTTGCACGGCATCGATACGGGTATCGACATGCTGGGTCTTGGGGCGATTTCCGCACTGGTGGAACAAGCCTCGGGGCGCAAGGTGGCCTGGCAGAAGAGTGTGGTTGGCGCCGGGGTGTTCACTCACGAAGCGGGTATTCACGTCGACGGGCTGCTCAAGCATCGCAGCAACTATGAGGGCCTGAACCCGGACCGGCTTGGCCGTAGTCACAGTCTGGTGCTCGGCAAGCATTCGGGCACGCGCATGGTTGAGTCCAGTTATCTGGCCTTGGGCATCGAGTTGAATGCCGGGCAGAGCAATATGCTGCTCGGGTGCATTCGCGCCTTTTCTACCCGGACCAAGCGCAGCCCGCTGACCAGCGATCTGTATGCCTTGTATCGCCAGGTCTGCGAAGACGGCGCGCTGCTGTTTGGGGGATTGAAGTGAGCCTGCTCAGCGAGTGGCGCGAGGATCTGGCTTGCGTCTTTCAGCGCGACCCGGCAGCGCGCTCGACGCTGGAAGTGCTCACTACTTATCCAGGGCTGCACGCGATCATGCTTTATCGCATCGGCCATCGCCTGTGGCTGGGTGAGTGGCGCTATCTGGCCCGGCTGTTGTCGTTTTTCGCACGGCTGATCAGCAATGTGGATATCCATCCGGGGGCGCATATCGGCTCGCGTTTCTTCATCGACCATGGCGCGGGTGTGGTGATCGGTGAAACCGCCGAGATAGGCCAAGACGTGACGCTTTACCACGGCGTCACGTTGGGCGGCACCAGTTGGCGCAAGGGCAAGCGTCACCCGACCTTGGGCGACGGCGTGCTGGTCGGCGCCGGGGCGAAAATCCTCGGGCCGATCAGCATCGGCAATAACGCCCGGGTGGGTGCCAATTCGGTGGTGGTCGAGGATGTGCCCGATGGCTGCACGGTGGTGGGCATTCCCGGCAAGGTGGTTCGCCTGCGTGAAGCCGGACGGCTCAACCCGTATGGCATCGACCTCGACCATCATTTGATCCCCGACCCGGTAGGCAAGGCCATTGCCTGTCTGCTGGAACGCATCGACAGCCTGGAACGCAAAGTCGAGGCCGGTGGGTTGCTGGCGCCAGGTACTCAGGAGCAGTTTTACCAGCGTTGTGAACCGGACAACGAGGTCTGTGAAAGCGACTGCCCTGGCGCCGCCGTTGCGCTGGCCAAGGTCTCGGTTGGCCGACGCGTGACTGTCAGCCCGCTGGCCGAGTGAGGACTGCGCCCATGGACCTGCAAGATTTTGATGGCGACGGGCTTTACTTCGACGAGCCGCAAAGCGCTGAAGTTGCCGACTGCCTGAAGGCTGCCGCCGAGCAATACAGCGAGGGTTCGGGCGAGCAGCCGTTGTTGCGTGCGCAGGCGCTGGCACCGCACGACCTTAACGTGCTGGTCGGGCTGTACCGTTTTTATTACTACCAGCACCGTTATCAGGATGCCTTGGGTATCGCCGCACGGGTCATGGCCTGCGTTGGCCCGCGGCTGGCATTGCCGGCGCTGTGGCGCGACATTCAGCCTGCGCATCTGGTCACGGCGGCGCAGCACGGCATTGGCTTGTTGCGCTTCTACCTGCTGGCGCTCAAGGGTGCCGGTTACCTGTGCCTGCGCCTGGGCCATTTCGAGCACGGTAAAGCGATGCTCACCAAGGTTGTCGAGCTGGACGCCGAAAACCGCCTCGGTGCCCGGTTACTGCTTGAGGTGCTGGAGGCGCGCAATGCTCAGATCATCCCCTTTCCCACTGCGGCCACCGCGGAGATACGACCATGACCCAAGCCTTTGATGCAGCTGCCGGACTGACCCTCGATGAGGCGATGGAGGAGTTGGTCTCTGCCGAGGATTTCCTCGATTTGTTCGACGTGCCCTACGAGCAGAAAATCGTACACGTCAATCGCTTGCACATCATGCAGCGTTACCACGACTACCTGAGCAAGGCCGGTGAGCTGGACCACCACGAGGATAACGTGCGGCTGGCCGTTTACCGCCAGTTGCTTGGCCGCGCTTATGAGGACTTCGTGGCGTCCGATGCGCAGACCGAAAAAGTATTCAAGGTGTTCCGCATGAATGAGCCGCAGACGACTTTCGTCTCCATTGATCAATTGCTGGGGTGAACCTAGTGGCCTGTGTGGCTAATTCTGTTAGTCAACTTCGGCGCCACACGCCCCTATCCTGCGTTGCTGTTCCTCGCCATAGCGGGCTATGACTCGTCACAGTGCCTTGGCTAGGGACGTGCGGCATCCGAATTTGAGATAACGAATTAACCGTACAGGCCACTAGTGTCCTGTATTGGAAATAGGAGGAGAGCATCATGAGCCTTCCGCTATTTGAGTATGGCGACGAAGTCCGCCTGATCCGCAATGTGCGCAACGACGGCACCTATCCGGGGCTGGACACCGGCACGCTGTTGATCCGCCGCGGCGCGGTGGGCTGTGTCTACGATGTGGGCACCTACTTGCAGGACCAGTTGATCTACCGCGTGCACTTTCTTGGTGACGGAAAAATGATCGGTTGCCGTGAAGAGGAATTGATCCTGGCATCGGTCCCGTGGGTTCCAAACCTGTTCGAGTACCGCGACTCGGTGGTTACGCGCTGTGCCTTGTCGTTGCGCGGCGAGGTGGTGATCGAGGCCGGGCGCGGCGGCAACATCGAGAAAGTCCTGCGCGACCTGCCGCAGGGCATCCAGTACCACGTGCATTTTGGCAATGGCTATGTCTTGCAAGTACCCGAGCAGAGCCTGGCGATGGCTGAATCGCCAGTGGAGGTTAGCGATGAGTAGTCATCACCGGCAATTGTCTTCCGGGCAAAGCCGCTATCAGTTGCTGAAGGTCGCTCACGAGCACTTCGGTTGCCCGCCCGCCGCGCTGAGCAACGAGCAATTGCTTGAAGCCGAGCGCATTGTCAGCCGTCAGATACAGATCGAAGAGGCGGTGCTGCACAGCGCCGAGGCGCTCGGCGTGATGATCCCGCCGGGGCAAATCGATGATGCTTGGGCACGTATCGCCAGCCGCTACGACGACCCCGAAGCGCTGCGTCTGGAACTCTTCGACAGTGCGCTGGACGAGGCGCGTATTCGCCCGCTGCTGGCCCGTGAACTAAAGGTCGAGACGGTGCTGGATCGGGTGTGCAAAGACCTGACGGAAATCGGCGACGTCGAAGTCAGCCTTTACTATTTCAACCATCTGGAACAGTTCATGCGGCCTGCCTCGCGTCAGGCCCGGCACATTCTCATCACCATCAACCCGGAGTTCGCAGAAAACACCCGGGAGGCCGCTTTGGCGCGGGTCGAGTCCATTGCCAGGCGCTTGTACGGCAAGCCGGGGCGTTTCGCCGAGCAGGCTCTGAAACATTCCGAATGCCCGACCTCGTTGCAAGGCGGGCAACTGGGCAATGTCAGGCCGGGGGTTCTTTATCCGGAGCTGGAGGCCAGTCTGTTCGCCCTGGAGGTGGGGCGCATCAGTGCGCCGGTGGAGTCGCCGCTGGGTTTTCATTTGTTGTTCTGTGAGTCGATCCAGCCATCCATGTGCGCGCCCCTGGACGCCGTTTTGCCGCACCTGCGTGAAAAACTCCGGGATCGTCAGCGCAAGGCTCATCAACGGCAATGGCTGGAGCAGCTGTTGCAACACCACCCATCAATGGAGAGCCGCTCCCATGGCTGATACTCAGAAACCCTGCTGCTCGTTCTGCGGCGCGGAAAAAAGCTCCACGGTGCCCTTGATCGCCGGTAACGAAGGGCGGATCTGTGAGGCGTGCGTCACCCTGGCCCATCAGGTGGTGAACAGTTGGGGGCAGCGCCGCAAACACCAACAATTGGTGCCCAAACTCAGTACGCCCGCCGCCTACAAGGAACACCTGGACGGCTCGGTGATCGGCCAGGAAACGGCCAAGGAAACCCTTGCTGTGGCGGTGTATAACCACTACCTGCGCTTGCTCAACAGTGACCGTGAGCCGGTCTGTCAGCTGGGCGACCGGGTCGAACTGGAGAAATCCAATATCCTGATGGCTGGCCCGTCCGGCACCGGCAAGACCCTGCTGGTGCGCACCCTGGCGCGCACGCTTGGGGTGCCCTTCGCCACCGCCGACGCCACCACGCTGACCCAAGCCGGGTATGTCGGCGACGATGTCGACAGCATCATTGCCCGCTTGCTCGAAGCCGCTAACGGTGACGTGCAGCAGGCGCAATGGGGCATCGTCTACATCGACGAGGTGGACAAGCTGGCGCGGCGCAGCGGTGGCGGTACGGCGGTGCGTGATATTTCCGGGGAGGGCGTGCAACAAGCCCTGCTGAAAATGATTGAGGGCAGCGAAGTCCGCATCGGCAAGGCAGGGCGGCGCAGCGAGCAGGGCGAAGAGCAGGTGGTCGATACGCGCAATATTCTGTTTATCGCCGGGGGAGCATTCGCGGGCCTGGAGCAATTGATCAGCAGCCGTATCCAGCCCAAGACCAGCAGCATCGGTTTTCATGCGCCGCCGCGTTGGCAGCAACCCTCGGTCAACGAGTTGCTGGCCTCGCTACTCCCGGACGACCTGCACGAATACGGTCTGATTCCTGAGTTTATCGGGCGCTTTCCGATCATTACCTTTCTTCAGGAACTGGACCACGACACGTTACTGCGCATCCTCACCGAACCGCGTAATTCGCTGATCAAACAGTACCAGCAGTTATTCGCTTATCAGGGCGTGAGCCTGGATTTCACCCCCGAGGCATTGAGCTTCATTGCCGATCAGGCACTGCAACGCAAGACCGGCGCTCGGGGCCTGCGTGCCGTACTGGAAGCCGCGCTGCAACCGACCATGTTCAGCATGCCGTCGCGCCCCGAACTGAGTGGCTGCACCCTGGAGCTTTATCAAGGCGATACCGAGGGCGGCGACTGTTTGCGTGTAGCAGAGCGGCTGGCGGAGGAAGACGAAGCGATGCCTCAAGCGCGTCAATCGGTCGGGGAGGCCAGCCCTGAGCCGGTGCGCTTGAGCGTTGATGTTTGAATGTCGCAAAGCCGACAGAGCCTACCGTCGCGTGCGAAGCGCCACGTCGGTTTTGCGACATGCGCTCTAAAAGCTTATAAAACGTCATTAAGTATCAGTTGGTTATGTCGATAGATCGAGTGTCCGGCATGGCCCGTTTCGTGCTCTTGTCTTGGTGAGCCGGGCTTTGAAGAGTGCCGGAACGCTTTCTTATTTATGCAGCAGCCAGAGGTGAGTGAACTATGGCCAGAATTGGAATCTTCTTCGGCACCAACACGGGCAAATCCCGCAAGGTCGCCAAAATCATCAAAAAGCGTTTCGATGACGAGACCATGGCAGACCCGCTGAATGTTAATCGCACCACGCCCGAAAACTTCGCCAGTTACTCGCACTTGATCCTCGGTACACCGACCTTGGGCGATGGTTTGTTGCCGGGCCTGTCCGCCGATTGCGAGACCGAAAGCTGGGAAGAATTCCTGCCCAAACTGGCAGGGCTGGACTTCTCCGGCAAGACCATCGCGCTGTACGGGTTGGGTGATCAAGTCGGCTACGGCGATGAGTTCCTCGACGCGATGATCGTCCTGCACAGCTTCTTTGCCGGGCTGGGTGCCAAACTGGTCGGTGCGTGGCCAACCGAAGGTTATGAGTTCGAGCACTCTGAGTCGGTGGTCGATGGGAAGTTCGTTGGCCTGGCGCTGGATCTGGACAATCAGAGTGGTCTCACGGAGGAGCGTCTGGATGTCTGGTTGAAGTCGATTTCGGCGGACTTTGGTCTGGCGCTGTAACCTGGCGTCTAATTCGGTATCTGGTTTGAAAGTCGTACGATTGATGGGCTCTTTCTTTTGAAAGGGCCCATCGGCTCACAGCCTTGTCAAAGACCTGATCTGGAAAAATCAGGTCTTCTTGCGGCCCAAAATGATATGCGAGGCCTTGATCACTGCCGTCGCTTGCACACCGGGCGCTATCCCGAGCTCAGCCACCGCCTCACGAGTAACGATAGCGGTGATTTGCGCACCACCCGCCAAACGCAGCGTCACCTCGCTATTTACCGCCCCGGCTTCTACCGACTCCACGGTGCCCGGTAGCTGATTGCGCGCGGACAGTTGGAAGTTGCTGGCATCGGTCATCAGCATGACCCAAGGTGCCTTGATCAATGCAACCACTTCGACATCGGTCGCCAGTTGCAGCTCGCGCACACTGTCCATGGTTACTACGGCGACCAACTGGTCGCCGTTGCCCAGGTCAATATCCACCACTGCGTTAACTGCACCAGGATGGCACTGTGAAATCTTTCCCCACAAACGATTACGCGCGCTGATTTGCATGTTGATTCTCCGCGGATGTCGGCTTCGCGACACGTTGTAGTGTTTGCTACATAGAAAACCCGGATAGGGACTCCTGTCCGGTCGCTATTACTGTAGGAAAGGCTTTGATATAGGCACAACCATAGCGCCTTCATAATTGGCACGTTTATCGCTATGTATCGACGTATACAGATGGAGCCAATATGACCAATACCCCGCAGCGCTTCATCGGTCACTTCTCGCTTGAAGGCGCGGTTGGCGTTTCACTCTCCGAAATACGTATTCGTCTGCTCGAACAGATCGGCGTGTGTGGTTCTATCAGCCAGGCGGCCAAAGCGGTGCCGCTGTCCTACAAGGCGGCATGGGATGCGATAGATGCAATGAACAACATGGCGGCGCAACCCTTGGTGGTCCGGGTTACGGGTGGCCGGCAGGGCGGCGGCACTCAGCTTACCGACTACGGGCGCAGCATTGCCGCCATGTACCGGGCGTTGGAACTCGAATATCAGGTTGCGCTCGACCGGCTCAGCGTACGTCTGGGAGACGTGGGAGACGTGGGAGGAGCCGATATTCATGACTTTCAAAGCCTTATGCACCGACTTTCGATGAAGACCAGCGCACGCAACCAATTCTCTGGGCCTATTGCCGGTCTACGCGATGGGGGCGTGGACTACGAAGTGCGCCTGCGTCTAGATGCGCAGAGCGAGCTGATTTCAGTCATCACTAAAGCCAGTGCGGAGAATCTCGCGCTGGCCATTGGCAAGGAGGTTTTCGCTTTCGTCAAATCCTCATCGGTGCTGCTCTGCACTGACCGCGACTTGCGTCTTACCGCACGCAACCAGTTATGGGGCGAGATCGTCGAGATTCAACAGGGCTCGGTGAACGATCAAGTCAGCCTGCTGTTGCCGTCCGGGCGCAGTGTTACCGCGGTTATCACTCACGACAGCTACGACATCATGGGCTTGGCAGTGGGGCAGCAGGCGTGCGCTCTGTTCAAGGCTTCCAGCGTTATCCTCGCCGTATACGATTGATCACGACTCAAGGAGTTTTAAATATGAAAGTCCGTTCCAGTCTGCTTGTCTGCATTGGCTTCGTGTTGATCTCGACCCTGGTGCAGGCCGAGCAAGTGCAGGTGGCCGTGGCTGCCAACTTCACCGAGCCGATGCGCAAGATTGCCGAGCAATTCGAGAACGACACCGGCAACCAGGCGGTTTTGATCTTTGGCGCTACCGGCAAGTTCTATACCCAGATCACAGAGGGTGCGCCTTTTGAGGTGTTTCTTGCCGCTGATGACACCACTCCTGCCAGGCTGGAAAGCGAGAAGGCGGGTGTCCAGGGCAGTCGATTCACCTATGCCATCGGCAAGCTGGTGCTGTGGTCGGCCACGCCCGGCTATGTTGACGCCAAGGGGGAGGTGCTGAAGAAAGGCGACTTCAAGCATTTGTCCATTGCCAACCCAAAAGCCGCGCCCTACGGCGCCGCTGCCATGCAAACACTGGATAAGCTTGGCCTGACCCAGCAAGTCGAAAGCAAGATCGTCACCGGTGAAAGTATCTCCCAGGCCTACCAGTTCATTGCTACCGGGAACTCCGAGCTTGGTTTCGTTGCGCTGTCCCAGGTAACCGAGAACGGCAAGCTGGTCAGCGGTTCGGACTGGCTGGTGCCGGACGATCTCTATAAACCCATCCGACAGGACGCGCAAATCCTGACCAAGGGCGAGAGCAACCCGGCAGCCAAGGCATTGATCGACTACCTCAAGGGGCCCAAGGCTACAGCGATCATCCGCTCGTATGGCTACACGCTCTAGTGTTCGGGTGTCCTGGTCTTTAAGGAGCTTCTATTGCTCTCTGCATTCGATCTTGACGCAGTCTGGTTGACCATCAAACTGGCCAGTCTCACCACGCTTATCCTATTGGTTATTGGCACGCCGATCGCTTGGTGGTTGGCCATTACTCGTTCGCGCCTGCGCGCAGTGATAGGTGCCATGGTTGCGTTACCGTTGGTGCTGCCGCCCTCGGTGCTTGGCTTTTACTTGTTGATTGGTCTCGGCCCGCACGGCCCGCTGGGCGCGCTGACTCAAAAACTCGGTTTGGGCCTGTTGCCTTTTACCTTCGCTGGGCTGGTATTTGGATCTACCTTGTATTCCATGCCTTTCGTCGTACAACCGTTGCAACAAGCGTTCGAGGCTATTGGCAAGCGCTCGCTGGAGGTCGCCGCGACGCTACGTGCATCACCTCTGGATACGTTTTTCACCGTGGTCGTGCCGCTGGCGCGTCCTGGCTTTATCACAGCAGCGATCCTCGGTTTCGCCCACACCGTTGGCGAGTTCGGTGTGGTACTGATGATCGGTGGCAATATCCCACAGCGTACACGTGTGGTGTCGGTACAGATCTACGATCACGTCGAAGCGATGGAATATGCCCAGGCGCATTGGCTGGCAGGGGGCATGCTGGTTTTTGCCTTTCTGGTGTTGTTTGCCCTTTATACCTTTAACGCCCGCCTGCGGATGATGTGAATATGACCGATCTTGCACTTTCGCCCTGCGGCATTGATCT
The DNA here is from genome assembly GCF_001698815.1 of Pseudomonas syringae. Classification (GTDB taxonomy): domain Bacteria; phylum Pseudomonadota; class Gammaproteobacteria; order Pseudomonadales; family Pseudomonadaceae; genus Aquipseudomonas; species Aquipseudomonas syringae_A. The sequence goes on along the minus strand of NZ_LGSI01000068.1, from coordinate 502,889 downwards.
GCGTTTGGATCACGGTTGGGGTGATTTCCATCTGCAGGTCAAAGTACGTCTGTCCGCCAGTGGGGTCACGGCGATCTTCGGTCAATCCGGGTCGGGCAAGACCACCTTGCTGCGTTGTATTGCTGGACTGGAGCGGGATAAGAGCGGCTACGTCGAAGTCGCTGGTGAATGCTGGCAGGATGAGGCGCGCAGGTTCTTTCTGCCACCTGATCGACGGCCGTTGGGTTACGTGTTTCAGGAGGCTAGCCTGTTTGCGCATCTGGATGTGCGCCAGAATCTGGAATACGGCCAGCGGCGTATAGCGCCTAATGAACGTCGCGTCTCACTGGAGCGGGCAGTGGAGTTGCTCGGCATTGGTCACCTGCTCAAACGCTCGACACAACACCTGTCCGGTGGTGAACGTCAGCGGGTAGCGATTGCCCGCGCGCTGGCTACCAGCCCGCGCCTGCTATTGCTCGATGAGCCGTTGGCAGCCCTGGATCAAGGGCGCAAACAGGAAGTGCTGCCTTACCTGGGACGGTTGCACAGTGAACTCGGTATCCCAATGCTTTACGTGAGTCACTCGTTGGCGGAAGTCAGCCGCCTGGCCGATCACATGCTTTACCTGGAAAATGGCCAGCTGCGCGCCGTCGGACCGCTTAACCAGCTATTGACCCGTGCCGATCTGCCCTTGGCTCATCTGAATGAAGCTGAAACTGCGCTGGAAGGTGTGCTCGAATCGCATGACGAAACCTTCCGCCTGAGCCGGGTGCGCGTGCCCGGTGGTTTGCTGGTCTTGCCGTTGAGCGAACTGCCATTGGGCCAACGCGTGCGCGTCAGCATCCAGGCCCGTGATGTCGCCCTGGCGCTGGAAAAACCGCAACGCAGCAGCATCCTCAATATGCTGCAAGGCGAAGTACTGGACTTTATCGATGACCTGCAGAGTGCGCAAACACTGGTGCGCATCAACTTGGACGGCGCTGTGATGCTTTCACGCATAACTCGCCGCTCGGCAGTGGACCTTGAGCTAAGCACAGGCATGCCGGTGTATGCGCTAGTCAAGGCTGTGGCGTTGATGAATTAAGTGCTCATCGTTGACGGTGACGATGGTTTTTCCTTCAGCGTTGATCTTCCATGAATAACCTTCATTCTCACCCTCTTTGATCAGCGCATCAAATAGGATTGCGCAGCGTTCTATCAATGACGAGGAGATCATTGAATTCAAGACATACCGCCGTTGGATGTTGCGCTTGGCGATATTCGCCGGTTGGGAGTTGACGGGTGAGTGGAGGAGGTTGGAAGTAACCGTCCGCTCATCCACCTTCCTGATAGCAACGCTTAAGGCGAAGGTATCCACCTGATTTAAGTGAGCAGTTACAAGCAATGTCCAGGATCTTTATTGTTTTTTAACTCGGAGGGCTGAGCGAAGGAGGTTTTCTTACTGCCGCTGTAGAGTTTAACCAGAGCAGAATTGCGGCGAGAGAGGCGGCTACTATCAGCGTAAGCCACATGATGACCAACAGGGTGAATGTGACACTGTTGTTTAACTCCCGAAAAATGCCGAAGGCAAAAGCTGTGTACCAACACACACCCGAAATTGCACCTGATGCGAGAAATAAGGCAGCTCTGCTGTGGGAGACTCCAAAGAGCAGGGGGCGGCTCAAGTCGCGTAGTGCTGCTGGCAACACAAACGCGTGGATGATTATTCCATTGATGGTCAGGACGATCACCACAATTACCTTCGCCCAGAGTTTAGGGTTTTCAAACTTTTCCGGCGACTCCATCGCGTAAAGGGCAAGGAAACCAAGGCCCGAAAGCCACAGCAGGCATAGTCCAATAGTGACCGCGTCGCTGATGAAGCGAAAGGTGCGTCCGATTTCAACCGGGAGGCTACCCCTGCGCATCCAACGCAAAATCCACAGGTCTAGCATCGTCGCCCCACCAAGACCGAAGCACATACCGAGCAGGTGTAGACCTACAAGGAGTGTCAGAACCTTTAGCTGTGGGAGTGGATCAGGCAATGGAACACTAAGTGCAAGTGTGTCTGCGAGTAATTGACCACTGCTGGAGAGCGCAAGTAGGCCGCCGAAAATCATGAGGGGCGCTCGTATCTTCATTTATTACGATCTCAGGCTAGTGTTCTTATTTGGATGCGTGCGCAGTTTAATTGCTGGAGAATAATGCCTTTAAACGCTCAACGTTATGGATGTAAGTGATTGCCGCGATAGGAAGTTAGAGCTTGCTCCGGCAAAACGCTAATAAAGCGGCTGCTATCTGCATCGTTGCTGCAAACAGCAGGATAAGTTAGAAACCAGCCACGGGATAAATGAGGCTGGCGACGATAACTTTACATCAGCAGATAGCGCGGGCGTGGACACTCTTCAGGAAGGGACCGGTGCTTGAGCATCAATCAAACTCTGACTCTTGAGCTCCTCCCAGAACCCTGCCGGAATACCAACTTTCATAGCTTGTACATTGGAAACTATCTGCCCTGTCGAACGCGCCCCCGAAATGATCGCGGACACTTGCGGATGTGCCGCTGCGAACTGCAAGGCGGCAGTATGGATGTCGATGCCATACCAGCTGGCAACCGCCATGATTTGCCCGCGCTTTTCTACCGCACCGGCAGGTAGATCCAGGCTGAAGTTATATCGGCTGCGCCCTCCCAGAAATCCATCATTCAGTGGTGTTCCAACCACGACGCTGGTGCCCTTCTTTTTCAATGCCGGAAAGGTGTTGCGCAACGCATCGCCGTGGTCAAAGAGGGAATACTGACAGGCAAGCAACACGATATCGGGAGTCGGGTCATCACTGGCCAATGCGTGAACCACAGCATTCGGCGTATTGACTCCGAAGCCCCATGCCTTGATGAGCCCCTCATCACGCATCTTTTCAAGCTCAACCATCGCCCCTGTGCGCGCAATTCGATACGCCGCTTCCCATCCGCCTTCCAGTTCGGTGTTATCTGGCGATATGTCATGAATGAAAACGATATCGATACGCGGTAGCCCCAGTCGCTGCAGGCTGTCTTCCACGGAACGACGCGCTCCTGCTGCGGTGTAGTCATATCGGTAGTTGAAGGGCGCTGGTGACTTCCAGATGGCATGGTCCGCGCGCGCGCCCCCAGCGGCAGTCAATACGCGGCCCACCTTGGTGGAGACCACATAGTCATCTGGATCCTTGCCCCGCAGAAATCGGCCTAGACGATATTCACTCAAGCCAAATCCGTAGAACGGCGACGTGTCGTAAAGCCTTACACCCGACCCCCAAGCAGCCTGCAGAACCATAGCCGCCTGCTCGTCGCTGATCGGAGCAAAGATATTGCCGATCTGCGTCCCGCCCATACCAAAGCGTTGAGGCGTCATGTATCTCATGGTATGCGAGGGCAAATTGAGGGGCAGGTCTGCGCGCACTAGCCGACCTTCAGTGCGCATCACGCTCCCGCGCTCTGTCAGCGAAGAGGGCGCTGCGGCGTCCGCTGCCGAACGTGCGACACTCGATGCTGGCAGCCAGGCGGCAGCAACAGCACCAGCCGCCGAATAGGCAAGAAAATTTCGTCTGTCCATCCCACTTTCCTTTCGCGACTCAGGTTTCACGGGCTCATCGAAGCCGGTATTCGTAATACAAATTAGAGCAACCAGGCTTAGCCAAGTGACCCTAATTCGCCGTATTTTGTGCACAATCCTGCCGATACGCTTGTGCTAGACACACATTCTCAGCAGACTCGAATATTCCGTTAACAGGATGCATGTGATGACGAGCGCTTCCCTCTCGCAGTTCGGTTTCAGCCATATGCCATCCCTTAGCGTGCGCGAGCCCGCTCAGCCCAACGAGCGCCTCCAGGCACTCAGACGGCTTATCGAAAAAGTCACCGTGCAGATTGGGTTGAACGAGGTTTGCACAACGTCGATTCCAGGCTTGACCTTTTATCGATTAGCCGAGCTAGGTACGCCCGCGTACTGCATTTATGAGCCTTGCGTGGCCATCATTCTGCAGGGCGCGAAGGAGATCACGTTCGGCGAGGAGCCCTGTGGGTTCGCACAAGGGGCGTTTTTCGTCACTTCGGTCGATATACCGACACTGGCTCGCGTTACTGCGGCTAACGAGCAAACCCCTTATTTATCAGTTGTGTTGAAGCTCGATTTTTCCATGCTCAATGAGGTGATCCTGACCCTGGAACCGCCAAAGCTGGAACTGGCTACTGAGCCGCGGGGCTTCGTATCCGGTGTGGCGACGAGTGAGATGCTCGATGCGTTCGCTCGACTCTCCACGCTGATCGAACGGCCGCTTGAAGCAGGCTTGATGTCGGGCCTTATCAAGCGCGAGATATGCGTTAGGCTGCTGCTCAGTGAAGCGGGGCATTTGTTGCGCAGCGTCACTCGCGATGGTTACAGAGACAAGGGCGTCGTGAGAGCCGTTGAATGGCTAAAATATCACTACGATAAACCGTTGCAAGTGGCCGACCTCGCCGAACGATCAGGAATGGCCAGCTCTACGCTGCATCACCGCTTTCGCAAGCTGACAGGCACCAGCCCCATTCAGTATCAAAAATCGCTACGGCTGCAAGCCGCGCGTAGCCTTATGTTGACCGAGCGGGTAGACGTGAACACCGCCGCGTTGCGGGTCGGCTATGAAAGCGTCGCCCAGTTCAGTCGCGAATATGCCCGACGTTTCGGAGCCCCACCCTCGAGAGACATCAAGCACGCACGGGAAAATGGTGGGCGGCTCGACTAGCCGCACCACGCGTGATGCGAGTATGTAAGACGACGTTGAGAAACAATCAGTCCCCTCGTCCATTACCTCGCCCTTGAGCATTTTTAGGCCGATAGCGTTTCGATAGGTCAACCGGGAATTGCATCTGGGCTTGACCAGGAACACATCAACCCAGCATGCCTACGAATGACCGGAGACCCTTAGCGAATTCTTTAGGCTCTCCGGGAGGAAGGTGCCTTGGCCTCGATGTTCACCTTCATGGGCAATCCCTACGATGAAATCTCAGAAATCATAGCAAGGGTTGGCGAAATCGCTTTTACCTACTCTGGGCAAAAGCGGACACACGGTCCGGTGGTGACTCCAATAACGCAGGCGTTCTTCCATTGAATCCCTATGCCTGGAGCGCGCTGGCGCATTTCTTTGACGATCATGATCGATAGCCGCGCCTGGATGGCGACTTCGACTTCCGAATCCAGGGCGCTGGTAGCCTCGTCAAGTAGCAGGATCGGGGCGTTCTTGAGCCTCGCTCCGGAAATCGCGACACGCTGGCGCCAGTCGCCCGAAAGCTTGATGCCGGGCTCGCCCACCCAGGTGTCGTAGCCGGTGTGACGTTGTGGGTCGCTCAGCTGGCTGAAATCCTCCATGGCCGCGCGCGAAGAGGGCACTTTGATACTATGCTCATTGCCACTGCAGGCAATGTACTGGTTTCAATGGTCGGCCGCCAAGGAAAGGAGGGTGTATGTGTCTGGTCCTTCATGCCCGGTTCTATTGGAACGACCGAATGAGCAGTCTGGTAACACGTGTCCATCGGGGCATGTTGATCATTGGGCGACACATCTTCAGTTCGTGAGAATTTCCGCAAGACTCTCGGTCTGGCCGCGTATGCCCAAGCCTTAGCACGCGCCATACAGGGAGATGCTCAATGCCTGCGCCAAACATCACATGGTCGACGATCTCCAATCTGCAGGCCGACTGCTCCAACCAGACCAGGCCGTTGATCCAGGCTGTCGGCAGGTGCAGGTGGATTGCTGTTGGTAAATCCCAAGCACGATGGAGAACAGCATGAACACTAAACCGATCCACAAAATCTTGTGGCGCTTCGCCGGCTGCGTGACCGGGCTGGCGATGGTTGCTGCCAATCCAGCCCAGGCTGCCGCCGGCGGCATCGCCGGCGATCCTACCGCAAGTCATAGCATTGCCTTCAGCAACTCCTACGCGGGCAGCGATTTCCGCAAGGTGATGGTGCGCAACTGGCAAGAGATTGCGGTCCAGGCGCAAAAGGATGGCTTGATCCGGGAGGCCCCGGTGGTCAGCGCCAATAACTCGGCGTCGGAACAAGCGGCCCATATCCAGGACATGATCGTCAACGGCGTCAACGCCATCGTCATCCTGGCCGCGTCCGACACGGCCCTCAACGGGGTGATCCGCGATGCCTGCAACGCTGGTATTGTGGTGGTGGTCATGGCCAGCCTGGTCACCGAACGCTGCGCCTATACCGTGGACTACAATTGGTCCGCCATGGGCCGCGTGGAAATGGATTATGTCGCCGAGCGTCTCAAGGGGAACGGAACGCTGCTAGAGATCCGCGGCATCGCTGGCGATGCCACCGATAAAAACATCAGCGACGGCATTCGCAAGGCCGCCAGCGACTATCCGGGCCTGAGGTTCGTCAAGACCGTGTACGGGAACTGGACGGCTTCCGTCGCCCGCAAGGAGGTGGCGCTGGCGCTGCCGTCTCTGCCCAGCATTGATGCCGTCGCTACTCAGGGGGGCGACGGTTATGGAGCGGCCATGGCGTTCAAGGCGGCGGGACGCCCTTTGCCGATCATCGTGATGGGGAACCGTCAAGACGAACTCGCCCTGTGGAAACAGGAACGCGATGCCAATGGCTACGAGACCGTCTCGGTCTCCGCCTCCCCGAGCGTCTCCCAGGTGGGTTTCTGGGTGGCCCAGCAGATTCTGGCGGGCAAGCAGGTGCCGAAGTTCGTCGAGGTGCCGCTGGTACGCATCGATGCGAAAGACCTGGACGCCTGGCTCGCCACTATGCCCGTGGGCGGCGCCGCCAATCCTTTCTACAGCCAGGCTTCCGTTGCGGCGATGATCGACGCGGCCATCAACAACACGGCGCCGCCGGCGCCGTTGCCGGAGGTTATGAAGCAGTAGCGGCGGGCGGGGATGCGAGGCGCCATGTTGACATTCAAACCAGTCAGGGACAGGCCCATTGCCGTCAAAATTGGCCTGGCGGTCGCCGCACTGGTGTTCCTGATGCTGGCGGTATCGCTAGTGAACCTCTACGGCCTGCGAGGCATGGTACGTGCAGTGGATTCTGCCAGCCATTCCGCAGAAATTCTGGCGTCGGTCAACGGGGCCACCGGGCGGGTGGAAAACTTCATCGCCACCCGCGACCAGGAAAGCCTGTTCCAGGCCGAAGGCATGGTGGCGACGGCTATCGCCGGCCTCACCGCCATTCCGGCGGCTGAGGCGGAATCGCTCAAGGGCAGTCTGGAGAGGCTCGCCGCGGCAATCGACGCCTTGCGGGCGGCGACCCTTACCATGGATGGCGAAACGGAGAACATGACAGCCCACTACGGCCGGATGCGAGAGGCGACGATCCTCGTCGAACAGGGCATCGCCGATGGGCTGAAGGGGCTTGATTCCCGCGCCGTTGACCACAAGGCGCGGGTGAGCAACATTGAAAGCGCCCATCGCATCCTGGATATCCTCCGCAACGGCGAACGGATCATCACCGCCAATGTGGCCAAGATGCTGGTGACCGGCGATGGGGCGGCCGCCACTGCAGCGCGGAACGCCTGCGCGGCACTCCCACCCGTGGTCGAGCAATTGCGTGAGGTGATGAGGACGCCGCAGGAGGGAGAGATTCTGGACCTGTTGGCGACGGCGGTCGCTGCTGCCAGCCTGGCGGTCGAGCACCTTGGCGAGGCGCCCAAACACCGGGGAGGTGAGGCTTTGCGGCATCTCGCCGCCGTCGGGGATGTGGCCGAGCGCCTCGAGGCGATGTTGGATGAAGTGGACGAGCACGTTGCCCGTGACGCAAACGACATTCAGGCAGCAACCGGTTTGCTGAACAATGCAGCCGCGTTGTCCAAGCGTTTCGCCGAGCGCGTTGCCACTTTGGAGGCACAGACCTTGTCGTTTCGCCTGTCACCGTCGGCCGAGGTCGCCGGCTTTGTCGGCGCCATCCTGGACGAGCTCTCCCGTCTCGCGCGCGTTCTCCCTTCGACCGTGGGGCTGCAAGCCAAGGCTACGCCCTTGACTGTCAACGATCAGATTGCCGGCTACCGGGCGGCATTCGCCAGGTTCCATCAGGCGAGCAACTCATTGAGCGGCGCGCGCGACCAAGTTCGCAACGAGGCACGGAGCGCCGGCCTGTTGGTTGCACGCTTCGCTGGCGAAGCGCGCTCCGACGCCTTGGTCCACAATGATCGCGGCATGCTTGCGACGGTGGTCGCGGGTGCCGTCGCCATCCTGCTAGCCGGCGCCATCGCCTGGAGCACGTCGCGGTTTATCGCGCAGCCCATCGTGGCCCTGGCATCGGTCATGCGCCGGCTTGCGGCCGGCGACCTGAACGCCGAGATCGCCAGCGCTGGACGTGGCGACGAGATTGGGATCATGACCCGCGCGGTACGGGTGTTCCAGGAGAACGCCCTGCGCATCCGGGTGCTGGAGGCCGAGGCCGAAGCCGAACGACAGCAAGTCCAGGCCTCTTTGGAAAGAATGGTCGCCGAACGGACCGACACGCTGCACCAGCAGACCGAGGTGCTTGAGGCGCAGGCCGTCGAACTCATTCAGGCGCGCAACCAGGCCGAGACGGCTAACCAGGCAAAGAGCGATTTCGTTGCCACGGTCAGCCACGAACTGCGCACCCCTCTGACCCTCATTCTCGCCCCCCTGGAGCAGCTCTCGGCGGCGGCCATCCCGCCGGCGGACTGGCGTGTGCAAATCGACCGCGCCCAACGCAACGCGCTACGCTTGATGAACCGGGTGAACGACATCCTCGATTTCTCCAAGGCCGAAGCGGGCAAGTTTGAGCTGTGTCCGGCGCCAATTGACTTGAACAAGGCGGTTGGTGTGCTGGCCGAGGATGCCGCCATGGTGGCCAAGGGCAAAGGCTGCACTTTAACCTGCAGCATCGATCCCGCGCTCGGCACGGTTTTCCTGGACCCCCGACACTTCGAGAAAATTCTTCTCAACCTGGTGAGCAATGCCATCAAGTTCACGCCCGCTGGCGGCACCGTGCACCTGGCAGTAACTCCGCTTGATGGCGAGCGATTTGAACTCGCGGTGCAAGACTCGGGGATTGGCATTGCGCCAGACAAACTACCGCTGCTGTTCCAGCGTTTTTCCCAGATCGACAATTCCGCCACGCGCCACTACAGCGGCACAGGCATCGGTCTCGCCTTGGTCAAGGATCTGGTCGAACTGATGGGGGGCGAAGTCGGCGTCAACAGTGAGCCCGGACGGGGGTCGTGCTTCTTTGTTCGACTTCCGCTGGGGGCTGAGCAAAACACCTTGCCGACCGAAGCCAGCAATATGCACGAGCAATCGTCACCGAGCACAACGAGCACGACCGAGCAGCGCCACCTGCGTTTCGACGACGGCCGCCATGGCAGTCGCAACGACCGAGCTTCGACGGAAGGCGCAGACGACGGGCAGCCCCCGGAACACGCCTTGCAGTCCAGGGTGCTGGTGGTAGACGACAGCCCGGAAATGCTTAGCTACCTCAGCGAACTTTTGCACAACGACTACATCGTCGCCACCGCAGCTGATGGAGAGCAGGCCTGGGCACTCCTGCAGCGTCGACCAATCGATGTCGTCGTCTCGGATGTGATGATGCCGGAGCTCGACGGCTTTGGCCTGACAGCCAGAATCAAAGCCAGCGCCGGTTTCGCCCATTTACCCGTGATCCTGTTGACCGCCCGCGGCGGCAGCGAGGCCTGCGTCTCCGGGCTGGAGAGTGGCGCCGATGACTATATCGCCAAACCCTTCTCGCCGCTGGAGCTCAAGGCTCGCGTACGCGCGGCGATACGCATGAGCCAGGTGCAAACCGAACTGCATGCAAAATCCCGTCAGGCGGGCATGGCCGAAATCGCCAGTACTGTTCTGCATAACGTCGGCAACGTCCTCAACAGCGTGAACGTATCGGCAGAACTGGTCAGCAACCAGATGCGCACCTCCAAAGCCCAGGGGCTGGGCAAGGTGGTTCAGCTGATGAACGAACACGTCAATGATCTGAGCGATTTTCTCACCACCGACCACAAAGGAAAGATGCTGCCCGGCTACCTGCTCAAGCTGGCGGAGGTGGTGACGGCAGAGCAACAGGGCATCATCGAAGAACTCGAGCGACTCACCAAGGGCATTGACCACATCAAAACCATCGTCGCTGCCCAGCAGTCCTATGCCGTTACCGTCAGTGTCGTCGAAACAGTGCCGGTCTCAGAGTTAATCGATGATGCCTTACGCATGAGTGCCGGATCACTGGCACGCCAGGAGGTGACGGTGGTCAGGGAAATTGCCGACTTGCCCCTGCTGTCGCTGGACCGGCACCGGGTGCTGCTGATTCTGGTGAACCTGATCAGCAACGCCAGGCAGGCGTTGGACGGCGTGGTCGATCGCAGCCCGTGCATCACGTTCGGCGCCTTCCTCGCTGACGGATCAGTACTGCGTATTACGGTGGCCGACAACGGCAATGGGATTGCGCCAGAGCACATGGCGAGTATCTTTACGCATGGCTTCACTACTCGCAAAGACGGTCACGGTTTCGGCCTGCACAGCTGCGCGCTAGCCGCGCAGGAAATGGGTGGCAGCTTGACCGTGCAAAGCGACGGGGCTGGACAGGGCGCAACCTTCACCCTCGATATCCCTCTTGATGCTCCGCAGAATAAGCGATGAACACCGAACCGGCGCATCCTGCTGGTCGACGATATGCCCGCGATCTATGATTAGTTCCGCAAAATCCTCGCATCTCTGGTACTCGAGCATCCCGATGTCAACGACGCCGAGGCGGCGCAGTTCGGCGACACTCTGCCGGGTGCGGCTGCGGCGGTCACTTGCGAGCTGTATTCGGTCATGGGTAGGCCCCAATAGCGTGTCTTGGAATTGTTGTCGTTAGGTGGTTTGAAGGGGGGCGGATCGGAGAAGGTTGAGCTGAGTGGATAGGCGATCGTTCAGATCGCCTTGTGCAGTTGGAGACGCCCTGAAATGACGCCTTCAGTCTGGCCGGTCAGAACCGGATAAGACCCTGGTCGCCCGCGATTTTGAGGGTCGTGCCGTAGGCCGCAGAGAGTCGCTGCAAACGCGTCAGTATTCGCTGGGCGTCAGCGCCATAGGCCAGCCGTGGAATGCCTCGATCTGCGTCGCGCTCGTCTTGCCAGTGCATTTCCACCGGGTGCAGCACCACTTCTCGCAAAGTGCCGCTTGGGCTGAATCTATTAACCGCGATCACGCTCTCGTACCAGATCTGCTCCTTGAACACGCCGTGTACTCGGCGATGCTCCATGAACTCGGCTTCCGTCATGGCACCGGGTTCAACGCGGTCCTTTTCGTACTCATCCCGCGTGATAGGGAATTGTTGATTTTCCATGAAAAAGAAATTGCCCAACGAATAATAGATAGGCTTTCCCTTGTAGATTTCGATACCCCGGAGTTGATGCGGACCATGTCCAATCACCGCATCGGCACCGTTATCAATAGCCTGGCGAGCAATGATCGGCATGAAGTCAGGCGGAGTTTCGCAATAGTTGCCCGGCTCATGGGTGTGCAGTGAAAACACCGAGAAGTCAGACGTCTGTTTGGCCTGACGGATGCTCTGCAAGATACGGAGCCTGTCTCGTTCATCCGGCGTGAACGAGAACTCGACCTCCTTATCCAGTTGAGTGCGGGCCCGATACTTGGTGTCGAACAGCGTCACTATTTGGTTTTTCGCGTCGCTCGCCAGCACCGAGCGTCGCATCATCCCTTTAGGTAAAGAGTCACGCAGTTCGGCCAATTGATGCAGGCGCTCGTCGGAGACCAGCACGAATCGGGTGGTACGCAGAGCGTTCAGACCGGGCCGTCCCTGGATCTGACCCAGTGGATCGATGGCGCGAGCATCGGCCTCGAAACGGGAGGCCGCGGCCACCAGCGATACCCGTCCGGCTGCGGTGCTCAATATCGCGGGTGAGCTGGCCTGGGCGAGTGTTTCCCCTGTCCCTGCCTGCACAACGCCAGCGCGACGAAACAGCTGGTCGGTGCTGCGCATACCCTGAACGCCCCAGTCGGTGCTGTGATTGTTTGCTCGACTGACCAGATTGAAGCCCATCTTCTTTAAATCCTCGGCCACAACGGGCGTACTGATCAACCAGGAGCCCCCCGACAGTGCCGATGGGTAGCCTGTGTACTGCTGAAGATCAATTGCGGTACCTTCGAAATTACCGAAGGTCACGTCAGCATTTTTCAGCACGTTGAGCAGATCCGGGGAGCGACGGCTTATGCGCGCATGAATGGCGTCGGAAATGATCAAGTCGCCCACTGCCACCAGGGTGAAACCGTCTTCGACATTGGCCGAAGTCCAGGAGGATGAGAGTTCTCCCGGCGTTGTGGCGTCGGTGGCGCTGTTATCTAGGACCTTATCCATGAGTCAGTGCTCCGGTTGCCGGGATGGCATCCCAACAGGTTCGCGCCAGTCGCCCCAATGTCGAGAACGCTGATGCATAGCCGGGCAGTCCGTCAGGCATGACCAGCGGAACCTGATCGGTGTAGCCCGTGAAAATAAACAGCGGCGCTCCGTCACGAAAGACGATGCCGCCATCCATTCGACCGCGTTTACCGGTCCCTCCCTTGTGCGCGATCTTCGTATCCGCCGGTAGTAATGAGGCCATCTTGGTACGAAGCTTCTGCCAGCTGAGAACATCCAGAGCGAAGGCACATTGTTCAGACGAGCAACCGAGCAAGGTGGCAGTTACAGGGTTCACACTGCCTTGGAGGATCAGGTCGTATAGCAGGCCTTGATCAAAGGCAGACGTAGTGGTGACTTCTTCAAGTTTGTGGTCGATGGGCAGGTCGGGACGAGGAATTGTATTTCGGTGGGAGGTATTGCCCATATCCAATGACTGGCAGAAGTCGTTGATCTGAGCGAGGCTGATACGCTCCAACACCATTCGAGTGCATACATTGTCACTGACGATAATCATCTGGACCAGCGCATCCCGCAGGCTGATGCTGAACCCCGGTGTCAGGTATTTGAATGTTCCTGACACCACGCCCTCACGGAGTCGCTCTTCATACAGTATGGGTTCATTCAGATCGAGATTCCCTCTATGTACTTCACGAAGCGCCGCCATCAGAATCGACGTCTTGCGCGTACTTCCCGCAGCGAATGGGGTATGACCAAAGCGATGTGCAACTTCACCAGTAATGAGATTCTTGAAGTACCAGGCGGTGACGTAAGGTTGTTCGTCACACATCTTATTGAGTTGGTTTATCACAGTTCGCATGCTGACTCCGAGGCGAGGGTGAACGCTCTTCACTGCCCAGTTAAACAGGGCTCAGTTGAAGAGGGCGATAGGTAAAAAAGTGATTGGAACTTACAAATCAATGCAACAGGTCAGGATGTTATCGAGGCAGCTCAGGGCCCTCCAGGACAGTTAATATCAGTCGGGAAGGGCAGTGCTTGGACATGTGCACACTGTTCAACACTTTCATTTTTCGTAAACCCTGGCCTTCAGGCTCACCGCTGTTGGGGTTAACGTCAAAATGAGGAAAGTTACTGCTGGCGATGTCCAGTCGCAGCCTGTGCCCCTTGGCAAATCGGTTGCAGGTCGCGAATGGTTCAATCCGAATATTTACGCGTTTCCCAGGCGTCATCAGTGAGGGGGTCGACCAGTCATCCCGATAACGGCAACGCAAGATGCCATCGGTAATGTTCATGGCATAGCCGTGTGGGTAGTCCGCAGAGGCGGGGTACACATCGACCAACTTGGCGGTGAAGTCAGTGTCCAACCCATCGCTTTCCACCCAGAGTTCAATCGACAGCGGACCGGCAACAACGAGATCTTGTTCCAGCGGCTCTGTTTGAAAGGACAGCACGTCCGGCCTGGCGCACAGCGGGAGATTGTTGCCTTGGCTGGCGAAAAACTCGGGCGTCTCACGTTGATCAAAAGCACCCCCGGAGAACACTGGGGCGCCGGACGTCAGCGCGCCACCGATGGTTGGAACCGGATGTTCTGGGTCACAGATGTAGCTCATGCTCGCATAAGTGTCCGTTGGTGACTGCGATGTCAGGCTGAGGTTGTGGCGCAGGTAGAGCACCTTTTCCTGGCTGCCTTGTAGGGGCCACGTGTCGCCAGTCAACCAATGACCGCCGTGTTGCAGCCGCCCATCCTGACCGCGCTGACCGGTGCCGCCACCCATCAGGAAAACCTGCACAGCAGCGTTGGATCGGCGTTCATCGTCGGGGTTCAGCCACTGTTCGAACCAGCGTATCCGGCAGGTCAACCAGTCAGTGTCTACATGGCCATCAAACGCCGCAGCAGGGCCGAAATCGACGTTGCCACTGTGAGTGATGTTGCGATCACCGTGTAGCCACGGCCCCATTATCAAGTGTTGTGGGGCGCGCTTGGATTCACTGAGCGAGGTTCGATTTTTCAGCGTGGAACCGACATAGGCGTCATACCAACTGGACATATGTAGAATCGGGATATCCGGCACATTGTGGTAGTGGTGCTCGGCGTTGATCCCGATCTGCTCCCAATAAGGACCGAAACTTCCCTTGCCCCACTGCTCGAACAAATAGTCTTCATATTCCGGGACGTGGCGCAGCGGTGACTGGCCTCGTACCCATGGCATGCGTGTAAACCATTGCCGAATATCCTCGCCTTTGAGCGCCTTGAGTACAGCGGGGTCTGCCAGCGCCGCCGGACTTTGCAGCGCTTGTTTATAAGCCCAGGTTGCCTGTTTGAGCTCGAAGGCGCCGCCTTGTCGAATACCACAGTGGTACGCGTTGGAAAAACCACCGGAGTCCAGCACCATCGTCATGAGCCCGGGCGGATTCAGGCATGCCATTGCCAGCTGAGTATGTGCCGCATAAGAAAGCCCCATGCTGCCAATCCTGCCGTTGCACCACGGCTGCTCAAGCAACCAGACTAGGGTGTCGAATCCATCCTCGCCTTCGGACAGGTATTTGACGAACTCTCCCTCTGATGCGTACCGGCCCCGGCAATCCTGGAACACCGTAATGAACCCTGCGGCCGCAAAACGAGCCGCCATTTCTTCACGGGTCAGCAGATGGCCGTCAAGGCTTAATTCTGATCGAGAAGGACTGGTTTTGTCGTAGGGTGTGCGTTCGATAATGACCGGCAGTGCGCCGCTTCGATCGCGAGGAAAATAGATATCCGTTGCCAGGCCAATGCCGTCGCGCACGGTCACCCTCTGATCACGCAGGACCTCCAGTGCATCAAAACCAGATACGGAAGTAGTGTTCATCAGTAAACCCTTTGAAGCGCCGTGTTCGAAGCACACGGCGGCTGAGTCAATAGCCAATGGAGACCGCGATGGCGAGCATGACGAGTGCGATGCAGAAGTAAGTAACGAACAGGGGAAGAATAAAGCGCGCCCATTGCCCCCAACCTACCTGTGCAGTTGCGAGTAATACCAACAAGCCACTGGACGTCGGCGTGATCATGTTGGTCAGACCATGTCCCAGCAAAAATGCGTAAACGCTTGTTTGAGCCGTGACGCCCGTCAGTTGGCCAAGCGGACCAAAAATGGGCATCGTTACTGCAGCGCCTCCCGAAGTCGACGGAATCAATACATCAAGAAACAGCTGGGAAAAGAACATACCGAAAGCGGAAACAGTGGGGCTGTGACCTCCAATCATGCCGGCGAGGCCGTTCACTACGGAATCCAGGATCTTTCCAGTGGAAAGAACGTCTTCAACCGCGGTGGCCAATCCAATCAGAAGCCCCGCCATCATGACCTTCTTCATCCCGCTCAGGAATGCGTCTGCCGCTGCAGTGGCGCCCATTCCACTGATGGCCGCGAAGACAATGCTCATCCCGATGTAGTAGGCACTGAGTTCGGTGAACTTCCACTTCCAGGTATTGGACGCGTATACGAGAAAGCTCACGCCTACCAACAAGGCAATGAGGGTGACTACATGTCGAACGGAAAGACGTTTATCGTCATTGATGACATGGGCTCTAACGTCGACTCCAGTACGGCGAATACACATCAGGACGAACGCGGTACCCACCAACATGAATACAACGAAGGTAGCTGCGCGCATCCCCATTCCGCTGAATACGGGCAGGCCGACGATGGGCTGGGCAATACCTAGCGCGACGGGGTTGGAAATGGAGGAAAGAAAGCCAATCTTGACCGAGATGACCACAATGGCCAGTCCAATAATGGTAGGCAGTCCCATTCTGTGGGCCATGGCCACCATCAGCGGGACGACCATCACGTATTCTTTGGCCATCCCGAGACACGAACTGCCCAATGAAAGTATCAGCATGATGGAGGGGACTAATATGTAGATATTCCCCCTGGCTAGCGCCAGCATCCGGGTCAAGCCTGAATCTATTGTCCCGGACCTGTTGAGCACACCAAACATACCGCCGATCAATATGACCATGAAAATCAATCCGGACTGCTTCACCAGTCCCTTGGGGATTGCCATGAGCCCTTCAATGATTGAAACGGGTTTGACATCAGCTGCTTTACGCCCATCGACACTGAACAGATGGACGGGGGAGCTGTTTTTTTCAAGTTGTTGAAACGTGCCGGGTAATACGAGCTCGCCTGTTCGTTTGTATTCCCCGGAATCGACGATGTAGGTGAGCAGTACAGCCAGAAAGACGATGGCCAATAAAATAACTGCAGGATTTATTTGCAAGTTGGACGTCGAGGGCTTGTCGTCAGAAATTTCCCCGTCGACAGGGGTGCTGCTTTTAGTGATGGCTGTCATGGTAGATCACTCTTGCTGGCGCAAATGCGCTAACTTTTATAAAACAGAACAGGGTTCTGGCTCATGGGCAGTTGAAGCAAAAGTACAGTTTATTTTTCGTAAAGCTGGCGGGAGGCCAACGCTTTCTTGAATTTCATGAAGCCATTAAATATCAAGCTCATGAGTCCGTCTCCTGTTCTTATTTTCTATTATTGAGTAGTCAGGGCGGACCTTATCAAGACGTTGTTCGGTTTCGCAAGATTATGAGTTATCAGGATAGCCCTATGCATTTATGGTTTTTTAGTGGCGGATAGCGTGTCTGAGTTAGGCTCGCAATCAGAAAGCTATCTCCGGCGCTTTCATGGGGTTATCGACGAGCCGCGGCATGTTCACTCAAGTACGCGATGAAGTGTTTGGCAAAGTCGTCAACCGCTCTGGATCTGGGTTCATCGGCACGAAAGGCCACCCCGAATGTGTACCCAATTAACGGCTTGAAGGGGCGAGACACGATAGGCAACTGGTCGAAATGCGAGGCAAGCAGAGAATTTATGATTGACACCCCTAATCCTTGCGCCACGAACCCGCACGCGGCGGCTGCGGAATGTACCTCTACCCGGACCTGTGGTGTCAAATTAGCGGCTCGGAATGCAAGGTCCAGATCCGTCCGCAATGCGCGCTGGCGCCCCAGCAATATCAGAGGAGTCTCGCGTAAATCGTCGATGCAAACAACGGGCTGTTTGCTCAGGGGATGATCGGAAGGCATCACGCACACCGCTTCGGTATTGACGGTGTAATCAAGATCAAAGTCTGCCAGTTCACAAGGTAACGATACAAACCCGATGTCGGCGGAGCGGTCCAGTAGTGCTCTTTCTATAGCTCCATAAGAGCCGGATACAATCTCGACCACGGTGTCTTCATATTGCTCCAGGAAGCCCGCCACCACTCGGGGCATCATTTGCTGTGCCATGCTAGTCGGTACGCCGACCTTGATCAGTGTCTTTCTGGCGCCACCGATCCGGATTTCGTCCGCCAACCGTTGGACTCGCTGAACGTGATCCACCACCTTGCTTATTTCAGCCAAGAGTTCAGCCGCATCCGGAATTGCCAGCAAACGTCCTTTTTTTCGTGCGAATAGCGTCAGCCCCAGCGCTTCTTCAAGCTGCCCCAGAAGTCGGCTGACAGCGGATTGCGACAGGCCCATTCGGGACGCTGCACCGATGGTGGATCCTGTTGCCATGATTGCTTGAAGCGCTTCGAGCTGCTTAAAGTTCATCCGGGTCACTCCTCGGTTCGGCCAGGCTATACGTTGGGTTCTTCTACTTCAGATCTGCATAGGTCTATGCGCATAACTCATAATGTTGTGTCTTTGTGTATTTCCCAATATTGTCCGGTCCAGAAGGGCATACGTCTAGAAAAATAATAGAGATCCACATTTTTTATCGGGCTCTCCGACTGCCATAAAAATTCTAAAAGGTTTTGGAGGATATTATGCATTTCGCTATCAAGCGCGGTGAGTTGTTGTGTGCGTCATTCATGGTGTGTCTGGTTCCGGAAAGTTTCGCGGAGGGTTTTCTGGAGGACGCTCATGCCAAACTACAGTTTCGTAACTATTACTTTAACGATGATTACCACGATGGCGCCAATGACCGTCGCGAGTGGGCACAAGGTTTTCTGTTGAATGTTAAATCTGGCTTTACCCCCGGCGTTGTCGGCTTTGCCTTGGAAGGTCAAGGATTGGCTGCCATTCGCCTGGACTCAAGCCCGGAACATGCCAACACCGGGTTGTTACCGGTCAACGCTGACGGGCATGCGGCGTCGAATTTCTCCAGCTTTGGCTTGACAGGAAAAGTCCGCTACAAGGACGCGATGTTCAGCCACGGGACATCCGAGCTCAAGATTCCCGTGCTGGTTACCAATGACGGACGCATCTTGCCGCAGACCGTTCAGGGCAGCCAGATCGAATATAAAGGAATTGAAGGTCTGTATGTACAGGCAGGCCACCTTGATCAGGAAAAATTACGCAACTCTTCCAATAATCAGGATTTCACGCCGAATGGTTACAGCGGAGCCAAAGGCGCCGATTTTGAATTTGCAGGCGGGCGCTACAGCTTAAATAAGCAACTGACCGTTTCATACTATTACGGGCAGATGGAAAACTTTTACGATCAGCAGTTTTTTGGATTGAATCACACGTTAAATATCGGGTCCGTTTCGCTGACGTCAGATCTCCGGTATTTCGCGAGTGATAAAGCCGGAGGTGCCGTGGCTGGAAACGTGGACGCCAACATGTTCAGTGGACTATGGACGTTGGCTTATGGTAATCAGGCCATCGGCTTTGGTTACCAGAAAGTGTCAGGTGATACGTCTCTGCCGTACATCAATGGCGGTTCGGTCTACTCGTTTACCAATGCGGGCGTCGGCAAGTTTGTTCAAGCCAACGAGCATACAACGATGCTTCGTTACGATTATGACTTCGTCGGGTTAGGGTTGCCGGGGCTCGCCTTCATGACTCGCTACTACAAAGCCGGTGGGGGCGAGTTCAAGGGCCGCGCCGCAAGCGAGTGGGAGCGCGACTCTACGCTACGGTATCAGGTGCAAAGCGGCACATTCAAAGGGCTGGGGGTCGAGTACAGAGGGGCCAGTTTCCGTACTGACTATTCAACCAATCATGATGATAATCGGCTTTATTTGACCTATGATTTGGCTATTTGGTAGTCGCGATCTGTAAAGCGAATTCTAAGCGTGACAGGTTTTTTGGCTAGGAACTTCTTCGAGTCTCTAAACCTGTATACGCCCCTAATTATTATTTAAGTTTTCGTCCCACCGTTTTTTTGACCACCGCACTATACAAAGGCTGCAGCGATCAAAAGCCCTAACCGCTGGACAGGTGGGGGATTACGCGTGTGTTATCAAAAACGGGGCTGAAAGTGCGAGCACCATCACACGTGTTCGTTGGGCGACAGTATTTCAACACTTCCCCCTTGGCAGGAACAACTTCTCATCTTGCAGCGAGGACAGTGTTGATGAGTCTCGATATTTTTTGGTTTCTACCCACTTCCGGCGACACGCGTTATTTGGGGCGCTCCAACAGCGGCCGCCCAGCTACCAACGAGTACATGCGGCAAATCGCCGTAGCCGCCGAAAGCCTGGGCTATGACGGCGTGTTGATACCCACGGGCAGCAGTTGCCTGGATCCCTGGATCACTGCGGCCAGCCTGGTGCCAGTGACCCACCGCATAAAGCTATTGGTGGCGCTCCGCACGTCCTTGGGTAACCCGACGGCGTCGGCCTGCTGGCGGAGGGATTTATTGATATTGATTTTGATGTCGACACCTGGATCGACCCTCGTCGTTGCAAAAAGCGTGGTTGCTCAAAGACCAAATCGTCCTTGGCTGAACATTCGAACATTCGAACATTCGAACAGCGGGCACCGCCAGGGCATTGCTCGGCGGTGTCGGCACGTTGTCGGTTGGGATACGGAAAAGTAAGGCGTCCTGATATGAGTGCCTTAGATATGCAGCGCCGGACCTCTGGCTTCGCCGAGTGGGGACGGTTGGATTTTGACGCGCCATGCAATCAGCAGTGCTGACAGCAGCATCACGATCCCGCCGGCTATAAAGACGCCAGCGATGCCGCTGAAGCTAAACATTGCTCCTCCCGCGGCGGCACCCGCTGCGATAGAAGATTGCACCGATGCCACCACCATCCCGCCCGCGCTTTCCGGCTGGTCGGGTACTGAACGTGCTACCCAGTTGGACCACGCCACTGGCACGCCCCCGAACGCCAACCCCCAAAACGCAACCAACAGCGCTTGCCACGGTACTGAGGCAGGCAAAAACACCAGAGCCAGCGCTGCCAGCCCTACCAGCGCAGGCATAAGCGCCAGTGTCACGCTAAGACTCCGCGCAATCAGCCACCCGGTAAGCATTGTGCCGACAAAGTTGGCCACCCCGAACCCCAGCAACATTAGAGCGAGCCCATCCGTACCAACGCCAGTGGTGCTTTCCAAAAATGGTCGGATATAGGTGAACAGGGCGAAATGGCCTGTGTGTGCAAGTACACAGCCAAACATGCCAATAGCAATGCCCGGACGCATCAGCACGTCCAGCACAGTTCTAAGTCGTGCCGGACTGCGCGGCGCCATCTTCGGCAATGTGAACCACTGGAAGAGCAGGGTAAGGCAACCCACGGCCGCAGCTGCAAGGAAAGCGGAGCGCCAGCCATACAGTCCGCCCAGGTAACTACCGAGTGGGACCGCGACGACCGTTCCTACTGCAATGCCGCTGAAAATTATCGACAGCGCGCGGGGAAGCAAGGAGGCCGGGACCAAACGCATTGCGACGGCCGCGGCCATGCACCAAAAACCACCGAGTGCCACCCCTAGAAGAACGCGCATTACCATTAACACCCACATGCTGGACGACAAGGCAACCAACAGGTTGGAAGCGATCATCAGTACCGAAAACCCTAAAAGCACAGTGCGCCGGTCAAGCGATCGCGTGAAGCCTGGCACCAGCAATCCAGCAAACAGTGCCACGACGGCGGTCACCGTCACCGCTTGTCCCGCGATCGCTTCGGATACACCCAGGTCGGTGGCCATCGGGGTAAGCAGACTGGCCGGAAGGTACTCGGCCGTCAACAATCCGAACACGCCCATGGCCAGTGAGAATACCGCCATCCAGGCCGGCGCTTTCGGTTCTACATCTCCAACAACGCCATCTTGAGCATTGGATCCGGTGTCACATACGCTGCTGTTCATTACAAATACCTCCCTGAAATTGACGCGAGCCCAAGTCTAGGCATCAAAATCAGGATGATCTATGATGAATCGTCTGTAACTTTTGATCAAAACTCCGGATTCAACATGTCAGATCATTTCGCCCTATCTTCCGATCTCATCAGCGAATTACTGACCGGCATGCGCCTGCGTGGCGTTCAGTACCGTCGCATTCAGACCGGTCCATCGTTCGGCATAAGTTTGAATGCCCGGCCTGGACATGCCTACTTTCACTATCTCGCCATCGGTTCTGCTGTGCTGCGCACGGAAGATGGCGTGTTGCATGAACTGTCCGCAGGGAATGCAGTGTTTCTGCCGCAGGGCGCGGCGCATCAGCTGCTGTCCAGCTCGGACGCGCCAACCCAGGACATCAGCTTTTTCGAGTCGGCTCCTCTGGGTGACACGGTCAGTGCCGTCAACCTGTGCCCTACAACCAGCGCCATTCCCAGCGCCATTCTTTTTTACGGCTGTATGCAGTTCGATCTTGGCGGAATGCAGGGGCTGGGGCCGCTGATGCCGGGCCTGATTGCGGTCGATGCCATGAGCGATCGCTACCCAGGGCTCATGCCGATACTCGCCGCCATGAAAGGAGAAATCTGCTCCGGGCGCATCGGCTTCGCCGGGATTCTTGCGCGTCTTGCCGATGTAGTCGCGGCGATGATCGTACGTGGTTGGGTTGAATGTGGCTGTGACTATGCATCGGGCTTGGTCGCAGCGCTGCGTGACCCCAGGCTCGCCCGCGCCATTCTGGCGCTCCATCGCCACCCGGGCCGCAATTGGACAGTGTCGGAGTTGGCAGAGGAGTGCAATTCCTCGCGCTCCGTCTTTGCGGAACGCTTCCAGGCAACAATCGGAACGCCGCCCCTGCGCTATGCCACCGAATTGAGGATGCGCCTCGCCAGTCAGTGGCTGATCCAGGAGAGGCTCCCTATCGAAACCGTGGCGCAGAACCTCGGTTACACCTCTCAAGCCGCCTTCAGCCGCGCGTTCAAACGCATCACGGGCCGCCCGCCCGGTGCCAGCCGACTCTCTCATCGGCTGCTTATTTCCTGAGGTTCGTGGTGGATAATCGACTGCCGCTAGCAATCTCGATCCCGCGCTAACTGGGCCTGGTTGTTGAGCTCTGGTAGACGCTTTCGCCAACGAAACCACTTAAATCAGAATATGGTCTTCTTTGTTTTAAGCCTCGGTCGGGTGAAAAGCGCCCGGGCTGACTAGCGAATAGAGCACCACCGGAATCAGCGCAATTACAGCTGTCACTGCAACGAGAGTGGTTGCCGTGGTCAGGCCCAGATTGTCGCCGATGAAGCTGTACAAGATCGGGGCCAACGCACCCGACCCAATGGTGCCGGTATAAAACACCGAGAATGCTTTCTCCAGTTTCTGTGAATTGACAACATCGGGCACTGAGCCATACAGCACTGACGACGTCCCATTGAGCACTGCACCGAGTAACGGGAGCGCCAGCAGCCCGATACTGAGTGGCGAAAAGAGCACTACACCAATCAGCAGCGCTGTCGCCAGTTCAGTCACGACTACAGTCCTTACTGTCCCGAGGGAGTTCGCCATCCAGCCGCAGACGAACTTGCCAACAGCGCCGCCGAGAAACACAAGCGTGAGGGCAAAACCTGTCTGGGCCAGGGAGCCGCCATTTGCCTTGATAATAAAGGGCAGGAAAGTCAGGAAGCCCATGCGGACGGCGCTGTCCAGCACCGCTGTAGTCAACAGGGTATTGAAGGCTCGTGGATTGATATGCGCGTCCGTGCCTTTCATGGCGAACTTGCCATCGATGAGCTGGTCATCAGCTCTGGCACGACCTTTCCTAAGCAACGACCAGATCAACAGTGCCGCGAACAAGCCGATAGCTGCACACAGAGTGATAGAGCTGCGGTAAGAGGTATAGGTCAGTAGTAACGCGGCGGACGCAGGCAGAAGTGCCTTGCCGAGGTCTCCCGAAAAATTATAGAGACCCAGCGGGCGCTTCCTGTCTTGCCCGAAAGCCCTGGTAACCATAGCCGAAGCGATAGGGTGCTGGAAACTTGCGCCAATGCCTGAGATTACCAATGCCGCGCCGAGCCCCATGGCACTGCCTGCCAGGCCAGCAATCAGCCAACCGATCCCAGTGACTAAGGTGGCGATGACTAACAGGGTTTGCGGCTTGATCCGGGTCGCGAGCAAAGACGCGGGAATCTGCAATGCGGCCAGGGTGAGCGAATAGCAGCTTCTGAGCACGCTGAGCCA
Source organism: Pseudomonas syringae (assembly GCF_001698815.1). Taxonomy (GTDB): domain Bacteria; phylum Pseudomonadota; class Gammaproteobacteria; order Pseudomonadales; family Pseudomonadaceae; genus Aquipseudomonas; species Aquipseudomonas syringae_A. The sequence goes on along the minus strand of NZ_LGSI01000068.1, from coordinate 479,238 downwards.
GACGTAGCTGAGCGCGAACATCTCTTGCCAGATGGGCAGGAAGACATACACCAGGTCGCTCAGCCCATCGTGGATAGCGTGGGCCGCGCACGCTGCAAACAAGGTTTTTTTTCTCGATACGCTGTTATCGAGTGGGCTTTCCTGCGCATTGGTTGAGTCCGTCATACGTCCTGCCGGTAGGGAAACGGTTGCTCATGGGGAAAGCCATGAAGTACAAGTAGCAGATTATTAGCAAAGCCATTTTGCCGTTGCGTTTGGCCAAGGTGGTAATGAAAGGAATTTGTCGCCCATGAGATTGTTTGAGAGAGTCCGTTCATGTCGCTGAGACGATTCCCGTCTATTGCTTCGCTCAGAGGCTTTGAGGCCTGTGTCAGGCATCTGAACTTCTCCCAGGCGGCAGCGGAGTTGCACATTACCCAAAGCGCAATCAGTCATCAGATCAAGCAACTGGAAGACTTGTTGGGCGTTGAGCTATTCGAAAGAAGCTCCGGCGCCATAAAGCTAACTCAGCAGGGCGCTGAGCTTCTGCCGGTGATTCGTGTGTTCTTCAAGGATATGAGCAGTGTTGTTGACCGCTTTGAACGAGGGGAACGACAAGCATTCATGCTGGAGATCTTCGTGCATGACTCTTTCGCGACCACTTGGCTGATCCCGCGCTTGTCGAGGTTCTACAAGTTATGGCCGGACATCAAGATCAAACTTAGGACTGAAGAGTTTGCCCGTTTCGATAATCCAAATGTTCAGGTTGCCATAAGACTTGGGACTCAAGCAGCTTGCTGGCCCGGTCTGTTCTCGGAGTTCATCCTGGCCGAGCGGATATTCCCTGTGTGCAGTGGTGCGTTGCTAGCCGCCCTGGGCTCTCCTGCCAGTGCCGAGGACATCTTGAGGTTTCCGCTTATCTTGCGCGCCCGCAACACGTTGAGCGGGCAGCCAGTGTCTTCGCCATCCTGGGAATACTGGCTCGATAAGTACAACGTCCCTGCCAATTCCTTGAACTGCGCACTGGCCGTACCCTATACCGCCATGGCAGTACATGCGGCTCTGCGAGGACTAGGAGTGGCGATGGCGAGAACCTCGCACATCTCGGATGAACTCAATACAGGTCGGCTGCAAAAGCTCTTTGAGGATGAGTTAGATACGGACGGTGGCTATTACGTCCTGTGCTCGCCAGGGAAAGAGAAGACGCTAGAGATTCAGGCTTTTATGGAGTGGGTCAAGGCTGAAGCGCTGAGGTAGATACTACCGCGATCACGCGAGAATCGAGCTAACGTTAAGCGCCGCTGCCGTGTGGAATAAAGAGCTCAGATACGGAGGGGATAGAAACCCTCCTTTCGGGGCGGGTCAGTTGTAGTCGACGCCAAGCCCTTATGACTGGAATTCTGAAGGTGTGGCCGCAATCCGTTGGCGACCCGGCTTCGAACGCACATGCCGGATCACCTTAATATGCGCCGGAATGTATTCCAGTATTTCTGACACGTCTTCACCTAGCGGGCGAAGTTTTCCACCGCAACCAGAACATTGTGATTCAGGCTGATGGATGTGAGTTTCGCGAGGCAGGTGTACGGGCAATGGCTTGCGGCGCGAGGGGGCGGTTCGATTGGTGGTGTCAGTTCAGTCTGGCTGACTTGCAGCTCCTCAAGACCCAGCTGGAGCTGATCAGTCATCGCGTCCAGTTGCTCGGAACTGCGACCGAACTGCATACGACACAGCTTGGCGATCATCATGTTCAAACGCGTAATCTCTGCCCGCTGGGGAGAGACCAGAGCCTTCAAGCGTGAGGATCGTTAGGCAGGGAGTCGGTCGCGAGCGTCATGACCGAATGTTACTGGGGATTTTTTCAGCGTGACAAGTCAGACCGCGAGGACGGGAGCTGTACGAATGGGCCTGCGCCAATCTTGGAATTCAACGCACTGGTTGCCAGCTGGTGTCCCGGGTTGCTCGAAGCGGACCTGAACACCTCCCTCACCAGCTTGCTGAGAGAGCGGTTCGGGCGTGTTCAGTCGCGCTGCGAACTGGCCATGCATACCGGCACGGTGGATGAGCATCAGGCTGAGTTGCTGCAATTGACGGTCGGTTCCAGCAGCCTGTATCTGGAACGACTGAACTTCGGCGAAGAAGGCCAGCCGGTGGAATTCGACCAGGAGTTCTGGAGGCCGGATGCGCTATTGGTGGTGATGGAAACCCGCTATCCCGGTTAAGCATGCGACGAGGGCTACTTTGAAAGGTATATGCAAAAAAGTAATTAAAAACTGATTATTAATTCTTTTGAATGTGGCTTCTGAATTGCCATCATTTGCTCACCCGTACGGGTCAATATTCATTCACAGGACCACCCCGATGAAGTCTCTTGGTTTCTACGCGCGCGTACTTGCTGCGATGCTGCTCTCCACCGTATCAATCGCTCAGGCTGCCGAGTCAGGTTCCACCTGGAAACAGATCCATGATTCCGGCGAGCTGCGTATTGGTGTCGCCCAGGGTGAACCCTGGTTCTTCAAGGATCCAGCCACCGAGCAGTGGAACGGCATTGGCTATAACGTGGGCAAGGACATCGCCAAGGAACTGGGCGTCAAGCTGGTTACGGTAGAGACCACCTGGGGAAATTCGGTTGCAGCGCTGCAGTCTGGGCAGATCGATCTGATGTTGGTGCTGGATCCCACGGAAGAGCGGCGCAAGGCCGTGGATTTTCCTGAACAACCGTTCTTCTGGTATGCCCAAGGCGTGCTGTTGCGTGACGGCCTGACCGCTACCACCTGGGATGACCTTGATCGTGACGATGTTCGTATCGGCGTGACTCAGGGCAGCAGTCCGGATTTGATTCTCAGCAAGAAATTCAAGAAGGCTCATCTGGAGCGCTACACCAACATGGACGAAGGTGTTGCCGCGTTCTATTCGGGACGTGTCGATGGCCTCTCTTACTTCCACCCGGCGCTGGCGCTGCAGCAGGCGAAAGTGCGCAAAGGCACCCTGATTTTGCCAACTCCGATCGTGTCGGTGAGCACCAGTGGTGCCGTGCGTTACGAAGATGACAAAACCTTCCGGGATTTCGTGGGCAAGGAGTTCGCCAAGCTGTACGAAAGCGGAGTCACCCAGAAGTATTACGAGGACGCTCTGCGTCTGCGCGGTGTAGACCCGAGCAAGGTGCCGCCGGTGATCAAGGAACAGTGGGCCAAGTAATACAATACCGCCGCTCATGCCATAACGATTTGAATTGAAATGGCCCCCCTGTTGGGGCGGGCGACGCACCGCTTCATTCGCGATAGCGGTCGGGTAAGCCGACCGTTTCGCGAATGAATTCGCGTACCTTGATCCATGGTCAGCGAAACAAACCCCCCAGCAAATTCCCTACGTCCTCGCACTGCTCAAGTGCGAACAGTCCTGCCAGGACCGGCTCGACCGTCTCGACGGGTGCGCCCAATGGCGCGTACTGACGAAATTTGACCGCCACCTGCGCACTGCTTAACGGTCGCTCACGGCAGCCCAGCGGGTAATTCAGGCGTATTCCACTCAGCGTTCCTTCATCCAGACGCACCCGCACTTGCCCGGCAGGGCGCCGAGTATCGGCCATCAGCGCATTCAATTCGGGATCCACCTCGGCGACCACCAGATCCGCCGCAGCCTGTACCTGTGGATCGCTCAGGGTGCTCGCTTTATGCCAGTCATGTTTGGCGATGCCCAGGGCCAGGCACGCCAGGGTGTGCGGCAGACTGAACTGGGCGTCCACTTCGTTGAGAGGACGCTTGTCCATAAAGTCTCGTGCCTGGGTCGTCCCCGTGAGTACACGTATCTCGCGGATCGCCGCTACATCGAAAGCGTGGCTAAGCTGCAATTGTTCGAAGGATTCCAGCGCCGTGTGTATCCAGCGGCAGGCAGGGTAGTGCTTGAGGCTGGCATTGGCCGCAAGCCAGTTGCTGCCCAGATCGGCCGTCAGCAGATGCGCGTCAAAGCGGTCCGACCCCAGCATCCGCCACAATCCCTGATCGCCATCCAGCACCGCCTGGGCACCCACCCAGTGACGTTGGTGCAGGCGCACCGCGCGAACCCCGGCCTCAGCCGCTGGCGCAGTGAAATCCTTGAATGACACCAATGGCCGAGATTCCCAGTTGTATTTACGCAAGCTCGGCAAGGGCGTCAGGGTTCCTGCCAGGCCCATGGCATTCTCCAAGCCTGCGGAATCCAGCTGCATCAGCTTGCCAAATGCGACAGCCGCTCCCAAAGCCTGATGCTGGCACACGCCATACACCTGGCGAAAACGCTCGATGCCAGGCTGCAGGGCAATGATGATCCTTGCATTGATTTCGTAGGCGGCGATCAGCGCTTCAAGCAGTTCACGGCCTGAGGTCTTGCGCTGCCAGACGCCGCTCAGTGCCGCGGCGACCAGGCTTGCCCCAGGATGTCCCATGCCGCGACCGTCGACTTCCAGGCCATCATCATGGTCCAGCGCGTTGATCGCCATTCCGTTGTAAAGCGCAGCGCCCACGGGTGCCAGACGCACTGAACTGCCCAGCAAGGGGCAGGGTCCCGTGGCATATTCCTCGATACAGTGCTGCCGGAACGTGGCGGCCAGCTCGCTGCGCGTCGATGCCAGGCCGCAGGCCAGCGCGTCGATCAGATGAAGTTTGATCTGCTCACGTAACGCGTCGGGGACGCTCTCAAGTTTCAGGTCGGTGGCGAATTGCGCAAGGGTGCGGGTCAGTGATTCGTTGCTCATACAGATGCCAGTGTGCAAAACGTCAAAGGCTACTGCTTAAGCACCTCCGCGGCAGATGCATTGCTAGAACAAAAATGAATATGCAAATGCTTAACAGGTATTTATGGCTATTTGCGTCCAGCTATTAACATGCGCGGCCTTCCGCTAGAGACGGCGTGGCTACGCGGGCTCAAAGGGGATCACCCCAGGAGAGAAACACGAGTGTATACTTGGAATTTTTCGGCGATATTGCCCTACAGCGGCTTGCTCTTTGAAGGGCTGTTGGGGACGTTGCGTATCGCGCTGGTATCACTGTTTTTCGGTGTCCTGCTGGGCGCATTGATGGCAGTGCTGCGTATGTCATCACGGGCCGTACTGCGCTATCCGGCGATGGCCTTTATCGGCTTCTACCGGAATACCCCGGCGATCGTGCATTTTTTCTGGTTTTTCTATGCGCTGCCGGTACTGGCGCCGGTCAGCCTGTCGCCTTTTACGGCGGCGGTGCTCGCGCTGTCCATCCAGTCCAGTGCTTTCTACGCCGAAGTATTGCGTGGTGGTATCGCTTCCATGGAGCGTGGGCAGTGGGAGGGCGCCAAGGCGTTGGGCATGACCCAGGCGCGGGTGCTGCGCCGAATCATTTTGCCCCAGGCCTTGCGCCGCATGCTTGCGCCTTTTCTTGAGCGCAGCTTCGAACTGGTCAAAACCACGGCACTGGCTTCCTCGCTGGCTTACGCCGAACTCCTTTACCAGGCCATGCAAATCAACACGCAGACGTTCAGACCGCTGGAGGTCTACAGCGTGATCGCAGTGATGTACTTCAGCGTGCTGTTTGCTGCGAGTCTGGCCAGCCAGCGCCTTGAACGCCGGCTGGCAAGGAGCGCTTGAGATGGATTACAACTGGGATTTCCATATCGTCATCGACAACCTTCCGGTGCTGTTGCGCGGCCTCAAGGTCACTCTGCAGTTGTTCCTGATCGCCGCGCTTATCGGCGTGCCGACAGGTCTATTGTTGGGGGTGGCGCGTCTGTCGCCGCAGCGACGCATCACGCTGCCAGCCATTACCTTTATCGAAGTGTTCCGTAACACGCCGGTGCTGATCCAGCTGATCTGGATTTACTACGCCTTCCCGGTCCTGCTGGGGGTGCGCTTCACGCCATTCTTTGCTGCGGCGCTGGCGTTGAGTCTTTATACCGCGGCGTACTGCGCCGAGATTTTCCGTGCTGGCCTGCAATCAGTGGTGCGCGGCCAGTGGGAAGGTGCCAAGGCATTGGGCATGACCCGGGCCCGGGCGCTTAGGCGGATCATCCTGCCGCAAGCTTGCCAGCGAATGCTGCCAGCGCTGACCAACCGGATGATCGAACTGGTCAAGGTGACTTCCCTGGCTTCAACGCTGGCGGTGACCGAAGTGATGTATCAAGGGCGCTTGCTCAGTTCCAGCTACTATCGTCCCCTGGAAATCCTGACGGTGGTTGCCTTGCTGTATTTCTGCCTGATCTGGCCGTTCAGCTTCCTCGCTGCGCGCCTTGAGCGCCGCCTCGCGCTTCGCTGATTTGTTGAGAATTGTCATGACCGAACAACCATTGTTCCGTATCCGCCAGTTGCACAAGAATTTTGATCAACCGGTGCTGAAGGGCATCGACCTGGATGTCCGTCGCGGCGAACGCATCGCCATCATTGGCGGGAGCGGTTCGGGCAAGAGCACCTTGTTGCGCTGCCTGAACTTCATGGAAATGCCCACCAGCGGCGAGATTGAGCTCAACGGCGTGCTGCTTGGCCAAGAGCGCGGCGGCGAGCGGGTCTACGAAGAGCGGCAACTGCGCGAGGTGCGTGAACGGGTCGGGATGGTGTTCCAACAGTTCAACCTGTTCCCCCACATGAGCGTGCTGGAAAACGTCATGGAAGGGCTGATCTCGGTGAAGAAGATTTCGCCGGCGGCGGCTCGGGAACGCGCTTTGGTTCAGTTGGAAAAAGTCGGTCTTGCCGACCGCCGCGATACCTATCCGGGACGTCTGTCCGGAGGGCAGCAACAGCGTGTGGCGATAGCACGGGCTTTGGTGATGGAACCCGAAGTGCTTCTGTTCGACGAGCCGACCTCATCCCTGGACCCTGAGCTGGTAGGGGAAGTCCTGCGGGTTATCCATCAACTTGCCGATGAGGGGCGCACGTTGCTGCTGGTGACTCACGAACTGGGTTTCGCTTATCACTTTGCCGAGCGTGTGCTGTTTCTGGAGAACGGGGTAATCCATGAGCAGGGTACGCCCGATCAAGTCCTCAAAAGCCCGCAGCAAACCCGTACCCAGGAATTCCTCGCACGCTTTGTCGAGCGTTCGTTCTAATACCGGAGACCACCATGCTTTCAACCACCAGCAGCCAGGCGTATGCGCCTGACCCGCGCAATGCCGACGTCAAGGTCTACCTCAATGGCGAGTTCGTTCACCGCGATGCTGCTCAGGTGTCGATTTTTGATGCCGGCTTCGTCTGCGGCGACGGCGTATGGGAAGGGCTGCGTCTGGTCCAGGGACGTCTGGTTGCCTTGCAGGCTCATCTGGACCGGCTCTTCGAAGGTGCCCTAAGTATCGATCTCGACATCGGTCTGAGCCGTGCCGAGGTCGAAAAGGTGCTCTGGGATACCCTGGCGATCAACGGCATGACTGACGGCGCACACTTGAGGTTGATGATTACCCGCGGCCGCAAGAGTACGCCCAATCAGGACCCGCGCTTCATCGTCGGCAAAGCAACTGTGGTGTGTGTCGCGGAGTACAAGGTGGTTGATGTAGAGGCCAAGTCCCGTGGCATTTCGCTGTTCACTTCGGCCTTCCGTTGCAGTACGCCGGACGTGTTCGACTTGCGGCTTAATTCTCATAGCCGGCTGAATTTGATTCAGGCACTGCTGCAAGCGTTGCATGCCGGAGCAGACGAAGCATTGATGCTCGACAGTCGGGGTTTCGTTGCCAGCTGTAACTCCACTAATTTCTTCATCGTACGTAAAGGCGAGTTGTGGACGTCATCGGCCCACTGCTGCTTCAACGGTATTACCCGCCAGACCCTGGTCAGCATTGCTCGCGAGCAGGGCATTACCGTTCACGAGGGTGAGTTCACTCTGGCGCAGGTCTACAGCGCAGATGAGGCTTTTGTTACCGGGACGCTGGCTGGCATAACCCCGGTGAAAATGGTTGATGGCCGCCCGATAGGTTCCGGTGTGCGCAGCGTCAGTGCGTCGTTGGATCAGCTTTACCAGCGTTCGATTTTTGCCAATGGTCAGGTTGCCTCGTAGCGTGTCTTCGAGCACTGGCCTCTTCCCGGATAAATCCGGTCCCACAGGAGAAAGGCGTACATATCCGTTGTTGCGGTAACGGCGACTTTTAGTTCCGCCCTTACGGCGGGTTACTTGGAAAAGCGCCAAGTAACCAAGCGCTCTCGCCCCTGACGTCCGGTGCCTCGCCTGGGCTCGACATACCCTCGCTCCGGTTCTGCTCCGTGGGCCCGCCGCCATCGGCCATCCATGGCCAAGGGCGGCTAACCCGGCATCCTTGCCGGGTTGCCCACTGCGCAAAACCTGCGCTCGGCCTTCCGACGGGGCAGGTCAAGATCAAAAGCCAAAGCAAGATCAACAGCTGGAGCCAAAGCGAGAGCAGCGTTGAACCTGTGGGAGCGAGCTTGCTCGCGAAAAACGTATGGACACCGCGTTTATCCAGACAGCACGCGTTATGTGGATCGTATCCAACTGTAGGAGCGAATTTATTCGCGAGACGTAGGCGCTGACAACGCAGATTTACAGCGTAAGCACTGGCCTCTTCCCGGATAAATCCGGTCCTACGGGCATCAAGGCGTTTCGTGGGAGCGAGGCTTGTCCGCGAAGAACGATAACGCGGTGTGTCTGGCTCACCGAGGCGCCCAATTCGCGGTCAAGCCTCGCTCCAAAGAATTCAGCGCGTCCTTGTGAGTGCGAATTTGTGGGAGATTCTATGTTTGGGGGCAACTCAAACGTCGCGTATGGCGGTGTCTGGCAAAGCGAAAATCAACAAGCCGGAGTGATCTTCGTTGGAGCGAGGCTTGCCCGCGAAGGCGTGAATTCAGCCAGCGAAATGTCGGCCGACGGACCCATTCACGGGTAAGCCTCGCTCCAACAGAATCTGGTTAAATCAGCAAGCCGATCTGACTTTCTGAATGAGGCGCCGCGAGACTTGCGGCGCCTTGCTCAGAACCTGCTCGATCAGGGCTTTCCTGCGCCGTTGCCGATCTGCCAGACGTACGGCGGTTCGGTGCCGTTGATGCGCCAGTCACCGACAATCCGCGCTTTATAGATCGACGGGTTGTGCGAAGCCGCCGTGCGCGCATTGCGCCAGTGGCGATCCAGCGCCTTGCTGACGCTGACACCCGAAGCGCCCAAGGCATTGAACAGATCCGATGCGGCGCGCAAGACCAATTCCGAAATAATCACCTGAGCCTTGGCCGTTTCGATTTCCGCAGCGATATTGGCGTCCTTTTCAACCTGCGCATCGTTGCCGAAACGAGCCACGTAGGCACGTTGCAGCGGTTCGGCCGAACGCACGGTCGCGGCTTCGGCAGCATAGACCTGCGCCGAAATTTGCCCGACCACTTGCTGGACCTGTGCGTCGTTGCTCACGCTGTTTCCATTGCCATGGCTGAACACGCGTTTGCGGTCGCGAACTTCCTGGGCAATGTCGCGTTCGATGGCGCGGCCAATGCCCGCCAGCACCGCCAGCAAGACCAATTGATAGAACGCCGTCTGGTATTTGAAACGCTGTTCGAACGAGATGACATGCTCGGCATTCACCGGCACGTTTTCATAGACCGAAGTGCCGCTGCCGGTTGTGCGTTGGCCAAAACCATCCCAGTCGTCGCTGTGGCGTACACCGGGGTCGCGCGCCTGGACGACGGCGATTACATCGGCACCGTTGTCGGCCCTCTGCGCGTACACGTCAATCCAGTCAGCGAAGATACTGCCGGTGCTGTAGAACTTGGCGCCATTGAGCACAAATCCGTCGCCCTGGGCGGTGACCTTGGTAATCACGTCGCCAATTTTCACTGCGCCGACTTCAGTCCAGCCATTGCCTACCAGATCACCCGCGACGAACCGCGCGAACCACGTGTCACGATCGGCGCCGGGTGGCGCGTTGAGACGATCTTCGACAAACGCAAAGTGCGCGCGCAGGGCTTGTGGAATGTTCGAGTCGGCTTCAGCCAACTCGATCAACAGTTGGAACAGTTGACCCACCGAAGCGCCTGCGCCGCCATATTCGGTGGGCACGCGAGCGGCGCCGAAACCGGCTTCCTTTAGCCAGGCAATCGGCTCGTAGGGCAGGGTGCGGGCCTTCTCGCGCTCCACGTTACCCGCGCTTATCTCACGAAAAATCGGCCGAAAGCGGTTGGCCAGGATTTCGTAATCGGTTCCAAGGGATAGTGGGTTTGAGGCTGTGGGCTGAGTCATACAGTGCTCCTGAGTGCAATGTGATCGGCGGTCAGACCACCGGATTGAGTAGCTGGAGCACTGCACGCTTTGTGCCTGAATACAACGTATTGATTTAAATGGATTTTTGCTGGAAGCCCGAAATGCATCTGTTGCCTGGCAGACAGTTTCTCAACAGCTTGTCAGCAAACAGTACAGCGCAATGTTTTGTGAGTTATCCGCAAGTGCTTGATCTGACTGGACTTATGACGATGGCACGTTTGCTGCTCCGGTGAAAATAATTGATCCCGGATGCAATGACGTTCGGGGCTTTCCAACCGAGGAGTTCTCCATGAGTCAGCAGCCCATCAAATTTGCCTACTGGGTACCCAATGTCAGCGGCGGCCTGGTCGTCAGCAAAATCGAACAGCGCACCAGCTGGACCATCGATTACAACCGCAAACTGGCGCAAATTGCCGAGCAATCCGGTTTCGAGTACGCCCTGACCCAGATCCGTTTCACTGCAGGTTACGGTGCCGAGTTCCAGCATGAGTCAGTCGCTTTCAGTCATGCGCTGCTGGCTGCCACTGAAAAGCTCAAGGTCATTGCGGCGATTTTGCCAGGGCCATGGAATCCTGCGCTGGCCGCCAAGCAACTGGCGACCATCGATCAGCTCACGGCCGGTCGGGTGGCGGTGAACATCGTCAGTGGCTGGTTCAAGGGTGAGTTCACTGCCATCGGCGAACACTGGCTGGAGCACGACGAGCGCTATCGCCGCTCCGAGGAATTCATTCGCGCCCTCAAGGGCATCTGGACCACTGACGACTTCACCTTCAAGGGCGATTTCTATCGCTTCCATGATTACAACCTCAAGCCCAAGCCTATCCAGCAGCCCCACCCGGAAATCTTCCAGGGCGGCAGTTCACGGGCCGCGCGGGACATGGCGGCGCGGGTGTCGGACTGGTATTTCACCAACGGTAATACCGTGGAGGGCATCAAGGCTCAGGTCGATGACATTCGGGCCAAGGCGGCGCTCAACGGGCATTCGGTGAAGGTCGGCGTCAATGCTTTCATCATTGCGCGGGACACCGAAGAAGAGGCGCGTGCAGTGTTGGCCGAGATTATCGACAAGGCCGACCCGGAAGCGGTCAATGCTTTTGGTGATGCGGCCAGACAGGCCGGCAAGGCCAGCCCGGAAGGTGAGGGAAACTGGGCTAAATCGACCTTTCAGGACTTGGTGCAATACAACGATGGCTTCAAGACCAACTTGATCGGTACGCCGCAGCAGATTGCCGAGCGCATCGTGGAACTGAAGTCAGTTGGTGTGGATTTGGTGCTGTCGGCGTTCCTGCATTTCCAGGAGGAGGTTGCTTACTTCGGCGAGCGCGTGCTGCCGCTGGTCCGCGAACTGGAAGCTGCCAGGCAGGAACAGGGTGCAAGCGTCTCCGCCTGATGCTGCCAGCTGCCGTGGATTTTGAGATGTACGGCAGCTGTTGGTGGGGCAACAGATGTTCAACATGCTGTGCTGGCTAGATACAGCCAAGCGCTACCTGAACAGTCATCAGGTCGTTGATAAACAACATATTTATGAGCTGGCACGGACGCTGCTATAGCTCCATGGATTCTTTCTCGACGGAAACTCCACATGTCCCAGTCATTGCCCCTGGCCTTGTTACAGCAGTCCCAGACCCGTGGCGCGCAGATTGCCCTGCGTTACAAGCAACTCGGCATCTGGCAGACCCGCAGTTGGAGCGAGCTGGCCGTGGAAGTCAGCCGCTTGGCTGGTGCCCTGCATCAGAAAGGGTTTGGCGCCAGCCATGATCTGCTGATCATCAGCGAGGCCAGGGCTGAAGCCCTTTTGCTGGCGCTGGCGGCGCATTGGTTGGGCGGCAGCGTCAGTCTGCTGGATGCCGCCGTGGATAACCGGGATTTGCTAGCGGCCCTGGCACCCGACTTCGCTGTCGCCGAAGGTCTGGAGGCGGTTGGGCAATTGCGCAGCGCGCCGCCGGGAGTTTTGATCTTTCTCGACAAGCGTGGGTTGAGCGCCGCGCCGGACAAAGGCCTGGTCGACTACGCCGCACTGCTGGACGGTGTGCACGCCGAACCCCCACGTCCTGCCGTAAATCCCACCACCAATGCGTTCATATTTCCCTCTCTCAATGGCTTGTTGCGCCAGGAGCTCAGCCACAGGGATTTGCTCCTTGGCGCGCGACAACTGATAGACGTTCAGGGCTTGGATAATCACGAGCAGGCGCTGGCAGCCAGGGTATTTGCCGCCAGTGGTCAGGCCCGTTATCTGTTGGCGCCCTGGCTGGTGGCAGGTTTCTGCCTGAATTTTCCCGAAGGATTGAGCACCCGGGATAACGACCGTCGGGAGTTGGGTCCGACGCTGGTGCTGGGTACCCGCGAGTCCTATGCGCGGCTGGAACTATGGGCCCGGGAGCGCCGACCGCTGCCGGGCAGCCTCAGTCACGGGCTTTATCGCTGGGCCATGAGTCCGGCGCCCGGTGTCTTGCGACGCTGGTTGGGGCATTGGCTGATTCGTCGCCCGCTGCTGGATGTGCTGGGCATGAGTCGCCTGAGCAAACCATTACTGGTGGGCGAGCCGCTGACCCCGCAAAGCACTGCGTTTTTCAGTGCGCTGGGTATTCAGCCGCGCTCGCTGAGCGCAGTCGCGAATGCCAATGCGCTGGCCGATTTACCGGCACCCGTATCTCCCCAACCTGCCTGATGAGCCTTTCTTGATGAATGCAGTTGCCCCATCGACATTACTCGCTCTGGACGATATCTCGCTGTCCTTCAAGGGCGTCAAGGCCATTACTTCGATCAGTTTTTCGGTCGCCGCAGGGGAAATCTGTGCCCTGATCGGCCCCAATGGCGCGGGCAAGAGTTCCTTGCTCAATGTAATCAACGGTGTCTACCAGGCACAAAGCGGATCGATCAGCTATGCCGGCCAGACCCGGCGCCGCATGCGTCCGCACCAGGCGGCCGAGGGTGGCATCGCCCGGACCTTCCAGAACATTGCCTTGTTCAAGGGCATGAGCGTGCTGGACAACGTCTTGACCGGACGCAATCTCAAACGTCGCAGCACTTGGCTGGAGCAAGTGCTGCGAGTCGGTCGTGCCCCGGCTGAAGACGACGAGCAACGCTGGCATGCCGAACGGATCATCGAGTTCCTGCGTATTCATCCGTGGCGCCATGCCTTGGTGGGCAAGCTCTCCTACGGTTTGCAAAAACGTGTGGAGCTGGCCCGTGCATTGGCCGCCGCGCCTCGCTTGCTGTTGCTGGACGAGCCAATGGCCGGCATGAACGCCGAAGAAAAACGCGAAATGAGCCAGTTCATCCGCGACATCAACCGCGAGCTGGGTACCACTGTGGTGCTGATCGAGCATGACATCGGTGTGGTGATGGGCCTTTGCGATCATGTGGTGGTGCTGGATTACGGGCGCAAGATCGGCGATGGCACGCCGGAGCAGGTACGCAGCAATCCGGACGTGATTGCCGCCTACCTCGGCACGCGCCGCTCGCAATCTGCCAGGAGCCAATAAGCCATGGAATTTTTCTTCGAAGTGCTGATCGGCGGCCTGCTGGCCGGGATCATGTATTCCTTGGTGGCTATCGGTTTCGTGCTGATCTACAAGGCTTCGGGCGTGTTTAATTTTGCTCAGGGCGCCATGGTGCTGTTTGCCGCGTTGACCTTTGTCAGCCTGCTGGAACGCGGCCTGCCATTTTGGTGGGCGTTCCTGGCGACCCTTGCCACGATGGTGGCGCTGGCCTTGCTGATCGAAAAATTGGTGCTGCGGCCATTGGTCAATCGCCCGCCGATCATCCTGTTCATGGCCACCCTCGGCCTGTCATACATGATCGAAGGTCTGGCCCAGGCGCTCTGGGGCGCGCAGGTCCACGGCCTGGAGTTGGGCATCCCCGATGAGCCGCTGGAGATTCGCGGCATGCTGCTGTCGCAATTCGATCTGTTCGCCGCCGGCACCGCTGCCACGCTGGTGATAGCCCTGTCTCTATTATTTAACCGCACCCGCATCGGCCTTTCCTTGCGCGCGGTGGCCGATGACCCGCTGGCTTCCCTCGCGGTTGGTATCCGGCTACCGCGCATCTGGGCGGTGGTCTGGGCCGTGGCCGGTTTTGTCGGGCTGGTCGCCGGGCTGCTCTGGGGCGCACGGCTGGGGGTGCAATTCTCCCTGTCGCTGGTGGTGCTCAAAGCGCTGCCGGTATTGATCATTGGCGGATTTTCCTCGATTGGCGGGGCGATTGTCGGTGGCTTGATCATCGGCGCAGCGGAGAAGCTCGCCGAAATCTACCTCGGCCCCGTCATCGGCAGCGGCATCGAAAACTGGGTGCCCTATGTGCTGGCGTTGCTGTTTTTGCTGGTTCGTCCTGCTGGCCTGTTTGGCGAGCGGGCGATCGAACGTGTCTGACTTTCAGTAAGGATTATTTCAATGCTTTATCGAGAAGCTGGACAGCTCTCCACCAGTTATGCAGCAGAGCGCCGCATCTTTCGCTTGCGCCAGGACCGGATCGGGCTGCTGGCCTTGTTGGCCTTTGCTTTCATCGGCGTGCCGGTGCTGGGCAACGACTACTGGTTCAGCGCAATTCTGATTCCGTTTTTGGTGCTGTCGCTGGCCGGCCTGGGCCTGAACCTGTTGACCGGTTACGCAGGACAGTTGTCCCTGGGGTCGGCAGCGTTCATGGCCGTCGGTGCCTTTGCCGCCTACAACCTGCAATTGCGGATACCGGGGATGCCACTGCTGCTCAGTTTCGCCCTGGGCGGTGTGGTCGCAGCGGCGGTAGCCCTGCTGTTTGGCCTGCCCAGTCTGCGCATCAAGGGTTTCTATCTACTGGTATCGACCCTGGCTGCGCAGTTCGTGGTGGAGTGGGTGCTGACCAAATTCAGCTGGTTCACCAATGACAATGCGTCAGGGGTCATCACCTCGCCACCGCTGATCATTGCCGGGCTGAATTTCAGCTCTCCCGCAGGGCGTTACCTGCTGACCCTGAGCCTGGTAGTGCTGTTGTTCTGGCTCGGCAAAAATCTGGTGCGCAGTGAATTGGGCCGCAACTGGATGGCGGTGCGCGACATGGACACCGCTGCTGCGGTCATCGGCATCCGCCTGTTCAAGGCCAAGTTGCTGGCCTTCGCCATCAGCGGCTTTTATCTGGGCATCGCCGGTTCGCTGTGGGCATTCGCCTATCTGGGCACTGTCGAGCCACACGGCTTTGACTTGAGCCGTTCGTTCCAGGTGCTGTTCATCATCATTATCGGCGGGCTGGGGAGTGTGTCCGGCAACTTCCTCGGCGCGGCGTTCATCGTGTTGTTTCCCATTCTGCTGGGCAACCTCAGCGCTTTGCTGCCGGTCGGCCTGGTCGATTCCGGGCAGCTGGAAAATATTCAGAAGATGCTCTTCGGGGCTTTGATCATCGCGTTTCTGATCAAGGAACCTGAAGGGCTGGCGCGCCTCTGGCAGCGCTTTCGGCAGCGCGCACGAGTCTGGCCGCTGCGTTATTGATCGATCGATTTTCCACAAAAAACGCCACGTGCACTCTTAAAGGAACCTGCCTATGAACCACCGAAAAAACCTGCAACGCCTGGCACTTGGTCTGGCCCTTCTGGGCTCTGGACTGGCGGCAACGGCGCAAGCGGCCAACGAGCAATACTTTCCCTTGCAGAGTTATCGGGTCGGGCCTTACGCCGCAGGCGGCACCGGTTTTTTCGGTGGCTTTATCGATTACATGCAGTACATCAACGACAACGGCGGGGTAAACGGGGTCAAGTTGACCTGGTCGGAATGCGAAACCGAGTACGTGGTCGAGAAGGGCGTCGAATGCTACGAACGCCTCAAAGGTGGTCTCAATGGCGCCCCGGCCGCGGCCACCAATCCGCTGTCGGTGGGTATTGCCTACGCGACTCTGGAACGTTCGACCGCCGACAAGCTGCCATTGATCACCATCAACCACGGGCGCACCGACTCCACTGACGGCAGCGTATTTCCGTATGTTTTCCCGTTGCAGTTGAACCCGTATTCGGAAGTTTCAGCCATCGTCAATTACATCGGTCAGCGCGAAGGTGGCGTGGCGTCCCTCAAAGGCAAGAAAATCGCTGTGCTTTACCACGGCTCGCCGTACGGCAAGGAAACCAACGGTGTGCTGGAAACCCTGGCAAAAAACTACGGGTTTGAATTGACCGCCCTGGAAGTGCCGCATCCCGGCAACGAACAGCAATCGCAATGGCTGAACATCCGTCGTCTCAAACCAGACTGGGTGATCCTGCGTGGCTGGGGCGTGATGAACCCGGTGGCTCTCAAGTCAGCACAGAAGGTAGGTTTCCCTGCAGATCACATCATCGGCAATATCTGGAGTAACTCCGAAGAAGACGTGATCCCTGCCGGCGGCGCCGCCAAGGGCTTCATTTCCATCACGACCCACCCGTCCGGTACGAATTTTCCAGTGCTGGAAGGTATCAAGAAATCCGTGCTCGACAAGGGCCAGGGCAATCTGGCCGATGCCAAGCGGTTTGGCACCGTTTACTACAACCTCGGCGTTGTGAACGGCATTCTCAATGTCGAGGCGTTGCGTATTGCGCAAGCCAGGTTCGGTGACAAGCCGCTTACCGGCGAGCAGGTGCGCTGGGGCTTCGAACACCTGAATCTGGACGACGCTCGCCTGCAAGCGTTGGGCGCCAAGGGACTGGTTCAACCCTTGAAACTGTCCTGCGCCGACCATGAAGGTGGCGGTGCGGTGCGCTTTCAGCAATGGGATGGGCAGCGCTGGAACCTGATCAGTGACTGGGTGCAGGCTGACCGCGCCTTGTTGCGGCCGATCATCGAAGCCTCCGCCGCGCAGTATGCCAAGGAAAAAGGCATCACCCCTCGCGATTGCAGTAAGGAGCAATAAGTCCAGATGAACCAGATCCCGCACGCCAGCCCGTCCGCTGAAACCATTCTGTCGGTGGAGCAGGTCGAGGTGTTTTACGAACAATCCATCCTCGCGCTGCGCGGGATCAGTCTGCAGGTGCGCCAAGGCCAGATGGTCGCGCTGCTGGGCGCCAACGGGGCGGGTAAAAGCACGACCCTCAAGGCGATCTCCAGTCTGATTCGCGCCGAACGTGGTGAAGTGGTCAGTGGCCAGATTCACTACCTTGGGCAATCCATCGCTCGCTCCGACCCGGCCGCACTGGTCAGGGCGGGGCTGGCTCAAGTGTTGGAAGGGCGACACTGCTTCACTCACTTGAGCGTCGAGCAGAATCTGCTGATCGGGGCGTTCGTGTCGCGGCCTTCACGTATTGAACTCAAGTCCAGGCTGGAGAAAGTCTACGGCTACTTTCCCCGGTTGCGTCTGCTGCGCAAGCGCTTGACGGGCTACACCTCCGGGGGCGAGCAACAAATGGTGGCCATCGGCCGGGCATTGATGTCCGAGCCGCGTCTGCTGTTGCTCGATGAGCCGTCCATGGGCCTTGCGCCACAGGTGGTCGAAGAGATCTTTGACATTCTGGCCCGACTCAATCGCGACGAAGGGCTGAGCCTATTGGTGGCTGAACAGAACATTAACCTGGCTCTGGATTACGCGCAGTTTGCCTATGTACTGGAGAACGGTCGGGTGGTCGACTCCGGCGCGGCGGCCGAGTTGGCCGGACGCGAGGACATCCAGAATTACTACCTGGGAACGGCGAACCGTTGATAGCGCAACGTTAAATCGACAGGTGCAACATCCGGTCGCCCTGGACGGGCTGTGCAGGGCGCCGTTTATTGACCGCCAGTTCGCCGATCTTGATCAGTCGTGTACGGGTAACGTTGCGGCTCAATCCCAGCAAATTCGCAGTGTGCACCTGGTTGTAGTGGCTGAAGCGATAGGCTGCGCGCAGCAACGAGTCTTCGACTTGTTCATGCAGGGCTCCGGCCTGCTCCTCGAACAACTTCTGAAACGCCCGGTCCAGCAGGGCCTGGGCCGAGTTGTCGCTGGCCGGATTGTCGTCCTGACGTTCGATCCGCATGTTGGACATGCGCAGGTCTTGGGCCTGGATGATGCCATCGCGGCAAATCAGCAGCGTATGGTGGATCACGTTCTCCAGTTCGCGAATGTTTCCCGGCCAACCATAGGCTTTCAGGCGTCGTTCGGCGTCTGCAGTGAGCTGGATTTGCCCATAGCCCAAACGCTGGCTGTAGGTCTGAATAAAGTGCTGGGTCAGCGGCAGAATATCCCCCGGACGCTCGCGCAGGGGGCTCAGTTCCAGGCTGACCACATCCAGACGGTAAAATAGGTCTTCGCGGAAGTGGCCGGCATTAATGGCTTTCTCCAGCTGCACGTTGGTGGCTGCCAGCACGCGCACGTCGATGGGAATGCTTTTTCTCGACCCCAGGCGGACCACTTCACGCTCCTGGAGAACTCGCAGCAGCTTGACCTGGATCGGCATCGGCAAATCGCCGATCTCATCAAGAAACAGCGTCCCGCCGTTGGCTTCTTCAAACCAGCCCGCCTTGGCGCTCAGGGCTCCGGTGAACGCGCCTTTTTCGTGGCCGAACAGTTCGGCTTCCACCAGCGACTCGGAAAAAGCCCCGCAGTTGACCGCAATGAACGGCCGGTTCTGCCGGGCGCTGAGATTGTGGATATGGCGAGCCACCAGTTCCTTGCCGGTGCCAGTTTCGCCGATGATCAGCACGCTGGCTTCACTGGGCGCGATTTGTTGCAGGTGGGCCAGCAAGGCGCGTGATTTCGGATCTTCGAATACCTGCGCGGTGGCGCGGATCGAGGTCGCCAGTGCCGGGGAGGGCGGTAGGGTAAGCAATTGCATGGAGGTTTTCCCTACGAATAGAAAGTCGGTTCGGGGAGGGCTTGATTCAATGCCCAATTGCCCAATTCATTGAGTTTGTAGTCCAGCGAGTCGTGCAGGCTCTGGGTGCGCAGATTGCGCCAGTGGCGATCCAGACCCACGGACGCATGGGTGGAGCGGGCACCGGTAACCTCGAAGACCTTGTTGCAGATTTCCAGGCCGTTACGGCTGGCTGCAACCTTTACCGTAGCGATATCTATTGCCAGTTTGCCCCGTTCAGTCACGCTCAGTTGCGAACCTTTGGCCCAGGCGGCGTCCAGGTTGTCGACAGCCCGTTCGAACAGGGCTCGGGTGCTTTCAAGACCTACCCAGAAATCACCGAAGTGGTTGAGCACGTACGGATCTTCGCTGCTCTTCGATGCGTTGGATTTGAACCAGGGTCGGCTCTCTTCCAAGGTGTATTTACGCGCTTCTTCGAAGGCGCCTTCTGCGATTCCCAGAAAGATATTGGCGAAGTGCAGTTGGGCAATCAGCGGTCTGAGGCAGGCAAACGGTGTGCTCAACGGACCCGGATCGAGCAGCAGTTCCGATTCCTCGACCCGGACCCGCTCAAACGTCGCGCTGCCGCTGTCGGTCTGACGCTGGCCCATGTTCTCCCAGTCGTTATGCAGGGTAATCCCCGAGCGTGCGCTGGGCAGCGCGGCGATCAGCAGCTTGCCGCCGGCTTGCGGGTCTACTGCTGAGGCGATAAGCATCTCTGAATTGTTGGCGCCGGAGCAGAAGCTTTTCTTGCCGGAAAACTCACGCCAGCCGCCCAGGTTCTTGACCACGGTGCGGGTATCAAGCGGGTTCAGCGCATTGCCCCAGAACCAGTTTTTTCGTGCAGTGAGTTCGAACCACGGTTGCCACTGCTCGGGCTTGCCGAACAAACGAACCGTGGCCAGCATCAAGTGATGGAACCCCAGAACGTGGGCCAACGAGCTGTCGACTCTGGCGAACTCGCGTACCACTTCGAACGTTTCACGCCAGGTCGCACCCTGACCGCCAAATTGACGCGGGATGCTCAAGGACAAAAGACCGCTTTGGCGCAAGGCATTACGCTCAGCAACGGGGGTGCCGCCCTGATGATCACGTTCCACCGCCGTGCGGGCGAATTCGATCGCCAGTTGTCGTGCAGTTTCCAGGGGCGATATAAGGGTGTTTTGCAGTGTTGCAGTCATGGATAACCTCGAAGTTGCAGCGCCGGACGGTTGGTCTTCACGTCAGGCCTGGGGTCTGCCGACGCGCATGGGTACACAGGCTGCGATGTCATTGTTCAATCGCAGCCTTTGTCAGCGCCGGCGGGTGAGCGTGTCTCGGGTTCTACTTCTGCGGCGGCAGATCGTTGGCGATCATTTCGCCGAACGGTCCGGTCAGGTTAGTGATGCCGCGTCCGGCCAGGCTGCGATACGGTTCCGGTAGCAGCGGGAAGACCAGTTCGGCGAAGCGATAGGCTTCTTCCAGATGCGGGTAACCGGAGAAGATGAAACTCTCGATGCCCAGGTCGGCGTATTCCTTGATGCGCTCAGCGACTTCCTGAGGGTTGCCCACCAACGCCGTGCCGGCACCGCCACGCACCAGGCCGACGCCAGCCCACAGGTTGGGGGCGATTTCCAGGTTGTCACGACGGCCGTCGTGCAAGGCCGCCATACGCCGTTGGCCCTCGGAATCAAAGCGCGAAAAGGACTTCTGCGCGGCGGTGATGGTTTCGTCGCTGATGTGTTCGATCAGTTTGCTGGCGGCTTGCCAGGCTTCTGCGCTGGTTTCCCGTACGATCACGTGCAGGCGAATGCCGAACTTCACGGTGCGACCCTTGCGCGCTGCCCGCTCACGGACATCGGCAAGTTTTTCCGCAACCGCAGCAGGCGGTTCGCCCCAGGTCAGGTAAACGTCCACTTGCTCGGCGGCCAGATCGTGGGCGGCTTCGGAAGATCCGCCGAAATACAACGGCGGGTAGGGTTTCTGGATCGGCGGATACAGCGCCTTGGCGTTCTGTACACGCAAGTGCTTGCCTTCGAAATCCACGGCTTCGCCTTGCAGCACCCGACGCCAGATTTGCAGAAACTCGTCAGTGACTTCGTAGCGCTCGCTGTGATCGAGGAAGCTGCCGTCGCCACGGTTTTCGTCCGGGTCGCCGCCGGTCACGACATTGATCAACAGGCGTCCGCCCGACAAGCGATCCAGGGTCGCTGCCATGCGCGCCGACACCGTTGGGGAAATGATGCCCGGACGGATCGCCACCAGGTATTTCAGGCGTTCGGTCAGCGGCACCAGTGCCGACGCGATCACCCATGAGTCTTCGCAGGAACGCCCGGTGGGAATCAAGACGCCGTGGTAACCGAGGTCGTCAGCGGCCTGGGCCACCTGTTTCAGGTAATTCAACGTGACCGGTCGCGCGCCTTTGGTGGTGCCTAGGTAGTGGCCGTCGCCGTGGGTTGGAAGAAACCAGAAAACATCCATGACAAATCCTTCAAGCTTTGAAAGCGCAGGTTGGAAAATGCATTTCTGGAATACAACGCATGCCGTAATAAACCGCTTGGCGTGCATCACCGATCCTGAAATACGAGACCAGCAACAGAGCAAGAGATGTACCACTTCGGTTATCCGCCTGTTTGGCGGATCGGAGGCAGGACAAACAACAAACGGGCTGTTGTTTAATTAGCGGAATGTTGAATAAGTGTGTCTGCAGCAACAGTTGCTGGCGAGTCAGTGGTTGGTCCCAATAGCGTGCTTGATCTCGTTGGGCTTATCTGATGACCAGGTAGCAGTAACGCCGTTCCGTGGGCTCGACGGCAAGCAGACGATTCGGCCTTGACTAGCCATACTTCGTTACCTTGCATACAAGGCCGCGTATGGCGAAAGGCTTACACGCAATCGAGTGTATCCGCCCTATACGACTTGATGGTTCAAGCGCAATCTAGAGGCATCAACCGGGACGTAGGAAGCGACCTGGAGGTCAAGGATGGTCACCATTGCCTGGATGGCTCCGACAGGATGTTGGAATGGTATTGATGAAAGAAACGACCCGCCCTGAGCGGGTTTTTTTATGGCTGCATTTTCAAACAGCCATAAGTGAACTTCAATTAAGAAGACATGCTCAGCACTTGGATTGCAGTACCTCGCGCAATTTGGTCTGGCGAATAGTTTGATGGGCCGTGAGTGTTACAGGCGTGGAGGTGAGCGTTGCAAGTGCAAGACGAGGTATTGGAAATCCTTATAGTGGATGACCAAGAGGAAAACCTGGCTGAAATGCAGGAATTGCTGGAGGAGCTCGGTAGAACGGTTCGTTGCGTAGACTCCGGTGCCAAGGCTCTGGAATGCATGACCACGGGGCAATTTGGCTTGGTGCTGTTGGATGTCCAGATGCCAGGAATGGATGGCTTTGAAGTCGCCCGACGGATGCGTGAAAATTCACAAACCCATTTCACCCCGATCATCTTCATCTCTGGAATGCGTCAGACCGACGCTGTGCTGGATCAAGGATATTCTGCCGGCGCGGTGGACTTCATGACCAAGCCTGTACACCCCGCCATGCTGCTACACAAGGCACGGGTGCTTCTGGAGCATGATCATTATCGGCGTGGCCTGTTGCGCACGAGCGAGCAACTGGAACGCGAGCGTTCTTTCAATGCTTCAATTCTGGACAATATCGCCGAAGGAATTCTGGTGGTCGGCGGCGACGGTCGCATCGATTACGCCAATCCTGCGATCACTCGCATGCTGGGTTGCTCGGGAGGCGAGCTGCAGGGGACGGAATTGATCACTTGGATTGATACGCCCCGTGAAGATAGTTGGCAAACCTCGCTGTGGCTGGATCATCTGCAGCGGGGCGAAAGTCTTCGTTTGCATGATGCCAGCTTGCGCAGCCGGGATGGGCAAACTGTCCCTGTTGCGTTGTCATGCGCGGCACTGCCTAACTGTCAGCAAGCCATGACTATAGTGGCGCTGGACATGTCAGCGGCGCGCGAGCTGTACCGCAAACTCGAAGACATGACGATCACTGATACGCTTACTGGTCTGCTCAACCGCCGTGGATTCACACAGGCGCTAGAGGCCGCAATCTCGCGCAATCAGCGTACCGGGCGCTTGAGCGCACTTCTGTTTCTTGATCTCGATGGCTTCAAACAGATCAACGACAAGTTCGGCCATGATCGTGGGGATGAGGCTCTGCGTTGGGTCAGCGCTCAATTACAGGCTTGTTTAAGACCCTACGACCGATTGGCGAGGATTGGCGGTGATGAGTTCACGGTGATCATTGAAGGTGTTCAAGGGCGAAATGATGCCACCGCGGTGGCTGAGAAGTTGGTGCAGCAGGTGGCCGCTGATCAGGATAGTTTTCCATTGGGGGCAAGCATAAGGATTGCTTGCCTCCCTGAAAGCGGAAGCAGCGTCGAAGACATAATGCGTGCTGCAGATTCAGCGATGTACGAAGCCAAGCATCTCGGGAAAGGTCAGTACCGCTTCCATAAACCGAATGGCTAAGTGCAGCAAGCAGCAGACACTTATTCGTCCGTCAGGCCTAACTGTATGGACAGCTGGATTGCTGTTCCCTAGCGTATTGTTGATGGCGGCTTCCTGAGGACCCTATTCCTACGGGTAATCAATAAAGAGTCAGCGGACGCGATCGCTGTTGCCGGTCAGCAAGCGCTAATAACGTCCCATCAGGAACAGTCATATTTTTACCCGTCGCGTTACAGCAGCTGCTATATGTCCGCTGTCCCCGCGATTGCGGCGATAGCCCTTTCAATGCCTGTTCAGGCTCTGGATTCGGAGAAAATAATGAGCGCAGTATCCCCGGCCGTATTGGCTGATCTTGCACCCAATGGAACCCTTCGTGCAGCAATCAATTTCGGCAATCCCGTGCTTGCGCAACAAGCCGCCGATGGCAGCCCCCAAGGCGTCTCGGTCCAGCTTGCCAAGGCCTTGTCGAAAGAGTTGGACGTCCCGCTGGAGATGGTGATTTTCGACGCTGCCGGGAAAGTCTTTGCAGCGCTTGATCAAGGCAGCTGGAACGTTGCGTTCATGGCTATTGAGCCCGTTCGTGCTGCGCAGGTCGCCTTCAGTGATCCGTATGTCGCCATTGAAGGGACCTATCTGGTGCGGGCTGATTCAAAGTTCACCAGGGTTGAGGATCTGGACAGTGCTGGCTTGAAGCTCGCTGTAGGTAAAGGCGCGGCATACGATCTCTATCTGTCCAGGACGTTGAAGCACGCCGAGTTGCATCGGGCTGAAACTTCGGCCGGTGCAGTCAAGCTCTTCTTGGACCTGGGGTTGGATGCCGCGGCCGGTGTGCGCCAGCCTTTGGAGAAATTCGCCGCGACCCATGCGGGTTATCGGGTTATCGAGGGGCAATTCACATCCATTCGCCAGGCCATGGCCGTGCCGCGGCAGCACTCGGCAGGTGCTGAATACATCAAAGATTTTGTGAAACGGCAGAAGGGCAATGGCCTGGTGCGCAAGGCACTGGATGAAACCGGGCAGGCCGACGTTAACGTTCCGAAATAAACCCCGGCGAGCGATCTGGATGTCATCGCAGGCGTTATTTCTGGCCCTTTCGTGCCCGATAACTTGCCCTTAGATGCCGCAACCGAGAAGCAGGTAATCTCAAAAGGTTGCGGCATTCGTGCGTCTGATTTCAGCGCATAGCGCCGCTACCTGTCCTATATCCATGTATGCAGGTCAGGCCCTGATTAATCCTCCCTGTGTAAAAGCTACTTTGGAAAACTCAGGAATGCCCCAAATTAATCTTAGCTATTTACCTCGGTCTGGTTAGCAGGGTTGGGCCGCCAGGTTATTAGTGACGTTACGCCCCAGCACAAGTACCGTAACAAACCCGCAGCCCACCAGCGCCGTGGCAAGACTCAACAGCACCGAGCTGCCCAGTTGGTCGACGATCTGTCCGCCGAAGAACGAGCCCAACGCAATAATCACCTGGAACAAGGCGACGAATAGAGGCATGCCGCGCTCGACGTCTTGGGGCGCGACGACAAACATCCAAATACTGGCGCAGGCCGGGAACGCGCCGAAGGCGAAGCCCCAGAGCGCGATCAGCATCGCTGCGCCGGTCATGCCGGTGGCGAAGTAGGGGAACAGGGCGGTGCTGATACCGATCATCAGTGCGACCAGCAACAGGGTATGACGCACGCTACGGTTGGCGGCGAAACCGGCAAAAATATTACCCATTACCCCGGCCGCGCCATAGAGCAACAGCAGAGAGCCAATAGTTGGCCCATCGAAGCCGGCACTTTGTTTGAAAAAGGGTGCGACATAGGTGTACGCGGCAAAGTGCGCCAGGCCAATCAGCAATACAGCGATCAATCCAACCCGAGATTGTGGATTGATAAACAAGGCCGGCAGGTCACTAATGCGAATGGCCTTGTCCGGATTGAGCCGCGGTAGCAGGAAGATCTGCGCCAGTAGCACCGGTATGCCCACTAGCGCGGTTACCAGGAAGGTCATGCGCCAGCCCATCAGGCCACTCAGCCAGGTGCCTACGGGCACGCCCAGCACGGTGGCCAAGGTCACACCGACCATGATGATCGAGGTGGCCTGGGCGACGCCCACTCCCTTGGGGGCCAGGCGGCCGCTGAGGGCAATGGCAGTAGCCCAGAAACCGCCGATACTGATGCCCAGTAGTACGCGGCCGAACAGCAGTAGGCTGAAGTCGCTGGCGTAGGCCACGACCGAGTTGGCGATGATCATTATCAGCGTCAGGCCGATAAGCAGATAGCGACGGTCCAAGGCGCCAATGCCCACAGACAGCAAGGGCGCGGCGAGGGCGGCCGTTATGCCGGGCAGGGTAACCATCAGACCGGCGTGGCCTGCACTGATGCCGAGGTCGCTGGCGACATCGTTGAGTACGCCCACCGGGAGAAACTCACTGGTGACCAACGCGAAGGCACCCACTGCGACCGAAAGAATTGCCAGCCACTGCTGTTTGACACTCTGCTGATTATGTTCGGGTAGACCGCGAGGGGCCGGGCTGGCGCTTGGCATGGGGCTGGGTTCCAGGGGGGAATGTCGCCTGCAGGCAGGCGTGGGGGCGGGGAGAAACTGGAGGCGATTATAGGAGTCAGTTTTGGCAACCAGACAGGCGAGCCTTTCGATAGTAATCATCAGCGCAATCGATGAGACGCCCTGAACAGAGCGCCCGCTGTTGGCCGAAAGCGACGGAGTGACTACCCCGTCGCTAATCCCTGATCCAAAAGCCTTGGCGCTCTAGACCTGCACGCAGCATGCAGCATCAGTGGCAGTTCAGACTGATCGTCTAGGGGAGGGCTGGCATTCAAGGGTGGATCAAAACGGTACGTCACCCTGAATCGTCGTGCGATGCATGCGTCGGCGCAAATGGCTGGGGCAGCCGGTTGCCAGGTGGATCAGCGCGCGGTTATCCCAGAACAGCATGTCATGAGCTTGCCACTGATGGCGGTAGATGAGTTCGGGCTTAATGCTATGAGCGTACAGCTCGGCAAGGACCTGTCTGCTTTCAGACTCGGGAAGATCAAGAATGTGTGTGGTGAAGTTTTCATTGACGAACAAACCCTTGCGTCCGGTTTCCGGATGAGTCCGCACCACCGGATGTACCACGGGCTTGACCTCCGCCAACTGTGATTGCGTCAGCGTGGGTCGACGGATGCCTCTGAATACTTCGTCGGCGTAACGGGCGGTATAGGAGTGCGCGGCGCGTTTGCCATCAATGATCCGGCGCAACTCGACAGGAAGGGTGTCGTAGGCTGATTGCTGGTTGGCGAACAGCGTATCGCCACCTTCGTCCGGAAGTTCTTGCGCCAGCAGCATGGCACCCAGGCTCGGGAGCTCAACGTAGGAAAGATCGGAGTGCCAGAATTTTCCGGCATCGCCGAGACCTATGGGCTGGCCATTTTCGACGATATTGGAAATGATGAACACTTCAGGATGGTTGGGTAGCAAGAACTGCTTAAGCACGTGCACCTGTAACGGACCAAAGCGACGGCTGAAATCAATCTGCTGCTCGGCCGTGATCCGTTGGTCGCGAAAGATCAGCAGACCATAGTCAAGCCATGCGCGGTGGATGCGCTTGAGGTCGGTCTTGTTTAGCGATCGGCCAAGGTCCAGTCCGAGGACTTCAGCCCCCAGCGGCGCGGCCAGGGGGCGGACATCAAAATCCTGGGAGGGGGCAGGGCTGAAATCAGTACTCAGGGATGCAGCGGGCATGACGGTCACTCCACACGTTCGACGCCTAAGTAGCGTCTTATTGACAATCAGCGAAACAGATCGCTTGATTGGATCGTGCGGCGCGCCGGTTGGCCGACATGTACGCATGGAGTGATCTTAAAGGCGCATTAAAAGTGTGGTCAATATTGTTCGAAGCAAATAGATGAATGTGCGGCATCGTGCCACGCCTGGGCTTTCTGAACTATTTGCTTGGTAGCCGTCAACAGATCCAGACCAGGCTTTGCGCCCCAGGAGTGACGATTCAAGCCGCATAAACCTTCATCCATGATTATGTCTGCCACTCAACGCCAGCGCGCTTGAACGCGCGCCGTCTATGGGGCAACAGAAATTTGGCATTTTATCGATGCTTTTTGACGGCGTTACCTTAGCGAGACTGAGCAATTCCCTAGCTAATGACAGATGCAATCCGTGGCGCCTGACACTCTCGGCTTATTGATTCTATCCAGCCAAAAGTGGGTATTTCAGTTATGACGCAAACATCGGAGAGTGGATCGACTGACAACAAGGCCAAGGTCAGCAGACACGTCCTGGCGACCAGTCGCAATGCGCCTCGTACCCGCGACTACTATCGAGGGCGCGATCGTTGATGCAATCCATGCGTTTTTGACTTATTCGCCAGATCCTTGAAACTCCTGATCAGGAAGCTTGCCGGGTTCAAGTCATTCGACTCTCGTTTCGCTATTGCGCGTTGTGACTTTAAGAAGTCAGTTACGCAGAGAAGTCGCCGTGACACCCAGCGATTACTCACACTTAGGCGCTGGTTGAGATCAGCCAAACATGATCATTTCGACCGCAGCCAGCCAGAACCCGCCAAATACAGCGAGCAGCAGTCCGAACCTAAGCACTGTCGTCGGTCCCGTTTCGAACGCTCACCGCCAATGACGTCATGATCCGCTCTATGGCATCGCGATCATCGGGATCGATCAACCGAAAGCTCTTGATGACGACGTACTCATGATCGGACAACTTCGTATCGGCCAACGGCCTGCGCACGCCGGTAATGATGTACTGCACATCAAATCCTGCGGAATGTATCAGCGACAGGTAGTCGGCACGTGGCCAGCGCTGTCCATTTTCGTAATGTCCCTGAGCGTTAGCCTGGATGTTACCCATCGTCGCCACCTCTCGCTGCGACAGGCCCTGGGCTTCGCGCTCACTTCGTAAACGTTTTGCCAGTGTCATTATTTTCCCTCCTTTCCTGGACGGGATAATGCCGGACTGGCAAGTTCAAATGAAGGCTCGAATGAACTCAAAAAGCATTAAAAAACAATCCATTCGGATGTTTTTTTTGGCCTTTCGCGTGCAGTACCAAATATGCGGCCTAAAAGCACTTATCCAGCCTCCCGCCGAATGGGTTTGTGTCCCTTTTTTGTGCAGGTCCCGAGGTGTCGCGAAGAATGCTGCAGCTCATGCGTGCCGTTAGTCTTGCAGGCGATCAGATTTTTCGATACTCGGCGGGTGACGCTAAGCGCACCCCGGAATCGCTGTCTAGAATCCTGGGTACTTCGGTCTCTGCGGCACCGTTTTAGCCGCTTCCGGGATCAGCCAGCCGAGTGCACCCACGCCCTGTCAGGAGGCGATCATGCTCAGTTATTTGTACATAGGCGCTAACGACGTCGAGGCTTCCGGACGATTCTACGAAGCTGTTCTTTCACCGTTAGGTTATGAGAAAGAGCTGGCGGAGGAGCAATATTGTTTCTCGCTGCCGGATGTTGCTGACAAGTCGAATGGGCCGGGAACCATCCATGTCGCTCAACCCTTTGATGGCCAACCGGCGACGGCTGGGAACGGCGTCATGCTGGCGTTTCGGGCCGACTCCAAGGCGCAGGTAGAAGCGGCTTATAAGGGCGGTCTGGCAAACGGAGGAACGGATGAGGGCGCTCCGGGTTACCGAGATGCCTACGAAGATGATTTCTACGTCGCCTACCTTCGTGACCCATTAGGAAACAAGGTCGCCGTATTCTTCATGGGTTGACAAACCGCCTGAAAATTAACGCAGGGTCGGCCACCCGCTGAGGTACGGCCGATTAATCCGGCACAGTAAGCGAATGCGTAGAACGCCCCGGCTGGACTGACGAATTCGAGGCCTGGGGTTTCGTTCAGCAGCGCCTGCATCAACTGCGCTTCCTTGGTTGTACGAGCTTCACTTTCGGCAAGGATGTGTTACGCATGCGCCTCATCAGACTTTCCTCTGCAGGCTGTGGTAACCCAGTGCAGTCCGGGTTTATTCAAAGGTTTTGCCTTGGCTGATCAGGTCGCAAATGTTAGCTTCGACCGATTCGATCTGACGGGCATACCTGGCTTGAGCCACGCCGCGACTTGAGGGGAAAACGTAGTGCCGCATCTGGATTACTTCTCCTTGCACCTGTTCATTCTGGTCTGCGAGGAAGGCACCATCGCACGGGCCAGCGAACGGGCATTCATTGCGCCATCCGCGGTCAGCAAACGGATCTCCGACGTCGAGGTGCGCTTCGGTACGGCGTTGCTCAAACGCAGTAAACGCGGAGTTGAACCCACGCCAGCGGGGCAGGCGCTGCTGCGGCATGCCCGGTCGCTGACGCGCGCGATGGAACGACTCGACAGCTCCTATGCTCCTGCAGTTATTTCTCAGAGGACTATCATGCGGCTGTATATCGCGCGACATGGGCAAACTGATGCCAATGCAGAGCACCGCTACCTTGGCTCACTCAATCCCGGATTGAACGAGGTAGGCAGGGCCCAGGCTTTGGCCCTGCGGCTGGAGTTACCATCATCAATCGATGGCATTGTGGTATCGCCGTTACTCCGAGCGAGACAAACGGCCGAGATTATCAATGAACATTTGAATTTGCCAGTGCACACCATCGAGTGCTTTCGGGAGCGAAACGTCGGTGTTTTTGAGGGCTTGACCCAGGTTGAGGCCCGGCAGAGCCATCCGGAGCTATGGGCACAAAACATTACTCGGCACTGGCATCTGAGCCCACCTGATGGCGAGTCAATCGCCGCAATCTTCACCCGCACGCACAGCGGACTTCTGCAGTTGATTGAAACTTCTGCGTCCGAAAGTCTGTTGCTGGTCGCTCATGGCTTTATCGCCAAAACCCTGCGTGCACTGGTTCGTAAGGATTATTCGGATTTCTATGACTGGCAATTGAATAACGGACAGTTACTGATGCTGGATAACATCGAAACGGTGCTGAATTACATTGTTCCATCCCAAAATCCGCTCCCGATATCGGGAACGATCAGCACACTTTCTGAATAACGGAGAGCATGAGTATGGAGATACAGGCGCGGATCCGCGAGCTGGAAGCGCGTTTGCCAACTGATCGATCTACTCGAACAGGTAGAGATAATTCACTTCATTGAGCATGTCCGGTTCGTGGTGGTCCGGTACGCCCGCGATCTGGATATGATTCCTGAAAGCAAAAAGTCAAGCGAATGACCAAGGCGCTACGTGCAGTGTTACCACTGGACGCCAAAGACCTCGTGTAACTCATCCAGCGCCGCGCGGTCGAGCAGTGCCGGTTTGGGATTGCTCATTAACCAAAGGCGCGCCGTTTCTTCAAGTTCTTCCAGCGCAAAACTTGCCTTGGATACCGAACTTTCCCAGACCACCGGACCCAGCCGCTCCAGCATCACGCCACGCACACTGTTAGCCAGCCGCGCCACACGCTCGGCCACCTTCGGTGAACCGGGACGTGCATAGGGGATCAGCGGAATGTGCCCGACCTTCATCACTTGATAGGGGGTCAGTGGCGGCAGGATGTCATGCTCGTGCCAGACACCGGCCAGCGTCAACGCTACGAGATGGGTCGAGTGGGTGTGTACGACGCCGCCGACATCGGGATTGCGATCGTAGACTTGACGATGCAGTGCCAGGGTTTTTGACGGTTTGTCTCCAGAAACCCACTCGCCAGCCAGGTTGACCTTGGCAATTGATCCGGGATTGAGACGACCCAGGCAGGCGTCCGTGGGCGTGATCAGCCAGCCGTCATCGAGTCGGGCGCTGATGTTGCCCGCGCTGCCAACCGTGTAACCACGGCTGTACAAAAGACGGCCGACGTCACAAATCTCCTCGCGCAGCGTATTTTCGTTGCTCATCATCAGCCTCCTGCCAGTTGATTGAGTGCCTTGGCGAAGAAGTCAGGCCCGCCGAAATTGCCCGACTTGAGCGCCAATGCCAGCGGTTCTCCAGGGATACTTACGCAGGCGGGAACCCCGGGATCAATTTGTGCGCCAATCTGCAATAACTGGATATTCAATGCCTGAACCACGGCCCCTGAGGTTTCCCCTCCAGCCACGACAAAACGGCGAACGCCAGCCTGGTGCAGCCCGCGAGCGATCTCCCCCATAGCCTGCTCGACCAGGGTTCCGGCTCGTTCGACACCCAGTTCGCGTTGTATCGCTTTGACCTCATCCGGCGTGCTGGTGGCGTAGATCAGTACCGTTTCTGCACTGCCACGGGCGAAGACCAGCGCCTGCTCGATGACTGGATCGCCCGACGCTAGCGCCAATGGATCGAGTCGAAAAGCAGGGCGGCCCGCCTCAAGCCAGACGGCGACTTGCCCATTGGTAGCTTGCGAAGCACTGCCTGCCAGCACGACTTCGCCGCCTTCAACTTTGGGCACGTGTGCGGCGTCCAGGTCACGCAATTTTCCGGCACGACGAAAGTTATCCGGCAAACCGAGCGCCAGCCCCGAGCCGCCTGTCAGCAACGCAAGGTCAGCGCAGGCTTCGCCCAATACATGCAGATCAGCATCGGACAAGGCATCGGCAACCGCCATGCGCACGCCGTCGGCGCGTAGTTCTGCCATGCGCTTGCGAACGCTTTCGACGCCTTTGGACACGGTGTCGTAGCGCAGCAGGCCGACTTTGTCCTGAGTCTGCGATTGCAGGACGCGAACCAGATTCGCGTCGTTCATCGGTGTCAGCGGGTGATGCTGCATGCCAGACTCGTTGAGCAGTTGGTCCTGTACGAACAGATGCCCACGAAAGATCGTGCGACCGTTTTCCGGGAATGCCGGGCAGGCGACGGTGAAGTCGCTGTCCAGCGCGGCAAGCAGGGCTTCGCTGACCTGCCCGATATTGCCGGCGGCGGTCGAGTCGAAAGTCGAGCAGTACTTGAAGAAAATCTGTTCGCAGCCCCGTTCGCTTAGCCAGCGCAACGCTTCGAGCGATTCCGCCACGGCCTCCGCGGCTGGCACGGTTCGGGACTTCAGGGCAATGACGATAGCGTCGGCATCCAGCAAGTCGGCGATGTCAGCGGCGGGTACACCGATACTTTGCACGGTACGCATGCCGCCGCGCACCAGCATGTTGGCCAGGTCGGTGGCGCCGGTGAAATCGTCAGCGATGCAGCCCAATAGCGGCCGGGAAGGGTGGGTAGTCATAGGGTGCTCCTCAAGCCGGTTATCGGGGCGGATACTCGCTGATGAACTGCTTGATCACACCGGCAAAATCATCATCTGCGGCGAACCCCAGATCCCGGGCGTAAGTCGCGGTAAACGCTCCGGGCCAGGAGCCGACGATGCGCTCAATCGCGGGATTGCGCTCCATGCGAATCCGCCCGGCAACCCCATCGCCCGCAGTCTGGCGCAGCGCATCGATCATCTGTTCGACCGTAATGGACAGACCCGGCATGTTGATCACCCGGCCGTGGCTCAATTGCTCGCTGGACAGTTCATGCCCATGGATCAGGTTTCGAATGGCGGTTGCTGGCGACATCAGCCAGAGCCGTGTATCCAGCGGCACCGGGCAAACGCTGTCCTGACCGTTGAGTGGCTCACGGATGATGCCGCTGGCAAAGCTGGAAGCGGCCAGGTTCGGTTTACCCGGTCGCACCACGATGGTCGGCATGCGCAGGCTGCGGCCATCGACGAATCCTCGCCGGCTGTAATCGGCGAGCAGCAGATCGTTCATGGCTTTTTGCGTGCCATACGAACTCTGCGGCGACCAGACGTGATCATCCCCGACGCGTTCCGGCAGTTGGCCGCCGAATACGGCAACGGAGCTGGTCATCACCCATTTCGGGCACGTACCAAGCAGACGAATGCGTTCAAGCAGATTTTGCGTGGCGGTGAAATTGATGCGCATACCCAGTTCGAAGTCGCCTTCGGCCTGGCTGGAAACCACTGCCGCGAGATGGAAAACGCTCCCAGTGTCTGCATCGATCAGGCTGTCGAGTACTTCGCGGTCGGCGATATCACCACACACCACCTTTACCCGAGGATCGTCGATGCCTTCGAGCGCCACCATGTCGAACGCAGTGATCCGCGTAATAGGTTGTTTCAGGCCGGCGTGGTCGGTCAACGAACCACGCAACAGCAGGGCTTCAATCAGGCGTCGGCCCAGGAAACCGGCTGCGCCGGTCACGAGAATATTCATGAGTTACTCCAAACGTCAGTGATTGACGAGTTTTCCGGGAATTCTGAAGACCAGCAGTGCGCCCAGGAACAAGGCGCTGGCCATCACGTACATGCCAATTGTGGTGCTCTGAGTCATGTCCTTGAGAAAGCCCATCAGGTACGGAGAAACGAAGCCCGCCAGGTTGCCCCAGGAATTGATCAGCGCAATACCCGCGGCGGCTGCGGTGCCTCCGAGAAAGGCGGTCGGCAGGCTCCAGAACAATGGCAGGGTGCTCAAGGCTCCCATGGCGCCGAGCGTCAGGCCGATCATCGAAACAGTGAAGTTGCCGCTCCAGGTGGCGGAGATGAACAGACCGACACCACCGAGCACTGCGGTCAACGCCAGGTGCCAGCGCCGCTCGCGAAGCCGGTCAGCGCTGCGCGAAACCAGAATCATGGTCAGCGCCGCTGCGGCATAAGGAATGGCGGTCAGCAATCCGACCTGTAGGACATCGCTGACTCCGGCTTGCCGGATAAGCGTCGGTAACCAGAAGCCCACGGTGTAGAAGCCCGCGATCATGCAGAAATAGATGGCCGTCAGCAGCCAGATACGTGGTTGGCTGAAGACCTGCCTCACGCTGTGGATCTGATGAGCATCGGTTTCTGCGTCGATGCGCGATTGCAGCAGGGTTTTCTGCTCGCGGGAGAGCCAGCCAGCTTCGGAAATTCGGTCGCTAAGGCAGAAGATGACCAATATTCCGACAGCGATCGAGGGCAGCCCTTCAAGGAAAAACAGCCACTGCCAGCCCGCGAACCCATGCTGACCGTCGAACGCCGACATGATCCAGCCGGACAAGGGCGCACCAATCAGCCCGGACAGGGGGACCGCCGTTGCGAACAGCGCGAACATTTTGCCGCGACGATGGGTCGGGAACCAGTACGACAGATAGAGAATGACACCCGGATAAAACCCGGCTTCGGCGAGCCCGAGCAGGAAGCGCATGATGTAGAAGGACATCGGCGTATTCACCAGTGCCATGCCGGACGAGATGATCCCCCAACTGATCATGATGCGTGCGATCCACAACCGGGCTCCGACGCGATGCAGGATCAGGTTACTGGGAATCTCCACCAGGAAGTAGGCGATGAAGAAAATCCCCGCACCGAGACCATAAACGGCTTCGGAAAAATGCAGATCGTCGGACATCTGCAATTTAGCGAAGCCGACGTTCACTCGGTCCAGATAGGCGACGAGGTAGCACAGCAATAGCAGCGGCAAGATACGCCAAGCGACTTTGCGGTAGGCCATGTCCTCGAAGCGATCAGAGGCCGCCCGCGTTTCGGTTTGAGTCAACGATTCAGTCATGTGTTTCCCCATCCTTATTGTTGTATTGGGTCGTTTTGTTTTTTTCGGATTACATGAAGTGGCGTTGATATCATAATACGTCATACGAATTCAAGGCCCGACGCCAAAGAGGACGTCGTGTCTGAAATGCAGTACCTTCACCGTTTTGAGCCCAGAGATGCCTATGCCCAATTCTGATAACTCCTCCCGTTCCGCCGACGCGTTGGCGGTTCTGAAGGATTCTGCCAAGGGCACACTGTCTGATCAGGTGACCGCTGCCCTCAAGGCCTACATCGCCAAAGGCGAAGCGTTGCCGGGCGCGCGCCTGCCAACGGAACCGGTACTGGCCGAGCGTTTCGGTGTCAGCAGGACCGTGATCCGCGAGGCCATTTCGCGCCTGAAGTCAGCTGGTCTGGTGGAGGTGCGCCAGGGCAGCGGCACCGTGGTCTGCGAAGGTGCGCATATCAAGGCGTTCACCATCGATCTGGATGTCTGCGGGTCGATCGAGGCGGTATTGCGGGTCACCGAGTTACGCCGCGGAATCGAAGGGGAAGCGGCTGCACTGGCGGCGCAGCGGCATTCGCCGGTGCAACTGGAGGCCATTCACCAGGCGCTGAAGGCCATTGATGCCGCCGAGCAGGAGGGGCGCGATGGCGTCGAAGAAGACCTGGCGTTCCATCACTCCATTTCCAAAGCTACGGGCAATCCGCTGTACCCGTCACTGCACGAATTTATCGCGCAATTTATCAAAGAGGCGATCCGCATTACACGCTCCAACGAGGAGCGCCGTAGGGATCTGGCAAAGACGGTGCGGGTCGAGCACTTTGCCGTGTACGCGGCCATTGCCGCACGTGATCCTGAGGGCGCGCGCCATGCGGCGCTCAACCATATCAATAATGCTGTTGAGCGCCTCAAGAGCGCCGATCCATCGTTCTGGCAGAATCCTGGGGCCAGGACGTCATAGCATCGTGCGCGTTTGCCAGAGCATTCAGGCAGGCAAGGCTACTGCTGAGCGAGAAAGTCCCTCAGCCTTTGTAGCTGGATATCGGGATAGCGCTGGGACTTCAGGTTCTCAAGCGCAGTCTGGCCGTTGAGCATGTAGAGCTGATAGGCAAGCATCACGGCCTGCTGCGGATCGGACGCCCTGGCCGCGTCGAGCGCTTTTCGCAGATCAGCCTCAGACCCGAGCGAGCGCCTTGAAAAAGGCTTGCCTGTGCGTTTCTCCGCAAGGTCTGCAGCCTCCTGGAACGAGAGCCTGTCGCCGCAGAAGGCGAATTTGCCGCTCTCGACGCTGCGGTCCAGGGCGACGCGGGCCGTCATGCGTGCCGTGTCGTCGACGCTCGTGATCTCGATCGGTCGCGTACCGTCCCCCCAGAATTGGGCCGTATAAGTCGTGTAGTCGATAAGCGGAGAACCCGGCGCCATCATGTGCATGAATGCGCCCTGGAGCATGTGGATGCGCTCAAGACCCATTGCGGCGATCTGCTCGTCTGCCGCTGCGCGCCAGTTGAAGGCCGGGTGTCCGCCTGGGGTTGCCTTGAAAAGGTCCAGACCAAAATCCGACGGCAGTATCCGCCGCACACTATTGCGCTTCGCCGCCTCGGCGAGCGCGACCTGACCGTCGACGATGACGTCGGGGCCGCCCAGGACGGCGGACATAATCACGTCGATGCCTTGCGTGACGCGGTCGAGTGAAGCGTGGTCCGAGAGGTCACCCTCGGCCAGCTCAGCACCGCGCTTGCATCCATGCTTCCCGGATTTCTGTCGCGCTATCCAGACGGGCGCGTCATCCTCACGGTGGACAACCGGGTCGTTGACTTGCAGATCGAGGGGGTTGATCTGGCGATCCGCATCGGACCACTGCAGGATTCAGAGCTGATCGCGCGTCGATTGGCCACATTCGAGATCTGGACCTGTGCGAGCCCGGACTACCTGAGCAAGCATCCGCCCCTGAGGTCGCCTGAAGACCTCTTGAGTCACAGGCTGCTCGCGCACGCCGAACGGCGCGAGACCTGGCAGTTCCGAACGGAAAGCGGCGCTGTACGGGATATCGAGGTCGACGCCGGTGATGTCATTCCGGAGCCGGACGTGATGAAAACGATGTTGATCGCCGGTTGCGGCATCGGACTCCTGCCGGACTTCCACGCGGCGAGCGCGGTTGCGGAGGGCAGGTCGGTGCGCCTGTTCCCGGAGTTGAAGGGACGTTTGCTGGATGCTCATGCGCTCTATCCGAGCCACCGGAGTCTGTCAGCGAAGGTGAGAGTTTTCATTGATGCGCTGGTGTCGCATCTCGCGACGGCGCAGATAGCGCCGTAGGGTCGGGTGGGATCAAACGGCTCTCAGCTCTGAGCGCGCGGAACTCGGGGCCCTGGAACGGGAAATACGTTTTCACGCAGCCCGGACCCCGCAGGGACAATGTCCATCAAGCAAATTGTGGGAGCCAAAGCGCGATCTGCGGAAACATGATCAAGAGCGCGATCAACATAAGTAATACAAAACAGAAAGGTAAGGCGCCGTAGACCACATCCAGGAACTTGCCTTTATTGCGAATACTTTGCACCACGAATAGGTTCATCCCGAATGGGGGCGTGATTTGTCCCATTTCGCACAGAATGATAAGTATCACGCCAAACCACAGTGGATCGAAACCCAGGGCGACAATGACTGGCACCACCAGCGGTGCGGTGGTGATCAGCATGGCCAGCGTATCCATGAAGCAGCCGAGGATGATGTAGAACACAATGATGGCCAGCAGCGTTCCCATCGGGGACATGTCGAGGTCCGTCACGAAACTGACCAGGGTGGATGTCAGCCCTATGGAAGACAGCACGAAATTGAGAAAAAACGCCGACAAGGTAATGAATATGATCATTCCGGTCGTGCGCATAGTGGATTCGAAGGCCTGCGCCAGATTTTGCCAGGTAAACGCGCGTCGCCACAGGCCAAGGGAAAACGCTGCAATGACCCCCAGGGCGGCTGACTCACTGGCAGTTGCGAAGCCGCTGTAGATGGCTCCGACCACCAGAGCGAAGATGGCCAGCGGCGGCAGCAGGTCGGGGATGCTGTCCAGTCGTTCTGCCCAGGTTGAGTGTTCTTTTTTACCCCCCAGTTCGGGGCGGATAATGCAAGCCAGGACGATTATTGCGACGAACATGAAGCTGAGCAGAATGCCGGGAATCGTCGCTGCCAGATAGAGTTTGGGCACCGACAGATTGGCGATCAGCGCGAACAGAATCATGTTGATCGAGGGTGGGATCAATATGCCAAGGGTACCGCCAGCGGCGATAGACCCGAGGAACAGCGGAGCCGGATAGCCTTTTCGCTCCTGCTCCGGCAGGGCTATGGTCGAGATCGTTGCGGCGGTCGCCACGCTGGAGCCGCTGGTTGCCGAAAACAATGCAGAGGCGCCAATGTTGGAGTTCATCAAGCCGCCGGGCAGCCACGAAAGCCATTTGGCGACGGCGCCATACATGCGTCCTGCGACACCTGAACACACCAGTAACTCGCCCATGAGTATATAAAGCGGAATCGCCACCAGCAGGAATTCGGCGCTGGTGCTCCAGGCTATTTCGCCCATGGCGTTGCTCAGTGGCAAAGTCGAAAACAGTTCTGACAACGAAATGCCCAGCAGGCCGACGCTGACCGCTGCGGCCACGCTCAAGCCAAGCAAGGCGAGCAGGGTGAAGAGAGTAAAGGCCAGCATCTAGTGCGCTCCATTCGATGGGGAAGTTGTGAGCCCCGGTGCGGGACTGTGGATTTCTTCTTGAATGTCCTCCTCGACGGAGTTGATACCGATCAGCGCAGTGATCGACGCCCATCTTTGTTGACGCAGATGCGACAGGCTCGCGCAGGCCAGTACTACAATGGTCAGGGCAAAAAAAACGTAACCTGCGAACCAGACTGATTGAGGCACCCACTGCGGGATTTGCAGCGGCGTGGTGGAAACTGAGCGGTACTGGATGGAGTCCCACAGCACACCCCATGAGTGGAACAGCATGGTACCGACGAAAGTCGCCATGCAGCTCAGGGCCAGCAGGTCCAGCGATGTTCTGGTTTTGGGCTTCAGCCGTGAGTAGATAATGTCCACCCGGATATGGGAGCGCTTTAACAGGGCGATGGGAAACGCCCAGGTGCTGACAATGGCCAGGACATAACCGGCAATTTCGTCGGCTCCGCCCATGGACAGGCCGATGGTCTTGCGCAGGATCAGGTCGGTGCCGATCATCAATGCGGTGCCCATCAGCGCAATGCCGCCGAGCCAGGCGCTCAACCTGGCGATGGTGGTTACGAGCCTGATACCAGAAGATTCAGTGTGTTTCATGGCTGGGGTTCTCCGGAAACGGGGCGTTCAGAACGCGCAACAAACTGTTGTTGCGCAGATTCACAGATACTCAACGGATTTGGCGCGGGTCAGGGTTTTTGCAGACTTACGCCAAGGGCAACGCCGGCCGTGGCATTCCAGCGCTCGACACATTGCGCCCCGCAGCGTTTGCCCCAGTTGTTGGCGATGTTGAGAACGGCGTCCCGCACAACCTGTTTCTCGGCGTTTGTCGGTGTGCTGACCTGCATATTGGCGGGGTGGTGAATCTGGCAGTCAGGCGCGCCGATATTGCAGGCCAATGCAGAGTGATTTTCTTTGGCGGTTTCTTCCCACCACCTGGCTTCGAGTACGTCGGACTGTTCCTGCAGCAGGCGCTGTACAGGTTCGGGTAATGACTGCCAGCGCTTCAGGCCAATGGCGTAGAAACCAATCGACCAGTCCACCGGCAGGTTATAGATGTGGTTGGCGACGTCGTACCATCTGGCCGCGTTGCCTGAGCCAATGCCTGTCACCGCACAATCAATGACGCCGGTCTGCATGGCCGTCACGACCTCGGCGAAAGGCAAGGTCATGGGCGATCCGCCGAGCGCTTTGATCATCTCGGACATATTGCGCCCGCGAACGCGAATCTTGCGTGCCTTGAGGTCCTCTATCGAGGTGATGGGGGTGCGACAGAAGAACACTTGCGCCGTATAGGGCACCGTTGCCAGCAACTTGACGCCATGTCGCTCGGCCATGCGTTGCGCCAATACCGGTTTGAACGCAGTCGAAACCCGATGTGAGGTTTCGATATCGGCAGCCATGCCGGGCAGATCAATCCCTTCGAAGAATGGATCATCACCGGCAACAAAAGCGAAAACCCCCATGCCGACATCAACCGCGCCAAGACGTATCAGGCGCACCATCTCCGGGCCTTTGAGGCCGCTTTCCGATAGCCCTCTGAGGCGAGCCGTGACGGTCCCTCCAGAACTCGCCGGCAGGGTCGTGTTCCAGAACGGCTTTTCCACCGCGCGAAACGTGTAATTGTGGCTGCCACCGCCAATGACATTGAAGTGGGTGGTTGCCGGGGTGTCCGCAAAGGTTGCGGGACCGATAAGACCGCTGAGCAGGGCAATGATCAGGGGCGGAATCTTGAACGGTTGCATGGTAGTCCTTTTGTTTTTTTGAGGGAGCTACATGGCAGAAACGGGGCAGCAAAGCGGGTCTGTGTTCGCCTGTTCAGAGGTCCCCGATTGCAGCGTTGATGATCGATCTGGAACCTACGACATCCGGGAATTTCTCGCCGTTTGCCAGTCTTGCCAAGGTGATTTTTTCGTTGTCCTGAAACTCGATTGCGCGTCGGGCCAGTCTGAGGACCTGGTCTGGCTTGATGATGACGATGCCGTTCTCATCGGCGACCACGGCATCACCGGGATGAACAACCACACCGCCACATTGGACCGGCGTACAAAACTCACCTTCGTTGCCCTTGAGCCGGGTGGTGACGGCACTGGCGCCCCAGGACCAGATGGGAACACCATGCTGGCGCAACTCACCCAGGTCGGTGACGAACCCATCAATGACAATCCCGGCGATTCCAGCCTGCCTGGCTGCGTAAGCCATGGCTCCGCCCATGGCCGCCGTGACGCGCTCACCGCAGCGATCCACGATCAGGAAATCGCCTGGCCTTGCGCAGCCCATCGCGTAATGCAGAATTCCCCCATCAGCCCCAGGCATTCTTACTGTGACTGCGGTTCCAACGGTTCTAATGTCCTGGAAGTGTGCTTTTATCCGGGGACTTAAAATACCTTTAGTGGTGAAGTGGCCGATCGTTGCCGGCTCCGCTGCGAGGAGAACCGAAAGTTCTTCCTTGTCGATCTGTCGTGGCAGTTCTTCAATAATATACATGCTGTAATTTACTTGTTTTTGATGAATGTCTGATACAGTCCGTCCATCCTAACAAGCATGATTTTAATGCGATAATAAAAAACAACGAGTCAACTGTGGGACGATTTTTATCATGAGAATTACCCTGATGCAGATCGAGGCTTTCTATTGGACTGCCCGATTAGGTGGTGTTCATGCGGCCTCTCGACATCTTCATCTGACACAACCGGCAATTTCCTCTCGAATTCGCGAGATGGAGTCTTTGCTGAGTGTGAAACTTTTTGACCGCAGCAAGCAGCGCATGATCATCACCGCCGATGGCCTGATCGCTCTGCAGCATGCGGAGCTGGCGCTTAACAACAGCGTGAAGCTTGAACAGTTTGCCGCCAAGCAAAAGCAGAATCGCAGATTGCGCGTCGGTGCTGACGAATGTTCGGCAATGGTCGGGTTGACTGCGGTCATTGCCGAGATCAAGACGCATTTTCCAGAGATCACCCTTGAAATCACCATTGATGTGGGGGCGGTGCTTAACCAGAAGCTGAATGATCACGAGCTTGACCTGGCGCTCCTGACCAATCCGATTACGCGAGACGATGTCACTGACATCTTTTTAGGATGGATGACTTTTCAGTGGGTGGCTGCCGCACAACTGGAAATCGAAGGAGGGGAATTTCTACCGGAACACGCTTGTGCCCATCCCATAGTGACGCATTCCGCACCCTCGACATTGTACTCAGTCGTTGAGCGGTGGCTGAAAGAAGGGGGGAGTGTGTCCGAGGCTTTCCACTCCAGTAATTCCCTGGCGTTCATCGCGAAAATGATCTCTGCCGGATATGCTATCGGGATTCTTCCGGTTCCGTTAATTCGAGATATGCTGGCCGTTGATTTGTTGAAGGTGCTGCCCTGCAATCCCGCTATAGAACCGGCCAGGTTCTGTTTGTCTTATGTAACGGAAAGGCCTGATGTTCAGCTCGATGAGTTGGTCGCACTTACTCAGGCGACACTGTTGCGTCAAAACTTTTTAGTCAGCTAACGCTTTCCCGGGATACTGTTAAAGCCGAATCAAGTTTATTGATTCGGCTTTTTTTAGCTGTTCTTATTGAAGGATTTCCTTTACCCCTGAAGTGTCTTCTGAATGGCCGAGATCTGTTGTCCAGCCTGGTTCAGCCAGGACAGATCACTGCCCATCAGTAACATGTCGCAGCCCATATCCAAAAGGCGGCGGGAAGTTTCCGTGTCT
Source organism: Pseudomonas syringae (assembly GCF_001698815.1). Classification (GTDB taxonomy): domain Bacteria; phylum Pseudomonadota; class Gammaproteobacteria; order Pseudomonadales; family Pseudomonadaceae; genus Aquipseudomonas; species Aquipseudomonas syringae_A. The sequence continues at coordinate 437,011 of NZ_LGSI01000068.1, read as the reverse complement.
GCGGGAAAGCAGGGCACCATGACTTGAATCGAGCGGCCATGGCATTTATCGATCAGCAATGCCAGCCGCGCCTGGACTTCGGAGTTGCCGAGGCGATAGTCGACCGGCAACTGACGCGACAGCGAGTAATCCGCCGGGCCGAAGTGCACTGCATCAATACCTTCGACGTCGAGAATTTCATCGATGTTGTCGAAGAACTCAAAGCTTTCGGCCATGGGCACGATGACGCTACGGGCGTTTTCCTTTTGCGTGTAACTGGCCCAGTCAAATCCGGGGCCAGCATAATTCGCGGAGCGAACCGAACTGTCACCACCGCGACGCCCGAATGGTGGGAATTTGCTGTAGCGGATGATTTCCCGCATCTGTGTGGCGCTGTGGACTTGGGGAACGATGACCCCTGAAGCACCCATTTCCAAGGCTTTACGGATGTCCCATTCGAGGGTGCCGCGAACGCGTACCAGGCTATGGATGGAGGCGTGGTTGGCCGCCAGAATCAATTTTTCCATGTCTTTGTCGACGCCAAGCGCAGTGTGTTCGGCATCAACGAAGACAAAATCCAGCCCCCAGTTGCCAGCCACTTCGATGGCCATGCAGGACGTACTGTAGATGTTCATCCCGAACGTCGGGCCTTCAGCCATTCGATCTTTCAGTGAGGTGAGCTTCTTGTGCATTGCAAGTACCTGAGAATGCGTAATCGGTGACTGCTGCGTCAGAGGCGATAGGTCTCTGGCAGTCGGTCGCGGAAGGGGTGTATCTCGAACACGCCCGGGTCGCGTATCAATGACTTGTTACGCGCCTTGTCCAGGTCGATGTCGACGCTGAAGACGCCATCTTCCTGTCCTGCGCGGATCAAGGTCCTGCCGGAAGGTTCGATGATGTGACTCATGCCGATGAACTGCATGCCGCCGTCCAGGTCGTTACGATTCGGAGCCACGAAGTAGACGATGTTTTCGGCCGCGCGCACGGTACTGAAAACGTCCGGCAGCAGGCGCGCCTGTTCGGGCCAGGCCGCAGGCAGGATAACGATGTCAGCGCCCTCCAGTGCCAGGGTGCGAATGACTTCGGGGAAGCGGATTTCGTAGCAGATGGCCAGGCCGATACGGCCGATCTCAGTGTCGAATACCGGCGGCGTCCATTCTGCTGGGCGATCAGTGAAGCGGTCACCGATCATGAACGGCAGATGACGCTTGCGATGCAGGCCTATGATTCCTTTGGGGCCGATCAGTGCGGCTGTATTGAAGATCGACTCGGCGTATTTTTCATAGAAACCGACGACAATGTGGATGCCGGTTTCAGCCGTGGCCGTGAGCAAGGGGTCGAGTGCATCGAGACTGATGGCACCTTCTTCCAGTTCTTCGCGGCTGTCGAAGGAGCCTCCGGTCAACAGGCATTCGGCAAATGCGATCAGACGCGATCCTTCTTCTGCGGCTTGACGCGACAGTTGGGCAACTCTGTCGATGGTTTGCAGCGGATTACCAGCCACCGGGTGGATCTGTGCGACCGAAATTTTCATGGTGTTGCTTCCTCTTTATTGTTTAAAAAGCGTGCGCTGAGTGGGACGGCCAGCGCAGGGCCGGCCGTATGTCCGGCATCGTTATTGCGGCTGGTAATCCATGGCCTTGTAGACTTTGCTCACCAGTTCGGGATTGATCTGCGCGGCGTATTTTTCGATCACAGGACGAACCTTTTGCTGAATGCGCGCGATCTCTTCGGGAGCCAGTTCGTTGACTTGCATGCCGGAACTGCGCAGTTCGGCAATCGTTGTGCTGTCGGCCTGGCGGGAAATCTCGCGTTGCTCAAGGCGCACTTCCATGGCGACCTCCGTCAGCAGCGCCTTCTCATCCACATTCAACGTGTCCCAGAAGGGCTTGCTGATCAGAACAATCTGCGGGTTGTAATTGTGCTGAGTCAGACTCAGGTATTTCTGAACTTCATTGAACCTTGAGGCGAGGATCAGTGCCGCCGGGTTTTCCTGACCGTCCACGGTGTGGGTCTCGAGTGCGGTGTGAACTTCGGTGAAGGGCAGGGGTGTTGGATTCGCGCCGAGTGCGGTCCACGCGTCCAGGAACAAGGGCGATTGTTGCGCGCGAATCTTCAGGCCAGCGATGTCTTCCATTTTCTGCACTGGCCGGACGTTGTTGGTCAGGTTGCGCACGCCCAACTCCCAGAACGCCAAGCCGACCAGGTTTTTCGCCGGTAACTGGTCGATCAGCATCTTGCCGACTTCGCCATCCAGCATGGCGTCGACCTTGGCCATATCGTTGTAGATAAAGGGGAAATCGAGAATGCCGAAGTCGGTCACATGATTGAGCATCAGGCCGGCGTTCCAGGTCATCATTTCCACCACGTTACCCTGCAACGAGGAGAGCACCTGTACGTCGCCACCCAGCACTCCATTGGGGAAGGTTCGTATCTTGATCTTGCCTCCACTGCGTTCGTTGACCTTCTTGGCAAACAGCTCCATGCCGATTGCCGGCGGCGTTCCCTTCGGGCTGGTTGCGGCAAACTTGATCGTGCGAGCGTTGTATTCGGCGGCGAAGCTCAAACTGCTGGCCAGCAATAGGGCAGCAAGAACGGTTAGTTGCTTGTTCATGGTTTTTCCTTTTCTTGTCAGTTGTTTTAGTGGGCGAACCATTGCGCCGGAACAGTCACCAGGTCGGGGAAGATCACCAGAAGGAAGAGAACGATGACTTCGGCGATCAGGAACGGGACGGTGCCTTTGAGCAGCGCTTCGTAGCGCATGTTGCCGATTCCACAGACGACGTTGAGCACCGTACCCACGGGCGGTGTGATCAGGCCGATGGAGCAATTGATCATGAACAGCACGCCGAAGTAGATCGGGTCGATGTTCGCAGCGGTCACTACCGGTACGAGGATCGGCGCCAGCAGCAAAACCGTCGGTGTCAGGTCCATCACCATGGAGATCACCAGAATCAACAGCATCAACACCACGATCAGCAGTTTCGGGTTGTCCATGAAGGGTTGAATGAGCTCGATGATCTGTCCTGGGATGTCCGCGATGGTAATCATCCAGGCCGGGATCGAGGCGGCGGCGACCAGGAACATGACAGCCGCAGTGGTCTTTCCTGCGCGCATCAGCAGCTCGCTGAACGATTTCAGGCTGAGTTCACGGTAGATCAGCGATGACACGAGCAGCGCATAGACACTCGCCACTGCGCCCGCCTCGGTAGGCGTCACTACGCCGAAGCGCAGGCCGGCCACGATGATCACGGGCAACAAGAGCGCCCAGGTGCTGTCGGCCAGGGCCTTGAGACGTTCCTTGCCAGAGGCCTTCGGACTCAGTTCGACTTCGTTGTCACGACGCGACACCAGCCACCAGGCGATGACCAGTGCAACGGCGATCATCAGCCCTGGGGCGATACCCGCCAGGAACAATTTGGTGATCGACAAGCCGGAGGCGACCCCCAGCACGACAAAGCCGATGCTGGGCGGGATGATCGAGCCAAGCACCGAGACCGAGGCGATCAGGCCGCCGGATCGATTGCGGTTGTAACCTGCAATGACCATCATCGGCAGTAACAACGCCGTCAGCGACGCCGCGTCGGCCAGTGCCGACCCGGACAGGCTGGAGAGCAGTACCCCGGCGAAGATGGTGACGTAACCAAGGCCGCCGCGCATATGGCCGACCAGGGAAATGGCCAGGTTGATGATGCGCTTGGACAGGCCGCCGCTGTTCATGACCTCACCGGCGATGATGAACAGAGGAATGGCCAGCAACGGAAAGCTGCCCGCCGAGTTGATGATGTTCTGCGCGATGATCTGGCCGTCGAACAGCCCGAGCAGCCACATCAGGGCTACGCCGCAGAGGATCAGTGCATAGGCGATTGGCGCGCCTATGAGCAAGGCGGCCATCAGCACGCCGACAAAAACGCCCAGGGCCATTATTTGAGCACCCCGTGTGCGGTTGAGGACAGTGGCACGCCAGCCGGTGTGGCCAGGTGCTTCACCAATTGAGCGCAGAGCAGAATGGTGCTCAAGACGCAAAACACCAACCCGGCGCCATAGAACAACCCCATGGAAACGCCGGTGGAAGGGGCACCCACATGCAGGTTGATCAGTGTCTGCTTCCAGCTGCCCTGGAGAAACAGCGAGGTTGTGAACAGCATCAGCAGATAGGTCAACGTCAATAAGTGTTTGGCTGTTCGGGGCGAGACACGGCTGGTCAGGATATCGACGCCGATATGGCCTTTTTCATGAAGCATGAGTTGGGAGCCGGCGAATACGAGCCAGACGAATGCCAGCCTGGAAATTTCTTCAGTGAAGAACAAGCCGGAATTGAAGCCGTAGCGCAACACTACGTTGGTGAAGATCAGCGCAGTGATACAAACCAGGCACGCAATGATCACCACCTTCAGCACTAGAAAGTAGAGTTTCAGGAGTTCTTTCATGGTGCTTGCACCATGTTGATTGTGTGGGGGCTGCGCAACCGAGATTTTGCAATGAGAGAGCCGCTGAGCCGGTTGTAGCGCGATGCAGGACAATGCAAACGGAGCATAAGTGAATCACCTTTTATTATTAGTTGTAAGTCGTCGTATGACCTGTGGTGAGTCTTTCTTTCTAGCGAAGTTATGTCAATCGCAATAACGGTATTTACTGAGTCAATATTCTTATTAGTCAGATAAAGGAAAGTAATCAGCAGTAGGAAACTGGCTGCTCAAGTTTTCGATTATTCGTTTTTAAATAACGGCAGGGTTGTTTTATTTGTTGTTATATGATGTCGTATGACTTCAATTGCTTTCCCAATGACAATAAAACAGGTGATAAAAAGATGACTCCATCTGAGCTTCAATCCGTTCTTTCCTCGGGGCTTCTTTCGTTCCCGCTGACTGATTTCGACAGCCACGGTGAATTCAATGCCTCCGGGTATGCGCGACGTTTGGAGTGGTTGGCTCCGTATGGCACCAGTGCGCTTTTTGCGGCGGGTGGAACTGGGGAGTTCTTTTCCCTGGCAGCTGACGAATACAGCGCGGTCATCAAGACTGCTGTCGATACCTGCGACAGCAGTGTGCCGATCCTGGCGGGTGTGGGCGGGTCCACATGCCAAGCGATTCAATATGCGCAACAAGCCGAGCGATTGGGAGCCAAAGGGTTGTTGTTGCTCCCTCATTATTTGACCGAGGCGAGTCAGGAGGGTGTGGCTGCGCATGTTGAAGCCGTGTGCAAATCCGTCAAGATCGGTGTCGTTGTCTACAACCGCAATGTGTGTCGTCTTACCGCGCCGCTTCTGGAACGATTGGCCGATCGCTGTCCGAACCTGATCGGCTACAAGGATGGTCTGGGCGATATTGAATTGATGGTCTCGATCCGTCGCCGCCTCGGTGACCGTTTCTCGTACCTGGGTGGTCTGCCGACTGCTGAGGTCTACGCCGCGGCCTACAAGGCGCTTGGCGTTCCGGTTTACTCTTCGGCGGTATTCAACTTCGTCCCCAAACTGGCGATGAATTTCTATCACGCGATAGCCAGGGAAGATCATATTGCCGTTGGCAAAATGATCGACGACTTCTTCCTGCCCTATCTGGACATCCGTAACCGCAAGGCCGGTTACGCGGTAAGTATCGTCAAGGCCGGTGCAAGAATTGTCGGTCATGACGCAGGTCCGGTGCGTACTCCGCTCACCGACCTGTCTTCAGAAGAGTACGAGATGCTCGCCGCGCTGATAGAAAAGCAAGGCAAACAATAACAAGCAGGGTTTATGTGACTGAAACATCGACAATGCTGAGTTAGTTAAACAACACCCTGCAAGTGCATAGCGCTTGCGGGGTGTTTTGTTCTGCAGATGCGATACCTATGCTGGAACGATGCGCGCAGGCGAGTCTCACCGAGAAAGCGCCTGCGCAACGCTGTCGCCCTTAGCACAAAGCCTGAATGAATAGTCGAACGGTCCGGCAGAAAAGGTTGTAATAAGAACAATTCGCGTTTAAGGTGCGCGCGTCCGTCATGCCCATTCATGACGTTTTTCGTGTTTGTCTGTCTGAGGCGTTCCATGTCGCTCCATGAAACGGATTCGATCGTTTCTCTCGATATTTTGTATGGCACGCACCGCGGCTGGCTGCAGGGTTGGTTGCGGCGCTCGTTGGGGTGCTCGCAGCAAGCGGCGGATCTGGTCCAGGACACCTTTTTGCGTTTGCTGGTGCGCGGTCAGCCGATCAGCGCTCGTGCACCACGTGCGCTGTTGGTACGTATCGCCCGTGGTCTGGTGATCGACCATTGGCGTCGCGATGCATTGGAGCGAGCCTATCTTGAGGCGCTGGCGCAGTTGCCCGAGGCCAGCCATCCATCACCTGAGGTCCGTCATGAGGCGCTGCAATGCCTGGAGCGCATCGCGCGGTTGCTTGAGGGGCTTAAACCGGCGGTACGCGAAGCGTTTTTGCTGTATCAGCTCGGTGACCTGAGCCATGCCCAAGTGGCTCAGGCGCTGGGCGTTTCCAGTCGCACCGTTGAACGGCATGTGGCGAGCGCCTTGATGCATTGCTATCGAGTGTGCTTTGAGGCGCCACAGTGAGTGCGGCGGCCGAGCGCCTGCCGGAGGGCATCATCCGCACGGCCATTGAGTGGCAGATGCGCTTGCGGGCCAATGCCAGCAGTGCCGAGTTGCATAAGCAGTTGCTTGACTGGCGGCGTCACGACGCCCGGCATGAGCTGGCCTGGCAACGCTTGCAGCAAATGGGTGACTTGTTTCAGGCCAGCCAGTTGCCCGATGCCGCACGCACCATTCCGCTGTTGCGACGGGCCGAGGCTGATCTGAGCCGTCGACGCACACTGAAGTTGCTCGGCCTCGGTTTGGTTGCGGGTGGTGCAACGCTGCTGGTCACGACAGCACCGCCCGCCTGGCGCAGCGACATTGCCACGACCACTGGCGAACGTCGTCGGGTCGATCTGGGCGGTACTGAGCTGACGCTCAATACAGGCAGTGCAGTGGATGTACGGGGGCGCGAGTGGCTGCTGCGTACTGGTGAGGTGCTCGTGGACGGTGCCGACTGGCGTGTGCGCTGCCGTTTCGCTGAGTGTGAAGGCAGAAAGGCGAGGGCGGTGCTGCGTGAGCGTGATGGCTACAGCGAAATCCACGTCGAGCGCGGCGAAGTGTTGGTTTCCACCCCATTCGGGCAGCGCCGTCTGCAAGCGGGTAATGGGCTGGGCATTCATGCAACGCAGATGAAGGTGTTGGGCAAGGGGCCGCTCGATCCCTTCGCCTGGACCCGTGGCCTGTTGCTGGTCAACGATATCCGCCTGGTCGACTTCCTGGCCGAGGCTGGACGTTATCGTCATGGCTGGTTGGGCTGCGATAGCACGGTGGCCGACTTGCGCCTGTCCGGGGTTTTCCGCCTCGATGAACCTGAGGTCATGCTGCGCAACCTCACTCATCTGCTGCCGGTACACATCGTTGAGCGCACCCGGTGGTGGGTGCGCATCATGCCGCTGGCGTAAATAAGGTGTCGGACTTCTGCGGTTCGTCCGGTTAGGGATGATCACTTCCTGAATGGATACCGTCATGTTCCTTGCCAGACTTCCTCTGCGTGCCATTGCCCCGTTCCCGTCCCGTACTCTGCCAAAGGCTGTATGCCTGGCGTTGGCCTTGCTCGGGGGCGCGACGAACCTGTCGGCTCAGGCGGCATCGTCGAACACTGGGCAAGCCGCGGCTCCGAGCATTCCTGCCGGGTCGTTGCAGCAGGCGCTCAGCACCTTCGCCGAGCGGGCCGGTATTACCTTGTCGTATTCCCCACAAGCGGTGCGCGGCATGAGCACCCCGGGCCTGCCTGGCGGCGGATCGTTGGACGAAGGCTTGGCGAAACTGCTTGCCGGTAGCGGCCTGGTCGCGCAAAAAACCTCGTCCGGCTATGTGGTGCTGCCCGCCAAGACCGACGCCAGCTATCAACTTGAACCCACCAACATTGATGCGGCGACGGTTCAGAGTGCGTTCGCGCCAGTGGAAGGCTATTTCGCCAGCAATGCCAGCAGCGCCACCAAGAGCGACAAGCCGCTCCTGGAAACTGCGCAGAGCATCAGTGTGGTTACGGCCGAGCAGATCGCGGATCGCAAGGTCGACCGGGTCGAAGATGCCGTGGCTTACAGCGCGGGTGTGCGGGTCGGCAGCTCAGGGTTGGACCCGCGCTTCGACATGATCAGTGTCCGTGGTTTCGAGACCACCATCGGCGCCGACTTTCTCGATGGCCTGCGCCAGCCAGGCTCTGGCTGGCTGTCCTTGTACTCCACCGAGGCCTACAACCTGGAGCGCATTGAAGTGCTCAAGGGGCCGGCATCGGTGCTCTACGGGCAGATCAGCCCCGGCGGCATGGTCAATAGGGTGAGCAAGCGGCCGAGCCTGCTGGCGAAAAACGAAGTGCAGGTGCAGTCCGGCAACTACAACCACCAACAGGCGCAGTTCGATGTGGGCGGGCGCCTGGATGAAGCGGGGGATGTGCTGTTCCGTACGGTCGGTGTGTACCGCGATGCAGAGAACTATATCGAACAGTTGAACAACGATACCCGCCTGCTGGCACCTTCGCTGAGCTGGCAGATCGACCCCGACACCCGCCTGACAGTGCTGGCGCAGTATCAGGAACGCGAGACCGGCGCTTCGCCGATGCTTTATCAGGACGGCGATCATCTCTCCAATTTCTGGCAGGGTGACGAGTACTTTGACAAGCTCGAACAACGTCAGTGGACGCTTGGTTATGAGTTCGAACACGCGTTCAACGATACTTTCAGCGTGCAGCAGAACCTGCGTTACGGTCAGGTGGACACCACCAACCAGTACCTCCAGCCCAGCGACGCCGGCGATGGCCATACCCTCAACCGCTCGGCGATTGGTGTCTACGAAGACATGTCATCGCTGTCCACCGATACACGTCTGGTGAGTCGCTTCGCGACCGGAAATCTGCAACACACGCTGGTCACCGGCATGGACTACGCGTGGATCGATACGTCGCTGTTGTATGCCATGGGCGACGCACCCTCGATCGATCGTTACGCGCCGAACTATCACCAGTCCGTTGATCGACCCACGACTTCCCTGGCTGACGAGGACGGGCTGGAGCATCGCAGCGGCCTGTATCTGCAGGATCAGATCGAACTCGACCAATGGCGCCTGTCGGCAGGGCTGCGTCGTGATTGGGTCAAGGTGCATCGCTCGAACAACCTGAGTGGCGATAACAGCAAGACGAGTGATTCGGCGACCACCGGCCAGGTTGGCGTGCTTTACCTGTTCGACAATGGCTTGGCGCCGTACGTCAGCTACGCCACGTCGTTCCGGCCCGAAAGTGGTACCGACGCCAGTGGTGAACCCTACAAGCCGACCAAGGGCGAGCAGTACGAAGTGGGCCTCAAGTACCAGCCGCCGGGCACCAGCACGATGCTGACGGGCTCGCTCTATCACCTCACGCAAACCAATGTGCGCACTCGTGATCTGGCCAATCCCCTCAACAGCATACAAACGGGCGAGCAGGTATCCCGTGGCCTGGAACTGGAGGCTGTTTCCGACCTGAGTGAACGCCTGCGGATGACGGCGAGCTACAGCTTCAACGATCCGGAAGTCACCCGCAGCAACGACGGCAATGAAGGCAAGGCACCGATGAATGTGCCGCGTCATCTGGCCTCGCTCTGGCTGAATTACCGCCTGCCCATGGGCCTCGGGCTGTCCGGCGGCGCGCGCTACACCGGCAGTAACTACGGTAATGCGGCAAATACCGTGAAGAACGAGGACTACACCCTGATCGATGCCGGCGTGCATTACGACTTCGGTGGCGGTATGGACGGTGTACGTCTGGCCCTCAATGGTCGCAACCTGTCTGACAAGCGCTACATCAATTGCCAGGAAGGTTATTGCTACCGGGGTGAGGCGCGCAGTGTCGTCACCAGTCTGAGCTATCGCTGGTAAGGAGAGAGACGATGATTCGCACTTTATTGATGGTGTTGGGCGCCATGCTGCAGGTTGGTTTGTCGGTCGCCCACGCAGAGCCGGTGACCCTGGACGGTACCGAACAGTGGACGATGCACAGCGCGGAGGGCCGCGAGTATCGCATCATGATCAGCCTGCCTGAGGGTGATGTGCCTTACACCGGCGGTTATCCGGTGATCTACCTGCTTGACGGCAACGCCTATTTCCCGGCCTTCCATGCCGCCAAACGGGCGCAGAAACGGCTGCGTGGTTCGATTCTGGTGGCTATTGGTTACCCGAGCGATACGCCGCTGGACTTCGTGCGTCGGGCGTTCGACTTGTCACCGCCTGCGCCGCCTGCGCGCAACGATCCGCCGCAAGGTGGGCAGGAACTGTTCCTCGACTTCATTGAAAAGCGCCTGATGCCGAAGGTGGCCGAGCATTTCAAGGTCGATCAGGATCAGCGCAGTCTGGTGGGACATTCCTTTGGTGGCATGTTCGGCGTTTATACGCTGTTCACTCGGCCGACATTGTTCCAGCATGTGGTAGCGGTGAGCCCGAGCCTGTGGTGGCAGGATCGCTACCTGCTGGAGCCCGAGCGTGCCTTCAGCAAACGCGCGCATGCCGGGCAGTTGAACCTGACCCACAGCAGCCTGACGCTATTGATGGGTGAGCGCGACATGGTCCAGGCGATCCAGGATGCCCGTGCCTTGCAAGGGCGGCTGCAGGACTTGTCGCAGTATGGGCTGCGTAGCGACTTCCAGATCGAACCGGGCGAGGACCACATGTCGGTGCCGTTTCGTGTTCCTACGCGGGTGCTTGATGAGTTGATCAGCACCAGGCGTTTTTGAATGGCCGCGCATGCCTCGAGATTTGAGCAAGTGCATCTATTGACGACCAGTTCGCCAAATACGGTTTGCACTGGGGGTTGAACCGCCTTTTTTTTGATGCTGCAAAGCTGCGATGTCACTTGCGGTCGCCAGAGCGGCTTACCGCATGTCGTAAAAATCTTAACGGTGGGGAATAAGTTTAAGTAACGGGTTGCAACAGTCGATAACCCTTTCGAGCACAGCAATCCGTGGCTGGTTTTGCCCAGCTGACGACGCACATGCCAAAAGGGAAACCACTGGATGTCGATAAAATTACGCTTACTTTTGCTGATTGGCACCAGCTTGCTCACCGCCGTGATCGTCAGCCTGGTCAGCTATCTGGGCAATCTCCAGATGCGCGATGCAGTGAATGACAATGAAGTCAGTATGACCGCGCTACGTAATCATCTCGAAGCGGACATGATGCACGATGCGCTGCGCGGCGACGTGTTCTCCGCAATCCTGGTGGGGCTTGGGAAAAGCACCAGTACCAAGGATGAGGTACGTAGCTCCATCGCTGAACACGCGGAACACTTTCGTCAGATGCTCGGTGACAACCTCAAGCTGCCGGTCAACGACACCATCAAGACCGCCTTGAGCAAAATGCGGCCAAGCCTCGACACCTACATCAGTGCCGGCGAGCGCATCGTCGGACTGGCCCTGGATGATCCGAATGCTGCGCAGCTGCAACTGGGTACGTTCAATAAAGCCTTCAGCCAGCTGGAAGCCGAGTTGGCCGCCCTTAGCGAGTTGATCGAAACCGACACTCAGCTGACCGGCAAAGGTACCCAGCAAACCATCAGCAATGCCAACATGACCCTCGGCGGCGTGCTGCTCGCCAGCCTGCTGTTGCTGTTGATCCAGGGACGCTGGGTGATTCGCAGCATCATGGGTCCGCTGCAGTCCGCCAGCCGGATTGCCGACAGCATTGCCCATGGCAACCTGAGCGAATCTATTGTCGAGCCTGTGCAACGGGACGAAGCCAGCACGCTGATTCGCAGTCTGGCGACCATGCAGCGTGACCTGCGCGGCATGATCGAGGTGGTTCGCAGCAATGCCCAGGGCGTGAGTGGCATGAGCCAGCAATTGAGCAGTGGCTGCCATCAGGTAACCGGCAGCAGTCAACAGCAAAGCGTAGCGGCCAGCACCATGGCCGCTGCGGCCAGCGAAATGACCGCAAGCATTGAGGAAATCACCCGACACGCCGAGCGGGCGCTGCAGATGGCCAATCAGGCCGAGGAATTGGCCAAGGATGGCGGTCGCGTGATCCATCAGGTGGTCAACGACATGGACGGTATTGCGCGCTCCGCGCAGCAGTCGGCACAGGTGATCCGCACTCTGGACAAGGAGTCCGAGGGTATTTTCAGCATCATTCAGGTGATCAAGGGCATCGCTGACCAGACCAACCTGCTCGCGCTCAACGCTGCTATCGAGGCCGCCCGCGCCGGTGAGCAGGGACGTGGTTTTGCTGTGGTTGCCGACGAGGTGCGCAGCCTGGCCGGAAGAACCAGTGCATCGACCCAGGAAATTGCCAGCATGGTCTCACGCATCCAGCAAAGCACCCGCGAGGCTGTCACCAGCATGGAGGCTGGCGTTGCGCAGGTCGACAAAGGCATGGCAGTGACCGCCGACGTCGAGCGCGCCATCCGCGAAATCCTCGACGCCACTCTGAAAACGACTCAGCTGGTCAATGACATCACCCGGACCATCGGCGAGCAAAGCCTGGCCAGCAACGAAATCGCCCATCAAGTGGAAATGATTGCCAGCATGTCCGAAGACAACAGCCGGGTCATTGGCCAGACGGCGGCTACTACCGATGAACTGTCGACCTTAGCGGGCAAACTCTCGCAATCGGTGGATCGGTTTCGCCTCTGATGGAGTGGCGGGTGCTGTTCTCGTACGGTGCCAGACTTACAAATCCAGGATCAGGTCTGACGTCGGTTTGCTGCAGCAAAGCAGACGCAGCCCTTTGTCGATTTCACGCTGGCGGATACCGCCGTTGTGGTTCATTTCGACCGTGCCTTGCAGCACTGTGGTCTTGCATGTGCCACACACCCCTTGGCTGCAGGAGGAGGGCACGATCGCGCCAGCCTTTTTCGCCGCCGTGAGTATCGTCTGGTTGCCCGGCATGCTGAAGGTTTTACCTGAGCGGGACAGCGTGACGGTAAACAGGCCCTCCTGTTGATCGAGGGTGCGAGCCTGCTCGATGAGCGGTTCTTCGTTCAGCGCTGCGATATCGAAGCTTTCCTGGTGATAGTGCTGAAAATCAAAGCCTCCCTGTTTGAGCAGGGATTTGATCGCATTCATGTAGCCTTGCGGACCACAAGTGAACACCTCGCGCTCCTTGAAATCCGGCACCCGTTCGCTGAGCAGGGCCAGATCCAGGCGGCCGAACGGCCCAGCCCAATCAGGATCGACGCCGCGTCCTTCGCAGATATTCAGGACGCGCAGCCCAGGCATACGGGCCTGCATTCGGCTTAGTTCGTCATGGAAAATAATATCGTATGGGGTCCGCGCGCTGTGCACGAAGACGATATCCAGGCCGGTCGCCAGATCGAAACTTGCCCGAGTCATGGACATCAGCGGCGTCACGCCGGAACCCGCCGACAGATAAAGCAGCTTGGCCGCTGGACGGCCGACCGGTGTGAAGCTGCCAGCGGGGCCGGATGCGAGCAGCGTATCGCCTGCGCTTAAGTTGTCGTGCAGCCAGTTCGAGACTGTCCCGCCGGGAACGCGCTTGACCGTGATCGACAGCGCAAAGGGCCGCGTGGGCGAGGATGAGGCCGTATAGCAGCGCGACACGCTTTGCCCGGCGATGACCGGCGATACCGTGATGAACTGCCCTGGCTCAAAACTGATTGCGCTGAAATCCGCACACCGAAAGATGAAGGTTTTTACGTCGTGGGTTTCGTCGTGCACAGCGCAGCATTGCAGCGACTTCTGTTCGCCGCTGTTCCATTGGGCGCCGTAAGCGCTCCAGGTTTCAGTATCCGTGAATATCGATTGCGCGGATCCGGTACTGGCGATGGTCAGCGGCTTGGCATAGAGGGTCATGGTCATTGCTCACACGCCATGTGCGGCAAGCCGCGCGGCATACCAGCGAGAAAACTGATCAACGTAGGACTCGGTGAACGCCGAGAATGGCCCCGGTGTGTAGCCGGGATCCTGCGTACCGCTGTGAGTGATCGCAACAAGGTCGGCGTCCTGCTGATTGGTCGCTTTCCACACCTCGATCAGCTTGTCTACCTCGTAATCCACACCTTCTCTGGCGTCGGCGTTCACCAGCCATTTGGTGCGCACCAGGGTTTTGTCCGGCGCGAGGGGAATGATGTACGAAATAACCGCGTGATCACTCATCACGTGCGTCCAGGAGTTATGAGTCCATAGATGCACATCGCCCAGATCGCGGCGGGCAAGGTCACCAAAAAGACGTGTACATGCCACGCGGGTATCCAGGGTTTGCGATTCGCCATTGCCGGCGATAGCCAGCCGCTGGGTGCGAAATTGCGTCACGGCGTCCTCGCCCAGGTGTTCGACCTGATCGCACGTGAACCCGTCGTCTTCCCAGCTTTTCTTTGCCGCAGCATTGCGTTGTTCGTACTCATCCAGGGCTTGCAGCGACTCTTCGCTCAATCCATCCGTACAGAAACCGAAATCCTGGGGCAGGAAAGATGCAGTCAACTCCGGATGTGTCGCTGAACAGTGATAACACTCGCGATTGTTTTCGATGACCAGTTTCCAATTGCCGTTTTCGATGATTTCCGCTTCATGGGCAATCTTCGAGTGCGTCATGTTGTACGGGGCGAATCGCGGAACCATTGTCTGTTCCAGATAGGCGATATCTTCCGGCGGCTGGTCCCCGAGGCAAACGAATACATGCGTACCGAGCACTTTTGTATGCACAGGCATCAGGCTTTTACAGGTCGGATCGAAATCCTTGCCCATGTGGGCAGCGTGTTTGAGGCTGCCATCAAGATCGTAGGTCCATTGGTGGTAAGGGCACACCAGCATGCCCACGGTCGACTTGCCTGCCGACTTCAGCCGCGCTCCGCGGTGGCGGCACACGTTGCGAAATGCCTGTACCTGCTCATCGTCGTCGCGTACGACGATGATCGAGGACTTGCCGATGTCCAGGGTCGAAATATCCCCTGGCTCGGGAATATCAGCCGTGACGCCCACCAGGATCCAGTGTTTGCTGAAAAAGATGTCGACGTCGGTTTCGAAAATATCCGGGCGGCCAAACAACGCCCCCTGCATGCCATGACCAGGTGTGCGTGCGGCAACAAGTTCTCGTTGAGATTTCACGGCAATAGTTGTCATTACTAACCTCATGGGCGCGATATGAGTATCTGAATGGCAGTTATGAAAACGCTGCTGGCTGTACAAAGTGCACGCGATAACTGTGCAATAGCAGTAATCAAAGTTTGGGCAGTGGATGAGCAGCAGACTGAAGTGTTGATAAAAGAACTGGCCCCGGCATTCTGTGGCCGGATGTCGATGTATATCGAAAAGGGTCTGGTTTATACTCATCATCATGGCGGCTCGTTGTTGTTTTATCTGGAGTCTTTGCCTGTAGGAGATATTTATATAAGCAGCACATTGCTGACAAACGATTTTATGTCACCAGCTCATGAGTTTTTATCATTAATGACTCCGGCTTGTTGCATCAGCCATTCTCGAAATCTACCCACGACATGTTGGTTGCCGCCACGACCCGCGTGCTCCAGAAGACAGAATTGTGCATCGGTCTGCAGCACGTCATCGACTGGCTTGACCAGGTTGCCTGTTTCCAGATGGTTGCCTAGCAGGTGTGACCAGGCCAACGCGATACCCTGGCTGGTAAGGGCGGACTGAATCAACATCGAGTAGTTGTTGATGTTCACCCGATGACGAGGTGCGCGAGCTTTGTAGCCCAGTCGATCAAACCATTCTGGCCAACCGATCCAGTCCCTTTGGGAATCGTCCATCCATAACCAGGTTGCCGCACCGAACTGATCGATGTTGCGTATATGAGGATGGCGGTCCAGGTACTCTTTGCTGCAGACCGGAAAGACCTCCTCTGAAAACAGTGAGGTAGCGGTCATGTGTGCAGGCGGGGTGCGGCAGTAATACAGGGCAAGATCGCAATCGAGCCGCGAGTAATCCTTGGCCCGGTCATAGGCGATGATTCGCAGGTCGATGTCTTCGTTCAGGCGTTGAAAGTCGCCGACTTTTGGCAGCAACCAGAATGAGGCCATGGCTGAGCTGGTCATGACCGTAATCTGGCGGCCACCCTGCCAGCGGCGGATCTCTTCAGTGGCCTTGGCAACCTCGCGCAGCATCTGATCGACAGTCTTGTAATAACGGCTACCGACCGGACTCAGGCTTACTTCGCGGGTGTTACGTTCGAACAGGCTTTCGCCAAGGTAGTCCTCTAATAGCCGTATCTGCCGACTGATTGCTCCTTGCGTGACGTTGAGTTCCCTTGCGGCGCCGGTGAAGCTCAGATGGCGTGCGGCAGCTTCGAAAGCTACCAGGCTATTGAGCGGCGGCAGCGGCTGGATTTTCATGATGCGTGTTCTCAAAGTGCCGAAGGGAGTGAAAGTCAATCAAATGTACTCAGGTGTACATTCAAAGGGCATCGGAGTACATTTAAATTACACGTTTTTGAAGAAGGTTGCTCAGATGTCCCAGTTAGGGAAGGCACGTGGCAAGGCCCAGGATACCGGGTGGCGCGGGTCGCCGGAGGGATGGCTTGAAGCCGCCTATGATGCGCTCAAAGAGTCGGGCATCGATGCCGTTCGGGTCATGCCGCTGGCCAAGCGTCTCGGTTTGTCTCGAACCAGCTTCTATTGGTTTTTTGAGGACCGCGAGCAGTTATTGGCCGCCTTGCTCACGCGCTGGCGCGACACCAATACCGGTGGGTTGATCCGGCAGTGCGAAAGCTATGCAGAAAGCATTTCCGAAGCAATCCTGAATGTCTTCGAATGCTGGCTCAATCCCCAGTTATTCGACTCGCAGTTCGAGTTTGCGGTCCGTAGCTGGGCGCTGCAATCAAATGAAGTTGCCGCAGAAGTCGCAACCATAGACGAGCAACGAATAAACGCGCTGGCGAGCATGTTCAAGCGCTTCGGCTACGACAGCCAGGGTGCTGACGCGCGGGCTCGCACGATTTATCTGACGCAAATCGGCTATATCACCATGAACACCAATGAGCTGATTACCGTGCGTTTCCAGCGTATTCCCCATTACGTGAGCATTTTCACCGGGAAGGTACCCAAGCAGCGCGAGCTGGATCGTTTCTACGGCAAATTCGGCTATGCCGAAAAGGAACCCGGGATCTTCGTCCCATTAGCAGACACCTTCGAGGAGACGGCTGCCGATGACCAATGAGACGCTGGGTATCATTGGCGGAACGGGCTGGTTGGGTGGATCAATCGCAAAGGCAGTGCTGGCAAAGGCAGTGTTCCCGGCTGGCAAGCTGGTCGTTTCAAACCGATCGGGAACCCACCAGTTGGCACATCAGGGCGCCAGTCTGGCTACCGATAACCAGGAGCTGGTGATTCGCAGCGATCTGGTGATCATTGCCGTTCGTCCTGAACATTTCGCCAGCCTGAACATCAACGCGGCTGGCAAAGTAATCATCTCTTTGATGGCTGGAATTAGCGCGCGGACTATAGCCGCGCAGACATCGGCTTCGGCAGTCGTGCGGGCGATGCCCAACGCAGCGGTAGAAATCGAGCAGTCTTTTACGCCCTGGTATTGTTTTGGGGCGATCGATGCTTCGACGAAAAACCTCGTGCAGCGCCTGTTCGAATGCGTCGGCACTGCGGCTGAAGTTCAGGAGGAGGGCTTCATTGATTACCTTACAGCGCTCTCGGGTACGGGGCCTGCCTTTCCCGCCTTGCTGATGACGGCACTGAGCACCCAGGCAATTGTTGCCGGTATACCTGCTGATATAGCGCTACTTGCGGCGAAAAATGTCGTGATCAATAGCAGTCAGCTGCTGGCCTGTCGTGATGCACAGGAGATGATTGATGCCTTGGTGGCTTACCGAGGCGTGACGGCCGCCGCTTTGCAGGCAATGACTCACGGTCATTTTGAGGCGCTAATCGGCAGAGCGTTGCAGGAAGGGGCTGCGGTGGCCCGCAAAGGGCTTCAATCCTGATCAATCAAGCCTCATCCCGGTCTGGGCATTGAATTGCCCCTGATGGTTGAAGTCAAGGGCATGCCGTCAGATGTCTTTAACCAGCCGCAAAGCATCGTAGATGGCGGCATGGGTATTACGCGCCGAGACCGCATCGCCGATTCGGAACAGTTGGAAGCGGCCTTCCGGGTTGGTGATGATGTTCTGGGTTTTCCCCGCGATCAGATTGTGCTGTTCGACCGCGCCGCCGTTGCTCGAAAGGGGGCGCAGATCGAAGTACAAATCGTCCAGAGGAAGGGTGCCGTGATTGATTACCACCTGATCGACCACTCGCTGCTTGTGTACCTGGCCATAATCGCTGCCAAAGCGGGCTAACAATTTGCCGTCCTGCTTCTCTACGGATTCAACCCGATAGGTCACCGTAAAAGTCACGTCCAGGTCTTGCAGGCTGCGCATGTAAGGCACCAGGTTCATCGCCATTACTTCCGGCGCGAACGACCGGTCCGGTGTGACGATCTCCAGCGTTGCGCCACTGTTGGCGATGACTTCCGCAGCCTGCAACGCCGCATGGTCGCCAGCGTCGTCGAAGATCAGCACGTTCTTGCCGGGCTTGACGTCACCGGAAATGATGTCCCAGGTGGACACTACCAGTTCATTGCCCTGTTTCAGCACCTCGGTATCCGGCATGCCGCCAGTGGCGACAATCACTACGTCTGGCTCTTCAGCCAGCACCGTGTCGGCTTCGGCCCAGGTATTGAAGTGGAATCTCACACCGAGGCGTTCGCATTGCGCCATGCGCCAGTCGATGATGCTGATCATCTCGCGACGCCGCTCGCTGAGCGAGGTCAGGCGAATCTGCCCGCCCGGCTGATCGGCGGCTTCGAACACCGTGACGTCGTGGCCACGCTCGCCGGCCACGCGGGCGGCTTCCAGACCGGCCGGGCCGGTTCCAATCACTACCACCTTGCGTCTGGCAGGTGCTTTGGGGATCTCGTGGGGCATGGTGGTTTCGCGGCCGGTCGCGGCGTTGTGGATGCAATACGCCGCGCCACCTTGATAGATGCGATCCAGGCAATAGTTCGCCCCCACACAGGGGCGGATCTCTTCCTCACGCTTTTCGATGATCTTGCGCACAATGTGCGGATCGGTCATGTGCGCGCGGGTCATGCCCACCATGTCGATTTTGCCGGAGGCGATGGCATGCCGGGCGGTGGCGACGTCGGGGATCTTGGCGGCGTGGAATGTCGGGAAACCGGTCGCCGCGCGAATTTCGCCGGCGAAATCCAGGTGCGGAGAGTTGCGCATTCCCTGAATTGGAATCACATCGGTCAGGCCGGCATCGGTGTCGATGTGCCCGCGCACCACGTTGAGAAAATCAACCAGGCCGCTGTCCTTGAGCATGTGCGAAATAGCGATGCCTTCCCGCGCCCCGAAGCCACCAGCCAGATCCTCATCACCGGTGTAACGCACACCCAGCAGAAAATCCTCACCGCATTGCTTGCGGATGCCTCGCAAGATATCGAAGGTAAAACGTAAACGATTTTCCAGGGAACCGCCGTAAGGGCCGTCGAGGTCGTTGGTCAGCGGAGACCAGAACTGATCCATCAAATGCCCGTAGGCCTGCAGCTCAAGGCCGTCGAGGCCCGCCGCTTTCATGCGCTCGGCGGCATCGACGTAATCCTTGATGATCCGATCGATATCCCACTCTTCCATCTTCTTGGGGAAGGAGCGGTGCGACGCTTCGCGGCGGTGCGACGGCGAAACAACAGGCAGCCAATCGGCTTTGTCCCAACGAGTGCGACGCCCCAGGTGGGTCAGCTGAATCATCACGGCCGCGCCGTGCTCGTGGCACTCGTCCGTCAAGTCCTTCATCCAGCCGACCACTTCGTCCTTGTAAGCCAGGATGTTGTTGAACACCGGCGGGCTGTCGCGCGACACCGCGGCGGAACCTGCAGTCATGGTCAATGCCACGCCAGCCTTGGCACGCTCGACGTGATAGGCCCGATACAGCTCCTTGGGCATGCCATCGACCGGATAAGCCGGTTCATGCGAGGTGGTCATGATGCGATTTCTGAGCGTCAGGTTTTTGATTTTATAGGGTTGCAGCAAGGGATCGCTGGACATGTATTGCGCTCCTGGAACAGAACATCAGGCTTGGTTTGACATAACGGTATGTCGAATGTACGTATGTGTCAACGAGTAGGACACACATGTACATTTTGCTTGCGCCAGCAAAAATCCAGGATTAATATCCAGCAAACACGGGCTGATCTGGCTCATTCGAGCAAAAACGCGCTGTGGGGGAAGGCTGATCGGTGCGATGCAGATCAACGCCCACAACTCATGGGAATTCATGGGTCAGCTACGCAACGTCAGATCGCGCCCATGGGCGGAGGAGGGCCGAACTACCGGAATGGACAGTGATTTCGCCTAACAATAATTCATCCAGCTCTAACCTGAATGCCCTTGTGATCGCGATGTCGTTTTGCGTTCATGAGATAACTTGATTCATCTACTGCCCTGCCAATAACTATTCATACAGTACGCGGAGATGCACCATGATTACGTTATCCAGTAAAACTCTTATTGGCTGGTTTGCGGCCTGGACTATGGCCTCATGCAGTCTGGTCGCTCATGCTGCCGACCCGGCACCTATCCGTATCGGCTGGGTAAACTGGTCGGACACCGAAATCGCGGTAAAGCTGGCAAATGCCGCCCTGGAAGACCGCCTCAAGCAACCCGTCAAATTGGTTCTTGCGGACATTGGTATTCAGTTTCAGGCGGTGGCCAACGGCAATATCGACCTGATCCCGATGGTCTGGTTACCGAGTACCCACAAGGCGTTCTATGACAAATACCGCGACAAACTTGAAGATCTCGGTGTGCTGTATGAAGGCCGGATCGGCATGGCGGTGCCCACTTCTATTCCTGTCAGTGAGATTGCCAGTATCGAAGACCTCAACAAGCCAGCGGTGCGGGAGAAACTGGGCGGCAAGATCCTGACTTCCGAAGTGGGTAACGGCCAATACAAACTTACGGAAAAGGCCATTCAGGAATACAACCTCGACGGCTATAAGATGGTTGCTTCATCAGAGTCTGGAATGCTGAGCGAACTGGATCGCAATCTAAAACGTGACAAATGGTCGTTGATTAACGCGTGGAGCCCGCACTGGATGTTCTCCAAGTGGCCCCTGCGCTATCTGGATGACCCGAAACATGTTTTCGGTGGGGCCGAGCAAATCCACGCGGTCGCCCGCAAAGGCTTCAGTGCCGAGCACCCCGACGTTGCGCGGTTCTTTGCCAACTTCAAGCTTCCTCAAGCTGATCTTGAGAAGTTGATGGCCGCAGCGCGTGACAGCTCGGCAGACAAGGTCGTTGCAGAGTATTACGCGGCCAACAAGCCTCGTTTTGCGGCCATGTTTGACGGTCAAACTGCAGCTACCACGGCGGGGCAGCCGTGATCATCGCATCCATGTAGTTATTTTCAGGGCGATGTCCTTCACTGAGGGTGAAGGGCAGCCGCTGCTTCAGGCCATGGATAGCGATGTGCATATCCATCTGAATCCAGTTCGGCTCAGCGGCGCCCGGTCCGGGTGCTCACATCCACCCACACTGCCAGCACCAGAATGCTGCCTTTGACGATCATCTGCCAGTAGCTGTCCACGTCGAGCATGGACATGCCGTTGTCCAGGCTGGTGATGACCAGCGCGCCGAGGAGGGCGCCGTAAACGGTGCCAGAGCCGCCGCGCATGGAGGTGCCGCCGATGAAGCAGGCCGCGATGGCGTCGAGTTCGCCCATGTTGCCGGCCGAGGGCGAGCCTGCGGCCAGGCGTGCGGTGTTGACCACTCCAGCGAGGGCGCACATCACGCCCATGATGCCGAAGATCCACAGCTTTACGGCCTGCACGTTGATGCCGGACAGGCGCGTGGCTTCCATGTTGCTGCCCACCGAGTAGACGCGTCGGCCGAACACCGTCTGGCTGGTCACGTAGCTGAACACGCCAAGCAGAATCAGCAGAAGCAGCACCGGAACCGGGATACCGTCGTAGCTGTTGAGGGTGTAGACGAAACCCGCCAGCACCACGCCAATCAACGCCACGCGCAACACGTCCCGCACCAATGAGTATGCCGTCAGGCCATGGAGGGCACGATTGCGGCGCTGTTTCCAGGTCAGGAACAGCGTGAAGGCGAACAGCAGTACGCCGAGCCCGGCCCCAACCGTGTGCGGCAGATAACCCTGGCCGATATAGACCAGCTGCGGCGACACAGGCGCAATGGTGGTGCCGCCGGTAACCCCCAGTAGAATTCCGCGAAATGCCAGCATGCCTCCCAGGCCGACAATGAATGACGGGATGCGCAGATAGGCTGTCATGTAGCCGTTACCCAAACCAATTACCAGGCCGCACAAGGCAACCAGGCTCAGGTTCGCCAGCAGCGGAATGTGATAGACCACATCGAGAATCGCCGCCAGGCCGCCCAGCAGGCCAAGCAATGAGCCCACCGACAGATCGATTTCACCGCTGATGATCACCAGCACCATGCCGCAGGCGAGGATCCCGGTAATGGACATTTGCCGCAGCAGGTTGGAGAGGTTGCGCGGGGTCAGGAATCCGCCGTCGGTCTGCCAGCTGAAGAACAGCCAGATAACCGCCACGGCAATCACCAGAGCGAGCATTTTGTAACGGCTGAAAAGTTGTTTGACCTGATTCATCTACGCGGACTTCCGATCATTGCTGTCAGGTTCATCGGAATGGCTGAGCGCGGCGGCGAGCACCTGTTCCTGGCTGAGTTCGTGGTTGATGAAGTCGCCACGCAGCTGACCTTCGCCGATCACCAGCACGCGGTCGGAAACCCCCAATACTTCGGCGAGCTCCGAGGACACCATGATGATCGACACCCCTTCGGCCGCCAGCGCGCCCATCAGCTTGTAGATCTCGTACTTGGCGCCGACATCCACGCCTCGGGTGGGTTCATCGAGAATCAGCACGCGGGGTTTGGTCAGGAGCATCTTAGCCAACACGGCTTTCTGCTGGTTGCCGCCGGAGAGACTGGTGATCGGCAGGAACGGGCTCGCGGTCTTGAGGTGCATGCGCGAGATTTCCCTGTCAATGCTGCCCAGTTCGGCTTCGGCGTCGATGCGGGTCATTTTCGCGTAGGTGTCCAGGATGGCCAGGGTGATGTTCTGGCCGACGCCCAGGTCCGGAATGATGCCCTGGCGCTTGCGATCCTCAGGGACCATGCCCAGCCCGGCGCGAATTGACTTGAGGGGCGTGCGCGTGTCGATCCGTTGGCCCTCCAGCCAGACTTCACCTTCGTAACGCCCGGGGTAGGCGCCGAACAGTGCCGACACCAGTTCCGTGCGACCGGCGCCGACCAGCC
Source organism: Pseudomonas syringae (assembly GCF_001698815.1). Taxonomy (GTDB): domain Bacteria; phylum Pseudomonadota; class Gammaproteobacteria; order Pseudomonadales; family Pseudomonadaceae; genus Aquipseudomonas; species Aquipseudomonas syringae_A. The sequence continues at coordinate 413,742 of NZ_LGSI01000068.1, read as the reverse complement.
CCGCGATACCGAGGATTTCCCCGCGCTTGAGCACGAATGAAATGTCGTCAACCCGTTTGCGCTTGGGGTTGTCGACGTCGTAACAGGTGACATGGCGCGCCTCGAAAATCACCTCGCCGATCTCATGGGGTTCGGTGGGGTAGAGATTGCTCATTTCCCGTCCGACCATCTGCGTGATGATCTTCGGGATGTCCATGTCCGCCATGGCGGTAGTCGCGATGTGTTTGCCGTCGCGGATGACCGAAATGGTGTCGCACACGGCTGCCACCTCATCGAGCTTGTGGGAGATATAGACGCAGGCAACGCCCTTGGCCTTGAGGTCGCGAATGATGTCCAGCAGCACCTCGATTTCCGAACGGGTCAGGGCCGATGAAGGCTCATCGAGGATCAGCAGGCGCGCTTGCTTATTCAGTGCCTTGGCGATCTCCACCAGTTGCTGGTAGCCACCGCCGTACTGTGAAACCGGCAGCGACACGTTCATGTCCGGCACTTTGAGTTCACGCATCAGGGCTTCGGCCCGGTGGATCATCGCCGGGTAGTTCATGCGCCCGCCGGGCAGCGTCAGCTCGTGACCCATGAAGATGTTTTCAGCCACTGACAAATCCGGTACCAGCGTCAGCTCCTGGTGAATGATAACGATCCCGGCGGCCTCGGTTTCGCTGATGGATTGCGCCTTGAGCGGTTGACCGTTCCAGAGAATGTCTCCCTCCCAGGTGCCGTAGGGGTAGACCGCCGACAGGACTTTCATCAACGTGGATTTGCCGGCGCCGTTCTCGCCGCACAGGCCGACGCATTCACCCGGCTTGACCTTGATGTCGATGCCATTCAAGGCTTTGACACCGCCGAAGGTTTTGACGATACCGTTCATTTGCAGCAGGTAGTCAGACATGGCGAAGCACTCACAGAAAAGCAACAGGCGGGGCGGCAGGGCTGGCCTGCCGAGAGCCCGACAGGACCAGGTTCACCTGGCCCTCGGGGTTGCGCTCAGGTCACTGCCCGGCAATCTGTGCCTTGGTATAGAACCCGTCTTTTTCCAGCAGATCGATGTTGTCCTTGGTCAACGGGATCGGGGTGAGCAGGATGGTGTCGACTTTCTTGCTGCCATTGTCGTATTGCGAGCCGTAGGTGGGTTTCTCGTTACGCGCCAGTTGCACCGAGAGCTTGGCGGCTTCCGACGCGATCAGTTTCAGCGGCTTGTAGACGGTCATTGTCTGGGTGCCATCGATGACCCGCTTGACTGCCGCCAGGTCTGCGTCCTGGCCTGAGATCGGCACCTTTCCGGCCAGTTTCTGCGCGGCCAGAGCCTGAATGGCACCGCCTGCGGTGGCGTCGTTGGAGGCGACGATACCGTCGATCTTGTTGTTGTTCCGAGTCAGGGCATTTTCAACAATGCTCAACGCTTCAGTGGCGTTCCATTCCTTCACCCACTGTTGGCCGACAATCTTGATATCACCCTTGTCGATGGCCGGTTGCAGCACTTTCATTTGCCCTTCGCGCAGGACCTTGGCGTTGTTGTCCGTGGGGGCGCCGCCGAGCAGGAAGTAGTTACCTTTGGGCGCTGCTTTCAGCACCCCGGCGGCCTGCATCTCGCCGACTTTTTCATTGTCGAAGGAAATATAGGCGTCGATATCGGCGTTCAGGATCAGTCGATCGTAGGACACCACCTTGATCCCGGCCTTCTTGGCCTCGGCGACGGCGTTGGTCAGCACGGTGGCGTTGAACGGCACGATGACGATCACATCGACGCCACGGGAGATGAGGTTTTCGATCTGGGAAATTTGTTTTTGCTCGTTGGCATCAGCTGACTGGACGAAGACCTTGGCATCCATTTTTTCCGCCGCCGCGACAAAGTAGTCACGGTCTCGTGACCAACGCTCCAGACGCAGGTCATCAATGGAAAAACCGATTTTCGGGTGAGCAGGATCGGCCATGACCGGAAGCGAAAGCAGGGCGAGGGCGCCAGCGAGTAACGTGAGTTTTACTTTTTTCATTGTGGTGCGTCCTTTTATTGTTGTTTGAAGACACTTCCTGACGATGAACACGGTGCCGGTAGAACTGTAGAGAGTCGCAGGCCGCCGCGAGCACAGATTTGTCGCGAGAATGTAACCGCTCGGTTGCGGCCGCAGACTCACGGCCGTCGGCGGTAAGGTTTGTCTACTGTCAGGGGTAGATAAACCGGTTGACCACACCTTCGAGCATCTCCTGCCGACCACTGACGGCCTGGGGGTTCAGCTCGTTGGCGAAGGCATGTTCGGCCAGTGATTCAAGGCTGAACTCACCCGCCAGCACCGCCTGACCAAACGGCTGCTGCCAGCCGGCGTAGCGTTGATCCTTGAATTGCTGGAGCTGATCGTTCTCCACCATGGACGCTGCGCGCTCCAGCGCCAGGGCGAGGACGTCCATGGCGGCGACGTGGCCATAGAACAGATCGACCTCGTCTACGCTCTGGCGCCGGACCTTGGAATCGAAGTTGAAGCCGCCATTGGTGAAGCCACCGGCTTTAAGGATTTCGTAGGTGGCGAGGGTCATCTCCTCGACGCTGTTGGGGAACTGGTCGGTGTCCCAGCCGTTCTGCGGATCGCCACGGTTGGCGTCGATGCTGCCGAAGATCCCCAGCGAGACGGCCGTAGCGATCTCGTGATGGAAGCTGTGCCCGGCCAGGGTTGCGTGGTTGGCCTCGATGTTGACCTTGATCTCGTTTTCCAGACCGAACTGTTGCAGGAAACCGAAAACCGTGGCGCTGTCGTAGTCATATTGGTGCTTGGTCGGCTCCTGCGGCTTGGGTTCGATCAACAGGTCGCCTTTGAAACCGATCTTGTGCTTGTGCTCGACCACCATGCGCATGAAGCGGCCCAATTGTTCGCGTTCATGTTTCAGATCGGTATTGAGCAGGGTTTCGTAGCCTTCACGTCCGCCCCACAGCACGTAGTTGGCACCTTTGAGGCGCTGGGTGGCGTTCATGGCGCTGAATACCTGGGCGGCAGCGCAGGCGAACACTTCCGGGTCCGGATTGCTGGCGGCGCCTGCGGCAAAGCGCGGGTTGCTGAAGCAGTTGGCGGTGCCCCACAGCAGCTTGATCCCGGTTTGTTCCTGATGGCGCTCCAGGTGGTCGATCATCTGTGCAAAGTGGTTGCGATACTCTTTCAGCGACGTGCCTTCGGGTGCGACATCGGTGTCGTGGAAGCTGTAGTAGTTAATGCCCAGTTTGGAGAAGAACTCGAAAGCCGCGTCGGCCTTGCCGATGGCCAGCTCCATCGGTTCCCCGGCGTGTTGCCACGGGCGCTTGAAGGCGCCGACGCCGAACATGTCAGCCCCCGGCCAGACGAAGGTATGCCAATAGCAGGCAGCCATGCGCAGGTGCTCGCGCATGGGTTTGCCGAGGACAAGCTTGTTGGCGTCGTAATGGCGGAAGGCAAGGGGCGAGTCGCTGGCGGGGCCTTCGTAGCGGATCTTGTCGACAGCGGGGAAGTAAGGCATTTGCAATTTCCTTGTTGTTCTTGGCGGTGTCCCGATACTAACGCCGGCTCTGGGGGCGTTGATTATGAAAATCACCAATGCGCAGTTCGATTTTGCGTATTGAGATTCGTCGTTTGCGCGCCTAGTCTGTGTTGATCGGCCCAGGTTAAAACAATGAAAACCGTACCTCCCGTTCACCGCATTGCGCTGTTGTTCAACGGCAGCAAGATCTACGACCGCGGCATCATCAGCGGCATCGGCAACTACCTGAGCAGCACCCGCGCGTCCTGGGACTTGTTTCTTGAGGAGGATTTTCTCTGCCGGTTGAAAGGGATCGAGCGCTGGCAGGGCGACGGGATCATTGCCGACTTCGACGACCCGCTGATCGGCGAGGCGCTGGCCGGGATCAAGTTGCCAGTCGTTGCGGTCGGCGGGTCGTATCAGGATGAGCGCGCCTATCCAAAAGGTATTCCCTACGTCGCCACCGACAATTACGCGCTGATGAAGTTGGCGTACGAGCACCTTATCCAGGCCGGCTTGACGCGTTTTGCCTGCTTCAGCCTGCCTGAAGCACAAGCCAATCGCTGGGCGCAGGAACGGGAAAAAGCCTTTCGCCGGCTGCTGCAGCGCGATGGCTTGCCCGTCGAGGTCTATCGCGGCATGGGCACCAGCGCACCGCTCTGGGACAGCGCCGTCGAACAGCAGATTGCCTGGCTGCAAAGTCTGCCCAAACCCATCGGCATCATCGCCGTCAGTGACGCCCGTGCCCGGCAGCTGCTGCAGGCCTGCCTGACCGCCGGGATCGTGGTGCCGGAGCAGGTGGCGTTGATCGGCATCGACAACGACCCATTGACCCGCAGCCTGACGAGAGTGCCGCTGAGTTCAGTGATTCAAGGCACCGAAACCATGGGCCGGACCGCTGCGCACCTGCTCCATCAGATGCTGCACGGCATGCCGTCCACGGGCACGCAGGTTCTGATACCGCCTGAGGCAATCAACGTGCAGACCTCAAGTCTGCATCAACCACTGGGTAATCCCTATGTCATGCAGGCGCTGCTTTTCATTCGCCAATATGCCTGTCAAGGCATCAAGACCGCACAGGTGGCGGGGTACGTCGGCGTGTCGCGCTCATCGCTGGAGTCGCACTTTCGCAAGGTGCGGGGCTGTAGCGTGCATGACGAGATCCTGCGCTTCAAACTGGCAGCGGCCGCTAGCGGATTGGAAAACACTGATTCGGCGATTGCCGATATCGCCCAGAATTGCGGCTTCAAATCGGCGCAATACCTGCACACGGTGTTCCGTCGTGAATTCGGCTGCACACCACGCGAGTATCAGCAGGTCAATGATGAACACTCATTGGGCGGAGGGCGGTAGGGCTCTGACGCTGCCGTCCACATCACGCGCCTCGATATAGCCAATGCTATCGGGATTTGCGGCAATACGTTTCTTGACCTCTGCGCTGTTTGAAAGCGCCAGCGGAGGCTGCCCTCTGCCGGTAAAGATAATTTTCGACCAGTGCGCCTTGAGCTGGGCCGCGGACTTGCCCGTGAACTTCGAGTAGAACTCATCGCGGGTCGGCGAATCTTCGGTCTGATCAATCGGCACGGCCTGCCCACCGTCCGGGAAACGACTGGTCTTGCCCAGGAAGATATCCGCCACCTGATTACGCGCCAGTACTTTCACCGGGCTGGAGGTGGCGACTACCACTACCACATCGGCCCTGACGATAGCGCTGGCTACGCACATGACGAACCCCGCTACAGCGAATCCGATGAATTTCACAAACCGCATGGCCTGCTCCATCAGAATACGAAATCGACAGCCAGGCTGATCACGCTGAACGAGCCCCCCGACTCAAAGTCCGGCTGGGTATTGATCAGCGGACCGGTAGCGTTGCCTTTTAGCCGCGTGTAGTCGTATTGCAATTTGGCGTCCATGTTTTTCGTGAAATCCCAGCGCATCCCAAGTGAAAGCGTTTGCTGACCTTCATTCGTACCCAGGATTCCGTTGAGGGAGCTGTTGAGACCGACGGCGGTCCCGGCGAGGTCCGGTGGCAGACCAGCCGCCGTCAAACCCGAGGTAGAGGTCGCGGATTCCGACTTTTCTCGCGCGTAAGTGACATAGGGTGTGAACGCGTCAAGCCGGTACCCGCCGCTGACATACCAGGCGCTTCTCGCGCCGATCGCCGAATGGCTATCGAAATGACCCCATTCGCTCATCACGAACCACTTGCCCGGATCATAGCTGGCTCCGATCCCGAAAAATTCGAATACTGAGTTATTGGGATCGTAGCGCGCCGCAATAGCGTTGCCTTCTGCATCGAAATCCCTGAAAGCATCGAAGAATGAATTGAATGACTCCACGGTCAGATCAGCTTTCAGGTAGGTGATGCGTGTGGTGAGGGCCTCGTATTCGGTCGTATTGGTGATTTCCCACAAATCACGCGCAAGCGCCTTGCCAGCGTTGTCTGCCTCTCGGCTATCGCTCTGGCCGTAATTGCCCCGCACGGTATTGGTGAACTCACCGACGTGAAATCGGTAGCTCAGGTCCAGACCGTCGCTGTTGGTGACCGGCATCAGCGAATAAACCTCCATCGGCGGACGCACCCAGGGCAGGGTGTATCCCACTTTTCGGGTGTCGGAGAGCAAAAAAGTCGGCAACACGGTGCGCCCGATGCGTGCGCTGAAATCCGGCGTGAATTGATACTTGATGTTGGCCCATTCGACGAAGGGCCGGTAGCTGTTGTCGTAACGCTGCTCCGAGATGACCTGCACCACGGCCGAGAGCTGCGGTGTGAAATTGGCGATCACCTGAGCACCAATCAGGCTGTCGACGTCGGCGCTCCAGCTGCGCGAGTGACCGGCACCGTTGGGCTTGAAGACACTGGAGGTGAAGTCGGCTTTTTTCTCGCTGGAATGGACTATCCCCACGGTGCCAAAACTGCTCAGTGAAAACATCGAGGTTTCTTCAGCGTCGGCACTGGCCGCGCAGGCATACAGCGTCGCCACCAAGGCCACTAAATTGAGTCTGGAGTCCATAGGATCACTGCTACCTCATCAGAAAAAAGCAACGTGTGGTTCAGGCACGATTCCATAGCCGCAAGCGTCGGCGTTACTAATGAGGTGACATGGGGGCTGCTGCCATTCGTTTATTCCTTTTAACGTCGGCTCATACTGCGCACTATTGTTCGGAGGCTTTAATCGCCAGTTTGAGCGTAAAAATCGCACCTTTACCCGGGCCGTCGCTATGTGCTTCCAGCGAGCCGCCCATCTCCATGGCCGCCAGAACGCAGCTGTGTAGACCAAAACCATGACCATCCTGGCGAGTAGTGAACCCATGGGCAAAAATCCGAGTCAGGTTTTCTGGTGCAATGCCTTCGCCATTGTCAATGACTTTAATAATCAAGGTATGCCCTTGCTTCAGCTCGCTATGCAGCGTGATCTGCGGGCATGGCAGCGTCCGGTCATCCATTGCTCCGCTGGCATTTTTTATCAGGTTGACCAGGATCAGCAGCACTCGGTGCTTGTCCAGCTGTAGTGAGGGTGTTTCTCCAAAATCTCGCACCACGATTATCTGGCGCGCTGCGAGTATTCCGGCGTTCATGCGCAGAGCATCTTCTATCAGCTCCTTTATCTGAACGGTCTCGGAGATACTGGATGCGCCAGCATAAGATTGCTGGGCAGCAACGATCTCTTTGATGTGGTCAATGCTTTTGGTCAATTGTTCGAGTTCGTCGGTCATGCTTTGCTGTTCGATCGCCAGCGCATCCACCAGTTGGTTCAGGTAGCCGGGCAGAAGCTTGCCTTTCGCGTCGCGGGAGATGAAGTCACCCAGGTCTTCGGCATGCTGGTTCATCAGTTGCACTGCCTTGCCGAGCCCCAGGGCCTTGCTGGTGCGCAGCTTCTGGGTGACGAGTTCAGCGGAAATATTCACGCTGTTGAGAACGTTGCCCACGTTATGCAGGACGTTGGTGGCAATTTCCGCCATGCCGGCCTGGCGGGCGGCGGCGGCGAGCTGAGCCTGGGTTTCGGCGGCGCGCAAACGGCTTTGCCCCAGTTGCCAACTCATCCTGGCGAGCAGCCCCATCAATAACGCCAGCACTAAACTGCCGCCCGCAGCGCGCCAGATATAGGTGTGCGCTTGCTGGGTCACCGCTGTCAGTTGTTCCTCCTCGGACAAACCGACAATCACCGCCAGCGGGAAATCGTAGAGTTGGCGGGCGCTGGTGTAGCGCCGCACTCCATCCCACCCGTTGTCCGAAAGCACAGCGTTGGTGTTTTCAGTGTCCGGCATCACCACCGCGGCATAATCGACCGCATCGCCGGCCACCACCTCTTCCCCGGTGCGCCTGACGCGGAAGATGCCGTCGATACCCAGCAAGCCGAGCAGGCCGTGATCACCCAGTTTCGAGGCGTCGTAGCTGCTGACAAAATAGGCCGCATCGACCTCGACCATCGCAATCCCGGAGAACACACCACCTGCTGCATCAAGCCGACGGCTGAAGCGCAATCGCCATTCTCCGGTGACAGGGCTTTTCCAGGGGCGACTGATTGACAGTGAATCGCTGTGCCGCAATGTCTGCTGTTCATCCGGGTCAGCGATATATTCCCAGTCGTGGACCCGCGTGCTCGCCACGAGCCCTCCGTCCGGATTGACCACACTGACGTCAAACACCAGGGGCGGCGGCAACAGAGCACGCTCTTTGAGTCGGGGAAGCGGATTGGGCTCACCTTCAGCTTCAACGGTGTATTTGACCAGCTTGAGGGTTTGGTCAATCTCGTGGATGGCGCGCAACATTTGCGCTTCGTAGGTGGCGCCGATTTCCAGGCTTGCCGCAGCGATGCTCTGCTGCGCGCGAACATGTTCAACCTTGATCAGGTACAAGGTGGCCGTCCAGATGGCCAGCAACAGGAGAGCAGCTAACAGCGGGAATAGAATGTAGGCTTCTTTGATCTGATCGAAGCTGCGCCGAAACAGGCTGTTCGGAATACCGGAAATGGGATTTGCGGAATTGGCTATGCCGGGGGCCGATCTCAGTGTATCGGGCCGCTGGATCGGCATGGCGTGCTCCCTGCATTGTCCCACTACTGAAGGCTTGCGGGTATCGACGCGGTTACGATTTGAGATCCTTGTTGATCCTGATCACTCGTAGGAAATAATTTCAGACCTGACAAGGACTATACACGACAAACCGCGCCTGTTCGGCTAATGGGTGAGCGTGGTTCCGGGCGATTTCACTCTGATGTCGCTCGCGGTATCACGGAACAGTCGAGGCGACATGCCGTACGTCGATTTGAAATGCCTGCTGAAGTGAGAACTGCTGCCATAGCCCCAGGCATAAGCGATCTCGGTGAGCGAGCGATGGGCATGTTCCCGGCTGCGCAGGTCTTCGGCACACCGCGACAACCGTCGCTGCCAGATGTATTCGCTGACGCTGCAACCCAACTCATCCTGGAACGCTCGGTGCAAGCTGCGCACCGAGCACTGTTCGGCGTTGGCGATGCGGTCGATGGTCAGGTCGCGGTCGGCCAGGTGGCGCTCGATATAGGCCTTGAGGCGGTTCTGCTTGAAGAAACGGAAGTCGTGTTCGAGTTGTTTTTCTTCCTGTTTATTCCTCAGCGCGTTATCCAGAAGCGCCGAGATGCTGCCGCCGATCAATCCGGCCGAGTTGTTGTTGAGCAAGGGATACTGGTTGTAGGCATCACTGATCAGATGCATCAGCATGCGGCCCAGCCCGTTGCGACCATTGATATGCATATCGCCTGTTTGCGAAGACGGTTCGGGCGTTCCCTGGAGCAGGAGGATGAAATGCTCGCAGCCTTGGGTGCTGGTAACGCTGAACGGTTTGCCGCAGTCGACCATCAGCATTTCGTCAGGCGCCAATGCGCTGCTTTGTTGATCCTGCTCGAAATGACTGACGCCAGCAATCTGCAGTATCAACATGCGTGGGGTGTCGAGCGAGTCGATGGCTTTGCTCAGATGGCGTGAATAACGATGGGCAGTGGCGGTCATTCGACAGAAACGCAGCTGACCCAGGTCTCCATACTCCAGTCGCCCCTGAAATTTGCTGTTATGCAATGGCTCGATAAGGGTCGACTCCAGGCGCTTTATATAGTCCGGCGTGCGCCCCAGATGGTCACTCATGAACTCTTTCCACTTCATCAGCCGATCGGAGTAAACAACCTGATCGGTAGACACACAGGCTAAATTATTCATTTTTCGCCTCTCTTTCTTATTTTTTTGGTGATTGGGCGAAGGGTGTCAACACATGCCCAATCCTGGTCGGATCAGTACTGGCGGATAATCAGAATGGGTAGTTATGACCACCGGGCTGCCAGGTGACCCAATGGGCACGGGTGAACTCATCCAGAGCATAGTGGCCGTTGAAGCGCCCCAGTCCAGAATTCTTTTCGCCACCGAAGGGCGCATTGGGCTGATCATCGACGGTGATGTCATTGATATGAGTCATTCCGGCCACTATGCCACGAGCAAAGTTCAGGCCGCGGGCCATGTCCCGGGTAAACACCGCGCTGGACAGGCCATACTCGCTGGCGTTAGCCAATTCCAGGGCATGAGCTTCGTTTTCTGCGATCAGCAGCGGCAACAGGGGGCCGAACGTCTCATCCCGCGCGAGTTCCTGATCGGCCCCCACTTCACCAAATACATGGGCAGGCAATACGAGCCCGGAAGCGGCCCCCCCACAAAGGCGCTTGAGGCCGGCGGCCCCGGCTGCTTCGATTTTACGCAGCAGACCGTCGAGCTGGCTCTGATTGACCACCGGTCCAATCACAGTATCTGCATTGGCTGGGTCGCCGGTCTTGAGATTGCGTACTCGTTCCACGACCAGCGCCGCGAAGTCGGCATAAAGCGAGCGGTCGACGATCACCCGGTTGACGCTCATGCAGATCTGGCCTTGATGCAGGAAGCGCCCGACCACCGCAGCGTGTGCCGCTATTTCAACATCCGCGTCATCCAGGACGACCAGCGGAGCGTTGCCGCCCAGCTCCAGAGCGACACGTTTGATGTGTTTGCCGCCCGTGGCGATCCGCCCGACATTACGTCCCACATCGGTTGAACCGGTGAATGAAATCAGGCTCGGTACCGGGTGTTCGACGAAGGCATCGCCAATCTCCGAACCTGCACCTACCACGACATTGAGCGAACCCTTCGGAAAACCGGCTTCTTCGAACAAGTGGGCAATCAGAAGACCACCGGTCACCGCCGTATCGCTGGCGGGCTTGAGCACGATCGTGTTGCCAAGAGCGAGCGCCGGTACCACCGAACGCATACTCAGATACAGAGGGAAGTTCCACGGGCTGATAACGCCCACCACACCCAAAGGTTCACGGAAGACAAAACTTTGTTCGCCGGGCTTGTAGCTCGTCAGGATTCGACCTTCAACCTGCATCGGCAATGTTGCGCATTCACGAACAAGGTTCAGCGTGAATTGCCATTCCATGTTCGCCTTGATACGGGTGCTGCCGGACTCACGAATCAGCCAGTCGATGATTTCGTCACTGCGGTTCTGGATGACGTGCGCCAGTTTTTCCAGTTGTGCGCTGCGCTGTGTTGGATGCAGTTGCGCCCACGCCGCTTGTGCACGATGTGCAGCCTGGTAGGCGTCATCGAGATCGGCAATCGAGGCCAGGGGCATTTCCAGCAGTTGTTCGCCATTGAAGGGGTTGCGGTCATCCAGACGTCGTGCCGAGCGACCTGTACGCCAGGCGCCATTGATGTATTGGTCGCCATTGATGACGTAGGGGGCAAAATGTTGAGTCGTCATAGTCTTACCTTGGGAGGCCGGTGGCCGCGTCGGTTAAGGAAGTTGAAGATGCGAAGCCCTGTATTTAGATACGTTCACGTCCTGATCCAGGCTCGCCCCCAGGAATTGAGCGTGTGTTCCTCCTGCGGCCAGACACCGGGTTGGCGGGAGGCATCGGTCACTTCCAGTTCAGCCGAGAGTTCGAGGCGGTTGCGATCGGCATCGACCACCATGAAGAAAAGATTGTTGCCTGGCCCATGTCGTCCGGGGCCGAAGAAAATGGTGATACGTTCCTTGGCGAAGCGATCACCCCAGTCACGGATGTCGTTCCATTCGTTGGTTTCGTAACAATGGTGATCCCATTCGTTTTTCGAACCGCGAAAAAACGCCAGGGTATGGTGCTCATCGTCCGAGCGAAGAAAACACGTCATGAGCTGGCCGTTCTGGTGATCGACGACATTGTCCGAGATGGAAAAACCCACCGTGTTGACGTAGAAATCGATCATGGCTTCCAGTTCAGTGGTTTGGAATACCACGTGCTGCAGGCGACCGGGCATGCCTGGCCGGTCTGCACGGTCATCGGCGCGAGATACACCAAATATCGTTTGCCGGCCCTGAGGGTCACGAATCAGAAAGGCACCCGGTTCGAGCAACGGCGAGTCGACATCTTCGACGGCACAGCTGTTCTCCAGCAGGCGCAGGCGCAGCTCTGCCAGTCGAGCCTGATTACCCAGGTCAAAGGCCGCTGCGAGCAGACCATTATGGTCGGCAGGAGAGATGAGCATCGCGCGTTGCGGGCCTCTGAGCATCCAGCTGTCATCGGCCTGCGCGAGGCCGTCCATATCCAGCATCCGCCGATAGAAATCGATTTGCCGTTGCGGTTCTTTGCTCGCCAGGTGCAGGTAGCACAGGCGTGCGGGTGTGGAGCTCTGGAGTGCTTGCATAAACACCTCGGTGGCTTGAAAGGTTCAGTGAAAGACGGGAGCGATGCCTGACTCGATTTCGCTGTTTTTCGCCATGGCGATGCCGAACAGCAACTGCAAGGATTCAGCTGCCTTGGCTTCTGCGGCCTTGTCGAAGATGGCGGCGATGTAACGATCAGGGCGCAGCAGCAAAAACTTGTCTGAATCGCCCAGTATTCCTTTGAGTAAACCTTCACGGTCCTGTAGCGCCATGCAACCAGGAATCGAAGGCATGGGCTTGGCGTCTTCGGCAAAGATCAGGATGCGTTTGGCGTCAAGATGGTTCCAGAAGTCGTGCTTGAGTTCATCGATACGTTGCCCGGTGGGGTCGCCGTATTGAATCAAGGCGAAGCCGGCGCCGATGACGTCGTCGAGCAGGCGTTCCTGCCCATGGGCATCGGTGAGCATTGGTTGGGGAAACATCTGCCCACAGGACAGTTTTCCAGCGTTGCCCTCGGTCAGTACCAACCCTTTAGTGAATCGAGGTTTAGGTTTGAAACGCATTTGCAGGAAATAGTCCCGCAACGGCGGCAACAGGCCGACCAGGGCGAATGCAGCGCTTATCACATTTGCGCGCAGGATGGTTGCCGGGGCCATGACCACACCGAGGTTCAAAGCCAGCTTGATCAATGCCCATGCGTGATCGCGCCGCTCGCTTTCGTAAGACTGCAAGGCGGCTTCGGTCATTTTCCCTTTCAGCACGCTGATCAGCTTCCAACCCAGGTTATGGGCGTCGCGAATACCGCTGTTCATGCCTTGTCCTGCATAGGGCGGGGTCAGATGCGCGGCATCGCCGGCGAGAAACACGCGGTCCACCTGCCATCGCTCGGCGACCCTGGCGTGGAAGGTGTAAACAGTCTTGCGCACGATGGAAACCGGGGCGTCACCCTTGAATGGACGAAGTAACGCCTGCAAGCGGGTTTCGCTGAGCACTTGCTCATCGGTTTCATCCGGCTTGAGGAGAAACTCGAATCGGCGGGTACGGTGGGGGCCAGGTACTTCAACGACGGGGCGACGCGCATCGCAATACACGCGTGTTTGCCAGAATGGGTCGTCATCTTGATCGGTATCGACCACCAGCCAGCGCGAAGAAAAGCTTGAGCCAACCATCTTGATCCCGAGTTGCTTGCGCACCGGGCTACGACCGCCGTCGCAGGCGATCAGGTAGCCTGCGGTGACTTCTATCAATTCGCCATCGGCGTCACGAATCAGTGCGCACACGCCGTGCTGATCCTGGCTGAACTCCAGCAGCTCATGGCTGAACCGTGCCTTGACACTGGCAAAGCGTTCGAGGCCGGTCTTCAGGGTGTTCTCGAAAAGGGGTTGGCGAAAGGCATTGCGCTTGGGGAATCCATACAACTTGCCAGTAGGTTCGACTTTGCCGAAGCAACGGCCGCCGGGGCGGGTGAAGTAATGCACGCCGTAGCCGCGCACTACGTCACGCAACACGACTTCATTCAGGCCCACGGCCTGCATGGTGCGCAAGGATTCGTCATCAATCGAAACGGCCCGTGGTTCGGTCACAGTGCCCGGCTTGCGATCAATGATCCAGGTGTCCACAGCGGCCTGGCCAAGCAGGTTGGCCAGGGTCAGTCCGGTAGGTCCGGCACCGATGATCAGTACCTGGGTGGTGAAATTTGTGAGGGTTGTCATTGTTATTCCCTTCTGGATGGCTCAGACCAGTTGCCTGGAACCGTTGGCGAGCGTGGCCATGAGCTGCGACAGCTTCTGCGCCAGGGCGAGGATCTGCTGTCCTTGTTCCTTTTCCTGAGCACTGTCACGTTCTCGAACAGGTCGTACGCAGCTGATGCTGCCGACGACCTTGCCATCGCCGTCGAAGATCGGTGCAGCGAGGCCATAGACGCCACCGTCAACCTCACCTGCGGTGGCCACATAACCCTGGCGTCGTAGTTGCTGCAGCGAACGGCGAAACTGGTCCCAGGTCTGGCCAAGGTTGCTGGCGCGCACCTCGTCGGGGTTATCCAGAAATAGCTGACTGTGTTGCCGGGAGGTCATGTTGGCGAGGATCGCCTTGGACGTCGCACCCAGGAACAAGGGTCTGGGTGAACCACGGGAATAGCTGACTTCACTGAACAAGTCGCCGTGCTGATGAATACAGACGACCTGGTTCTTGAACAGCCGGCAGATCAGCCAGACTTGCTGCTCGCTCCACCGTGGGAAGCTCGGCTCCAGCGATTGCGCGGCGCGCACGAGGGGGTCGCTCAGCCGCAACTGACGGTCCCAGGTAATGATCCGGGCACCCAGCGCGTAACGCCCGGCTTCAACCTGGAATAGCAAATTCGCCTCGGCCAGCTCGCGCACATAACGGTAGATAGTCGAACGGGTAAAGCCCAGTGCACCGCCCATGTCATCGACGGCCCAGATGGGGTTTTCCTCGGTGAACAGGTCGAGTACGCGCAGCATGCGCTCCAGGCTTGAGCCTTTGGAGTCGGCATCCTGCTCTGGCAGTTGTTCCGATGGGGTTGGTTTGTCCATGCCTTACTGCTCGTCAACGATGTGGTTGCGCAGAATGCCGATTCGCGCAATTTCGATCTCGACTTCATCGCCAGGCTTCATCCAGACCGGCGGCTCACGGAACGCGCCGACGCCACCGGTGGTGCCGCTGACAATCACGTCGCCGGGGGCCAGTTCGGTGAAGGTGGAGCAGTATTCGATCAGCTTGCGCACGTCGAAAATCATGTCGCTGGTGCTGGTGTGTTGCATCACTTCACCATTCAGGCGGGTGGTCAATTCCAGGTCCTGCGGATCGCCGATTTCGTCGCTGGTCACCATCCAGGGGCCGAAACCGCCGGTGTTCGGGAAGTTCTTGCCCGGCACGAACTGAATGGTGTGCTTCTGCCAGTCGCGGACACTGCCGTCGTTGTAGCAGGCGTATCCGGCAACATAGTCCAGCGCGTCTGCTTGCTTGACATGACGCGCCGCTTTACCGATCACCACCGCCAGCTCGCCTTCAAAATCAAGCTTGTGTGAGGCTTTCGGGCGAATGATGGGTTGCAGGTGGGCGGTCTGGCTGTCGGCGAAGCGGGTAAAAATCATGGGATAGGTCGGCATCTCACGGCCGGTTTCGCGCACATGAGTGGCGTAGTTGATGCCGATGCACAGCACTTTGCCCGGATTGGGGATAGCGGGCAGGAAGATCACTTCAATCAAAGGGATGCGCGGCAGGCTCTCCAGAACGGTGCTGGTCAGTTCGCCAAGGCGGTTGTTGGCGATGGCTTGCTTGAGATCGGTACCGAAGGCTGGCTTGACCGATTCCAGGTCAATAACCTGGTCGCCTTCAACGACACCGTAAGTGCTACGACCTTGAACAACAAAACTCGCGAGTTTCATGGAGTCTCCTCGGTAGAGAGTGGGTGCCTGGGCACGGGATGCAATGAGGATAAATCTAATCTCATAGGTAAATCCTGTAAAGCAGGATTTGTACATAAATCCTATATAGTGGAATATTTGTTTTTATTCGGTTTTTGCGAAGTGTTGGCCTGAGGGATAAACGAGGAATGAAGGATGCGTGTCATCCGTACGGTGTACGGATGACAACGAGATTTTGCGAGGAGGGAAAGGGTGGTGCTCTGTAACAGGTGACGGAGCCTGTGCCCTGCAACTGCTATGCAGAATGCGTCAGCTCAGCTCGGTACCCAGCAGCCATGCAGCGACATGCGCATCCGGAACGGGACTTTGATTCGTGCGACAGGCCCACCCGCCATATCGCGAGAATCCAGAACAACGAGTTCACTACGGGCTTGTGCGATGAGATTGAGCAGGGCAACGACATAGCCATCTGCTTCCTCCGCCTCTGGCGAGCGCGGAATGAAAATGGGTTCCTGGAAGCATCCGCTATCACCGGGAAACCAGGCGTCGGTGATTCCTGTCTTCAGGTTGATATGTACCAGCAGGTTGAAAAACTGAAAGGGCAGCGGTCCGTTCGCCGGGTTGTAAGGGCGCTGTGGATCAAAGGCGAGCAGGAAGCCGTGCTGGTACTTTCGACCGATGTAGCGGTCATCACACCTTGGAAACTCGCAGGGGTAGTCGGTCAGTGGCTGCGGTTGAATGTCGTTCTGTGCGCTGGTCAGGTCAAAGGTCCAGCGCATCAGGCTTGCAGCCAGCGTTTCAGGCGGTGGGACATAACCGTCCGCCTGGGGGAAGAAGTAGAAGATATTCCCGCCAGTGACCGGCATGTCGAGGTAAATCTTGCCGCCCTCATCGAAGGCATTGAGCGTATGCCCCTGGAAACCGTCCTTGGGGCCCTTGAACCAGCGAACGTCTTCAGTAAGGCCGTTGCGGGGCACAACGGCGAAAAGCTGATGCAGATCGGGTTGCCACTGAAAGTGCGGCCCCCCGTTTTTCATGCGCTCGATGTCCACCGTCAACGGAATGAGCGGGAACACGACATACCGTTCGGTTACCGCGAAATCATGCACCATGGCCGCATAAGGTGCCTGAAACCAGATTTCATGCAGCAGTTTGCCGTCGGGCGAAATTTCGAAATACGCCATGTCAGGCGTGCCGTCTCCCTTGGCCTCGTAGCTGAATGCCAAGAGGTTTCCTGTTACCGGGTCGAGCTTGGGGTGGGCGGTGAAGGTTGCCGACTTGATCTGCCCGTCAAAGTTGTATTCGCCGAGGGTCTCCAGTGTTTCGAGATCCATCGCCCAAGGCATGGCATCTTCCTTGAGCGCAAGCAGGACGCCATTGTGTGGGATCACGGTCGTATTGGCGGTGGTGTTGTTCTTCGCCGCGAGCGGATCATTGGTAAAGACGTTCCGATAGACGCCGTTGAGCGAGCGACCTTCACGGCGCTGAGCCAGCAAGCGATCGGTCTTCACGTAGCGGCGTCGCACCGATACCTTGCCGTGCGCAAAGTAGAAGCCGCTGACCATTCCGTCACCGTTGAAAAATATATCGGTGCCCAGCATGGGTGGATATTGCGGGTCTGGCGCGACCTGATAAAAAGTCCCGTGGATCGAGTCGGGGAGGGCGCCTTCAATTTCAAGGTCGAACACCTCTGCTTCTACGCGGCTGGGCGTGTAGAGCGCGCCGGAAAACTCAGCGGTTTGCGGGAATGGAATACTCATCGGGCAATCTCGTTAATGTGCGGTTGGGTTCATGTTCAGGGTGCAGGTTCAGGCCGATTGAGGGGACATTGCCGGCCCGGAAGGCTTCACGCCTCGACGAAAGCGAGCGACCACCAGGCACGAGATGATCAAGGCGATCAAATAGGCTGAGGCGGCCAGCCAGCCGACCGCCCGGAAGTGTCCCTCTCCGACGACCAGTGCCGCACCAAAAGGGCCGAGCCCTTGGCCGATAAAAATTGCAGCGTTACCCAGGCCCGCGAGTCGGCCGGAAGGGTCCAGTTCGGCCGCCATGGAAAGCAGGTAAGGCAAGCTGAAAAACCACACCATATGGATCAGGCACGCAGTGGCGGCAAACGCTACGGCGCTATCCCCATAGACCATGATCAGGGTCGCCACCAATGCTGTGCCAAAGCTCAATAGCTGCGGAAAAAGCAAACCCAGGCGACGTCCGATCAGTCCGGCCAAACCTGCTCCCAGGGCCCCGGCCAGGATGCTGCCGCCGAGAATTCCCCCAATCTGCTGCGGCTCCAGGCCAATGCTCTTGCCGATGCGCTCCTGGTAAACCCACAGCGCGGAATGTCCGAAAAACAGGAGCGCAAACAGCATGATCAACAGGATGGACGTGAGGCCAAAGGGCTGAATCGAACCGTTGGCCGCGCGATGTGCTTCCGGGTAGCGCTTGGGCACCCTCCAGCAACCCAACGCCGCGAGCACGCTGGTAATCGCCAGCAGGGAAAACGCACCCTTGACGCCGAATGATTTCAGGATCAGGGGCATGGAAGTCACAATCAGCATGCCCCAAAGCAGGTTGCCAATATTGATGACCGCGAACGTCGCGTCCTTGGACCTGCGTAGCGCCGCCGTGGCGTAGACAACCGCCATGACAGCGCCGCCGCTTGCGCCGCAGATCATTCTGGAAACGAGTAACCAGGTCTGGCTGTACAGTTGCGTGCTGGCCAGATTACCTGCTGCAAGAATCAGCAAGGCAACCAGGACGAAGCGGCGCCGATCGACGCTCGCCATGAACATGGCACAGACGCCGCAGGCAATTGCCATCGCAATAAGCTCTGCTGCGAAAATGGCGCCGATCGCATTGAGCGGCAAGCCGAGTTGATCGATCAACGCGCCACCCAGAATAGGCTGGATTTGCAGCGTCCCCAGGGAAATGACCATCATCAGGCAGATAGCGCCCAATGATCTTTTGCTGTCGATGGAGTCGAGCGCATTCATGGAACATCACCTCAGTAAAGAGCCCGCCCCTCATGCATGAGCGGGCGAACACGTCAGTCATAACTTGTGGACGTAGCGAAGCTGCACCTGGTAATCCGCTCGGGAGCGGTTTTCGACGCCGGTTTCTTTATAGGTGTTGAGCCAGAACGCTTTGTCTTCGGTGATTTTCCAGAACAGGCCCGGACCAATGCCCAATACCTTTTCCCGGGAGTCGGCCATGGTATTTCCGTTGACCTTGTCGTCCGATATCTGCCTGAAGTAGTACCCGTTGATGCCGACCGAGACTTTTGGAAACACCTCATACGAGGCGGTGAAGTTAGCCCACGCCGACTGTCCTGACTGGGTGTCACGCACCGATTGCCCTTCGAAGAGTTGCGCCGAACTGCTCGCGGGATCGTCGTTCTTGAAGTTGTACAGGTAGTTCAGCCTCCAGCTCACCTCCCAACGAGGCGCTGGCATCCAGGTTGCCGCCCAATAGGGGTTCAGGGAGAAGTAATTGGAGCCTGGGTTCAAGTCTTTATGCTTGTCGTACTTGCCTGTCGGAAGGATGGTGTCGAAGGCCACACGCTGCACAAAGACCGGCCTGCCACTGGCGTTGACGATCGGATCGAACTGGATCTGAGGTCCAACCGTGACATCACCGAGGCCGGTAGCGTTGTCCTTGAGTTTGGCACCGTTGTCACCAAAATCGCCGTCCAGGGAGACGACGGGCACCAACAGGCTCCAACCCAGGTGTGCACCACCACCGATGGTGTCGGGTGAGTAGTAGCTTAGTTGGTTGACCATCGTGATGACATTGATCTTCGGATCATCAAAGGAGCTGCTGTTCTTGCCTCCATTGGTCCTGATGCTGCTTGCGGTGCTGAACTTCAAATAGGTCTGATGGGTCAGCCCGGGCGGTCCCGCGAAACCATCGTAAAAACTGGTGCCGCCCAGGTTGATACCGCTGGGCTGACTCACCGAAGGCGGTGGTGGACCATCGGCTGCATGTGCGGCACATGATGCGAAGCTAAGTGCCAGGCACGCTGGCAGGGATTTCGTCAGACTCATTGAAGTGGCTCTATTTTTGGAATTGTGAGCGGGGTAGCTTCCCTTGGCACTTCGACTTTAATTCGTGGTAGTTGGTGATGCTTGAGCGCAACGGCCAGAGTTGACTGAGAGCGCCATGATGAGGAGCAATAGGGTCATCGCTCGGTGCCGTCTAAGCGACGGGATGACAGGAAGGCGCAATTGAAATGCGCCTTGATGGGGTCAAGACTTGCCTGCCGGATATTGGCCGGCATTGATGAAGTCTATAAATGCCCGCAACGGGGAGGGTAGATAGCGGCGTCCAGGGTAATAGAGAAATGGCCCGGTAAAGCTTTGCCACCAGGATTCCAGTACCGGTTCCAGCGCGCCGCTGTCCAGATGAGGCTGAAGCCAGCCCTCGAACAGGTAGACAATGCCCAGCCCGTCGATCGCCGCCTGAACGGTCAGGTCCACGGCGCCCCCCACCCTGACGATCAACGGTCCGGTCGGGTCTACGCTGATGATTTCGCCTTGACGTTCGTACTCCCACAGCGGCATCGCGCCACTGGGGAATTTGCCCCGCAGGCAGGCGTGTTTCAGCAGATCCCGTGGGTGCTGCGGTCGACCTCTGGCGTTGAGGTAAGTCGGGGATGCAGCCGTTGCGAAGCGTTGAAAGCGTGGGCCAATGGGGACCGCAATCATGTCCTGCTCAAGGCGTTCATCGTAACGAATACCCGCATCACAACCGGCCGCAAGCATGTCGACGAAGCTTTCTTCAATTGTCACTTCCAGACGGATGTCAGGATAAGTCTGCAGGAAGGGGGTAATGATCGATGGCAGCACCAGTCTTGCGACGCCGGCTGGCACGTTCAGCTTCAGCGTGCCCGATGGGCGATCGCGGAAGTCGTTGACTACATCCAGAGCTGACTCGACCTCACCTAATGCGGGCACGATGCGCTCCATCAATCTGGTGCCAGCCTCGGTCGGTGCCACGCTGCGGGTGGTTCGGTTGAGTAAGCGCACGCCGAGCCTGGCCTCCAGCCGGCGCACGGCATCGCTCAGACTTGAGGCAGATCTACCGCTCGACCGTGCTCCTTCGCGAAATCCCTTGGCGTTCACCACGGCGACAAAAGCCAGCAGGTCTTGAATGTTGGTTTCCATTGTTCTCTCAGCCGTACAACCCGTGCCGATTGCACCCCATTACCAATGAAGTGGTCAATGCCTATAGTGCGTCTCACAAACTTTGATTGAGGTGGACAAAATGAGCGATGTTGCCAAAGCAGGTTCCTTCCAGTTGGGCGACCGGTCGGTCAATCGTATGGGCTACGGTGCGATGCAGTTGGCCGGACCACATGTTTTTGGTCCTCCGAAAGACCCGAAAGCAGCCATTGCCGTGCTACGTGAAGCGCTGACGGCGGGCGTCAACCACATTGATACCGCCGATTTTTACGGCCCGCACATCACCAACCAACTGATCCGCGAAGCGCTGCACCCTTACCCTGAAAAGCTGGTGATCGTGACCAAGGTCGGCGCACTGCGCGGTGCCGATGGCTCGTGGAATCCGGCACAGAGTCCCGCCGAATTGACCCAGGCCGTGCATGACAACCTGCGCAACCTTGGCGTGGACGTACTGGATGTTGTGAATCTTCGGGCAATGGGTAACGTGCAAGCGCCTGCCGAAGGCTCTATCGAGGAATCGTTTACCACGCTGGCCGAATTGCAGCGCCAGGGGCTTATTCGCCATCTGGGCGTGAGCAATGTCACGGTAGCGCAGATCAAGCAGGCGCAGGGGATCGCCGACATCGTCTGCGTGCAGAATCACTACAACCTGTCTCACCGGGACGACGAAACGCTCATCGCTGAGCTGGGTCAGCAGGGCATTGCTTATGTGCCGTTCTTTCCATTAGGTGGTTTCACACCGCTGCAGTCGCACGTGCTCTCCAGCGTGGCAGCGCGCATGCAGGCGTCCCCGCTCTGTGTAGCGCTGGCGTGGCTGCTGCAACGTGCTCCCAATATTCTGTTGATTCCCGGGACGTCATCGGTGGCACACCTTCACGAAAATATCTCCGCGAGTGAATTGGTCATCGCGCCTGACCTGCTGGCTGAATTGGAAGCGCTGGGATAAAAGAGCGGTGAATCCAGGGGCAATCGCAGGTTGCGATACTCAAAGTCCCAGGACAACCGCCCCAGCGGCAACGACCAGGCATACGATCCAACGTTTTCCGCTGACCGCTTCGCGCAGAAATACACGTCCGATCAGCGCGGCGAAGACCACGCTGGTCTCACGCAGCGCCGATACGGCACCCATTGCCCCCAGCTGCAACGCCCAGATTACGATGCCATAAGCGGCGAGTGACACCAGTCCGCCCATGAGCGACGAGCCAATGGCCGCCGGCGTCGCTCGAAGCGGATTCAATAGTGCGGCCGCCCCTCGCATCGCGACGAACAGGACTGGCATCAGCCAGTAGAACATGAACATCCATACGGTATAGGCCAGCGCCTGGCCGTCAGATAACCGCACGCCGATGCCGTCGATCACCGTATACAGCGCGATCATCACGCCGGTAGTCAGCGCAGCCAGTGCATCCGAGCGCGACACGTGACGGTCCTGAAGTGCGAGCGTGAGGATGCCACCGGAAATCAGCGCAATCCCGAGGGCATGCAACGGGCTGATTGCTTCCTGGGCGAAAAGCGCCGCGCCCAGTGTGACGAGCAAAGGTGACGAGCCGCGCGCAATGGGATAGGCCACTGCCAGATCGCAGCGCTGATACGACCGCACAAGGCTCATGTTGTAGATGATGTGCACCAATCCCGAGGCGACGATATAAGGCCATGCCGCCGAAGCTGGCAAAGGCAGAAACAGTGCGGCCACAGTCGAAACCAGCGCAATGGCGATGCTCATCCAGGTCATGGAAAGATAGCGGTCACGATTGCCATGCAACATCGCGTTCCAGCCTGCGTGGAGAATTGCCGCGAGCAGGACGAGGCCGCCGGTATAACTGAGCATGGTGTTTTTCCATATCGTGGAAGGGGGATGAGATTGCTGTGATCAGCAAAATATCTATCTTGGAGTTGGCTGACAAACCAGATAAATTGCCCGTTCACGTGAGTAGAACTATCTCGAATGAATCGGAAATTACCTCCTCTCAACGCATTGCGGGCCTTCGAGGCCGCTGGCCGCCTGGGTAGCTTCAAAGAAGCGGCGGCGGAGTTGCATGTCACCCACGGCGCGGTGAGCCAAAGCGTGCGCTTGCTTGAGGAGTGGTTCGGTGCGTCGTTGTTTGAGCGACACAATCGCCGCGTGGTGCTGACTTCGGCAGCGAAGACGTACCTTGGCGAAATCGGGCCGCTGTTCGAGCAGCTGTCCCAGGCAACGCTGAAATTTGGCTTTGCCGAGACGACCTCGCGAACGCTCTCGGTGAATGCGCCTGCGACGTTCACGTTACGTTGGCTGGTGCCGCGCCTGGAGAAATTCCGTGCCGAGCATCCCGGTGTGGACGTCAACGTCGAGACGTCGAACCAACTGGTGGAGAGCCTGAAAGACCCCTATGACGTGATTATTCGCGGCGGTCCGGACACGCTGTATGGCTACTCGACGCGACCTTTTCTGTACGAAGAACGGCTGCCGGTGTGTAGCCCGGCACTTCTGCGGCGGCTGCCGCTTCGCGTGCCCGACGATCTACGTCAACATACGTTGCTGCATACATCGAGCCTGCCAAGGCTTTGGCCGGATTGGCTGGCGAGCGCCAAAATCTCTACGCTCAAACCGAGTGCCGCCGTTGTCTTCGATCATTTCTATCTGACCTTGCAGGCGGCTATTGACGGGCTGGGTGTCGCGATGGGGCCGACGGCGCTGATATCCGGTGATCTCGCTGCTGGCCGGCTGGTCATGCCCTTCGCAAACCCGCGTCTGCCGTCGCGCAGTTATTGCACCTACGTTCCGCTCAGCAAGTCGGCGGATGATGCGGTTGTGCTGTTTTGCGCCTGGCTGGAGCGCGAGGGATTGCGCGCTAGTTAACGCCCTCGAACGCATCCCGGTAAAACGCTTTCAAGGTCTCGACAAACTCTTCGGCCAGCCTGGTTCTTGCCTGGGCAATGGGCCAGATGACGTAGGTGGGGAAGAGGATGTCCGGTCTGAACGGTCGGACCACCACATCGCGGTGCAGGTAATCCCTGGCCACCAGTGGATGGGCGAGGGTAATGCCCATGCCCAGCGCCACCATTTCGCAGTTGATTGCGCTGTATTGCGCCTCCACCGCCATGATCCGCTCGACGCCTGCTTGCTCGAATAAACCGTCCACCAACGACCGCGTACCGTCACCATGGCACAACGAGACAAATGCTTCGCCTTCGAGATCGGCAAAGGTGATTTCAGCACGTTGCGCCAGGCGATGAGCGCTGGGCAATACGCAGACTGCGGGGATTTCAGTCAGCAACTCGATCTGGTGACTGCTGACATCGCCGGGATGGACGACGATGCCGATGTCGCAATACTGCGATTTGACCCATTGCTCCACCGTCGGTGACGAGTTGACGTGCAGGGATACGGTGAGCTCGGGCCTCGAGTCAGTGAAGGTCTTGAGTACTCGGGGAATCACGCTCAAGCCGTTCGACGGCACGGCTGCGACCCGCAAGCGGCCTGTTCCAAGGTTGCGAATGTTCTTCGCCGAAAGCTTGAGGCTGTCCAGGCCGACGAACGCGCGCTCCACTTCCTGAAAAAACGCCTGGCCTTCCTGAGTCGGGATCAAGCGCACGCCAGCACGCTTGAACAGCGTCAGCCCGGTACTCAGTTCCAGTTGGGAAATCAGCCGACTGACATTGGGCTGCGAGGTGTACAAGACCTCCGCCGCCGCGGTCATCGAGCCAAGCCGCATCACACTGCGGAACGCTTCTATCTGCCTGAGGTTCATGGCGACCTTCCATATCAAATATGAATAACTAACCCTTATATCCGTATTTGACCATATGAATGGGCTGTCGCAATACTCAAAACCAGCAACCCCATAGCGCACATGAAGATGCGCCACCCGGGATGGATCTCCGGGAGCATGCAGCCTGCATGCATGACTTCGGTCTTGGCCGAAGCACCTGACGCATTGTTCGATCTGCCCCACGCACTTCGGAGATAGTCTGTGAATAGCCTTAACGCATCCCAAGCAGCACAGCCGTTTCGCTCGTTGAACCGTCTTCCCATCGCCGTCGTTGTCAGCCTTATCGGGTTTGGCAGCAGCGCCGCTTTCGCTGAAACGACGCTGTACGTCGCCGGTGTCGGCGGCTCCACGGAGCAGATGTACAAGACCAAAGTCATTCCCGCCTTCGAAAAACAGCACGACGTCAAAGTCATCTACGTTGCCGGCAACTCCACGGAAACCCTGGCCAAGCTGCAAGCGCAGAAAGGTCGGCAACAGATCAACGTCGCGATGATGGACGATGGCCCGATGTATCAGGCATTGCAGATGGGCCTGTGCGGGAAACTCAGCGATGCGCCGGTTTACAAAGACCTTTATCCCCTGGCGCGTTTGAGCCCGGAAGCCACCGGTATCGGCGTGGTCGCCACCGGCATTGGTTACAACGAGGATGCGTTCAAGAAGCGCGGCTGGACCCCGCCGGATTCCTGGGAAAACCTGACCGATCCGCGCTACAAGCAATTGCTCGGCATGCCCCCGGTGACCAATACCTATGGTTTGCACACGCTGGTGGAAATGGCCCGGCTGCGGGGTGGCGGCGAGAAAAATATCGACCCCGGCTTCAAGGCGCTCAAGGACGAGATAGGCCCCAACGTCCTGGCCTGGGTCTCGGCGCCCGGTGAAATGGACGGCATGATGCAGAACGGCGACGTGGTCATGGCCGTGTATGGCAGCGGTCGTGCCGTGGCGTTGCAGAGCACCGGTTTCCCGCTGAAGTTTATTTACCCGAAGGAAGGCGGCATCGCCCTGCAGGTCGCCGCCTGCGGCGTGACACCCAATGCGCAGCCCGAACTGTCCCAGGCGTTCATCCAGTACGTGTTGTCGCCCGAAGTGCAGACGATCCAGGCCAGGGAAAACGGGTTCGCGCCGGTCAATCAGACCGTCACGCTTGCGCCTGAAATTGCCGCGCGCATGCCGTATGGGCCGGAGAAGGTCAACGCGTTGATCAAGGTCGATTGGGACACGATCAACC
This sequence comes from Pseudomonas syringae, assembly GCF_001698815.1. Lineage (GTDB taxonomy): Bacteria > Pseudomonadota > Gammaproteobacteria > Pseudomonadales > Pseudomonadaceae > Aquipseudomonas > Aquipseudomonas syringae_A. Next base: position 388,075 of record NZ_LGSI01000068.1, on the reverse strand, counting down.
AGCAGCGCAGCGAGTGGACGACGCGCTGGAATCGTACCGTCGAGCGCTAGCCTTCACGGCGGTTGCGACTTTCCCGAAACCTTTCTGGAGACGCAGGCTCATGCCTGCGTGGCAAGCCCCATGGCATTTCTCACACTCGAAGGTATCGTCAAGACCTACGGCAATTTCAGGGCCATTGATGGTTTGAACCTGGAAGTCCGGCACGGCGAATTCATCGCCTTGCTCGGCCCGTCCGGCTGCGGCAAGACCACCACGCTGCAATCCATTGCCGGTTTCGTGCAGCCCACCGAAGGGCGCATCGTCCTGGACGGTCGCGACATCACTCATGTGCGACCGGAGCAGCGCGGGCTGGGCATCGTCTTTCAAAGCTACGCACTGTTTCCGCACATGACGGTGGCGCAAAACATCAGCTTTGGTCTGGAGATGCGCGGCGTACTCAAAAGCGAACGCAGCAAGCGGGTCAATGAGGCGCTGGATCTGGTGCGCCTTGGCGGCCTCGGCGAGCGGTACCCCAAAGCGTTATCCGGCGGACAACGGCAACGGGTGGCGATTGCCCGTGCGCTGGCGATCCGTCCCAACCTGTTGCTGCTCGACGAACCCATGTCCAACCTCGATGCCAAGCTACGCGAAGAGATGCACATCGAGCTGCGGGCGATTCAGCGCGATCTGGGTATCACCACGATTCTGGTGACCCACGATCAGGTCGAAGCCATGACCATGAGCGACCGTATCGCGGTCATGCAGAAAGGCCGCATCGTGCAGATCGACACGCCGTTCGAGGCGTATGAACGTCCCCATTCGCCGTTCGCATCGGCGTTTCTCGGCAAGACCAACGCCTTCGCGGGTGCGGTGCAGCTGCGTAACGAGCGGTGCTGTGAGGTACAGGTCCGGGACACGCTGCTGCATGTGCCGCACGAAGACCGCTCGCTGGGCAACGACGTCAATGTCTACATTCGCCCGGAGAAAATCCGCCTGACCGCTGTTGGCAACGGTCGTTTGACAGGGCGTGTTCGCCTGAGGGTGTTTTTGGGCAATCTGTGGCTGATCGCAGTCGATAGCCATCTTGGGCTGGTCCACATGACCCAGCCCAATCTCGGCATTCCGCCGCCCGATGAAGGCCACGAGGTCGGCCTGGACTGGTCCGATGACGACCTGCGCCTGCTGGATCGGGAGGTCGCCCATGGCCAGGTATGATGCCGAACACGTCGGCATTGCCCCGTGGCTGCTCAGTGGGCCGGCATTGCTGGTGTTTATCGCACTCTTGCTGGCGCCGCTGCTGCTGACGGCGGTGCTGTCGCTGAATCTGTTTAGCGATACCGGAGGCGTGGTTCCGGGCTACAGCCTGGGCAACTACATCGAGGTGTTCAAGGACGGCTATTTTCACGAGATATTCCTGCGCACTGGTGGCATGGCGCTGGCGGTTACGGTGCTCTGCGTGCTGCTTGGCGTGCCGGAAACCATCATCATTGCGCGCATGGCGCCGCGCTGGCGTTCGTTGTTTCTGCTGGTGGTGCTCGGACCGCTGTTGATTTCGGTCGTGGTGCGGACGCTGGGCTGGGCGATCCTGTTGGGCAACAACGGCCTGATCAACGACGCCTTGCAGGCGCTGGGCATTACCGATCAGCCGGTGAAGATGTTGTTCACCCAAGTTGGCGTGATCATTGCCCTGACGCACGTACTGGTGCCCTTTATGGTGATCGCGGTGTGGGCGACCTTGCAACGTCTGGACCTGCAAGTGGAGTGGGCCGGGTTGTCGCTGGGTGCCTCTCGGTTGACCGTGTTCCGGCGGATCATCCTGCCGCAGATCATGCCTGGCATTCTGTCCGGTTCGATCATCGTCTTCGCCCTGGCCGCGTCAGCCTTTGCCACTCCGGCGATCATCGGCGGTCGGCGCTTGAAGGTGGTCGCGACGGCGGCCTACGACGAATTTCTCGGCACCCTCAACTGGCCCCTCGGCGCTGCCATCGCAATGCTTTTGCTGGTTGCGAATCTGATCATCATTCTGGGTTGCAGCAAGCTGGCCGAGCGCCGCTTCAAGCAAGTCTTCGAGTAGGCCGCCATGCACAAGAACGGATTTTTCTCGCAGCTCTATCATGTGTGTTTCGTCATCTTCATCGTCGCCCCCTTGCTGGTGGTCATGGCGATGGCATTTACCAGCAAGGGCTATTTGTCGCTGCCCACTGACGGTCTGTCGTTGCGCTGGTTTCGGGCGTTGCTGGACAACCAGGAAATGCTCGACGCATTCACGCTGTCGATCAAGCTAGGCCTGGCCTCGGCGACCATTGCGGCGTTGCTGGCGATTCCTGCGGCATTGGCAATCAGCCGGTACGAATTCCCCGGACGCGGCGCTTTGACCGGCTTTCTGCTGTCGCCGCTGATGATTCCTTCGGTGGTGCTGGGGATCGCGTTCCTGCGCTTTTTCTCGCTGGCGCAGATTGGCGGATCCTTCTGGGCGTTGACCTTGACCCACGTGATCGTGGTCCTGCCGTACGCACTGCGCCTGACCCTGGCTTCGACCATTGGCCTTGAGCGCGACATCGAACAGGCAGCGTTATCGCTGGGCGCCAGTCGCTGGACTGCGTTCTATCGGGTGGTGCTGCCACGTATCCGCACCGGCGTGATCGGCGGCTGGATGCTGGCGTTCATCCAGAGTTTCGACGAGTTGACCATGACCGTATTCGTCGCCACGCCAGGCACCACGACCTTGCCGGTGGCGATGTACAACCAGATTTCCCAGACCATTGACCCACTGATCACCGCCGTTTCCACGGTGCTGATCGTCGGCACCCTGCTGCTGATGCTGGTGCTCGATCGCATGGTGGGTCTGGATCGGGTGTTGATTGGAGAGGGAAAATGAGTCAGGACATCAACAGCGTCACGCAGTCCGACGTGATCGTGATCGGCGGCGGGTTGGTCGGTACGGCGGTGGCTTACGGGCTGGCGCGCAGCGGTGTGGACACGGTCGTGCTTGACCAGGGCGACGACGCGTTTCGCGCATCACGCGGCAATTTCGGCTTGGTCTGGGTGCAAGGCAAAGGCCACGACCTGCCGGATTACTCGCGCTGGACCCGTTCATCGGCGACGCGCTGGCCGGCATTGGCGCAAGCGCTGCTGGCCGACAGCGGAGTCGATGTGCAGCTGCGGCAACCGGGAGGATTTCACATGTGTTTCAGTGACGAAGAATTGCTGGAGCGGCAGTCTCGGTTGCAAACCCTGCAGGATGCGTTGGGCGATTATCCATTTCAGATGCTCGACGCCGCCGAGCTCAAGGCTCGCTTGCCGTTGATTGGTCCTGCGGTGATTGGCGCCAGCTACACGCCTCAGGACGGGCACGTCAATCCGTTGAAATTGCTGCGCGCGCTGCACACCTCGGCTCAGGCCAAAGGCGCGCGGTTGCATGGCGGCGTGCAGGTTGACCGTATTGATTGCGCCCCAGGCGAGTTCCGCGTCACGGCGGGGCAGCGCCGCTTTATCGCACCGCGCATCGTATTGGCCGCAGGCCTCGGCAATCCGGGGTTGGCCAGGCAAGTCGGCCTGCACGCGCCGGTTGCGCCGAATCGCGGTCAGGTGCTGATCAGCGAGCGTGTCCGGCCATTTCTCGATTACCCGACCATCAACGTGCGGCAGACCGACGAAGGCACGGTGCAGCTGGGCGATTCAATGGAGGAGGTCGGTTTCGATGACGGCACCTCCACTGAGGTGCTGGCGGCTATCGCCAGACGTGGCGTCTCGACGTTTCCACTGCTGCGTGACGTACGCCTGATTCGCGCCTGGGGCGCGTTGCGGGTCATGAGCCCGGACGGTTTTCCCATTTATCAGCAATCCCCCGTGCACCCCGGCGCGTTCGTGGTCACTTGCCACAGCGGCGTGACCCTGGCGGCCGCTCACGCGTTACGCATTGCGCCGTGGATCATGGGCGGCGCGCAACCCGACGAGCTGGCGGTGTTTACCGGCGAGCGTTTTCTAACCGATAAGGTGTTTTCCCATGCGCACTGATCCGCTATTTCAACCCGTCATAAGCGAAGTCAGGGCGACGCGCACCGTGAACCTGACGTTCAACGAGCAACCTTTGACCGTGCCCGCAGGCAGCAGTGTCGCGGCGGCGTTGCTGATGTCCGGCATCAATCGTTTCCGTGCGACGCCGGTGAGCGAAGCACCGCGTGCGCCGTATTGCATGATGGGCGTGTGTTTCGAGTGCCTGGTGGATATCGATGGCGTGCCCAACCGCCAAAGTTGTCTGATCGAGGTCACTGAAGGCATGCGCATTCGTTCCCAGGAAGGCGCCCGCGACCTGATTTTCCAGGCGACGAATGTTGACCTCATGGAGGTGCAGTCATGAACCCCGAAACCGTTGACGTGGTGGTAATTGGCGCAGGCGCGGCGGGCATGAGCGGCGCCGTGGCACTGGCCGGTTTGGGGCTTGGCGTGGTGTTGCTGGACGAGCAGGGCAGTCCGGGCGGACAGATTTATCGCGGCATCACCCTGGCACCGTTGTCGCGCCGGGACATGCTTGGCCCGGATTACGCGCACGGCAATCAACTGGCCCAGGCGTTGGCGTCATCGACGGTGCGCTATGAGAAGGGCGCGGCGGTGTGGCAGGTTACCCGGGATCATCAGGTCAGCTACTTGCGCGACGGTCGCTTGCACACGCTGAACGCAAAGGCTGTGTTGCTCGCCACGGGTGCCATGGAACGGCCGTTTCCGATTCCCGGCTGGACCTTGCCCGGGGTAATGAGCGCCGGCGCCGCGCAGATCCTGTTGAAAAGTTCGGGGCTGGCACCGAGTGAGCCTGTGGTGCTGGCGGGCTGCGGGCCGCTGCTGTACCTGCTCGGCTGGCAATACCTGCGCGCCGGTGTGCCGATCAAGGCATTGGTCGATACGACCCGGCCAGAGGATTACTGGCGCGCACGGCGTCATCTGTTTGCTGCGCTGCGCGCCTGGCCGTATTTGCGCAAAGGGCTGGAATTGATGCGCAGCCTGCGCGTTGCGGGCATCGCTCACTACACCGGCGCCGAGCAATTGGCAGTGGAAGGCGAGGAGGCCGCGACGGCGCTGACGTTCACCGCTGCCGGGAAATCCGTACGCATTGCCAGCCGTTGTGTGCTGTTGCATCAAGGCGTGGTGCCCAATATTCAATTCAGCCAATCGCTACGTGCGCGTCATGAATGGGACGCCGCTCAGCTGTGTTTCAGCCCGGCGGTCGACGCTTGGGGCGAACTGGATGTTCCGGGCGTTTATGTCGCCGGGGATGGAGCAGGCATTGGCGGTGCTCAGGCAGCGGCAGTGCAAGGGCAACTGGCGGCGCTTGGGATTGCTGCGCAACTGGCGACAATCAGCACGGCGCAACGTGATCAACAAGCCGAGCCGCTGCGCGCAAAACTCGACAGCAATCTGCGAATTCGTCCCTTTCTCGACACGCTGTATCAACCGAAAGAACAAAATCGCATCCCGGCGGACGACGTGATGGTCTGTCGCTGCGAAGAGGTTACTGCCGGTGATCTGCGCGGCTTCGTTGCCTTGGGCTGCGCCGGGCCGAATCAGGCCAAATCCTTTGGGCGCTGCGGCATGGGGCCTTGTCAGGGCCGGATGTGCGGTCTGACCGTCACCGAAGTCATTGCCAAGGCGCGCGGCGTGTCGGCTGCGGAAGTCGGTTACTACCGGATTCGCCCGCCGATCAAGCCCATCACGCTCGGGGAGTTGGCCGGTGAGTGAGTCGAGCCGACGCCAGGGCGACGTATTGGTCATCGGCGGCGGCATTCATGGGCTGAGCACCGCATTTCATCTGGCCCAGCGCGGCATCAAGGTGACCATTCTGGAAGCTGAATATTGCGGTCGCCACGCTTCCGGGGTAAACGCTGGCGGCGTACGCACTTTAGGCCGGCATACGCCTGAAATCCCTTTGGCGTTGTCATCTCGGGAGCTGTGGCATGAGTTGAAGCATGTGCTGGGCGACGATGGCGGCTTCGTACCCAGTGGTCAGTTGAAACTGGCGGAAAACCCGGCTGAGCTGGAGGAGTGCAGGCAGCGTGTCGAGCACTTGCAGGCTTTGGGTTTCAGCCATGAAGTGCTGATCGACCAACAGCAGGTGTTCGACATCATTCCCACCGTGGCCCGACACGTTGTCGGCGGCATCTGGGTCAAAGACGACGGTTATGCGGTGCCTTACAAAACCGTGACGGCATTTCGGCTGGCGGCAGAAAAACTCGGCGTTCAAGTGCATGAGAACTGTGCCGCGCAGCGTATCGAACAGACTGGAAGCCAGTGGCAAGTCACCACGGCGAAGGCAGTGTTCAGCGCCGAGCATCTGGTGGTCACCGCCGGTGCCTGGGCGGGGGAGTTGGCGGCCCAGGTGGGCGAAGCGGTGCCGGTGCATCCAGAAGGCCTGATGTTGATGGTCACGCACCGGGTCGCGCCGTTCTGCGCGCCGGTATTGGGAGCTACGGGCAGGTCGCTGTCGTTCAAGCAATTCGCCAACGGCACGGTGGTGATCGGCGGCAAGCTGATTGGCGCGCTGGATTTCCCCACGCGTCACGGCGAAGTCGATATGACCCGACTCGGCACCAGCGCGCGCACGGTCACCGATTTGTTTCCGCATCTCAAACACCTGGGTGTCAATCGCGTCTGGGCGGGTGTCGAGGCCTTCACGGCCGATGACTTGCCGGTGATTGGCGCCAGTCGCAAGACCAGCAACCTGAGTTACTCGTTCGGCTTCTGCGGCAGTGGCTTTCAGATGGGCCCTGGCACGGGCAGGCGTCTGGCCCAGGAAATTCTTGGCGAGCATTCCGATATCAATCTCGATGCTTTCGCCATCGACCGTTTTGATAAAGCAGCGGCAATAACGCCGCTGATACCGCTGCAATCCGCTTCAACCATCCCGCAACATTGAGGAGTTCACATGCTGGAAATTACACGCATCGAAACCAATCAACGCATGAGCCGCGTCGTTCAATGCAACGGCTTCACCTTTCTCGGCGGCCAGACCGCCACCGACCGCACCCTGGACATCAAAGGCCAAACGGCGCAGGTGCTGGAGAAGATCGACAACTTCCTCGCCAAGGCAGGACTGGATAAAACCCGTATTCTCAGCGCGCAGGTTTGGCTGTCGGATATTGAAGCCAACTTCGCCGGTATGAACGAAGTCTGGGACGCCTGGGCACCGGAAGGTCACGCTCCCGCTCGGGCAACTGTCGAATCGCGTCTGGCGGCTCCAGATTTGCTGGTGGAAATCACGGTGGTTGCGGCGGGCTGAATCGGAAGCCGTTCGTCTCAAAGCCTCGTTCGGTCACTGTGCCGATTCGAGGCTTTGGTCTGCTCCGTTAACCCGAATTAGGGTCGTTTTCGGCGCTTTCAGCTCATCCAGTTGCCCCCATCAACGTTGTAGGTCTGGGCGACCACGTAGTCGCTGTCGTGCGACGCGAGAAACACCGCCATTCCGGTCAGGTCATCGGCCGTGGCCATGCGTCCGTAAGGTACTTCCTGCCCGACCAGTTTTTTCTTCTCGCCCAACGGGCGATTTTCATACTTGGCGAACAGGGCATCGACGCCATCCCAATGTTCTCCATCGACGACGCCGGGAGCAATCGCATTGACGTTGATCTTGTGCTTGATCAGGTTCAATCCGGCAGATTGCGTCAGGCTGATGACCGCCGCCTTGCTCGCACAATAAACCCCGACCAGTGCCTCACCACGTCGGCCAGCCTGACTCGCCATGTTGATGATCTTGCCGCCATGACCCTGGTTGATCATTTGCTTTGCAGCCGCTTGCAGGGTAAATAAAGTGCCTGCCACATTGATCGAGAACAACCGTTCATAGCTGTCCCGGGTAATTTCAGTAATCGGTGCGAGGTCAAACAACGCGGCGTTGTTGACCAGAATGTCCAACTTGCCGGTTTTGGCAATAACCCCGGCAATGGCTGCGTCGATAGACCCTTGATCAGTTACGTCCATTTCAACTGCGTAAGCCTGATCCCCCAGCTCAGACGCCGTGGTTTTGGCGCGCTCAAGGTCGATGTCAGCGATGGCAACAGTTGCGCCTTCGCGCAGGTAGGCCTCTGCGAAGGCCCTGCCAATACCACGAGCGGAACCTGTGATCAGGGCGCTTTTTCCTTTCAGTCTTTTCATCTGATATTTATCCAGTCTGCAAACAATGAGTCCCGTATGCCGGTCGTTGGACAGGGCGCTTTCACGCGGTGACCTGTAGCCCCGGCAGTAGAACGACACGATTTTATTTTTTTGGATAACCTGCGCGTTTCATCTCTCTGGCGGTGGTCGATTGGGCCGAATTCAGCGCCTGCTCGACCGACATCTGTCCGGTCAACGCCGCCGAGAACAACTTGCCAACCGAAGTGCCGATGGCCTGAAACTCCGGAATGGTCACGTACTGGATGCCCGCGTAGGGCACAGGCTTGGCCGAAGGATTTTTCGGATCGGCGTTCTGCATCATCTGCAGCGTGACCTTGGCGAAGGGCGCGGCTTGCAAATAAGCGTCGTTATAAGTGGAGGTGCGTGTGCCTGGCGGAACGTTGGTCACGCCATCTTTCCGGGCTACCAGTTGGACATAATCTTTCGAGGTCGCCCAGGTCGCGAACGACTTGGCCGCTTCTTTGTGCTTGGAGCTACTCGGGATCGCCAGCGACCAGGCGTACAGCCAGGAAGCGCCTTTGCTGGTGACTTCTACCGGCGCTGGAGCGAAGCCGACGCTGTCGACGACCTTGCTTTGCTCTTTATCAGTGGTGAAGGATCCGGCGACGCTCGCATCGACCCAGATTGCACATTTACCGCTGTTGAACAGCGCGAGGGTTTCGTTGAAGCCGTTGCTGGATACGCCCGGCGGACCGTACTTCTTGAGGGTGTCAACATAGAAGTTCGCTGCGGCGGTCCATTCGGGACTGGTCAGCTCCGGCTGCCATTGCTCGTCGAACCAGCGCGCACCGAAGGTGTTGGCCATCGTACTCAGCAGCGCCATGTTCTCACCCCAACCGGCTTTGCCCCGCAGGCACATGCCGTACTGATCTTTATCGGGATGGTGCAATTTGGCGGCAAACTCACCCAACTGGCTCCAGGTCGGGTGTTCCGGCATGGTCAGTCCAGCTTGCTTGAAGAGATCGGTACGGTAGTAAGTGACCGTGCTTTCGCCATAAAAGGGCAGGGCGTACAACGTGTCATTCACTGAAAGGCCTTGGCGCACTGATGGAAAAATGTCTTCCAGGTCGTAGTCCGCCGGCAAATTCTTCATCGGTTCGAGCCAGTTCTTGGCACCCCATAGCGGTGTCTCGTAAGTGCCGATGGTCAGTACGTCAAACTGTCCACCCTGGGTGGCGATATCGGTGGTGAGACGCTGGCGCAGTACATTTTCTTCGAGCACTACCCAATTGAGTTTTATGTCTGGATGCTGTTCTTCGAAGGTCTTGGACAATCGCTGCATGCGAATCATGTCGCTGTTGTTGACGGTGGCGATGGTGATGGTTTCTGCCGCCTGGCTGGTCACGACGATGGACAAGCCAGTGCACAGAAGAAGCGCTCGGGGCGTGATCTTCATGTTGCTCTCCACTCCACGCCATCGGCGCGGAATTATTATTGTTGTGGTAAACCACGGCTGCCGACGGCTATTGGCTGGCAGTGCAGTGACGTCCGGATTAAAGCAACATGGCGCAATCGTCACAAACACGTGGCGAACGCAATTGCGATACTTTTTTAACCCGTGACTGCATTTGCTCAATGGGTTAAAAAAGTATCGGTAGGCGGTAAAACCCGGAGTAGAGAAGGGCGCAGCGTTGGCGGTATGGTGCTCATTGGTAAAACCGCACAATTATAAAAAGGGGCAGACCATGCCTGGCAACCGCACCGCTCTGTTCGAGCACCAGCCGGCCGAGTTGGAGATTATTCTTCCCCAGCCAGCGCAAAGCTTTCGCTGGTACGAGCACGACTATCCCTATCCGCTCGCCCGCTGGAATCACCACCCCGAATTCGAAATCCACCTTATCCGTCAGGGCAGCGGAAGACTGGTAGCGGGAGACTACATCGGTGCTTTCAGTGCTGGCCACGTTGCCCTGATCGGTCCGGATTTGCCCCATGACTGGATGGGTGACCTGGCGGCAGGTGAATACCTTGAAGGGCGTGATGTTGTTCTCCAGTTTGATGGCACCGCACTGCTGGCGCTGCGCCAGACGATGCCCGAGCTGGGTGACCTGCAAATGCTGTTCGCCCGCGCCCGACGTGGTCTGGAATTCAGCGGCGATACAGCCCTGAAGGCGGCGCATTTGCTGGAAGACATCGGCCCCGCACAGGGTTTACAACGCCTTGTGCTGTTCTTGCAATTGCTCGACACGTTGATGCGCGCACCTATCGAGGAGGCGCGTTGTCTGGCCAGCGCCTGTTACGCGCCGCCCCTCGACGCACATAGCGCCGCGCGCATCCATAAGGCGTTCGACTACCTGCAAAACGAACTGACTGGCGACATCAGACTTTCAGTTATCGCCGATCGGTTAAACATGAGCGAGCCTGGATTCTCACGTTTTTTCAAACGAGTCACCGGCCACGGCTTTATCGATCTGATGGGCAAACTACGCGTCCAGCGCGCATGTCGGCTGTTGCTGCAGACGCAAATGTCAGTAGCCGATATTTGCTTTGAGGTGGGATACAGCAACCTGTCCAACTTCAATCGGCATTTTCGCGTCGAGATGCAGCAAACGCCGAGTGAATACCGCAAAGGCCCGGCGAGGCTTGGCGCCCGCTAACCTCTGGGCAAGAGGTGGTCAAGCGGGCGTATCTGCAAAAACTGCGCGCCTGATTGTTACCAGAATCGCAACAGTGTTTATCGTCCGTAGAGCATGGCAAATTGTCGCAGGAGCGATTTTTTTTGATATCGTTGCAAAACTAACCAGTTAGTTAATAGTTTCCCGCGTCCTGCCAGTGCGTCGTTTCGACGTGGCTTGCCAGCGACGCCGCCCAGACTTCAACAGTCTTCCAGCGATTTTTCAGCCAAACGGGCACTCAGCGGCCCCGCTTCAAGACTATTAACCTTCTCCCTAAACGTTCATGCGTCAACAGGATCATGCAACATGACTAACTCTCAATCTCCGGCGTCTTTCAGCCGTTGGCCCATCTGGGTCGTCGCCTTGGGCGTGCTGGTATTTGGTCTGCTCTTCGCCGCAGGTGGCGGATATCTCGCCAAGCTGGGTGGCAGCTGGTACTTCTTACTCGCCGGTCTCGGTATGACCATTTGCGCAGTGTTGTTGTTTAGGCAGCGCCTGCTGGGTGCCTGGCTGTTTGCGGCCGTGATGGTCCTTACGGTGATCTGGGCGCTGGTGGATGCCGGTCTGAATTTCTGGCCGCTGGTTTCGCGTTTGTTTGCCTTGGGCGTGCTGAGCCTATTGGTTGCGCTGATCTACCCAACTCTACGCAAGGCCAACGGTCTGGCCAGTGGTCGCGGCGGCTACGCGTTGAGCGGTGTGCTGGCGATTGCCATGGTTGCCGGGTTCTGGGGCATGTTCCTCCCGCACAATCCTGTGTCGGCCAATGGCGATGGTCCTGGCCTGACCAAGGTTGATCCTGCCCACGCTCAGAGGAATTGGGCGCATTACGGCAATGACGAGGGTGGCGGCCGCTTCGCTGCACTGGACCAGATCAATCGCGACAACGTCTCGAAACTGGTGCCAGCCTGGACCTATCAGACCGGAGATATCGCAGTCAGTGATGGTAACGGCGCCGAAGATCAAATGACGCCGTTGCAGGTCGGTGACAAGGTGTTTATCTGCACTCCGCACAACAATCTCATCGCGCTGGATGCTGATACTGGCAAGCAATTGTGGAAAAACCAGATCAACGCCAAATCTGCGGTCTGGCAGCGCTGCCGGGGCATCGCGTATTTCGACGCCACGGCTGCAGTCGCCCAGCCCACCGATGGCAGTGTGCCCGCCAAGGCTGTCGCAGTACCGACGGGCGCTAACTGCCAGCGCCGCCTGCTGACCAACACCATTGATGCTCGTTTGATCGCTGTCGACGCCGACACCGGTGCGTTCTGCCAAGGCTTTGGCACCAACGGTCAGGTCGATTTGAAGGCCGGTCTGGGCAATGTCCCTGATTCCTACTACCAGCTTTCATCGCCACCGTTGATGGCCGGGACCACTGTAGTGGTCGGTGGCCGAGTCGCCGACAACGTTCAGACTGACATGCCTGGTGGTGTGATCCGTGGGTTCGACGTGGTCAGCGGCGAAATGCGCTGGGCTTTTGATCCGGGCAATCCTGCCGACAAGCTGGCTCCGGCTGCCGACCGCACTTACGTGCGCAGCACACCAAATAGTTGGGCGCCGATGTCTTACGACCCGGCGATGAACACCATCTTCCTGCCGATGGGCAGTTCCTCCACCGACATTTATGGTGTGGAACGGACCGAGCTGGACCATAAGTACGGCGCTTCGGTGCTGGCGCTGAACGCTACTACCGGCGAAGAGAAGTGGGTCTATCAGACTGTTCACAATGACCTGTGGGACTTCGATCTGCCCATGCAGCCAAGTCTGATCGACTTCACCAAGGCAGATGGCAGCGAGGTTCCTGCCGTCGTGATCGGCACCAAGGCCGGGCAGATCTTCGTGCTGGATCGCGCCACCGGCAAACCGCTGACCAACGTTGAAGACATCCCGGTCAAAGCCTCCAATATCCCGAACGAGCCATACTCGCTGACTCAACCATTGTCAGTCGGCATGCCGCAAATCGGCGCGCAACACCTGACCGAAGCGGACATGTGGGGCGCTACGCCGTTCGACCAACTGCTGTGCCGTATCTCATTCAAGAAAATGCGCTACGACGGGCTGTACACGGCGCCAGGCACCGATGTTTCCCTGAGCTTTCCGGGATCGCTGGGCGGAATGAACTGGGGCAGCATCTCAACTGATCCAGTCCACGGTTTCATCTTCGTCAACGACATGCGTCTGGGCTTGTGGAATCAGATGGTGCCGCAGCAAAAGGATGCCTTGGCTTCTACCGGTGGCGAAGCACTGAACACCGGCATGGGCGCAGTGCCGCTCAAAGGCACGCCGTATGCCGTGAACAAGAACCGCTTCCTCTCGGTGGCCGGTATCCCATGTCAGGCGCCGCCTTTCGGCACCTTGACCGCCATCGATATGAAGACCCAGAAAGTCGCCTGGCAAGTGCCGGTCGGTACGGTCCAGGACACTGGCCCAATGGGGATCAAAATGCACCTGCCATTGCCAATCGGCATGCCGACCCTCGGCGGCACGCTCTCAACCCAGGGCGGTCTGGTATTTATCGCCGGTACTCAGGACTACTACCTGCGCGCCTTCAACTCCGCCAACGGAGAAGAAGCCTGGAAAGCCCGCCTGCCAGTCGGCAGCCAAGGTGGACCGATGACGTTTGTCTCGCCTAAAACCGGCAAGCAATACGTTGTAATCACCGCTGGCGGGGCACGCCAGTCGCAGGATCGCGGCGATTACGTCATCGCTTACGCCTTGCCCGAAGGCAAGTAACCTGAAACCCGCAGTCGGCACAGCAGGTCGATTGCGGGTTGTCCCTGACCAACTTCATCGCTTTAAGGCTGACTTGCATTTTTTTCATGGCATTCCTTGACATGCCAGCCGAACAAGTACAGAATTGCGTCCATTCCTGATTCGGGAATACGAAAAACCCTATAGATTTCAAAGGGTTGGAAGCCAGTAGCTTGTTATGGTTTCCGGACAAGTTTATATGCATTGAATGCTTGTTAAGCACTTGATGTTTGAGGCCGAGTAGCAAAATGGTTATGCCGCGGATTGCAAATCCGCTTACGCCGGTTCGATTCCGACCTCGGCCTCCACTATTAAAAGCCCCGAAGACTCACGTCTTCGGGGTTTTTTTTGGGCTTTGGAAAGGGGGAAATTCCGAAATAAAGTACGGTCTGGAAATTTTGGACTGAACCGCCCGGCACATTGCGAACGGAATTTTTCAAGAGCTGATTTCTTCACGCCGCTTTTCGATTCCGACCTCTGCCTCCACGATCGAAAGCCCCCAAGAGGGGGGCTGCGACGCTACAAGACGCGAACAACCCTACTGAAAACGCCGATGGAGGTCCGGGAAGATATCCTGCGCAAACCATGCCGGCAGGCCTGGCGATACTGTCCGGGATTTGGGCGTAGGGCTTATCACCAGTCCCGCTTTGATCAAGCGTGTAAGTTCGTCGATGGCCGGCCGCGGCGTTAAACCGGTGAATGTCTTCAAATCGTTGCGTGGCATTGCTCCTGCCATGATGAGTGCATGAATGGCCGGGGCGCTTTCCGGTCGGATTTTCATGCTCAGCAGCTTTTCATTGGTCTTGAATGACCGCACGATTCGTTCTCGCATTAGCGAAGGATTCAATGCTGAGGTCATGTAATCGACCTGATCGTGACAAACGTCCAGCATGAACTCTATGAACGCGAAATAGTGCTTGCGCGACATCTGTCCTCGCCCGTCCAGATCGCCTTCGCGCTGGCGATCCGCCAACTCAAGCATGCGGTAGTATTCCTCATGCCGCCGCGCCAAGCCCCTGGCCAGAGACCAAAGGCGTGGCTCCAGTCCCAGGTAGACCAATTGCAGATGAGTGATCATTCGTGCCACTCGACCGTTTCCGTCGGCAAATGGATGTACCCAGGCAAGACGGTGGTGATAGGCAAGAGCACCGATAAGCTGTCGCCGCGGGTCCTTGATACGGCCGAACCCGGTCTGCAGATGTAGCAGCATGCTCTCAACAGCCGCTGCGTCCGGCGCATCATGACCGCCAACCGAAACGTTCTGACCGGTCTTTGACCGCAACAAGCCGGCCTCCATGACTAGTCCGTTTTGTAGCGTCCTGCTGCTCTCGCTGGTGCCGGTGAAAAGCCGGTAGTGGACCAGGGACAACAGTTGCGGATCGTACATCTGGGCCCAGTTTTCCGGCACATTGCGCCGCAATGCGCGTTCAAGAACTGACTGCACTTCCATGTGTTTGACGGCCAGATCATTCAGCAGCTTGCGCTCGCGGCGCGGCGCAGATTGAGCCTTCTGCATATCCGCAGGTTCTGTGTACTGCCCTTCAATAAGATTTGAATAATAAGTGTTCGTTACCCTCAGCAGGCGCGCCAATCGGACGCCTGTTTCCGGGGCCAGGCGACCAGCGAGGAACTGGGTTTTCCTCGGGAGCGCATCGGCCAACGAGACGATGGAGGGTGGCAGGTCTTCGGGCAGGATTGGGTCGAGCCAAGTCTTCGATGTGATCAATGACATCCCTGAGCGCCTTACTGTCTGTGGATAGTCGAGCAATATTTTCTTCACATATTATTTCACATATCGGCGTGACTATAACCCCTTATTTATAAGGCTGTGAGTGCTTTTTATGGTGATATGTCCAGCTTTAATGTTCACATAATATTTCACATTTTAACGTGAGGGTTTTGACGGTGGTGACCACGATCCATCACTGCGCTACAGGCCATCATCGCAGCTGTGTGCTTGCGAGGGCTTTATCACCTGAACGATTTTTTTAAGCTGATCTTTCCGCAACAGTCAGATTCCACTTGGAGAAGGAGGCAGATGAACCCAGCGCGTCTTCGATCAAAGTTGGCGGCTAAAGACTACAAGCCCAACTCGTGGGTCAATCGTATGACTGGGACAACTAAACCCCGCCCACAGACTCATAGGTCCGTTACCTGACGCAATCCAGCCAAAGGCAGGCAGACGCTTCTGACTTCCGGCTAACGGTCGGGGTTCTCGGGTGGGGTTTGCTGAGAGGAGGATGAGTCGCTGGCGACGCGCTGTCGGCTACGCGCCTGGCTGGCGGTGTAGCCGAAATAATCCCGGAAGCACCGGCTAAAGTGATGGGAGCTGATAAAACCGCAGGCCATGGCCACTTCCACGACCGAGGCATTGCCCTGCAATAACAGGCGGCGTGCCCGTGTCAGGCGCAACTCCAGATAGTGCCGGCGCGGCGAGCTGTGCAGGAAAGTCTGGAACAGGCGCTCGATCTGCCGACGGGACAAGTCCACGTACCGCGCCAGTTCATCCAGCTCCAGCGGGTCTTCCAGATTGTTTTCCATCAGTTCGATCAGGCTCGACAGCTGAGGCGGAAAGGCCGGATCCCGGCCGCCACGTGCCAAGGGCATATCCTCGGCATAGGCGCCACGATCGCAGCTGAGAATCGCCTCGATGCCCTTGACCAGTTCGGCCCCTTGCTGGCGCCGAATGATTGCCAGCATCATCCCCAACGCGCTATTGGCGCCCGCACAACTGACCAGGTCGCCGGTAATGACAAAAGGTTGTGGCCGCAAACGAACGCCGGGGCAAAGTTCGTGAAGGCTGGCCTGGCTTTCCGGGTGCACGGTGCATTCGCGCTGATCCAGCAGCCCGGCGTGCGCCAGTTGAAAGCAGCCGTTCCACAGGCTGCCGAGCAGCACCGATTGGCGACTGGCCTGCCGCAGTTTTTTGATGAGCGCCGCAGCAGGCGTCAACGCGGTGCGCAAGCCACCACAGACGATCAGCATGTCGAGACCGGCCACGGTCAGCGCGTCGACGGGCAGGTCAGTGGCAATCGCGATTCCCAGGTCACTGCGCACTTGACCGCCTTTCAGGCTGTAGGTGGTAATTTCGTAACGCGGCGTCTGGCTCAGATAATTGGCTGTCACTAGCGCATCCAGTGAGCCAGTGAAAGCCATCATCGAAAAATGCTCCAGGACCACCACGGCAATTTTGCGACAGCCGTCTGCCTGTGGTCCTGAAAGGATGTCGGACCGACCATAAGGCTGATTGATGCCTTTGAGGCTCATACCAAAATGTCGGCGACTGTCGGCTGGGGCCATGGGAACTCGGGCGCACAGTGGGGAAGCCGGAAAGGTAGCTGTTCACGACTGGCAATGCCAGCCCTGCGGCTGAACAGGCGTCACCCGGCCTATGGCAGCCTTGCTGAATACGAAAAACGCCTGCTCCGAGGAAGCAGGCGTCAGGGGTGTATGGTCTTATCTTCTGAGAAGAAGGGCTGGGATTACCAGGTGCCGGCCGTGGAGCCACCATCGACGACCACGACGCTGCCGCTGGTGAAGGACGAGTCGGTCAGGTACATCACCGCATCCACCACGTCTTTCGGGCTGCCGATGGTGCCGCTTGGCGACAATGCCTTGAGAAAGGCTTGAGTGCCTTCGTCCTGGTTGTGTAGCGGCGTATTGATGATTCCC
This sequence comes from Pseudomonas syringae, assembly GCF_001698815.1. GTDB lineage: Bacteria > Pseudomonadota > Gammaproteobacteria > Pseudomonadales > Pseudomonadaceae > Aquipseudomonas > Aquipseudomonas syringae_A. The sequence continues at coordinate 370,901 of NZ_LGSI01000068.1, read as the reverse complement.
GGCGCAACGGCATTGACCTTGACGTTGAACGGCGCCAGTTCCAGAGCCAGGCCGCGGGTTGCATGGTTCAAACCGCCCTTGATCAGCACGGGCAGCAGCGCCGGGACCTTGATGTTGGGCTGCATGGCGATGCTCGCGGTGATGGTCACGATGTGCCCGCTGCCATTTGCGGCCATGTGGGTAGCGGCCGCCTGGGACGGGTAGAAGAAGCCCATCAGGTTGGTGCCGACCATGGCATTGACGTCCGCCTCGGTGTAGTCACCGATGGCTTTGGGAATGAAGATACCGGCGTTGTTGATCAGGATGTCGACCTTGCCAAAAGCGGCGATGGCTTGCTCGAACAAGGCTATGGCGGTTTTTGGTTGGGCGATGTCGCCGGCAACCAGCAAGAAGTTTTCAGGATTACCGAGCTTGGCAGCGGCCGTTTCAAGACGATCCAGGGTGCGGGCATTACCCACGACGTTGTAGCCGCGTTTCAGGTACGCCTCGGCAATGGCGAAACCCAGGCCGCTCGAAGCGCCGGTGACAATAACGGTTTGAATGGTGTTCATGGTGAAGGCCTCTGGATGAGTGGACTGTTGTCCGGTGAGGCCACTTTACTTTTGCATAAGAGTGGGATAAATCGCCTGCTGAGCAATTGAATTGATACCTGGTGTAATCAATAGAGGCTGACATGCCGCGCCATTTCGATGATGTGCAGTTGGGCAGTATCGAGCTGTTCTGTCTGGCCGTTGAGCACGAAAGTTTTACCGCTGCGGCCAACGCGGCTGGCGTCACCCCGGCGGCGGTCAGCAGATCGATTTCGCGGCTGGAGGAGCGACTGGCCGTTCGCTTGTTCGTACGAACCACCAGGCAGATACGCCTGACGGAGGGAGGGCGCCTCTATTACGCGCAGTGTCGCCAGGCGCTGACCCAACTGGTGGACGCCGAGCGGGAGGTCACCGGCCAGCAACAGGCGCCCTCAGGCGAAATCCGGATCAGCGCGCCCACGCCTTACGCACATTTTCGGCTGCTACCGATGCTCGCTGAGTTTCGTCGTCTATACCCGCTGGTGCAGGTTGCGGTACACGTGAGCAATCGCAATATCGATTTCGCCGAGGGCGGTTATGACCTGGCGGTTCGCGGTCGCGCTCCGGACGATTCAGGGCTGATTGCACGGACCCTGGAGAATGCCGAGCTGGTGGTCGTCGCTTCGCCCCGGTACCTGAAGGCATATGGTGTCCCTGAATCGTTGACGGATCTGCAAGCACATGACTGCATCCAGTTTGAACTGCCCAGCAGCGGCCGAAATCTGCCGTGGGTGTTCATGGACAAGGGCAAGGCAATCAACGTGCAGACGTCCGGTAATACAACTTGCCTGGAGGACTATCTCGCCAGCGTGACCCTGGCCAGGCATGGGGCAGGGATCGTGCAGACCTATCGTTTCACGGTGCAGGAAGACATTGAACGCGGCGCGCTGATTGAACTACTCAGCGGACTGGGCGGCGCGACCCGGCCGTTCATGTTGCTGTATCCGCACGTCAGGCATGTGCCCCTGCGCGTTCGGACGCTGATCGACTTTCTCACGGCGCAGGCGGCTTAGTGACCTGAGGCTAATTGACGTTTTCGGGCAAGGGCAGGCGGCAAAGTTTTTCTATCCGACTCGAACAGATCTTCTGGTTTGTCACGAAATACCGGTAAGGCGATAGTGGACCCACGCAGACATCACAGCCTGCATTCAGACACTTTTCCTTCTGGGGCGACATCATGAAACTGACCGACAAAGTAGCTTTGATCACCGGCGGCACTTCGGGCATTGGCCTGGAAACAGCCAAGCGCTTTCGTGATGAAGGGGCGCACGTCATTGTGACCGGGATCAACCCGGGTCGATTGGAAGATGCCAGAGAAGAACTCGGTGCGGACGCGATGGTTATCTGCGCTGACCTGCGTAAATCGGCCGAGATGGATCGCGTCATCAAGACCATCCGTACCCGTTATGACCACATTGACGTGCTGTTTGCCAATGCGGGTGCCGGTACAGCCGCGCCACTGGAAGCGGTCACGGAAGAGCAGATCGACGAGCAGTTTGCGCTGAACTTCAAGGGCATCTTCTTCACGGTGCAAAAGGCGTCGCCGTTGCTGGTCAAAGGCAGCAGCGTGATCCTGACCACCTCGTTCCTCAATCGTGTGGGCGCGCCGGGCCTGTCGATTCTCTCGGCCAGCAAAGCGGCCGTTCGCTCGCTGGCACTGACCCTGGGCGCAGAACTGGCCCCACGCGGCATTCGCGTCAACGCCATCAGCCCAGGCCCGGTCAGCACGCCGTTCCACGGCAAACTGGGCCTGTCGGATGCCGATCTGAGTGCAGTCGCTGCCAGCATCGAAGCGCAAGTGCCGCTGGGTCGTTTCGGCGAGGCCAACGAAATTGCCGCTGCCGTCGTGTTCCTGGCCAGCGATGATTCATCGTTCATGACCGGTTCGGAAGTGATTGTCGATGGCGGCATCTCGCACTTCTGATTCGCCGTAAACGCTCGAAGGCGACCAAGGCTCCACAGTGATTCCCAAGACCTCAGATGATTCTGAACAAGGTTTGACGCTGAACTGTGGGCGCCGGGTACCGCTTGTTAGTTGTTGACTGGAAACTTTCTTAATTGCTCAAGAGGCTTTGCTCATGACTACCGCAACGTTAACCAACAGTGTTGTGACCCAATACGTTCAAGCCAACGGCGTGAAGGTGTTTTACCGCGAAGCAGGCGATATCAATGCGCCGGTGATTTTGCTGGTGCATGGCTTCCCGTCTTCGTCCCATCAATACCGTCAGTTGATTCCTCTGCTGGCCAAACATTACCGAGTGATCGCGCCGGATTTGCCAGGTTTTGGTTTTACCGAAGTTCCGGTAGAGCGTGAGTACGTCTACAACTTCGACAATCTGGCGAAAACCCTCGGGGACTTCGTCGACGCGCTGGATCTGAAGCGCTACGCGTTGTATTTCTTCGACTATGGCGCACCTACCAGTCTGCGGCTGGCTCTCGCACATCCGGAGCGCGTCACTGCGCTGGTATCGCAGAACGGTAACGCTTACCTGGAAGGTCTGGGCGATGCCTGGGCACCGATCAGGGCGTACTGGGACAACCCGACTGCTGAAAACCGCAAGGTGATCCACGACAACGTATTGAACCTGGACGGCATCCGCTGGCAGTACCTGCACGGCGTCGCCAATCCTGATGCGGTCGCTCCCGAGTCCTATCTGCTGGACGATTTGTTGATGCAGCGCCCAGGCAACAAGGAAATCCAGCTCGACCTGTTCCTGGATTACGCCAATAACCTGAAGCTGTACCCGGCATTCCAGCAGTTCTTCCGCGACACCGAGTTACCGACGCTGGTGATCTGGGGCAAGCATGACCCGTTCTTCATTCCGCCAGGTGCCGAGGCGTTCTCGGCGGACAATCCGAACGCCGTGGTCGAGCTGCTGGACACCGGCCATTTCGCGCTGGAAACCCACGTTGATTACATCGCCGAGCGGATCATCAACGTGGTGGGCAAGGCGATCGTCTGATAAATCAGTACGTTTTAATTAGCATGAGGAAAGCCCCAAGGTTAACCCGAGGGGCTTCTGTTTTTTTTATATTGCCCTGAAATTACCTGGCTGAGACTATGATTTTCAATTTCCCAACACCTGCCAGCGAGCCTTATGCGAGCGCCTAATCATCTCAATGCTCTTCGAGCATTCGAATCAGCCGCCCGGCACTTGAGCTATGTGCGGGCCGCTGAAGAGCTGAATGTCAGTCCTGCAGCCATCGGCCAACTGGTTCGAGGGTTGGAGGACGCGCATGGTGTCGTGCTCTTTCATCGGTCGCGCGGTGGTCCTGCGCGGCTGGTATTGACCGATCAGGCGCTGGCAGCGCTGCCGGATCTTCAGGCCGGTTTCGACTTTCTGTCATCGGCTGTCGCGCGTTTGAAAACCGAAGGGGGCGCGACGATCACGGTGACGGTGCCGCCTGCATTTGCCGATAAATGGTTACTGGCGCGTGTCGAAGGTTTTCGTGGCCTGCATCCAAGTTACGAACTGCGCCTTGATACCAACGGCAAGCTAGCCGATTTCAATGCTGAAAGGATTGATCTCGGCATCCGTTTTGGGAGTGGGCATTGGCCCGGACTCAGCGCGACGCAGATGATGGGCGACGAGTTCTTCCCGGTGTGCAGTCCGACATTGCCCACCGCTGCACATCCGCTGAAGAGCGCGGATGATCTGAAGCATTTCCCGTTGATTCATGACGTGTCGATGCGCTACTCGACGGTTTTCCCCACCTGGCGCACCTGGCTGCAGCGGGCAGGCCATGACGTTGCCGACACTGAGCGAGGGTTGCAGATCAATGATTCTGCGGCGGTAATGCAGGCTGCCATTTCCGGAAGCGGTGTCGCGTTGGGCCGCAGCAGTCTAGTCCGTAGCGATATTGAAGCGGGGAGATTGATTCGCCCATTTGGGGAAGCGCAAAGCTGCGACTTCGCCTACTACATTGTGCAAAAAGAAGGGGTGAAGGCGTCGCCTGCTGCTGAAGCGTTCAAGCAGTGGCTCATCGCGCAGGTCTTGCAAGACTGATGGAGGTGCCAGCTCGTTGATTTGCCTCAACGAGCTGCTCCGGGGTTCAAGCAGACCAGGCGGACCGACGAATCACCTCGCAAAAATTACCTGGAACGAACAACGGATCCTTGTCTGCGATGACATTGGCCTTGACGTTGCCGAAGGTGGTATCCGGCTTGTCTTTGATCCCTTCATAGAACGCCTGAATGATGTCTTCCTTGAACTGCGCGCTGCGTGGATAGGCCTTTACCACGGCTTCGCGCTCTGCGTCGCTGTAAAGCGGATAAGTCAGGCCGAGCACATCCATTTCCACGCCTGCTGTGACCAATGCGATCACCGGGTGCATATGCTCGGGAATGCCGGGCGTGGTGTGCAGCGCGATGGCTGTCCAGACCGTGTCGATATCCTGCTGGCTGAGCTGATAGCCCTTGAGAAAATCCCGCGCCGCGTTGGCGCCGTCCACTTCAAAGCGTTCGCAGGCGCTGCTGCACTTATGCGTCAGGCCCATGTCGTGGAACATGCAGCCGGCGTAGAGCAATTCTGAGTCGAAGCTCAGCCCGCGCTTCTGGCCGGCCAAGGCGGCGAAATAATAAACGCGACTGGAGTGATTGAAGAGCAGCTCGGACTCGGTATCGCGTACCAGTTCGGTAATCTGCCGCGCCATGGCGCTGTCGGGAATCTTGATGTCGCCAATGTTCAATGTCATGGGGGTTCTCCGGCGGGGTGGTTTGTGATCCCAGTATCCAGGGCTGGCGTAATGGCCTCAAATGGCGCTAGCATTCAAATCCTGCCATATCGCGCAGCTGACAGACAGGGAGCCCTTCATGTCGAAAACGCGCACTATCGCCATCCTCGCGGTGCCCGGCGTTCAGTTGCTGGACGTCTCGGGGCCATTGGATGTGTTTGCCGAAGCCAATGCGCAGAGCGGTCGTGAATACTATCAACTGCACATCTGGGCACTGGAGGCAGGGCCGGTCCGCAGTTCATCCGGCGCGCGTTTATTGCCTGATTATGTGGTGGGCGACGAGCTGCCTGAGGTCGACACGTTGCTGGTGGCTGGCGCGCCGAATGCTCCGTTCCTGATGCTCAAGCCGGACATTATTCACTGGCTGCAAGACTCGGCACGCAGCGCTCGCCGCTACGGCTCGGTATGCACTGGTGCCTTTGTGCTGGCTGCGGCTGGATTGCTTGAAGGCAAGCATGTTACGACCCACTGGATGCGCTCGGCGCTATTGGCCGAGCGCTATCCCGATATCTACGTGGAAGAAGATGCCCTGCATGTCCACGACGGCAAGGTGCATACCGCAGCGGGTGTTACTGCGGGGCTGGATATGGCGCTGGCGCTGGTCGAAGATGATTTGGGTCGTGATATCGCCAAGCAGGTCGCCAGCCAGCTGGTCATGTATTTCAAACGGCCCGGCGGGCAGTTGCAGTTCAGTCGGCACGGCGAATCGTTGCCCACCGGACGCGCCATGCTGCAAGAGCTGCAACGCTGGATCGCGGCCAATCCTGCTGACGATCACAGCATTTCCCGCCTGGCCGAACGGGTGAACCTCAGTCCACGGCATTTCGCTCGCCTGTTTCACGCAGAGGTGGGCATCACGCCAGCGGCCTGGGTCGAACAGGCGCGGGTCGCTGCTGCCAGAAAGCAGCTGGAGAGCGGGGTGAATGTACCCAAGCAAGTGGCCGCGCAGTGCGGATTTGCCAACGCCGATACCCTGCGGCGCACGTTCACCCGACACGTTGGCGTGACTCCCAGCGAATATCGCAAGCGCTTCGTCAGGGCGCTGTAACGGGGTTTATCTGACTGTCATAGGCCGCGCGGGCGCTGCGAAAATCTTCCGCGTTTTCCACCACCCAGGTCCACAGGGGGATCATGTGCACCAGCATTCCCATGCCCAGCGCCGATAACTCATATTCGACGCGCGGCGGCACTTCGTGGTGATCGTGCCGCAGCACCAGACCGTCGCGTTCTAGTTGGCGTAGCGTCCGGGTGAGCATCCTTTGTGTCACGCCCTGCATGCGCCGTCCGATCTCTGCGTGGCGCAATTTGCCCGCCACCCCCAGCGTATGAACAACACCCAGTGACCAGCGATTGCCTGCGTGAGTCAGCACTTCGCGTTTCAGCCCGTCATCGTCTGCGCTCAAGGCGTCACAGGCGGCTTGCGAGCGTCTTAATACTTCTTCGTTGTCCAATTACCCTCCCGGTATCACTGGTGTGCCTTCTTATGAGCCGTCTTCAAGTGTGCCAGCATTACGCAGTGCCATCGGTGGCGCAAACAAATAACGGGAGACGATCATGCAAGATGACACACGCACTACGGATCGCGGGATCCTCGTCCTTGGCGCGGGTGAGCTGGGTATGGCTGTGCTTCGTCAGTTGGCCAGATTGGCTGCGTTGGCGGGCGATACGCAGGTCACGGTCCTGCTGCGTCCTGCGACGATAAAGTCCAGCGCGCCAGACAAGCAAAAGGAAATTGATGAACTGCGTTCGCTGGGTATCGACTTGCTGCCGGGTGATCTGGTGTCAGGCACGATTGCCGAACTCAGTGCGTTGTTTGCCAGCTTCGACACAGTGGTCAGTTGCATTGGCTTCGCTGCGGGCAAAGGCACTCAGATCAAGCTTGCGCGTGCGGCAATCGAGGCTGGTGTTCAGCGTTATGTGCCTTGGCAGTTTGGTGTGGATTATGACGTCATTGGCAGAGGCAGCGCCCAGGATCTGTTCGATGAGCAGCTGGACGTGCGGGATATCCTGCGGGGGCAAGATGCAACCGAGTGGCTGATCATTTCCACCGGGATGTTCACCAGTTTTCTATTCGAGCCGGTGTTCGGCGTGGTTGATCTCGCGCAAAACACGGTTCACGCCCTCGGCAGTTGGGACACTGCCGTCACCGTGACGACGCCCGAAGACATTGGCTTGCTCACGGCAGAAATTCTGTTTGCTAACCCACGATTGGCCCATCAGGTGATTTACACCGCGGGTGACACGCTCACGTATGGCGAGCTGGCGGACAAAATCGACAAGGTGCTCAATCGCAAGGTGCAGCGGGTCGAATGGCCTGTCGCGAAATTGAATGCGGATCTGGCACTTGAGCCTGACGACGCAATAAGAAAATACCGGGCGGTGTTTGCGCAAGGGCAGGGCGTTGCCTGGGATCGAGGCTGCACGTTCAATGTGCGACAGGGTATTGAAGTCACGGATGTGGAGCACTGGATGCGTTTGAACCTCAGATGAGGCGGCATCGATTTATTCACATAAAAAAGCCGCTCTCAATGACAAGAGCGGCCTTGTGCCCAGACTAGCGATTACCAGCGGCCGTCGCCCCGGTTATGGTCGAAGCCGCGATCACGATCACGGCCCCCGTCACGATCATGACCATAGTCATAACCACCGTTGTAATAGCCGCGAGACGGCCGCGGATCGAACCGGCGATATTCGACGCGGGTGGCCACCGGTACGTAGGCCACTGGTTGGTACTGTGGCTGATACTGCGGCTGATAACGGGGCTGTGGTTGGTAGCCCTGGTATTGCGGGCGGTAGTTATCGTGGCTTGAACCGCTGATCACAGTGGCCAGTATGGCGCCCACCGCAGCCCCGGCAATGACTGGCACGACCACATCGCGGCCATTGGCAGATGCCGCACCAGCGGCAACCAGGCAACCGGACAGGATCAAGACGTTGGTTATCTTCGAAAACATGGTGTCTCCTCAGGCGGCATGTGTGGGTTCGCCATGGATGTATGAAACACCCGTTTCGTGTAAACGGAGGTCTAGACTCGGTAAAGGTTGCGTAAAGCGCGGGAAGGGCAGATGGGCAGATGGGCAGATGGGCACAGTTTCGGGTTCGCAACGTTGACCGTCATGCGTAAAGCAATCCGAACCGCGCAACTGCCTTCCACCGCTCGTCGTCCAGACGACAGATAATCTTTGACATCATCGGGGCTTTAATCGTACATTGGTACATCGCATGCGATCTAATCGCTAGAGATAAACATTGACCAAGATCTCACCGTCTGGAGATACAGCCATGGATGCCGAAAGTAATCACAACACCTATCGCGTTTTCCATGGCTGCAACGACAACAACTGGATCACCTCGCCAGTTGATTAATAAGTCCTGGCTTTACACCATCCAATATAACGTATGCGACCAAATCGTATGCAACTACAAATACTCAGGAAATCCCCCATGAGCAAGATCGAAAAAGTACTGGTCACCGGCAAAACCCACACCAGCCACAACAGCGCAGGCAAAACCTCGCGCGGTCATAACGGCAACCTCGATATCGAGCTGTCGTCGCCCGGCAACGCTACACCGGCACATGTGCTGACCGGCGTTCAGCCGCACCCGAAAGCCGAACAATTGTTCGCGGGAGCCTGGTCGGCCTGTTACATCGCGGCGGTTGGTCTGGCTGCCCAGCAGATGAAAGTGACACTGCCGGTCGACACCGCCGTCGACATCGAAGTGGATCTGGGCCAGACCGGTGCGGATTACTTCCTCCAGGCCCGGCTCACCCTGCGCGTGCCGGGTTTGACTCAGGATGTCGCGACCGAGCTGGCGCACAACGCCGATGCAATCTGCCCGTACTCGAAAGCAACACGCGGCAACATTGATGTCGCTATCAACGTTCTCACCGAGTAATGCGCCGCGTGGCCAGCTCGCCAGGGTTATTCCTGGTGAGCCGGTCGCCGACCTGCAAAGACCTGATGTACGTGATATCGATTACAAAAGGGGAGAGTTATTCCGATATCATCGCATGCGACGTATAGTGCATTTCTGCAACCCATTCGTCCTGGCTATCGAGAATACTCATGAAATCAAATGAAAAGACCGCCGCTCTCGACCTGAAGCTTGCCGATTTCCTGTGTTTTGCGGTCTATTCCTCCAATCTCGCCTTCGGCAAGGCTTACAAGCCAATGCTGGAACGGCTCGGGCTGACCTATACGCAGTACATCACCCTCGTTGCGTTGTGGGAGGAAGACAACCAGACCGTTGGCAGCCTTGGCGAAAAGCTATTCCTCGAATCCAACACCCTTACTCCGATCCTCAAGAAGCTGGAAGCGATGGGCTATTTGCTGCGCCAGCGCAACCCGGAAGACGAACGCCAGGTACGTATCAGCCTGACAAAAGAGGGTCGAGAACTGCGTGAAGGCCTCACAGAAGAGGGCTTCCCGAAAACCGGTCTTGATCCCGACGACTTCGTGCAGATGCAAAAGGCAATTGTGAAATTACGCGGCGATCTCATCCGGTTTACCAAAGACCGGGAGTAAGTCGCATCGGGTAAGAAGTCGAGAGTTGCCCCGGATTACCGAGGCACTCGTCACAGGCAGCTTTTGGCCGGTAGCTACCTATCGCGGCAGCAAACGATCAGGCTGTCCGAAAAGCCAGAGGCGGCTATCAAAGGAATTTCTTCAGCAAGTTCTCTGTGGCATCCCACAAAGCCACTCGGGCGGCAGGATTCGACGAGCCGCCTGCGGGCAAAATCGATTCTGCTCGACGTGAGAAGTACTGACCCGAAATGGAGGAAAAGTCGGGGTCAGTTGCCAGTCGAATAATGATATCTGCACCTTGCCTGGGGTTACCAATACCGAGTGCACTCAACATCCACAGCATGGGTCCTGAGAATGGAAGTTCACGGCCTATGCCAGTCGCATTGAAACCGGGATCAAGGCAATTCGAGCTAACGTGTGTGTCTCGCATCCGGTGCGCAAGTTCGAGAGAGAACATGATGTTCATAAGCTTGGTTTTGCCATAGAGCTCCATTGACCTGCGGCGTGAGAACTGGGCGGTATCGGCCAGATCGATGACCGGCTTGACGCTTCCTCCGTGACGCGATGCCTCTGAGGCAACCGTTACAACGCGAGCTTGCGGTGAGGCGCCGAGAAGCGCTGCAAGTTTGTGGGTCAGTAACCAGGGCGCCAGATAGTTCACCGACAGCATTTCGGCAAATCCATCTTCGGTTACACGCTGGCTGAAGGCGTGTATGCCTGCATTATTGATGAGCACATCAACATTGGAGAACCTGCTGCTGATTGAGGTTGCTGCGTCAGCCACCGTATTGAGTCGCGAAAAATCTGCATAAAAAATGTCGATGGCGGCACCCGGCGTATCTTTCTGGATATCACAACGGATGGCGTGCGCCTTGTCCTCGTTACGAGCAAGCATGATGAGATGCTTTCCGTGGCGGGCAAGTTCACGGCCAACCAGCAGGCCTATTCCGTTGGTGCCGCCGGTCAAAATGATCGTCTTTACGGTAGTCATGTGTCACGCCAATGATTGATAATTATCAATCATATTTCCTGTGATGATGGATAATTGTCAACTAGATTGGAGTGGTCATTGCGATGCCTGAAACAACGAAGATCCTTCTGCGGGAGCGCGCACTAACGGAATTGGGTGCCGAGCTCAACATGCTTATCGCTGGATTTCGGACCGTTTCGGCAGAGGCCGCTGCGGTGTTTGATCCTCCGCTTACGCCTTCCGGATTTCACCTTTTACAATGGCTGAGGGCTCATGGCCCGGCGAAGGCAAGCCAAATCGCGGACGGTCTTTTAATGGATCGCAGCGTTATCAGCAGACTCGTCAATCACCTGAGAACTCTCGGGTTGATCCAGGTTCGCGCGGGGGACGATGACGGGCGAAGTATTGTGGTCGACCTCACGGCAATCGGCAGGGAGCAGCTCGGTATTGCAGAGGTGCACAAGGGAAACCGCTTCACCCAACGTACTGAGCAATTGACCGATTCGGAACTCACGCAACTGACGTTGCTGTTGCGCCGCCTTAACTTGTCTTCTGGAGCGCTGGAGAGGTATTGAACCTCGCTGTACCGGCGGCCAGCACCGGAACCCAACTGCGCCACAAGGGCGGCGAGTGACTCAGGCCCACGCGAGTTGCTAAGGACAACCTGGTGACCTGCCAACAGGACGTGTTTGGCGATTGTTTGGGCGACAGGCCCTGCGCCGATAAAGCCGACTTTCATTTCGAGTTCCTTACTGATATGGGTTGTTCATTGATGGGCTGCTGGGGCGATCCGGCGACCGCGCAGACCATGTCGGGGTCTGTTACTTTCAAAAAGCAAGTAATAGACGGAGATTTACTTGCGACATGCAAGCGATGTTAAGATCCCGCCATGAAAACGACATCTAAAGTAGACATTCGGTCCCATTGCGCAGTGAATTACGGCGTGGAAATCTTCGGCGACCGGTGGTCGCTGTTGATCATTCGCGACATCGTTTTTGTGGGTAAGAAGACGTATGGCGAGTTCCGGAAGTCGGAAGAGGGAATCGCGACCAATGTCCTGGCTTCCCGCCTTGTGTTTCTTGAGCAGCAAGGGATTCTCTCGAGGGCGCCCAGCCCCGACGACGGGCGCAAGGATTTCTATACGCTTACCGAGAAGGGTCTGGATCTCATCCCCATCGTGCTTACCATCGTCCTCTGGAGTGCGAAGCACGATTCGGAGTCGTACGTGCGGCGCCGCGAGGCGTTCGTTGCTCGATTAAATCAAAACCCCATGCAAGTGAGCGAAGAGGTGAAGGCGCTGGTTCGCAATGGCGGATGTATCTTTCCTGAGAGCAGGGAATGAGCAGGACGGCAAGCGCGACCGAACGATATGCACACACCATGTAAGTGTCTGCTTTTGGCCCATCAACGGCCGTTCGGACCCCAGGCGAAGCGGTAGACGGAAGCAGGGCTGGCCGGTCGACATTCGCCGTTGTCGGCGTTGACGCCAACGATGAACCAGTCAGCCCGGGACGTCTGGCCCAGCGGGTAGGCCTTGTCCTGGATAAAGCACCTGCCCAGCTGCGCGCCAGGTACCAGCGCATAGGCGCTTGGGTGCGCTTGCAACCAGCCGGCGGCCTGTTCAATCGATAAAGCGTTAGCGAAACCGAAATGCACCAGAGGCTGGCGTGCATAAAGCCAGTGGCCTTCTCGCCAGTTGACCAGCACCAGGTCGGCACCGTGGGTCGTTTCGGCGGCTTGCTCCATCAGGCGCTGATGAGGATTGTCACCCTCCATGACGGGCTCGATGAACCCGCGGGCAAACCAGAGGCTGAACCAGGCCGCAGTCGCGCCCAGGAAAATTCGCCGGGCCCAGACGCGATCGGCGAACCAGCGCCGCAATAGCCAGGGCACCAACGGCGCTGCAACCAGTACCAGACCGGGCAGCGCCGGGAAGATGTAAATCTTGCGCTTGCCGCTGGAGAGGCTGAAGAACAGCAGCACCAGCAACACCCAGCCAAGCAGAACCAGCACCCGACCGTCGCGCTTGGACAGCTGTCGACGCCAGGCCGGGATCAGCCACGGCAGCGCCAGCACCAGCGGTAACCAATATTGCGGGATGACCTTGATGACGAAGTACCAGAATGGCTCGCGGTGGTCCCAGGCGCTGGCATAGCGATTGGCGGTCTGATGCAGGAGTATCTCGCGAAGATAGGCAAAGCCTTCCGGCCCGCCGTCGCGCAAGACCGAGATGATCATCGGCGCGAGCCAAAGGCAACAGGCCAACAGGACAACCAGCAGGCCAAGCGCCCAGCGAGCGGCCTGTCCGGGCATTGCCACCACGCCATGCCAGCCCTTGCGAACGGCATAAGCGTAGGGAATCAGCATCAGCGCCGGCACGAAGCCCACACCCTTGCTGATAATACCCAGGCCCATGGCTGCGCAACCCAGATAGAACCATCGCCAGGCCGGTCCCAGCAACAAGTGGCGAACCAGTCCATAGAAACCCAACGCGATCCACAGGCACAGGAAGCTGTCGATCTGGCCCGTGCGCAGAATGCTGTAGGTCTGATAAGTGGCCAGGAACAGCAAGGCGGCGTAGCGTCCGGTGCGTCTGTTCCACAGACGGTTGCCCAGGTCGTAGAGCACAGCGGTGGTGGTAGCGGCAGACATCAAGCCCGGCAGGTACAAAGCGATTTCCGGTCGGCCGGTGAGCCACGTAAAGAACGCTACGGTCCACATGAACAGTGGCGGTTTGTCGGCGTAAATCTCTGCCGCCCGGTGTGGCACGAACCAGGAACCGCTCTGCAGCATTTCCAGCGCGACGCCCAGAAAACGTTCCTCATCCACATTCTGTGCCTGGCGCAAACCTAGTCCGGCACCGATCAGCAGCACGGCAAACACGACCAGCAGCCAACCTTCGAGGCGGAGCGAAAGGGTAGGTCGCACCGTCATTGCTCCTTGAGCGACTTGGCTTGCTGGTTGATCAGTTGAAGATTGCGCAGGTACACCACCAGGCCGAAGGATTGGCCAGCGATGAATACTGGGTCCTGGCGATAGATGGCGTAGACCAGCAAAAGGGAACTGCCCAGCATACTCAAATACCAGAAGCCCACCGGGATCACGCTGCGCTTCTTGAATTCGCTGTACAGCCATTGCAGGACGAAGCGGCCGGTGAACACTGCCTGCCCGACAAAACCGAGGATCAGCCAGAGGGTTGCGCTATCGAGTCTCATGGGTTCAGCTCCTGTGGCTGACTGTTCAGGCGGGTGCGGCGGATCAGCCACCAGACGCCAAACAGGTCGAGAATGCCGACCAGCGCACGGTCCAGATTGCCGTAATTGGACACACCGGCCTGGCGATGACGATGATTGACGGGATGGATCAACATGCGGCCGTTGTGGCGCTGGATCAGTGCCGGAATAAACCGGTGCATATGATCGAAATACGGCAGGCGCAGGAAAGCCTCACGCTCGACCAGTTTGAGGCCGCAACCGGTATCAGGCGTGGAATCCTTGAGCAGTCGGCTGCGCAGACCGTTGGCGAATCGCGAAGCCCAACGCTTGCTGGCAGTGTCGCGACGGTTCACCCGGTGCCCGGCGACCAGTTGAATGGCATCGGCGCGTCCTGCGCGAGCACGCACCAGTTCCAGCATGCCGGGGATGTCCGCGGGATCGTTTTGTCCGTCGCCGTCGAGGGTTGCCAGCCAAGTACCCCGGGCGACCTGAGCAGCGCTGTAGATCGAGGTGCTTTGCCCCAGCGAACGCTCGTTTCGCAGAACGCGCAGTTCCGGGAAGTCGCCGTCCATCAGCGCACGCAGCACCCGCAAAGTGTCGTCGGTACTGCCGTCGTCAACCACCAGCACTTCATAGTGTTCCCCGGACAACGCGCTGCGGACCTCCGCCAACAAGGTCGGCAGGTTGTCGGCTTCGTTCTTGGCGGGAATCACTACGGAAAGAAAAATCGGCACAGTCATTGATGTCCCTGTTGTGAAGATGGCAGGCAGACCTGGACCTGATAGTGCTCGCAGTACCAGGCGACGAAGGCACGGACGCCGGCGTCGAGCGACACCTGCGGTTGAAAGTCGATCCATCGCGCCAGAGCGGTGACGTCGGCCCAGGTTTTCAGCGCGTCGCCAGCCTGCAAAGGCAGGTTGCGACGTTCTGCGCGCAAACCCAGCGCCGCTTCCAGGCAATTGACGAACTCCAGCAGCGTGACCGGCTGACCTCGACCAATGTTGAAAAGTTGATGGGGTGGCATGCTGTCGATAGCGACGGGAGGGCGCAGCCGCAGGCGCAGAATGCTTTCGACAATGTCATCTATGTAGGTGAAGTCCCGCGCCATCTGCCCATGGTTGTAGAGCTCGATAGGCTCTGCGGCGAGCATCGCCCTGGTAAATTTGAACAGGGCCATGTCCGGGCGACCCCAAGGGCCGTACACCGTGAAAAAACGCAGGCCGCTGGTCGGCAGGCCGTACAGGTGCGAGTAGCTGTACGCGGTCAGTTCGTTGGAACGTTTACTGGCGGCATACAGTGACAATGGCCGGTCGACGGCATCCTCGATCTGAAAGGGCATGCGCTGGTTGGCGCCGTAGACCGAGCTGCTTGAGGCGTAGATCAGATGCGCCGGGCGATGGTGCCGACAGGCTTCGAGCACATTGATGAAGCCGACCAGATTGGATTGGACGTAGGCGCCTGGATCCTCCAGCGAATAACGCACACCCGCCTGGGCCGCCAGGTGAATAACCTGTTCGAAACCGTGCCGCTCGAACAGGGCAGACAGACCGGCAAAGTCGGTGATGTCCAGACGCTGAAAAGTAAAACCCGGCAGGCACTGGAGCCTGGCCAGCCGGGCTTGCTTGAGCTCCACGCGGTAGTAAGCGTTGAGGTTGTCGATGCCGACCACTTCAACGCCTTGCTCGCACAGCTGCCTGGCGACGTGGAACCCGATAAAACCGGCGGCGCCGGTCACCAGCACCGTCATAGCTGCGCCGCCTGCCCACGACCAATGCCGTAGTAAGCCAATCCGGCGTCACGCACCTGCATTGGATCGAAAAGGTTACGGCCGTCGAACACCACCCGGTCACCTAACTGTTTACCGAGTCGATCCAGATCCAGCACCCGGTAATCCTGCCATTCGGTAATGACCACCAGAGCATCGGCGCCCTCCAGTGCGTCTTCCTTGCATTGCGCCAGGTTCAGGTCGTTGCGCGTGCCATATTGTCGCTGGATGGCCTGCATCGCTTGAGGGTCATGGGCCTGTACCTGCGCGCCGGCGGCCCAAAGCGCTTCGAGCAAGGCAAGGCTGGAGGCCTCGCGGATATCGTCTGTATTGGGTTTGAAGGCGAGCCCCCAGACAGCGAAGACCTTGCCCTTTAGTGAGCCTTGATAATGAGCGTGGATTTTTTCAAATAGGCGGTGTTTCTGGCGGCGGTTGACCTGCTCCACGGCGCCGAGCAAAGAGGCTTCCATGCCGTGCTCCTCGGCAGTCCTTAACAGAGCGTGCAGATCCTTGGGAAAGCATGAGCCGCCGAAGCCGCATCCAGGGTAGATAAAGTCATAGCCAATGCGCGGGTCGGCGCCGATGCCCAGCCGCACCTGTTCGATATCGGCGTCCAGTCGTTCAGCCAGGTTGGCCATCTCATTGATGAAGGAGATCTTGGTCGCCAGCAGGCAGTTGGCGGCGTACTTGGTCAACTCGGCGCTCCGGGCATCCATCACCACGAATTTCTCGCGGTTACGGCTGAAGGGCTGGTAAAGCTCGCGCAAGCGTTCCAGCGCCGCTGGACTGGCACCGCCGACAATAATGCGGTCCGGGCGCAGGC
Organism: Pseudomonas syringae; assembly: GCF_001698815.1. Classification (GTDB taxonomy): domain Bacteria; phylum Pseudomonadota; class Gammaproteobacteria; order Pseudomonadales; family Pseudomonadaceae; genus Aquipseudomonas; species Aquipseudomonas syringae_A. The sequence continues at coordinate 354,299 of NZ_LGSI01000068.1, read as the reverse complement.
AGTCGTTGACGGCTGAACCTTCCTTGAGGAACTCCGGGTTGCTGATCACTTCGAAGCCTTCATCGCGACGCGGGCTGGCAGCGATTTCCAGGCGCAGGCGGTCGACGGTGCCCACCGGCGAAGTGGATTTATTGACGATGATTCGCGCACCTTCGGCGTGTCTGATCAGCGAGCGCAGCACGGTGAGCACCTGAGTCAGGTCAGCGTGGCCGTCGGCTTGCAGAGGCGTGCCGACCGCGATGAATACCAGTTCAGCAAAGCGACTGCCTTCGGCCTCGTCGGTGGTGAAGCACAGTCGTTTGCTGTCCAGCCCGTTGCGCAGCAGTTGCGCCAGGCCGGGCTCGAAAATTGGACAGATGCCTTGGCGCAGGGCGTCAATACGCTCCCGATCGACATCCACGCAGCAAACCGTGTGCCCCACTTCGGCCAGGCAGGCGGCTTGGGTAAGGCCTACATAACCGGTTCCGAACACTGTCACTTTCATCTGTCCGCTTTCCTCTGATCCACAAAACTTTCGGCGTGCCTGGCGGGTGTTTGACCGAGCGCTGCAAGATGAATGTCATAAAGGTGTTAAGGAACGATGACGCTGTGATTACATTGAGCGCGCCTGACAATGAGGTGGCGTGAGGGTGTTCGATGTGCAGTGGGGAATTGATGCTGATTGCGGAGATCTTCAGGGGCGCGGGCGGCTATCCTCTGGCGCGGAACCACTGCCTTATTCACAGGGTAATCGGGCAGCAGGATGAAGGGGGGGCACTGTAATATCACTTTAATATCAGTGTGTCAGGATACGAGCTTTAGTCAGCCACGATGACGCGAGCATGCAGGCAGAACAGTTCATATTCATGCGGCCAACACTGCCCAGGGACCATCGATGTGCAGATGATTTGTGCAACGAGGTGCCCGGCATCGACTCGGACAGCACCAACATCAAGGTCATGGATATCTTCACCGCTCATAGAGAAATGGTGTGCCTGGCCGTGGTCGAGGGCGATCGCCCCATCGGGTTGATCAATCGAAACATCTTTATGTCGCAGATGAGCAAGCCGTTTCATCGCGAGCTGTATGACCGCAAGAGCTGCATTGCGTTTATGGACAAAGAGCCTCTGGTGGTCGATTCGAGGATGAGCATCGAAGAGCTGACCTTCAAGACGGTCGAGTTTGGCGAAAAAGCGCTTGCCGACGGTTTCATCGTAACGCGTGAAGGCCGGTTCGCAGGTTTGGGCAATGGTTTGCAATTGATGGCGGTGGTGGCCGCCATGCAAGCGGAAAAGAACCGTCAGATGATGCAGAGCATCGAGTACGCAAGCGTCATTCAACGCGCGATGCTCAGAGCTTCTCGCGATGCATTGGCCTCAACGCTGGATGACGCTGCGTTGTTGTGGGAACCGCGCGATGTAGTGGGGGGCGATTTCTATCACTTTTGTGCGTACTCCGAGGGGTGGTTCGGGGCAATAGCCGATTGCACGGGGCATGGCGTGCCGGGCGCCTTCATGACCTTGATTGCGTCTTCATCGCTTACCCAGGCGCTGGGGCAGATCGGGCCTCGCAACCCGGCGGCGCTTTTATCGGCAGTAAACCGTGGTGTGAAGGGGCTTCTAGGGCAGGTCGATGGACTGGACGGCACGCCGGAATCAGATGACGGACTGGATGCGGCTTTTTTCTGGTTCGATAACGCCACGCAGGTGCTGAGTTTCGCAGGTGCGCGAATGTCGCTGCACGTACTGCATCCGGATTCGGAACAGCTTCATACCCTGGTCGGCCAGCGGATGGGTGTTGGCTACGTCGATAGCGACTATGACTTTGAGTGGATTCCCGCCGCCGTGTCCATGTTGCCTGGCAGCATTATCTTCATCGCCACCGATGGGCTTACCGATCAAATCGGCGGCCCTAAAGGAATTGCATTCGGAAAGCGCAAGGCATTCGACACCATTGTGCAACATCGTGCCCAACCCTCGGCAGCCATCTGTGACGCTATAAAAAATACGCTGCTCAACTGGCAGGGCGAGCAAACCCGTCGGGATGACTTGACCCTATTCTGTGCCCGCCTCAGGAATAAAAATGCTTAATACATCTACCGCTCAGCAGGATGGTTCATTCTTCGAATTGGCCAGCCGGCAGAACGTGATTTTCTATCACAAGGGCTACTTCTCACACCATGTCATTTCCGCAATGGCTGAGGTTGTCAAACTCCAGTTGGAGATCTCCGGAGTCAGCGGGCCAACGAGACGCAAGTTGTTTTCGTCTTTCGTCGAGCTTTCGCAGAATATTATTCATTATTCCTCCGACTCTCTTGGCGCGACTCATTCCGAGAATTCAGTGCTTCGCCAGGGTGCCGTCTGCATCAGTACCGAAGGCGAGCGACATCTGATGCTTTGCGCCAACCCCATTGCGACGACGGATGTCGAGCACCTGCGAGAAAAGCTGGAGCCTTTGCGCAGCATGTCACTTGAAGAAATAAAGGCCGCTTACAAGGTAACGTTGCGTTCGGAGACTCCTGCCGACAGCAAGGGTGCCGGGCTGGGCTTCCTGACAATGGCGCGCGACGCAAGCGCTCCTTTGGAGTTTGGCTTTTACCCGAGGGAAGACGATCCCGACACCACGTTGTTCTGTCTCAAAGCGATCATTTGAAATGAGTGGCCTATCTACCATGGATAATTTCTACATCGAAGCAACCGCAACTTCGCCAGAAATCGATTTTCGCTTTGATCAGGATCTTCTTTCGATGAAGGGCGAGTCGTATCCGGAAAATGCCGCTGCTTTTTATGCGCCTGTTGTGCAGCAATTGCGCGCTTTTCTGGTTGAGCGAGCCAGCGCAACCATCACCGTTAATATCGCACTGGCTTATTTCAATAGTTCCAGCACCAAAATCCTGTTCAATATTTTCGATGCCCTGGATCAATCTGCCCAGGCTGGAAACCGCATCGAGGTGAACTGGTATCACGACGAAGAAGACGAAACGATTTTTGAATTCGGCGAGGAACTGAAGGCTGACTTTACGGCAGTCATGTTCAACGACCATCCAATCACCACTTGATGAGGATGACGGTCATGTCAGCTTCAGTCACACCCATTTGTGCTTCGAGTGACGCGGTTCCTGACTTGTTTAAAAGCGAGACGGATGCGCTCGAACATGCCCGCTCGATCCTGGCCGTCAATGATGCCGAGGCATCAATCTACAGGCGATCACTGGCTGATCTGGCTTCTCATTACGAACGACTGCTGCGCGAAACGCGACGGTTGATCGGCAGAAGCGACCGTGCCGAGCGAGAAATGAATTTGCTCAATACGCAGTTGCAGACTCTGGCGGGTCAACTTGAATACCGTGCCACTCACGACGCGCTAACCGGAATACTGAATCGCGGGGCGATCATCGAGCTGGCTGTCCAGGCTCTTCAGAAGAACGGTGCCGTACTGGTTGTGCTGGACATCGATCACTTCAAGCAAGTGAATGACGAGTTTGGTCATCCTGCCGGCGATGCGGTCATCCAGGGGATTGTCGGGTGCCTGCGCAAGGTGGTCGCAGACATTGGAAAGATAGGTCGCGTCGGGGGCGAGGAGTTCACAGTCTTGATCACCGGCGAAGACCTGGAACGTGGCTTGGAGCTGGCAGAAGCCATGCGTGACGCGATTGCCAATCATGTATTTGCCGATCCGGTAAACCGTCAAATCACCGCGAGCTTTGGCGTCAGCGCGAGCACCTCCGGGACAACCTTTGATACCGCTTACGGTTCGGCTGACGCCGCGCTCTATCGCGCCAAGCGTGGGGGGCGAAATCGCGTGGAGCAAGCTGAAAAGTTGTGATGTTGAGGTAAGCGAATCACGCTGGCTTCTACAAAGTCATCTGGCGAAGCTGTGTCTGCCGGCATATTCAATCAGGCGCTCAGCTTTTTCCCTGGCACCGCTGCCAGCAGTTCCTGGGTATAGGCCGCCTGAGGGTTTTTGAACACTTTGTCGGTCGGCCCTTGTTCAACCACCTGACCGTTACGCAGCACCAGCACGTGCGGAGCGACGTTGGCCACCACCGCCAGATCATGCGATACGAGCAGGTAGGCCAATCCCAGTTCGGCCTGCAATTCGGCCAGCAGGTCGAGAATCTGCGCTTGAACCGAGACGTCCAAAGCCGACACTGGCTCATCCAGAAGCAACAGATCCGGTTGCAGTGATAACGCACGAGCGATGGCGACCCGTTGGCGTTGTCCGCCGGATAATTCGCGAGGTAGCCGGTCTAAAAATGTCACTGGCAGATGAACACGCTCCATCAGCTTGCGGGCTGCTTGTTCAAGCTCCCGCCCCTTGAGTCGGCCGAACGACACCAGCGGTTCTATCACGCTCTCGAAAATAGTCATGCGAGGATCCAGTGCGGCGAATGGGTTCTGCTGCACCAGTTGCATGCGCTGACGAAGGGGGCGAAATTCCCTCCAGCTGAGGTTGGTAACGTCTTGACCGTCGAAGACGATGCGGCCTTCGGTGGGTTGCTCCAGTCCCAATGCAATGCGCAATGCAGTGCTTTTTCCGGAGCCTGACTCACCGACGATCGCCACAGTCTGACCGGGGTAAACCTCAAGACTGACATTCTGTAACGCCTGAAATGAACTCGGCTCGCCTTTATGTCTGGGCAGCTGGAAGGTCTTGCTGATTCCCTCCACGGACAAAAGCCGAGCGCCGTTGGCCGCCGGTACTGGCGATGGATGCGCACGCGTGCTGAAGGCAGGAGCCGCCGCGATAAGCGCTTGGGTATAGGGTTGAGACGGAAACGCCAGGACCTGGGCCGGAGGGCCTTGTTCAATAAGCTGGCCATCCTTCATCACCAACAGCCTATCGGCGCGGTCTGCGGCCACAGCGAGGTCGTGGGTGATGATCAACAGTGATATGCCGCGCTCGGCCACCAGGTTCTGCAAGTGATCGAGGATTTTGCGTTGCACCGTCACGTCGAGAGCGCTGGTAGGTTCGTCGGCAATGATCAGCCGCGGATTGCCAGCCAACGCGATAGCGATCAGCACACGCTGGCGCATACCACCGGACAGTTCATGGGGATACTGGCGCGCGCGCAGCAATGGCTGGTCAAGCCCGACGCGTTTCAGCAGCTCGATGATGTCTGCGTCAACCGTGAGGTAACGTCGACCCTGAGCCTGGATCAGCGCCTCGCCGATCTGCTGCCCGATGCGCAATGTGGGGTTGAGCCCAACCATCGGGTCCTGGGGCACGAGACTTACCGTGCGGCCGCGCAGCCTTTGCCATTCACGCTCGCTGGCGTGTGTAACCTGCTTGCCATCAACGCGTAACTGTCCTTTATCGATGCTCGCATTACCTGGCAGCAGGCCCAGCAGAGCATTGGCCAGCGTGGATTTACCCGATCCGGATTCGCCGACAATGGCCAGGATTTCGCCACGCTGTACGGTGAACGACACGCCACGGACTGCGGGCGTCGATTGACCGCTGGCGCGATACGACACGTGCAGATCGATGACTTCAATGAGGGGCAGTGGGGACGTCATCGTGGGTTTTCCTCCATCGTACGAGCGATATGGTTGACGCTGAACACCACAGCCACCAGAAACAGGCCGGGCAGCAAAGGCACCCAGGGTGCGGTCATCAGGAAGGATCGGCCGTTGGCGATCAGCGTGCCCCATTCAGCCGCAGGCGGTGCCGCGCCAAAACCGAGAAAGCTCAAACCCGCCGTGGCGAGAATCGCGGCGCCGAAGTCCAGGGTAGCCAGAACCGCTACCGGGCCCCATGCGTTGGGTAACACGTGGCGCAGCAGGGTGCGGGTCCAGCTGGCGCCGCCGAGCCGGGCCGCTTCGACATAGGGAAGGGTTTTGATTCGCAGCACTTCGGCCCGGGTCGTGCGCGCAAAGCCGGGGACGATGCCTACTCCTACGGCAATCGCGACGGGCACTGTGCCGAAACCAATGGCGGTCACGATGGCTAGGGCGAGGAGGAGGCCGGGCAGGGCGAGCATGACGTCAATCAGGCGCATGAGTACGGTGTCCAGACGCCCACCGGCAAAGCCGGCCAGGATACCCAGCCCGAGACCGCCAACCAGAGCAATGCCGACTGCCAGCAGTGCGGCGGTGACCGACAGACGTGATCCGTACACCACGCGGCTGTACAGATCGCGGCCAAGCTCGTCGGTGCCAAACCAGTGAGCGGCACTCGGCGCTACCAGTTTGGCGGCTGGCGCCGTGGCATACGGATCGGCATGGCTCAGCAGCCCAGGGGCGAGTGCAGACAGAAGCGCGAAAGCGACGACAGCCAGGGCCAGCAGGAAGCCCGGACGGCGCAGTAAAGGTGCCATGGCAATGCGCGCCCGTTGCCACCGGGTTCGTGGTCGCCAGACGGGGGCCGGGCTGAGTTGTCCGGGGAACGTCTCAATCAACATTTCTGTTGTAACAGCCATCAGGCAATCCTCGGCGTATGGGTGATGCGTGGATCAAGAAGGGGGTAGAGCAGGTCCACGACAAGGTTGACCAGAACGAATGCCGCTGCCGCTACGCTGACGATGGCGAGAACCACCGGGATGTCCTGGCGCAGTACTGCCTCCTGGGCCAGACGACCTATGCCGCTGCGCGCAAAGATGGTCTCCACCAGCACGGCACCGGATACTGTGTTGCCGACTTGTAAACCGATCAAGGTGAGCAGCGGCAGGGCCGCGTTCTTGAAGGCGTGGCGGCGCTGCACCTGCGCACGGCTCAGGCCTTTGGCGTAAGCGGTCGCGAGGTAGGGCTCATGGCGGACACCCTGAAAGCCTCGGAGTAACACTTGCGCGTAAACCGCCGCGCTGGGGATCGCCAAGGTGATCGCCGGCAACACAAGGCTGGACGCACCTTGGTTGCCGGTGGATGGCAGCCAGCCCAGGGTGAACGCGAACACCTGGATCAGCAGCAAGCCCATCCAGAAAACCGGTACGGAAAAGCCCAGCGAAGGCACTCGAGCCAAGGCCGTTTGCAAGGGGCGCCAGCGCACATAGGCAGCCAGATAGCCCAGCCCGATACCACCGGTCAACGACAACACGATGGCCACGCCAGCCAGTGCCAATGTTTGAGGCAACCGTTCGGCGAGTAGCTCGGCGACCGGACGATTCAGCGCGATTGACTGACCAAAGTCACCGTGCACTGCGCCCAACACCAGGCTGAGGTATTGCTGAAGGACACTCTGATCCAGGCCGTAGTACGCGCGGGCCTTGGCAAGGTCCGCGGCTGAAAGTGAATCGATTTCCACGCCCGATGCACTCAGCATGATCGAGAGTGGATCGCCCGGAAGCAGGTACAGAATGAAATAGGCGACCGTGTATGCGCCCCATAACACCAAGAAAGCCTGACCGATTCGGCCGATCACATAGCGACTCATGGCTGTTTGAGCTCAATGTCGTTGAGCAGTGCAAAGCCCTCAGCGGTCCAGCGGAAGTTGTGTACCCGCTGGCTGGTCGCGGCTTGCCATACCCGCTCATAGATCGGAAACGCCGAGGCCTCGTCAATGAGCAAATCCTGCAGCGCGCCGTAGGCCTGGGCCCGTTGTACGCTGGACGTTGCGGTCATTCCCGTGTCAAACAGCGCCTGGGCCTTGGGCAGCGTTTGCGGGGTGTACAGGTTGGTCGCCACCGTGGAACTGTTGGCCGTTCGTGGATCAATGATGGTTTGCAGAATGATCGGGTCCGCGCGCGTCATGTAGGTGGAGGTCAGGTCATAGTTGCCGGCGGCGTTTGCCGCTGCCCAATCGGCAGTAGTGAGAACGTTGAGCTTGAGGTCGATGCCGACCTGGCGCAGCTGATCCTGGATGAGAACGTCGCCGGCGGTTTCTGCGACCTGAAGGTTGTAGGTAAGCTTCAGGCGCTTGCGGTTCTTGACTCGATACCCGTCTGCACCCGGCACCCAGCCCGCGTCATTCAACAGTTGACGTGCGCCGGCGGGATCGAAGGCGAGCTTGGCACTCTGACTTTTGAAAAATGGAGTGGTTGTGTCGTAGAGACTGCTGACAACCGGGAATTGCTGGCTATAAACGGTCGACGCATAGGTCTTGCGGTCGATGGCTTTTTGCAGCGCCTGGCGTATCGCACTGTCACCGAGGAGGCGCTCGCCACGCGTATTCGGAAACCAGTTCAGGGCCGGGCCAGGCAGTGAGCGGCTCTGGATTGTGGCTTTTTTCGACTCGAACAGTTTGCTATCCACCTCAGAAAAAGGTGCGCGAGGCCAGAGTATGTCGAGCTGGCCCTGCACGAACTGGCCATTACGCACGCTTTCCTCAGGAATGTAGGTGACGTCAACCTTGTCCAGGTGGGCTTCGCCCCGGTTCTGCGCGTTGGCTGAGGGCCAGGCGTAACCGCTTCGCTTGAGCAGACGAAGGCCAGACTCCGGGGTGTAGTGATCAAGCACGAAGGGCCCGGTGCCGATAATTGCCCCAAGCGAGCGTTCCTTGGCAGTTTTTGCGTAGCTCTCAGGCGCGAGGATGGCCAGGTTGGTGGTGGATGTGGCTTGCAGGAAGCCGGCATTCGGGCGGGCAAGAACGAGTTTTACCGTGAAGTCGTCAACGACCTCGGCATGGTCGTAGCCTGCGAGATAAGTTGCGCCGAAGGTCGCAGGCAGTTGCGCAGCGAAGGCCTTGTCGGAATCAAACGCCGTCTTCACCGCGTGGGCATCGAAGCGCGTGCCATTGCTGAACGTAACGTCCTTGCGCAAGTGAAAGGTGTACTGCAAGGCATCCGCGCTGATGTCCCATCCTGTCGCCAGCCAGGGAATAATCTTGCCTGTCTGCGGGTCCTGATCGGTCAGAGATTCGGCAATGTTGCGCAGCACGACCCGATGTTCCAGCCAGTAAACCTGAAAAGGATCCAGGCTGACGAGCGTGGTGTTATCCCGAAAAAACGCGATTTTCAGTGTGCCATTGTTCGTGTTCTGTTCGGCAGAAGGCGAGCAACCGATCAGGCTTGAAGAGATGGCCAGAATCGCGAGCCAGCGGTTGGGTAAGCCAAAAAAAATCCGCTGCGCGCCGATTGCCGGGGAGCAAAGCCGCACGGGGAGATTGGGTGTAACGTCAGAAACGCAAGCCAGGGAACGTGTGCTCATGGGCAGTCATCAGTCAGGAGTGAGGGCTGACGCGGGAATGTCCCGGCAGGTTTCCTAAGACCGTAATCTTATGACTAAGAGCTGTAAAAGTCTTTTTTGATCTAAGCTAATTATGTGTTTGTTGAATGAAGCGATTGGATAAATATGCGTCACGATGAGTTTGTTGCTGCTTTGCAGGGCAACTGGGGCCAGACTCTCGTCCAACCCTCCATACCTGGCGATCCGATCAGGTTTTATTTTGGCCTGCCTGGCTCAATCACTTTAGCGTTATCGGCTGCGGCGGCTTCACCGTGGTCCTGCGTCCCAGTATCACGGTGCCTACCACGCCGGCAGCAAATAGCCAGGTGATAGGTTCTATGTGCTCGCCGAACCACAGCGCCGAAAAGGCAATGGTGAAGAATATCTGCAGCAACTGCACTTGGCCGACCCTGGCGATCCCGCCCATGGCCAGCCCGGCGTACCAGGCGAAAAAGCCGATGAACTGCGAGAACAAGGTGACGTAGGCGAACGCCCATAATGTTGGCGCGCTGATCGGTCCCTGATGCTGGAAAGCCAGGTACAACACGGGGCCTAGCAGCACCGGGAATGCCAGCACCAATGCCCAGCAGATCACCTGCCAGCCACCCATTTCCCGCGCCAGCCTTCCCCCTTCGGCATACCCCAGGCCGCCGAGGGCAATGGCCGCCAGCATCAGCAAGTCACCGCTGCTGATGCTGCCGGCACCCTGAATCAACGCATAGGTCAACACCAGCGCACTACCCAGCGCGGCGCAGGCCCAGAATGCTTTGGACGGACGCTCGTGGGACAACCAGGCGGCGTACATGGCCACGATCAACGGTTGCAGGCCGTTAACCAACGCGCCGTGGGATGAGGGCAGCGTTTGCATGGCCCATGCCGAGAGAACCGGGAAACCGACGATAACCCCTAGGATGACAAAGAACAGACCTTTGCACTGCTGCAAGGTCGGCCATTGTTCACGCCTCAACAGCAACAGCGCCGCCGCCGGAATCGCGGCCACCAACGCGCGGCCGAGACCGTTAAGCAGAGGGTGAATTTCCTCGACCACAATGCGGGTCATGGGCAGGGTCAGACTGAAAATTATAACGCCGAGCAGGCCGAGGGCCATGCCAGTGTTATCACGGGAGGTCATAAAGGGCTCGTTGGTCAGGTAATTCGGACGCCCATTTAGCCACACCGCGCGGGGCGCGCAGCGTTACAGAGACAGGGAGAGTGAGCCGTACACTTTGAGAAACTTCAGGTTGCCGGGGGATGCCTTGTTCGATGTCTATGGTGTTTTGCATAGAGGGAAAAACGCGCTTTGGGAAAGGAGGCGATAAAGCCTCGGTATCAGTCATTCAACTGATGGATTAATCCTATCGGCGGTGGGCAGGTGAGGGGCTTCCATGTCCGATGTCGGATACCGGTCTGCGTGAGGCGTGGATACACAACCATGCTCCTTACAGACTGATGTCCCATAACAATGACGAGGACCCGCACTTCATTTATGCCAATGAATGGGTCTAGTCAGATTGCGCTCGATAATTGAGCTTTATGCGCAGGATGGACTTCATGAAATGGCGGCTATCGGAGGTGCTTGAAGTATCTTTCGATGGGTTGACCATATCCCCCCAGGGGGGATAAAGTGCCGGCCTGAATCATTCAGACCAGAGGCTCAAACCATGAGTGAGCACGACCACCCCCATGGCCACACGCACTTGTCCCATGAGGCCGTTATCAAGCGCTTGAAGCGGGCAGACGGTCATTTGCGCGGCATCATCGCCATGATCGAAGAAGGCCGTGAGTGTGTGGATATCGCCCAGCAGCTTCACGCTGTTGAGAAAGCGGTATGCCAAGCCAAACGCACGTTGATTCAGGATCACATCGATCACTGCCTTGAAGACACCGTAGATTCACTCGCAAAAGGCGAGCGGGCACCGCTGGAAGCCTTCAAGCAAATCACTAAATACCTGTAGGTCTCGCATGCTGAGCTTTGTCGAATTGTTGCAGCAAGGTGGTTCGCACGCCTGGCTGTATTTCCCCAGTGCCATCTTGCTGGGAGCGTTGCACGGGCTAGAGCCGGGGCACTCCAAAACCATGATGGCGGCGTTCATTGTGGCCATCCGGGGTTCCGTCAAGCAGGCAGTGCTGCTGGGGCTCGCAGCCACGCTGTCGCATACCGCTGTCGTCTGGTTGGTGGCCATTAGTGGGATGTATCTAGGCCAGGGTCTGGATGCTGAAACCACAGAGCCTTACTTCCAGCTCGCATCTTCTGCTCTGATCATTGCCATTGCACTATGGATGCTGTGGCGCACATGGCGTGGCGAGCAGCTGTATAAGTTCGAAGAGGCAAACGGTGTTGATGGTGACCACCATGGCCATGACGAAACACACCGCATTGACACAGGGCACGGGCGCGTCGAATTGTCGATTTTCGAACAGGGCGTACCTCCTCACTGGCGCTTGAAGGCTCTGTCTGGACACGGCTGGAGCGCGGACGAGGTAGTGGTACATACCGTTCGACCGGACGGTTTGATGCAACAATTCAGGTTCGTGCAGCAGGACGGTTTTCTCCAGTCGCCAGATGCGATACCGGAACCGCATGAGTTCAGCGCCCGGCTCAGCCTGGGGCACGCAAGCCACAGCCACGACTACGACCTGGACTTCAAAGAGCACGATCATGGTCATAACCATGATCATGATCACGGCGATCTGGACGGATTGAACCTGACCGCTGAGGGTTACCAGGACGCCCATGAAAAGGCCCATGCCAACGATATTCGCAAGCGCTTCACCAATCGTGAGGTGAGCAACGGTCAGATCCTGATGTTTGGCCTGACCGGGGGGCTGATCCCTTGCCCGGCAGCGATCACCGTGCTGCTGCTCTGCTTGCAAGTTAAGCAGACCACCCTGGGTGCTGTGATGGTGCTCTGCTTCAGCCTCGGCCTCGCGATTACCTTGGTCACCGTTGGCGCTGTCGCCGCCATCGGCGCTCGAAAAGCCTCAAATCGTTTCCCCTGGCTCAATGCCGCCGCTCGACGAGCACCTTACCTCTCCAGCGTGTTGATCATCTGCGTAGGCATGTATGTAGGCATCAACGGCTGGATCGGCCTGCACTCGTGAGATGACTCGGTGTTCGAGGTAATCCGCTATCTGGGCCTTTTTGTAGTTCCGATTGAGGAAATCAATGAACACCCGCAACTTGGGTGCCGGATGTCTGCCCGATGGCCACATGAGATGCGCTAACAACCCATGGGGACTGATGTAAAAAGCGCCAATCGCTCAGCTCAGATCCAGGCGTTTAAGTCGAGATGCCAACGTCGTGGGTTTTATGCCCAGCAGCTCTGCCGCGCCTTCCTTACCAAACAGCTTGCCCTTGGTTGCCGCCAGCGCAGCCTGCAGGTTGCTTCGCTCAAGGTCACGGATTTGCGCGTCGGTCATGATGATCTGGCGGTCGGTCGCCTGGAAACTGCTGTTCTGGGTGGTCGACTCATCCGGCAGGTCCAGGTTCAGATCCGCGCCAATCGAAGTGATCAACGCGCGCTCGATCACGTTTTGCAGTTCGCGGATATTCCCCGGCCATGAATAGCGTTGCAGCTGCTCGATATCGCTGTTGCGCAAGCGCCGCCCAGGCATGTTCAGACGCTTGCCGGTCTGTTTGAGGAAATGTGCGGCCAGCGGCGCGATATCGATCGGTCGTTCGCGTAGCGCCGGCGACTGGATAGGAAAAACATTGAGTCGGAAATACAGGTCTTCGCGAAAGTTTTTCGCGACGATTTCCTGTCGCAGATCCCTGTTGGTTGCGGCAATGATCCGCACATCGACTTTACGGGTGCGCTCTTCACCGACCCGTTCAAACTGGCCTTCCTGCAGCACGCGCAGCAGTTTGCTTTGCAGTTCCAGCGGGATCTCACCGATTTCGTCGAGAAACAGCGTGCCGCCGTCAGCCAGCTCAAAGCGGCCAACGCGATCCCGTACGGCGCCGGTAAACGCGCCGCGAATGTGCCCGAAGAACTCGCTCTCGAACAGCTCAGCGGGAATCGCTGCACAGTTGACTCGAATCAGCGGGCTGGCATTGCGGCGGCTGGCCTGATGGATCGCGCGAGCAATCAGTTCCTTGCCGGTCCCCGACTCGCCGTTGATCAGCACACTGGCATCGGTGGGGGCGACCACGTCGATCTGTTTGATGATTTTTTTGATCGGTTCGCTCTGGCCGACAATCTCGCGGAAGTTGTGCTCGATGTGGATCTCTTCCTGCAGATAGGCGTTTTGTTCTTCGAGCCGCTCCTTGAGCACCTTGAGTTCTTCCAGGGCGTTTTGTAGCTGGATTTCGGTGCTGCGCCGCTCTGTGATATCGCGAAACACCACCACCGCGCCGACGATTCGGCCCTCGGAAATCACCGGAGTACTGGTGAATTCCACCGGAAACGAACTGCCGTCGCGACGCCAGAACACTTCCTGACGCCCCTCATGCACCACACCGTCGCGCACGGCTTTATAAATCGGACATTCTTCGACCGGGTAATGGCTGCCGTCGGCGTGAGTATGGTGGTGGATGCGATGGATGTTCTTGCCGATCATGTCCTGCGGCTCCCAACCCAGCATGCGCGCGCCGGCCGGGTTGACGAAGGTGGCCAGGCCTTCGCTGTCAATGCTGTAGATGCCGTCGCCCACCGAACTGAGCAGCAACTGGTTATCGCGCTCACTTTCCTGAAACAGGTTGAGAATGTTGCGCCACTCTATCAGCCCGCCGCGCATGGTGCGCTCGGTATGCGCCTGGTCGCGCTGGTACTTCTCATGACTCAACTCGCGCAGCACCAGGATCAGTTGTTGCTCTCCCTTGATCTGCAGGGTTGTAGCGGAAATCTCCAGCTCGATGCGTTCGCCGCTTTTGCAGTTGCAGCTCAGCTCTTCGGTCCAGCCGCGACCTTTGTCCATTACCGCCTGGGTGAACACGATCAGGTCGGCCAGCTGATGGCCGAACAGCTTGCTTACTGGCAGTACCAGCAGTTCCTGACGCGGGTAGCCAAGCAACTTGCAGGCGGCGATGTTCAGGTCGCCCAGGCGATCGGAGAACGGGTTAAGCAGCGCGATGGCTTCGGCGCAATGCTCGAACACCATATGCCGCGACGAATACGCCAGATCGGCCCAACCGCTGAGAGAGTCTGTTTCAGTCATGGCTACGAGATCTCGTGATTTGTCGCTACGAATATTCGTATTTCTACGGGAATCCGTGCTTCACCGATAGCATCAGAAGCGGGATTAAAAACCAGATCAGATATACATACTCAACGAAATCAACCAGTTGGCAGCGTATAAATTTCGGTTTTATTTTCTGGCACGGCGTTCGCTCTATCTCTTGCAACCCGGCAGCCAACACAGGCTGACGTTCAAGCACGAAGAAACTGGAGAGCGACACTATGCCAACCGTGGACATCCCCCATTACAAAGACGGCGACTTCCTGGTCAATTACGAAGAGAAAGTCTTCGAGGACGTCAAAGCCGAGCCCGGCGAAAAAGTCCTGATCACCTTCCACACAATCGCGTTCGAGGGCTCCATTGGCCTTGTCAACATGCTTCAGGCCAAGCGCCTGCTGCGCAAAGGCTTCGAAACCAAGATTCTGCTGTACGGGCCAGGTGTGCAACTGGGCGTGCAACGCGGTTTCCCGACCCTGGGGGCCGAAGCGTTCCCCGGTCATCTGGCGGTGAACAAGCAGCTCATCCAGTTCATGGAGGAGGGCGGAGAGGTCTACGCCTGCCGCTTCGCTTTGCAGGCGCTGTATGGCCAGACCGAAAAAGCCCTGATCGAAGGCATCCGCCCGATCAACCCGCTGGACGTGATGGATCTGCGTCTGCTGATGCGTCGTGAAGGCGCGATGATCATCGATACCTGGACTGCTTGAGTCATCGACACCCTGTAGGAGCGAGCTTGCTCGCGATGGCGGTGCGTCTGAATCACCGCGTCGCCCGCATCGCTGGCAAGCCAGCTCCCACAGGATCTTCCGAACACACTGACTTTAGGACCCATCATGGCCATCATTCGCGCAGCCGCCGTACAGATCAGCCCGGTGCTTTACAACCGCGAAGGCACCGTGGACAAGGTCTGCCAACAGATCATCGCCCTCGGCCGACAAGGCGTGCAGTTCGCCGTGTTCCCGGAAACGGTGGTGCCTTATTACCCGTATTTTTCATTTGTGCAGCCGGCATTTGCCATGGGCGCACAACACCTCAAATTGCTTGATCAATCCGTTACCGTGCCGTCCGCCGCCACGCTGGCAATTGGTGAAGCGTGCAAGCAAGCGGGAATGGTCGTCTCCATCGGTGTCAATGAGCGCGATGGCGGCACGATCTACAACGCGCAATTACTGTTCGATGCCGACGGCAGCTTGATTCAGCACCGTCGCAAAATCACCCCGACCTACCACGAGCGCATGGTCTGGGGACAGGGCGATGGTTCTGGCCTGCGCGCCATCGACAGCGCGATCGGGCGCATCGGTTCGCTGGCGTGCTGGGAACATTACAACCCGTTGGCCCGCTACGCCTTGATGGCGGACGGCGAGCAGATTCACGCCGCGATGTTTCCCGGCTCACTGGTGGGCGACATCTTTGCCGAGCAGATCGAAGTCACCATCCGCCATCACGCTTTGGAGTCCGGCTGTTTCGTGGTGAATGCCACCGCGTGGCTGGATGCCGATCAGCAGGGCCAGATCATGCAGGACACCGGTTGTGGTCTCGGCCCGATCTCGGGCGGTTGCTTCACCGCGATCGTCTCGCCCGAGGGCAAGTTGCTCGGCGAGCCGCTGCGTTCGGGGGAGGGCGTGGTGATCGCCGACCTGGATCTGGCCTTGATCGACAAGCGCAAACGGATGATGGATGCCGTCGGGCATTACAGCCGCCCGGAACTGCTCAGCCTGTTGATCGACCGCACGCCGACGGCCCATGTGCATGAGCGCGGCGCGCACTTTGCGTCGATGGTCACCGAGGAGTTCGATCATGCAAACCAATGAATTGCTGGCTGAGCTGCAATGCCATGGCGTGCGCTGGCCCGTCGCACAAAACGGCTTGTCGCGACAAGGTGGCGCGGGGCCTTCGGATCACAAGGCGCTGAGTTTTGGCAGCCGGACCATGATGGTGCCGATCCTCAATCAAGCGTCTCAGGATTCACCCTATCAAGCGCAGCCCAGCGCCGATGGCAGCCAGGCGCTGATTTTTCGCGAAGGCTTGCAGGTTGGTCAGGTGCAGATGCCCGGTGTGCCGAAGTTCTATGGGTTGAGCACTGCCGATGGCGTTCCCTATTGGAAAATCGCCACGCTGCACAGCAGCGATGTACTCGCGACGACAGTGTTGCAGCACTGCATTCGTTTCAATGATCGCGGCAGTTCCTGTCAGTTTTGCGCCATCGGCCAGTCGTTGGCGGCGGGTAAAACCATCGCCCGTAAACGTCCGCAACAACTGGCGGAAGTGGCAAAAGCGGCAGTGGAGCTTGATGGCGTCAAGCACATGGTAATGACCACCGGCACGCCGCAAACCCCGGACCGTGGCGCGGCGATCTTGTGTGAGTCCGCCGCTGCTGTAACCGCTGCGGTCGATCTGCCAATTCAGGCGCAGTGCGAGCCGCCGGACGATGATCGCTGGTTCCAGCGCCTGGCCGACAGCGGCGTGGTGTCGCTGGGCATGCACCTGGAAGCGGTCACCGACGAAGTGCGCCAACGGATCATGCCGGGCAAGGCCGAAGTGCCGCTGAGCCGCTATTTCGACGCCTTCAGTGCGGCGGTCGAAGTGTTCGGTCGCGGCCAGGTCAGCACCTACATTCTCGCCGGACTGGGTGACAGCGAAGCCGCCATCAGTGAGATGAGTGAACGTCTATGCGCGTTGGGTGTGTACCCGTTCGTGGTGCCGTTCGTGCCCATTGACGGCACGCCATTGGCTCATCACCCAAAACCCGACAGCGCGATGATGGCCCGTTTGTATCCGCAGATCGGTGCGAGCCTGCGTCGGCACGGTTTGCACTCGGATCAGATCAACGCCGGTTGCGCCAAATGCGGCGCGTGCTCGGCCCTGAAAAGCTACGAATAAGCCGGAGAACTCCCATGCCGAATCTTGCCTTTGCCTTGGTCGACAGCACTTTCGAACCGTTTCGCGCCGGTGAACTGGTGGTCAAACCCGCCAGCGAAAATTGGGAGAAACAAGCCTATTTCGCCCTGCGACGGTCGGTGTTCTCCGATGAACAACAACTGCTGGTGCAAGACAAGGACAGCCATGATTTTCAAGCGATTGCTATCGTGGCCCTGGCGGGCAACTGCGGGATTGCCGATCAGGTGGTCGGCGCAGTGCGCATCTATCAGCCAGAGCCGGGCCTGTGGTTCGGCGGGCGTCTGTGTGTGGCCCCGGCGTATCGACGGCACAGCATGATCGGCAAGGCGTTGGTCAACGAAGCGGTGTCACGGGCCAAGGAGTTAGGCTGCGAGGTTTTTCGCGCCACGGTGCAGGCACAGAACGAAAGGTACTTTCACGGCCTGAGCTGGCAAACCCTCGAACAATTGGAATTGCTCGGCCAGCCGCATTGCCTGATGCAGGCGGATCTACCGAGCTACCCGTTAATGCCGCGCCAGGTTTCATTGCGTGCGCTGAAGGTGGCTCGCCATGACTGATGTCGTTGATTTGCCGGCACTGCTCGATACCTTGCGCAACACCCCGGCGATGCGTTCGAAACAAGCGATCCAGCAACCCGCAGCCGTCATCGGCAGCACACAACAATCACTGACCCGCGCGCAGCTTTACGCCTTGCCCGGCGATGACACGGCGGCGATTGTCTGTGGCGATCATTACCAGCTACTGGCCATCGAAGGCATGTTACCGGCGTTCGTCGAGTCGGCGCCATGGTTTGCCGGTTGGTCAGCGGTCATGGCCAATGTCAGCGACATCACCGCCATGGGCGGTCGCGCGACGGCGGTGGTCAACGCGTATTGGCATCACGACAACGCGGCTGCACACGAACTGTTGGCGGGTATTCGTGCGGCCTGTAAAGCCTATGGCTTGTTGCTGGCCGGTGGGCACACCAGCCTCACGGCCGGTAACCCGACTGCGCTCGCCGTGGCGATTACCGGCATTGCGCAAACATTGCTTTCGACCTTACATGTCGCGCCCGGTCAGGTCATTGCCATGGCGGTCGACCTTGAAGGCGCATGGCATGCCGACAGCGCTTATTGGAAAGCCTTCGAAGGTGTACCGGCCGAACGCCTGCGCAGCAAGCTTGACGTGCTGCCGCGCCTGGCCGAAGCCCGACTGCTGCGGGCGGCCAAAGACATCAGCAACGCCGGGGTTCTCGGCAGTCTTTTGATGTTGCTGGAAACCACCGGCTGCGGCGCGACCATCGACTTGGCGGCGATGCCATGTCCGCCGGATGCCGACCTCGTGCGCTGGCTGCAGGTGTTCCCCAGCTACGGCTTTTTAATGACGCTGGATGAGCGTGACTGGACGCACGTGCAGGCCGCATTTGCCTTCGAAGGTGTGCGTTGTGAGCGTATCGGCGAGGTTGATGCCAGCGGCGCGTTAAACGTCCAACTCAGCGATCAGCGCGGCGAATTCTGGAACCTGCGTGAGCAGGCGTTTACCGGCTTCAGCTACCCCCATCTTGATTTGACCCCTTTAAACCTTGATCAACAGGAGCACTGATATGCCCGCCGTCAATTTCAGAATTCGTTGGCCCAATGGCAAGGAAGCGACCGGTTATTCACCATCGACGGTGATTTATCAATACCTGGAGGAGGGCGCCAGTTACCCGCTGGCGGACTTTCTGCAACGCGTTGAAAGCGCGTTGAACAATGCCTCGGAACGGGTCAAGGAGGTCAAGGGCTTCTATTGCAGTTCAGCGATGGACACCTTGAGTTCGCTCAAGGGGCAGGCCAGCTATCTGGTCGAGCCAGACGCTGTCGCCGGGCAGGTAGAGATTCTCAGCATGCGAACCGAAGGCGCCGGGCAGGTGATCGGTGCGGGCTGGAGTTCATTCTGAGTGTTTGATTTTTCCTTTTTGACATCGATGACCGGAGCCGAATATGACCAGCCACCTCACTTCAATCAAACCATCACACCATAGCGTGATCGTCGTCGGCGGCGGTCAGGCCGGGTTATCCGCCAGCTATTACCTGCAACAGCAAGGGATCGATCATCTGGTGTTGGAGAAACACAGCGTGACCCACACCTGGCGTAACCAGCGCTGGGACGCCTTCAGTCTGGTGACCCCCAACTGGCAGTGCGCGTTGCCGGGTTACAGTTACACCGACGGATTCAAGGGAACCGACCCGCACGGGTTTATGAAGAAGGATGAGATCAACCAATACCTGGCCGGCTTCGTCCAGTCGGTCAATGCGCCAGTCCGTGAAGGCGTCGCCGTGCAACGGGTGATCCCTCGCGTGGCAGGTGGTTTCGAGGTGCACACCTCGCAAGGTGAGTTCAGCGCCGATCAGGTGATTGTCGCGTCGGGCGGTTATCACACGCCGATCATCCCGCGTCTGGCGGAACGTTTGCCGGCGGGTGTTCACCAGATTCATTCCGAGCAATACCGCAATCCGCAGGCGTTGCCCGCAGGCAATGTGCTGGTAGTCGGCTCCGGCCAGTCGGGTGCGCAGATCGCTGAAGACTTGCACCTGGCCGGGCGCAAGGTCTATCTGGCCGTCGGTGATGCACCGCGTTGTGCGCGTTTTTATCGTGGCAAGGATGTGGTCGATTGGCTCGCTGAGATGGGTTATTACGAGATTGGCGTTGATACGCATCCGCTGCGTGAAGGCGTGCGTGACAACACCAATCACTACGTCACCGGGCGCGATGGCGGGCGCGACATCGATCTACGCAATTTCGCTCGCGAAGGCATGGAGTTGGTCGGACGTCTTGACGGGTTGCAAGGCACGCGGCTCCAGTTCGGCAACAACTTGGCCGAGAGCCTGGACAACGCTGATGCGGTGTACAACCGGATCAATGGCTCGATCGACAAATACATCGAGCAGCACTCGATTGATGCTCCGCCCGGTGAACGTTATCAGCCGACCTGGGTACCAGAGCAGGAACGCAGCGAACTGGACCTTGTAGGCGAGGGAATCACCAGCATCATCTGGTGCATCGGCTTCAGCCCGGACTTTACCTGGGTCGAGGCTCCGGTCTTCAATGGTCGCGGCCATCCCGGGCATCAACGTGGAATCACTTCGCAGCCAGGTTTGTACTTTCTTGGATTGCCGTGGCTGTACACCTGGGGCTCAGGTCGATTTTCGGGTGTGGCACAAGATGCGCGATACCTGGTGGACCGCATCAGTGCTTTGCATCACAAGAGTCCGGTTCAGGCGAGAGAGGTAGCTGAGTTAACCCAGTGATAGGGATAAAAAATATGAGGCTGACCGGCCTCGTATTTTTTGGGGGCTGTATAGATCGTGTAGTGGTCTAATGATTCCGGACACCCATTTAGGCGAGAATGCTCGCCAGGTTGTCCCTTGCCATGAAACGCCCGTTTCGGCAATTTTGTAGCGTTGTTAGCCTCACTCACACAGTGGCGATAACTCTTCGAGCATCACTTCGCGAGCGCATTGCGCAAAGCGGCTCACCAGCCTTGACTGCGGATGGTGCGATGGGAAAAGAAGCCCGATCACAACCGGAATGCTTTCGGTGAATGGACGCGATTCGATGTCATTGATCGTCGCTTCCTCAGCGGCTGCTACCGGGTTGATTAAGCTAACGCCCATGCCTGCGCCTACGAGTGCGCAAATTGACGAACCCAGGCTTGCTTCCGCAACGATGAATCGGCTGACACCAGCCTGTTCGAAGATCTGGTCAATACGTTCCCTAACAGGGCTCGTGCTCGGAAATGAGACATAACGTTCGTTCGCAAAATCCTGAGGCGTGACCCGATCCAGTTGTGCAAAGCGATGGCCTTTTGGGAACACAGCAACACAGTTCGACTTGATAACGGGGTCAACGAGGATGCCGGGCGTTTGGCCATAAAGCATGGCTAAACCGGTACTGCACATCCCGGAGCGTATCCACTCGTTAACAGTGCTTTCATTGCCGGACTGGATTGTCACCATGACGTCCGGAAGCTCCAGTTTGAATCGGGCGACTGCCCTTGCCAGCAGACCTCCTGCCAGTCGAGGCATTGCCGCGAGCACTAAACGATCCCTGCCAAACGAGCGAATTACCGCTGCAGCCGACTCCAGGCTGGACAGCCCTGCGAACGTCTTCTCAACTTCGCCATAGAAACGCTCTCCGTCTACCGTCGGCTTGAGCTTGGTGCCATGCCGTTCGAATAACGGGAACTGCGCAAGGTTTTCGAGTTGCCCGATCAGGCGGCTAACTTGAGGTTGTGAGGTATGCAGCTTGCGGGCAGCAATCGTCATGGAGCCCGTCATCATGACCGCGCGGAAGGCCTCGATCTGGCGAAGCTTCATATGGCCTTCGCTCATATCAGTCCTGTATCTAGTAATACGTAAGAGGTATTGGGCTTAAATATATTCTTCATGGATACTTTTTGCCACTACCGATCTCCTGCTCTCGGTCAGTTCTCGACAAAAGATAAAGATGTTCTCTGTTTCGATTACCGAGGAAGGAAAATGAAAGTAATTTCAGCTGTAACAGCGCTGGCGGCATTCGTACTCGGCGCGCATGCGTTTGCAGATGGGCGAATCGACAGGATTCGCGAGTCAGGCTCAATCACACTGGGCTATCCGGAAAGTTCGGTGCCATTCGGCTACCTAGACGCCGAGCAGAAACCCGTGGGCTATACGGTCGAGATATGCGAGGCCATCACTGCAAAAATCAAGACTTCACTCGGCCTGAAGTCTCTGGAAGTGAATTACAACCCTACGGCTTCGGCGACGCGTATTCCGTTGCTGGCCAATGGCACGATCGATCTGGAATGCGGCAATACCACTAATAAAGCCGATCGCCACGCACTGGTGTCTTTCGCCCCCACGACGTTTGTCGCCCAGGTCGTGCTGATGGCTCGCAAGGATGCCGGGGTGGACGTGAATGACCTCTCATCCTTTCGCGGCAAGACCATTGCAGCGCAAGCGGGTGGGCAGACGTTCAAGCTGATCTCGATGCTTAATGCCAAATATGACTACGGCATCTCCATGGCGCCGGCGAAGGACACTGCAGAAACCTTCCTGATGGTTTCCAGTGGCCGCGCCGCAGGCTCTGCTAACGACGATGGGTTGGCTTACGGTGCCGTGGCGTCGTCCAAAAATCCTGAAGATTTTGTGGTGGGTACTAAAGGTCTGGAGCTGGCGCCCTATGGCATCCTGGAGCCTAAGGACGACCCTGAGTTCAAGAAGCTTGTGGATACTGCTGTGGTTGAGCTCATCAAGGATGGCACTGTCGCCAAGCTGTACGACAAATACTTCACGTCGCCGATTCCGCCGCGCGGCATCAATCTCAAATACCCCATGAGCGCTGCACTCAAAAGGGCGTTGGCTAATCCGACCGATTCGCCTGATCCCGCCACTTACGAGTAAGCAAACCCATGAACTACGACTGGAGTTGGAAGATCTTTCTTGATCTGTCTTCCAATGGTGTTGATAGCTACCTGTACAACTTGCTAACGGGCGTTGGCTGGACATTGGCACTGTCTTTGTCCGCCGGCATCGTGTCCTTCGTCCTGGGCTCAATCGTAGCGGTCATGCGAACGTCGCCTTCGGTGCTGCTGCATTTTATCGGCACGGTGTACGTCGAGATATTTCGTAATATCCCGCTGCTGGTACAGATGTTTCTCTGGTATTTCGTCCTTCCGGAGGTATTGCCCAAGGAGTGGGGTGACGCTTTGAAACAGATGGGGCAGCCTTGGGGGCAATTCATACCGGCTGTGCTGTGCCTGAGCTTTTATGGCACCGCGCGGTTGGCAGAAACGTTGCGTGCAGGTATCCAGTCGTTGCCGCGAGGGCAGGGCCAGGCGGGTACGGCCATGGGCCTGACGCCTGTCCAAGTGTATCTCTACGTGATCATGCCCCAGGCTTATCGGATCGTGATCCCGCCGCTGACCTCCGAGTTCATGGGCATCGTCAAATACTCTTCCGTGGCGTTGACCATTGGCCTTCTTGAGCTGACCGGGCAAGCGCGAGCTATGCAGGAGTTCAGCTTTCATATCTTCGAGGCGTTTTCAGCGGCAACGGTCGGTTACCTGGTGATCAATGGCTGTGTCGTTCTGGTCATGCATTACGTGGAGCGCCATTTTTCCCTACCCGGAAAGATTGGCTGGAAGGCACGAATGAAATTGAGCGGGAGTGCCTCATGAACTTCGATTTCGCTGCCGTAATCCAGGCCATGCCGTACCTGTTTGGGACTGGCATGACCTTTACGCTCACCTTGACCATTGCCGCCGCAACCATGGGGCTGGCACTCGGGACACTCTTGGCGGTGATGCGTTTGTCACCGTATCGGCTCCTGTCGATACCGGCAGCCGTTTATGTCAATACCATGCGGTCGATCCCGCTGCTGCTGGTGATTTTCTGGTTCTACTTTCTGATGCCGTACATAGGCGCCTGGATAACGGGTTCTTCACGGCCCATGAATGTGGGGGCATACAAGTCAGCGATCATCACCTTCACCCTGTTCGAAGCCGCGTATTTCTGCGAAATCATGCGCGCAGGAATTCAGTCGGTATCGCGGGGGCAGATGTCTGCTGGGCTGGCGATCGGGCTCACTTATCGTCAGTCGATGCAGAGCATCATCCTCCCGCAAGCCTTTCGCAACATGCTGCCGTCGCTGGTGACGCGGGTAATCATTCTGTTTCAGGACACTTCACTGGTGTACGTGCTGTCGTTGACCGATTTCCTAGGCGCTGGTGCAAAGATCGGACAGCGTGATGGCCGACTGGTTGAGTTGTATGTGTTCGTCGCGCTGGTTTACCTGGTGATCTGCTTCAGTGCCTCGCGAATCGTCAAGCTGCTTGAAAGAAGAGCGCTTGTAGCGCGCTGAATGTCCATTTAGTTAGTGTCAACCAAGCGGGTTATCCCAGATGATTGAATTCAATAACGTCAGCAAATGGTACGGCGAGTTCCAGGTGCTGGACAGTTGCACCACTCGTGTCACAAAGGGTGAAGTAGTCGTTGTATGCGGCCCCTCTGGTTCAGGCAAGTCGACCTTAATCAAGACCGTCAATGCACTCGAACCCTTCGAGAAAGGCACCGTATTGGTCAACGGCATCAGTGTGGGCGATCCGAAAACCAACCTGCCTAAATTGCGTGCGCAAGCAGGTATGGTCTTCCAGCACTTCGAGCTGTTCCCGCATTTGTCTGTAACTGAAAACCTATGTATGGGGCAGATTAAAGTACTCAAGCGCAACCCTGAAGAAGCGAGAGTCAAAGCCCATGCGCTGCTGGATCGGGTTGGCCTGCTGGCACACAAGGACAAACACCCGGGCATGCTTTCGGGTGGACAACAGCAGCGCGTAGCTATCGCGCGTGCCTTATCGATGGATCCTACAGTCATGCTGTTCGATGAACCGACCTCGGCGCTCGATCCAGAGATGGTCAATGAAGTACTTGATGTTATGAGCGACCTTGCTCGTGAAGGCATGACCATGATGGTCGTTACCCATGAAATGGGCTTCGCACGTCGGGTCGCCGATCGGGTGATCTTCATGGATGGCGGCAAGATTATTGAGGACTGCGTCACTTCAGAGTTTTTCGACAACGTCGAAGCGCGCAGCGAACGCACCCGCCAGTTTCTTTCCAAAATTCTCCAGCACTAAAACAGGGGTTTCTCATGTCAGTTTTGAATGCCCTCGAACGCAGGGCGGAAGCTTCGACGCCCGTTGATTTGCGTAGCGATACTGTCACCCGCCCGACCCAAGAAATGTATGAGGTCATGCAGTCCGCGCCAATCGGCGACGATGGTCTGGATTTTGACCCCTCGGTGCGCATGCTTGAAGAAAGCGTTGCCCGACTACTAGGTAAAGACGAAGGTTTGTTCGTGCCCAGTTGCACCATGGCGAACCTGTTGGCGGTACTGGCACAGACGGGCCGCAGCGAACAGGTTGTGCTTGAGTCCAGCGCGCATATGTTCACGTCAGAGCGTGGCTCCGCTACGTTCACCGGTCTGTTCTATCTCGGCGTTTCTGGGCTACGGGGCGCGATGGATCTCAATGAGGCCGAAGAGGCGCTCAAAGGGGGCAAGCACAAACTGCAGACCGGCCTGCTGGCTATGGAAACCTCACATAACAACGCTGGCGGCACGGTACCTGCGCTGGAGCATATGGAACAGGTGTATCGGATGTCCGAAGCGCGGGGCGTCCAAGTGCATCTGGATGGCGCTCGGCTATTCAACGCAGCGGTAGCCTTAGGCGTGAGCCCCGAGCAGGTGGCCCGCAACGCCGATACTGTTTCGGTATGCTTGTCTAAAGGGCTTAGTGCCCCGGTCGGTGCCGTGTTGGTTGGATCTTCCACCACGATGGCTCAAGCGCGGCGGCTGCGTCGCATGCTTGGCGGTACTCAACGCCAGGCTGGGATCATGGCAGCCGCGGGTTTGTATGCAGTCCAAAATATGGTTGCGCGTCTGGACGAAGATCACCGTCGAGCCAAGCTGCTTAGCAATAAGATCAACCAAATGGGACTTGCAATCAGTGCTTCGCAGCCGGACACCAATATCGTTCAGGTTGATATATCACAAACGGGTCTGGACAGTACGACCTGGGTGCTGAATCTTGAGAGTGTTGGTTTGAAGGTACGTCCATGGGGGGCCGGAAAACTGCGCTGTGTAACACACCGCCATATTGACGATAGTGCTATTCAACGAGCAGCGGAATGCTTCAGAACGGGAATGGCGTCGGCAAATCAATAAGTTGAGGCTGTAAAGTCTGCCCTTGCTTGGGCGAACCAAAAATGTGCTGCGAAAAGTGCGCTCGCTGAGCTTGCAGGGCAACCTTTCGGTAAGCTCAGTTGAATCGGTTCGCACAGCATGCTTGCAAGGGCAGGGGTTGGCGATGCTGACGTATTGGGATGTACGCCAGCAACTGGAAGATGGATCACTTGTGCGCGTAAAGCTTTTAGACGCTGACATGGAATCCTTATCAATTTGGGCCGCTGTCCCATCGAGGCATTTTACGCCGCTGCGTGTAACTGCTTTCTAGAGCTTCTTGAAAATACTCTGCATCCATCCAAGTAAGGCGGTTAATGAGCTGACACCGAGTTTGCCGCAGAGAGAACGTTTTTTCAGGCGCTGATGCAGATCACTCACTCAACTTAGGCAGTCGGCTACCGATAAGTATCCCGGAGTTTTTTCTGATAAGGATCGACATGATTCCTTAGGTTTCGCAAGTTTGTGGAATAGGGTTCATAGGTTAGTGGAAACAGACATAGGGTTCTGGCTACAAGGTTTGGATACATGATTTAACATAATATACATTATGCGTACCATTGTGTTGCGCCACGGGTCCCGTGTTCCTCGCAGATTTAAGCCTTGAGACTCTCATGATGTGAGCGTCAGTTAAAACTGGGACTGAAATCAGTTAAAAATGGAACTGCCAATAAATCAACTGTTTAGGCAAGATTCTTAATATTTTCTAAAGCTTTTCAAAATCCAATGTTCGAAAAACTTATCCTTTCACATTTCAACTAAATACCTAAGCAGCTGATCAGGCTCAGATTTTTTGGTGTTATTTTTTACGTCAGTTAAAAACGAAACTAATTAATGGAAACAGAAAAAATCATTTAAAATCGGAACTAAAAAATACCGATAGTAACGTTGACATACCCCGTGCAGTGGAGATATTAATGAAAATGAGCTGACTTTCTCATAACTAGTCTAGCGTCAGTTCTACCATTCGTTCACCTACAGCCAGAGATTGGAACTCCATGCCCGAGAAACTGATCCCATTATTCGAAACGTACAAACGTTTTCTCAGATTGGACCCCAACAGCTTATCCAGAGAGCAAGCGGCGGTCATTCGCTGGCTTGAGTCCTTCCCAGAGAATCTCGATGCAGTCAGTTCCTATCGCGCCGTCAAGGGATTCCTGCTCAATTACGCAGCCAATTCAGCGACCTTTAACGCCTACCGCTCTTACATTGAGCGATTGCTGCTTTGGACATTGCTCATTTTGAAGAAGTCACTGATGACTCTGACACGCCAGGATTTCGAACGCTTTATGACGTTCTGTTTGACACCACCTGCCGATTGGGTTGGCCCAATTGTAAGAAGTCGTTATCAGCGTGTCGGTGGCATTATTTTAATGCCAACGGATACTTACGTGGTTAATCCTGAGTGGCGTCCGTTCAATCACACGGTGCGGAAGCAAGATCGGAAGTTCGCTGAAGAGCAACGTATGGAGTCTGTGATTACACCCTACAAGATGAAGAAGGACTCAATCAGTATGACCTTCTCTGTGTGTGGTAGCTTTTTCGAATGGATGGCTAATGAAGGTTTGTCGAGCATTCCTAATCCTATTCATGCCATCAAACAGAAATCCAGCTACAGAAAAAAATCTGTCGCATCGATGGCTCATTCACTAACGTCGCGCCAATGGGATTTTGTCTTCGAAACCGCGCAAATGATGGCTGACCAAGAGCCCGAAATGCATGAGCGTACACTTTTTATCGTAGCTACCATGTACTCGCTGTATCTGAAGGTAACCGACATTGTGGGGAGGAATGGCCGCGAGCCGATGATGCGTGACTTCCGTAAAGATGATCAAGGGAATTGGTGGTTTTACGTGATCAACCAGGGGGAGGAATTCAGCCGAGTCAGCGTTAAAGACGAGTATATTCGAATTTGGATGTCCCGCTACCGTCTATTCTTAGGGCTAACGCCGGAACCCTTCCCAGAGGATGATTCTCCGCTATTACATTCCCTTAGGAAGCTCGGAGGCTTATGCGACAGACGTATCAGGGATTTGGTTCAGGATGTCTTCGATAAAGCGTACGAGCGTATGCGTATAGATGGCTTTTCAGAGGATGACATAAAAAACTTGCGCTCTGCTTCGCCTCACTGGCTCAGAGATACCTCCGCTTTAATTGATGCGCAGGTACGGGACCATAAGCATCTCCAAGCCGATCTGGGACACCAAAATCTCTCGAGCACGTTGGACAGGTACTACTATCGTGATGATCAAGATCGACATCGCTCAAATAAAAGTTAAAGTCAGTAAAAAGTGGCGCTAATAAAATCAGCTAAAAACGAAACCAACAATAATTTAAAAGTGAAACTAATTTCAACTGATTGTCCTCGCCCTCAGCAATGCCGGCTTTGATGTTTTTTCATCAATGAGTGTTTCACCCCGTGCTAGCTAGTGATTTTCTGGTAAAGGCTCCGCTCAAGACTCTAAAAATGGCAAACTAAAAAGTCAGTGAAAAGTCAAATTAGCTATCCCAGAGTCATTTAAAACTGAAACCTTTATAGTGAGACACCTTTAAAAGGTAGGTTAATTTTTTAGCCATACCAACCCATTAAGAAATCATGAAAGTTAAGATATTATTCTCTCTGCTTTTTTTGCTACGCTCGTCTTGCTTGCTTCTTAGTTTGGTGGGAGTCTATGCGCTTGCCGTACGTGACGTCTTATTATAACATCCTGAGAATGCACACCATTATCGGCTTGAGAGTTTGCTAAACTAAATGCTTGTTTAGTTGAGTTATCCTAGCATGCGCGGTTGGTGGCGGGGCAGATTGCCCTATTATTGAAACCAAATATCCGATAATGCCCAGACCCGGATATTCTCCTTTAAGTTAGATCTTTCGTTTTCCAGGTCAAAGTCCATGCCGTCTGTGCCGCAACCGCTGTTTGAAAGTTACCGCCGTTTCCTGGAGCTTAACTTCCATCAGCTAAGCCAGGAGCTACCTGCGGTCGTCGATTTTTTAGAAAGCGCGCCAGTAGGAACGGATGCACACGAGGGATACATGGCCGTCCGTGGCTTTCTCAAGTCGTACGCTGGGAACGAAGCCACCTTCAATTCCTACCGTACGCACGTTGAGCGGCTGCTTTTGTGGTCCTTGCTCCTGGCCAAGAAGCCGCTGCTTGAACTGCGCCGAAGCGATGCCGAACAATTCATGGAGTTTTGCCTCCGGCCTCCGGAAGCCTGGATCGGTCCGGTGGTCAAATCACGGTTTCTGGCCAGTCCCTGTGCTCATAGCACCGGAGGCAAAACCTTTTACGTGAATCCAGCCTGGCGGCCTTTTAGCCAAACCGTGCCTAAACGCCAAAAGCATCTCCTCGAACCACCACCGACGGCGCATTACAAAATGGCGCAAGGTTCAGTCGCTCAAGTGTTCGCGGTATGTGGCAGTTTTTTTCAGTACGTAATGGACGAAGGCATCACTGAGGCTAATCCGTTCCGCGCAGTGAAACAGAAGTCGATATACAAGCAGCGCAATACACAGGACGTATCTGGACGCGCCCTCTCCCATCTGCAATGGGATTACGTAATCGACACCGCTGAGCAGATGGCTGATGAAGATGTCGATCACGAGCGAACGCTGTTCGTGTTGACCACCTTGTTTGCGATGTACCTTCGCGTTTCAGACCTTGTAGGCCGCGACAACTGGGAGCCCGGCATGGGTGATTTTCGCCGTGATAGCTCCGGGAACTGGTGGTTCCATGTCGTAGGAAAAGGCAACAAGGCCGCTAAGATCAGCGTGCGGGATGACTACGTGGATACGTACCTGCGGCGCTATCGCCGACATCTGGGGTTGAGCCCCCTGCCCTCACCACACGAAACCTATCCGCTTCTGACAACTTTGGCTGGCCGTGGCGGACTTTCGGGCCGACATGTCCGGCTGCTGCTCCAGCAGGTGTTCGACCGAGCGCTGGCTAAAATGACGACCGAAGGCCGCAGCGAAGACGAGATTGATAATCTTCGATCCGCCTCGCTGCATTGGCTGCGGCATACATCCGCAACCTTCGACGCTCCGTATCGAGATATGAAGGATTTGCAGGCTGACCTGCGACATAACAGCCTGAGCACTACCCAAAATACCTACTACAACTCGTTGGACGAGCAGCGTGCTCACTCCGTCAAATACCTCAAGCTGAAATAGCGCCTCTGTGGCAGATTCAGTTTCGGGTGAGACATTTACCAGCAGCATTGTGAGTACCATGACGAATCCCACCTGAATGTCCTGTTATCGGTTAATCCTCAGGCTTCAAGTTGGCATTTTCCCACTACAAAGTGCTGTTAGACGTTTTGATCAACTCCGCGAACAAAATCCTGAAGTCTTCGAGGCTAAAATGAGTGCCAACGCCGCGATGGTCCGGGATCATGGATGCCAGCCGTTGGAGGCGATTGATTACTAGCTCTACAGGCCCTTTCGACACCCCAAATCGGCACGACTTACCTATGCACATCGTGGCTAAGACGCCTTCATATAGTTCGGCGCTCCAAACGCCACCATCAATCCCCTCCTTAATCAGAGGCATCTGGCCGGAGGCGTCGGATACACTCTGCTGAGCTAAGGAGGTCTCAGAGGCATTCCGCACAGCATCCAGTCGGGCTTCACGCTCAGTCGCTGAAATTGACGATCCCAGGACTATGCGTCTCTCCATATCCACGAGTACGCCCATAGTCGGTCGGCATTTGCTACCGTCACTCAGCGTGACAAGCGCGTCGAGACGGGAACATTCAAGCGCTGTCTTCAGAGGTTCGCGTAATGCCCATCTAATACCGTCCAACCGGAGAATGAGCCCTGCCCGACCGGCCTTGTGAAATTCCAGGCTCACTGCTGAGTGGCTCTGAGCGGGGTCCACAGCCTCGTTAGATCGCCTTGTGATGTCGGCATCCAGAGTCCAGATTGTCCTGGAACTCCATAGAGAGTTGGTGAAGCGAAAGCTTCCGGCAGCAGTCGTCCCAGTCGAGCGGTTAGCTCTTGCTATATTCGCCGCCGCTGAGTTGGTATCAAGCACTGCCTGGACAGCCAACCGCCCTAAACCTGCAAAGTACTCCTCGACAGTCAGGAACACTAGGATTGGCACGCTACGATCAAGCGCCGCCACACACTCTGCGAACACAGGGGCTGCCGACGGACAGAGCTGCGTCGTACGTTTAAGGCCTAGCTCTTTGTTGAGAATCAGGAACTGTGCATCGCCAAGATGGTGGTCAAGGCTTTGGTCAAGTTCTTCTGTGCTCAGCGCCGCAAACGTGTGGTAGCCCAGCAGCGCGGCGAGCACCTCGATCAATACGGAATGTTTGACCTCGATGCTTTGTCTGTTTAGTGATTGTTTTACGTCCGCTGCGGCGACTTTAATAAAATTGGCCATCTCAAATTCTCCGGTGCTGTCGTTGCAGCTGGTCGTTTTTTGATAGCAAGACAGCTAGGAAAAGAGATGCGAAAGGAGATGAAATCTTGACTGCTCAGCCCTCTTCAAGTCGACCATGCTTAGGTGAGGGAACCTCCTATACGGTAATGCATTTTCGGAGTTGCTACCAACGGCGCGATGGGTGTGCGTTCGGCTTAGGTACAGCTCCGCGTCCCTGCTGATGCAGAATTGACCCAGCTGGCGACTTGGCGTTGCCCCATAAGCATTCAGCGCAAAGTCAGAACTGCTGACGCTTTACGAATTAGAAGCGTGGGTAAACGAAATTTCGGCAGCTGGGTCAGTTTGGCATCAGCTGCAACAAACTGGGCTTTTCTGTGGGCCCCGAACCCTGAAAGGAACACCAGATATTGGCATAACGCTATAGTGAAGCCTTTTACGCCATCCCCTCTTGGGCGGCGTGTTGAATTGAGATTTATTGAATGTCAAAGCGCGTAGACTTGGCTGTACCTTTCGAAGAGAAAGATGACGCTAAGCATTTCGGCGTTGAATGGGACGAAGAGAATCGTGTCTGGTGGACCACAGAAGACCAGATGTGCGAGGAGTTGGAGCGCTGGCTTCCGTTCACACCAACACCTGACGAGGTAATTCAATCGCTTCCAAGACTCAAGTCGACGGCATCGGAAATAGAGCATGTAAAATTGCTTTCACAGACCTGCGAATTCAGGGAGTGGATGCTTCTGATGCTGCCAGATGGATTATGGGGCGCGTTTTGGCGGGATGATCTGGATACCAACTTCGCCTCATCGGTCGTAATTGGGGACTACGACAAAGGGTGTCGTTTCATCTCCAAAAAACCGTCCGAAGTTCTCGACTTTATGCGTGAAAATCGACTTTACACTGGGCCGCTCCGCACATCCGAGCGTGATTGGGCTCGCGACAAAAACGAACCAGAAATCCCAAGCGAAGCTGAAGATGCGCCTTGCTGCTTCGGCCAACTCACCATAGGTGGAAAAACCATTGAGATTCAGCTGCCCTGGGTGTGTGAGGGCCTGATTGGGCATCTAGCCGAAAACTCGCCGATGCCGTCGATGTCCAGCCGTCTGTCTGCCGAAATATTTGAGTATCTTGATCGGCACACCCCTGCCAGCGTCAAATATCCACTCATAAAACAGATCGCGTATTCAGAAGAAATATCGCAAAAATTGCGTGTACCTCTGCCTTGGTCAGCACGCCAGAACCGTGTCGCCTGCCAATCGTTCATCGACACACACAAAGCCGATCTGACTATGTACCGCTCTATGCACAAAGACCTCCACCGAGGGTCCTGGTCATTGGTCAAACAGATCAACGACTACATCAAGTGGTCTACTGCTCGTTCGATGCTATCAGCAGGAATACCGTGGGAGACAATTGCAGAGCATCTGGGCGTCAAGACTAAAATCACGATTGAGAAGTACGCCACCAAAGCCGACGAAGCGGAGCGGGAGTCCCCTGAACTTCTCTCAGCACCTCTTTACTTGGATTTGATTAAGCTGGGAACTGGAGGTGAAAGTGTAGACCTCGCCGTAAGTCGAATGATCGATGATCAGGTCTGGGAAGAATTTAGCCATGAGCGTTTAGTTCGAAGCTTGCTGAAAGAGGCGCAGACTGTTTCAGAAACTTAAGTTCTAGATCTGAACATACTCGTCGATGCAGCAGGGTAATACGCCGTTTGGTGCTGCGAGAGATTGTAAGGCGGGTGTCGCGGTGGGTTTTCGGGCCGACATGTCCGGCTGCTGCTCCAGCAGGTGTTCGACAGAGCGTTGGCTAAAATGACGATCGAAGGCCGGAGCGAGGACGAGATTGATAATCTTCGATCCGCCTCGCTGCATTGGCTGCGGCATACGTCCGCAACCTTCGACGCTCCGTATCGAAACATGAAGGATTGCAGGCTGACCTACGACATAACAGCCTGAGCACTACCCAAAATACCTACTACAATTCGCTGGACGAGCAGCGGGCGCATTCCGTCAAGAATCTCAAGCTAAAATAAGGCCGCAGATCGCTTTAGCCCATGACGTCAGATTGCTGTGCGTTTTATTAATCGACGCTTGCATTTTATAGTTGTAAGGCTAAATTGATGTGTGCAGTTTTTATGGATGATCTAGAGGAAGGCAATTATGTCGAACAAAGAAATTCAGCGGCTTTTTGACTGGCTTGCCGACAACCTACCTGATATACCGTTATTTTTTGATGGCAAACTCGGAGGGGTACAAAACTGTATCATTGATGATGGAAGCTTCAAGTTCTCGAACGCAAGAGCAACAGCTATATTCGATCGCCACCAAATCCAACCACAGGCATTGCCGCCAGACAATAATCAAGAATAGTCCGGTCGAAAGCCCGTTGAGCCCCTTAAAATATTTCGGATGTCGCGCGTTCCCGATGCATGGTGTTAGCCCCGAATGGGGCTAGGATGTGCGGCGAGACAGCTCTCATAGCAGATGACTTCGAGTAGCCACCCCCTGACCAGATAGCGATAGGTGCTGAGCGTGATCAGCTAGGTGCCTGAGGGCAATAATTCGTTTGGCACGTTCTGCTATGGCCAGCGCCTTTTCATTAGGTTGATAGAAATTCGTCTGAGTAAGACAGGCGGCGAAACCAATCCGAATGTTCCAGATCCTCACAGGTTGGGGGGCTGAGCAATGCAAATGAATATAGGCAGTAACGTAACGCCCCCTCGTACCCACTCCTGAATTGCCTACTGTATGGCACTCTGCTAGCGTCTCCTGACTTACCATCAGAAGGGAATTGTATGGACGTGCAAGGACAGGTACGGATCTGGTTGCTTCAGCAGCAAGATTGGATTCAGGAGGCTGCTGACAAGCTTCTCAAAAAAGGCTCTGTGACTCCGGAGGATATTTCTCAAATAACCGCCCTGCTGAAAACCCAGCAAGGTCAGGCGGTTTCCAAACACCGCAGCTTTGATGAGCTGACTCATGCCGCAGCGGGTTCGGTACTGCGCTTGCGAAGCCTCTCGGATGTGACAGGTATTGAAAGCCTGGGGCCACGAGCCCCCTTAGAGTTTGGCACGGGCAACTTGACCGTGATCTACGGGCAAAATGGTTCTGGAAAGTCTTGCTACACCAGAATCTTGAAGAAAGCCACGGGGAAAACTCGCGCAACTGACCTAAAGCCTAACGTTTTTCAACCAGCTCCGACCTCAAGCAAGTGCACAATTAACTTCGAACTGGATCAAACCGCCGACAGCGTCGAATGGCATATCCATCACTCGCCTTTAGAGAAATTGCGCGAGATCGATATTTTCGATAGCGACGAAGCCCAGCATTATCTGAAAAGCGAGAGCGCAGCCACATACAGCCCTCCCATCATGGGGTTGTTTGAAAAGCTTGCCACAGTTACTGATAAAGTCAAAGAGCTGTTACAAGGAGAACAGGATTCGCTCGTAAGTGCCCTTCCCATCATTCCACCCGCCTATCAGGAAACCAGTGTAGGCAAATCCTATCGGGCCTTGAGCACGCTTAAAGCATCCGCAGTGGAACAGATGTTGCACTGGACTCCGGAAGACATGGCCAGCCTCGACGCGTTAAATGAGAGGTTAAAGGCCACAGATGCAGCATCAATAGCAAAGCAAAAGCGTGAGACCAAGAACCAAGTGGTACAGATGTCCATTGCCGCCAAATCTGCGCTCACAGCTTATGGACCCCAGCAGATCGACATCATCCGGGCACTGCGAGCTGATGCGGTTGCGAAGCGCCGAATCGCAACCGAGGGAGCACAGGCAAAATCGGCCATACTTGATGGTGTGGGAACCCCTACCTGGAGAGCACTGTGGGAGGCCGCGCGTCAGTATTCGTTGATTCCCTATGCGCAAGTACCTTTTCCCGTTACCCAAGATGGGAAGTGTGTTCTTTGCCATCAAGATCTCTCAGAAGAAGCGCAAGCACGGCTCAATAATTTTGAACAGTTCGTTCAAGGCCGTTTGGAGACCGACGCCAGGACGGCCGAAGCCGTATACGCTGAAGCCTTGCTTAGCCTTTCAGCTTCTCTAACTGAATCTCAAGTCCAGACTCAATGCACAGCTGCTAGCTTGACTCCAGAATGGAAGACCGCTCTGTGGAACCTATGGAGTTCTGTAACCCAAATTAGAACCGCGCTACTGGGTAATGAGACGGGAGAAATCGCCGGAGCCCTGCCAGACTTCACAGCCAACCTGTCGATACTGGACAAATATGCCGAGCAACTTGGCAATGAGGCCGATCAGTTTGATCAGGATGCCCTTCAGTTCGACAGGCTGAAAGCAAATGCTGAGAAGACCGCCTTGGAAACAAAGCAATGGGTTTCGCAACAATCTGACGCCATTCGAAATGAGCAGTTAAGGCTCAAAAGTTCAAAGCAGCTGGATTCATTGAAGACCCTCGCGAGTTCTCGGCGGATTTCGACCAAAGCAACAGAGATTTCAGAGAACGTAGTCACAGAGGTGTATGTTGCTCGGTTCAATAAAGAACTTCGCTTGCTAGGCGCTACACGTATTCAGGTTGAACTAGTCAAGACCCGAACCTCACGCGCCAAGGTGCTACACCAACTTAAGCTGAAAGCAGTCAAGAACACGGACCATTCGCCCGATAAAGTTCTGAGCGAGGGAGAGCGAAGGATCATATCCTTGGCAGCTTTTTTAGCTGATGTGACTGACAAGCCTGGAGTTGCGCCCTTCATCTTCGACGATCCAATCTCTTCACTGGACCACGATTTCGAATGGCAGGTTGCTTGCCGCTTAGCTGAATTAGCTAAGGACCGCCAAGTCCTCATTTTCACTCACCGTCTATCGCTTTATGGGGCTATGGAGGATGTAGCAAAGAAAATTGGAGATGGGTGGAAGAAAGCGAATTATCGGGCTATGTGTATCGAGTCATACGGAGGTGCATCAGGACACCCCGCTGATCAGGCCGTATGGAACAGCCCTACGAAGACGGCGAATAACATTCTACTTGATAGACTTCGTGACGCAAAAAAAGCAGGTGACACAGCTGGCGCGGTAGCCTACTACGCGCTTGCCCAAGGGATCTGTAGCGATTTCCGCAAGTTGATCGAACGCTCCGTTGAGGACGACCTGCTACAGAAAATCGTTGTACGTCACCGCCGGGGAATTTCCACCGATGGACGTCTTCCTGCCCTGCTTGGGATCACTCACGAGGAGCTTCACCGCATTGATGAGCTGATGACGAAGTTCAGCTGCTTTGAGCACAGCCAATCCGATGAGACGCCGGTTCAGCCACCGGAGGAGGCGGAGCTAAGGGTAGATATCGAATCCCTTAAAAAATGGCGTGACGAATTAGAGGCGCGGCGAAAACTTACTGCATAGGTGCCCCATCACGCCATTAGCTAGGCGTATTCCAGCGGCAAAAGTTACTGAACCGCTGGAATATGCCTCTCAGGATACAATTCAAAGTCTATTCCTAAGCCAATCCTATTGAGTGTCTTGAATCGCTACATCGATCAAGTGCTCCTAGCTGCCGAGAATCCGCTCTATCCGTTGACGAGCTGCGCCTGTAAGCCGTTTGACACCGAGCAACCGTGCCACGTCCAATGCAGTATCAGTCGCATCAATGATGCTTGCTGCGATACGTAGCTCCTCTGCTGCGATCTCTTCGATAGAGCGCGCGTCATTGGCCGAAGCCGGAACGCGGTATGTAGACCACTCCATCACATCGCCTTCTGCGTGCCAGATGAATACCTCTTCAAACCCTGCTTTCTGAACGTAATGATGCTGTTCGGCCAACTCCAGCACGCGGTCCCGAATGAGTCGCCCTGATCGCAGGAAGCCATGTGCACGAGCGACCCGCTGGACCAGAAGTGCATCTAGAATTGGCGCTTCTTGGCGCAGGACCTCTTCGACGATCTGACGTAGCACAGGGGTGTACTCGGGCATGTGAAACTGGTCGGCCTGGATCATCAACGAAAGGGGCGAAAGGTCCGCAACGCGATACTCCCTCTTCTGCCCCAGAGATATTGATTGAACGCTATGGGCTCGTGCGATGCGAACTTCACCAATCTCCGCTGGCCATTCACTCTCGGATGCCACAGTAGCTTCAGGTAACAGGTTGTTAACAGCGATGTCGGTCGTGAAGTCGATCACGAAGGGAGCTACCGACGGCTCGTCGGCTACTTGACCGGCACTAAACTCGTTCCGCGATCGATCGAGAAGATCGTTTAGAGCAGCGTGCAGCTTCTGCAACGCCCCTTCTTTGTTGACCCACCATTCTGTTGACCACAGCCGTACCAGGCTCCAGCCCAGGCCCTTAAGGATTGCACCCCGGACCTTATCACGGTCCCGCGCGGTGGCAGCGCTATGGTAAGTAGCACCATCACATTCAACACCCGCCAAGTAGTCGCCCGGACGATCAGGGTGAACAATACCTAGGTCGATGCGGAAGCGTGACACTCCGATTTGAGGGACGACCTGCCAACCGAGACGC
The DNA here is from genome assembly GCF_001698815.1 of Pseudomonas syringae. Lineage (GTDB taxonomy): Bacteria > Pseudomonadota > Gammaproteobacteria > Pseudomonadales > Pseudomonadaceae > Aquipseudomonas > Aquipseudomonas syringae_A. The sequence goes on along the minus strand of NZ_LGSI01000068.1, from coordinate 316,544 downwards.
CGCAACCCTTGGGCGACGGCTTCCTCGAACGGCGAGTCGTAGCCGCCTACAGAGCCTTGTATCGCTTCAGCCAAGGCCCTTGGACCGCGCTGCGCAAACTCAATGAAATGCTTTAAATCGCGAACGGCGCGAGCGTTGGTCCGATTCAGATCGATCATTGACGGGTCGAACGATGTGAACACCAACATCTCCCGCCGAGACCGGGTGATCGCGACGTTCAGCCTGCGCCATCCCCCGTCTTTGTTGAGCGGACCGAAGTTCATGGACATGACCGGCGCGCCTGCTTCGGTGGGACCATAACCGATCCCGAGCATGATCAGGTCCCGCTCATCGCCCTGGACCGTTTCCAGGTTCTTCACTACTACCGGTTCGGTCTGGGTGTCCTGAAAGAACGGCTCGATCTGTGGGTATTGCTTGCGGGCCGCGTCCAACAGATCGTTGATCAGTTTTTGTTGATCAGAGTTGAGCGTGATTATCCCGATTGAATGACCAGCTGCAATGAACGCAGGATCGGTAAGACGCTTGACGGTCTCGCTGACAATCGCTTCAGCTTCCGCCTGGTTGTAGCGGCCCTTACCTTTTGCGTATACACCCTCGACTCTGCGGCACTCAACAGCGCTTGCACGGGTCTCTGCCGCAGGAAAGGTGATCAAATTGCTGTCGTAGTAACGGTGATTCGAGAACGCGATCAGGCTTTCATGGCGACTGCGGTAGTGCCAGCTCAGACTGTGGCTTGGCACCCCTGCCCCCAAGCATTCGTCCAGGATGCTCTCCATGTCTTCGGCCGTATCGTCGTCACCGGCATTGGGCCCACGGCTGAAGAAGTTCGTCGGTGGCATTTGACGCGGGTCACCAGCTATCACCACTTGCTTGCCGCGAGCAATCGAACCGATTGCGTCCCATGGAGCAATTTGAGATGCCTCGTCGAAGATGACCAGGTCGAATGGGGGCTGATCGGCAGGCAAGAACTGCGCAATCGATAGCGGGCTCATGAGCATGCACGGCGCCAGGCGATTCAGTGCATCCCCCATTTCAATGGCCAACTGCCGGACGGGTTTGTGCCGACGAGACTTCTGCAATTCATGCTTGAGAATTGCGAAGCCACTGCTCTTGGGAATGTCATTCTTTGACGGGATCAGACCACAGAGTTTTGCCCTGATGTAACGCACCGTAAGTTTTGCCAGCTCATCGTCCAATCGAGCAAAAGAGCCAATATCACTCATGTGTTCGGCTGCGACGAAGTTTCTCAGCAGCGGTTCGCTGTCGATGCCCTGAGTGGCAAACCAATACGCATAGGCGGTGACGAAGGTGTCCTCAGTTGCCGTTGGCAACAAGCTTCCCGCTTCTAACGCCTGAGCAAGGCTGGACAAACCCACCTCGGTAGCCTGCTCCCGCACTCGACACCAATCGCACCAGGCCTTGAGCTGCTCTTCCTGCTGCTGGATGGACAGTGAAGTAGTACGTAATGCGGTAACGCTAGGATGCGTGCCAGGGGGCGATGCAGCTAATCCAGTAAACAACCGGACTGCATCGTCATATCGGGACAAGGTCTGTTGCAAAGTCGTTAGCGCAGCACCGATCTGCCCACCCGGCGCCAACATGTCGTTCGCATCGATGACTAGACGCGCGACTGCGCCGCGCAATGCAACCAAGTGGTCGGGCGATTCAGCCAGGCCGCTCAGCAGCGCGCGCAGATTCTCGGCCAGTATGACGGCGTGCAGTGTGCGGGAGGTATCGCTCCCCAGTCCTTGCCAGCCAGGAATTGACTGCATGTCACTCGACAACGCGTCCAGCTCCATTAGCTGTGAATGCAGGCGCTCGAAAATGGCGAGATCGGCAACCATATCAGGAATGCCCGCTGCGCCACCTAAAGAGGCCAATTTCTTCGCCACTTTTTTCTTAGCGAATGTCGCCAGGAACCAGAACTTACTCTCAGCCTCTCTCCACTCACTGCGCATCTGTTCGAACGGAATGCGACGGCAAGCTTCATCGGCGTAATCCAAAGATAGGCTTTCTTCCAGCTCCCGATAGCTCTCGATCAACTGACAAGCGCGACGGGCTGATTCGATACGTGTGACAGCGTCGGGGGAGAAAGCGAATGAAAGGTTCTGGCCATAAGATTCTACAACCAGGGCTACCAAATCGCTGAGCTGCTGGACCTGCATCACTTCAGCGATAGGCAACGACAGGTGCGTCAGGCCAACCAGTCTTTCGCTGGCGGCGTTCAACGCATCAAGCGCCTGCGGCAACTCACGAGAAGCACTGGCGATCTGCGCCTGCCAGGCGTTCGACCATTGGGTCTGCGCCAGAGCGCCGAACTTGCCTGACAGGTCTCGCGCAGTAGCCCCATTGAGGCCAAGTCGACGGGATAAGTCGAGGAGCTGGCCGTACTCAGCAGCGTCATGTTCGGTGTTTGCAGGCCAGGATAATCTTGGCGTCTGAAGGCCATGGTCACGAACAACACGGCCTATCGACTGGTGCAGGGTAAGGCCATTTCCCCAACGGCGATGAAGAACTTCGACCAGTTGGTTGAGACGTGAGCGCAGCGCTTGCAATCTAGCGGCTTCACGCTCCCACTCTTCAGCACTCAATGCGTCGCTCACGTCCCACGCACGATCCAGCTGCTTGAGCACTTCAACTTTCGAAGCCTTGCTTGAGTGCAGCTCCAGACAGAACTCGCCCAGCCCCTTCTCGGCCAGACGACGATAAACCACGTCGAGGGCGGCACGCTTCTCAGCCACGAACAACACGCGACGGCCCAGCGCTAGGTTATGGGCAATCATGTTGGCAATGGTCTGCGACTTACCGGTTCCGGGAGGTCCATCCATTACAAAGCTATGATTACTAGCGGATGCCACAACGGCTGATAGCTGCGAAGAGTCAGCCGGTAATGGGGCAAAGAGCTGTGCCGGTGTTACTGTGGAATCGAGACGCTCAGGTTTAGGAAAATCGTCTGAGCCGGAGAAGCCCTCACCTGCCGCGTTTGGCTCCAAAAGATGCTTAACCAACGGGCTTTGCAGCAGCTGCGCTGCGTTGGCGTTGAGGTCTTTCCACATCAGATATTTGGCAAACGAGAATGTGCCCAGAACCAGCTCAGTGCTCACCTCGAATCCTGGGACATCGCGCACCGCTCGCCGTACCATGTTCCAGATGCCAGTCACATCAATGCCGCTTTCATCACTCGGTAGTTCGCCATCCAGGCCGGGAATCACCAGTTCAAAATCATGGCGGAGCAACTCAAGCAGTGTCAGGTTGAAACGCGGCTCCTCGTCGAGCAGGCTCAACGTTACCCCGGACAAGGCGCTTTTGCGTTCGAGTTTTACCGGAAGCAAAATCAACGGAGCTGAATACGTCTTCGGGTCTTCTGCGGTTTTTTTCCATTTAAGAAAACCGATAGCCAGGAAAAGAGTATTCGCGCCACCCTCCTCCAAATCACTGCGCGCTTTGCGGAACAGATCAATCAGCGTCGCTTCGAGTTTGACCTTCTCCAGACTGGCGAGCACTTCACCGCGTGCGAGTGCCTGACGAGCCACTTCGTCGACCAAGCTTTCATTATTCTGCTGCTCATACAGGGCCACATCACGGCCACTGCTGTTCAGGTCAGGTACTGGCATTACCCGAATGCGACCGCCACTGGAGAGGAGGTCTTCAAGCGCCGCTGGATCCGGGCAGAGAAGACGCACGCCTTTGGCACTGTCCGGGAGATGCAGCAGACGGTTACGCGTTGTCAGATCAAGGAGCTTACGTTGCCATAGCGTGAGTTTGCCAGCCGGACCTTCATTACCGTCATTTATCTCAACATCGAAGCCTGGAAGGGCCGGAGCTTCCTCCAATCCTTCAACAGCCGGTTGTGCATCATCGGTCGCTTCGGATGCACTCACTGCCGACACCAATGCCATCGGGCGAATCTTCTGCATCCGGGCACGATGCAGATCAATGGCCATGATGAACTGCTCATCATCGAGTTGCCGCTCCGCAGCCGCAACGGCTTGGGAAAAGCTAGGCGCAGGCGTTTGGGTAGCAAGGGTGGTCTCGAAGACCACCATTTCTTTCAAATCTAGACGCTTACGTACCGCCGACGCTTCATCTGTCAACAGCTGGGAAAACTCTTGTGGTTGCAACCAAACGCCTGCAAAAGCATGTCCCTTGGTCATGACAAGCAGGGCGTTGAGTCCAGCCTGCTCCAAAGCCGCTGCGAAGAGCAATGCGGTATCCAGACATGTTGCAATGCCATTCTCCAGAACCACGCTCGGAGGCCTTACCTTCTGGCCCTGTTGCTCAAAGCTAGCTGGCGGCAATGCATAGCTCAGTTGGAAGCTGCATACCCCAGACCAGATGGCCGAGGCAAGCTCCCAAGTACGTGTGCGCGACTTGCTCTCATAGCCATCAATGCCGTCTTTCTTCCCTGCACGTCTCAAGACTTGAGAGGCCGCTTTGAGAACCCGATCTATAGCCGGATCATTGGGCATGCAGAAAGCAGCCAGCAACTCCGGCATGGCGCTCAAACCGCCCCATTCAGTGCGTGCCAAAAGTTCAGTAGGGAAGCGCTGTTCGACAAGTAAATTGTCGCCTTGGGAAAGGCGCATGACCACATCGGCGCTCAGGCTTTCAGTCAGTCCGGACAGATAACCAGCATTGAGCTTGATGTCGCGCTCAGAGATGCTGAGGCGATCACCCGCGTGAATGCGGTCGATATGCCAAGTCCGGCTTTCGACAAAGTCTGGGTCCGTGCTCAATGTCAGGGTAAGGTTCTCAAAGTTTGTTTCTTCTTGGTTCCAGAGACTCAGTTCACGTACAAGCGGGACGGCGTTCTGGTGGGAGGCGAAGCCGATCTTGCGTGCGATCAGCGCCTCAATCTTGATGTTCATTCATAGGCTCCTGGAGCTACGAGCGCTGGCCTCATGAAGAGGCCGACAAATACACCTATAGTCCATGAGTAATTGATGGTTGGGAATTGTTTATAGTCAATCAAACGCCAAATGATTGGTTACCGACCAAAAGGAAACGCTACTGCGGAGACATATTTTAGCTATCTGCTAGGCGATATAGGGTTTGAGCGTGGGATATCGATAGCCCTGTACGTTGCAAATTTCGGCGACTTTGCGAGCTGGGAAGCGCGGTTGCGGCAATAAAAAGGCCGCCGTGTTTCTTTGCTTGCTCTATCCGATGAGATATCAGCGCTCCATGGTAGCCCTGGCCTCGTGCGTTTTTTCGCGTTGCAGCCGTACCAAGGTAGGCAACCCCGTTGCAGGCCAAGTACATCAACGCTCCTGCAACGATCTTTCCATCAGACTTGAGGACGTAAATTTTCATACGTTCATTTGAGATCAGCCCTGCGAACGAAGCTTGGCTCAACTGAAGATGTTCCGGCTTGGTATGAAATCCACTCGCATGTACGGCCACGAACTCAGGAAGCGTTTGTGAGGTGGCCTCTTCGATTTCGAATGAGTGGTGGTTCAAGACCACGTCCTCGATGGCGCACGCGAGTTGCAGATGCGTCCATCCCCTCAGACGCTCCAGTTGCCTCTCTCCCACAAAAGCGTATTGCTCCAATGTAGAGGCCTTGCCGATCAGAGGCGTTACGGTCGAATACTCCGCCGACTCAAGGAGCAAGCTCACTAGTGCCTCGGGGCTGGCGGAGCTATCGCCGTAGATACGATTGAGCATCGGGCTGGATGATGCCTTCACTCGAAAACATGGAAAAGCGTCGTTAAAAAACACGCGAGCACCAAAAGGGTTCCCGCTTATCCGAGACAAACTCTCGACGCGCGCACACAAATACTCGCTTTCTGCGGCCTCAATCGCATGATCCATTCCAACATTCATTTGCATCGTCCTTATTGCGTGGTTCCGCGTGGTTTCCAGGGAAGGTAGCGGCAATCAAACAATACGCACATGCAAAGACACCCGCTAGTAGATAGCCGCCAGCCTCGGCGTTTGCTTTGGGACGCCTGCTGCCTGTAATGGGGGCAGCAGGCGGCTGAATGGGAGACGTTACGTACATACTTAAAAGCTAGGGAGCGATTCAAGCAGCTCGATGAAGCCCTGAGTTCGCGGCGGCCAAGTCATGACCAAGTCGGCTATTGACATCCTAATGCCTATACTTTGACTACGCGAACTTTGCCCTCCTCCTATTGACAGCTATAAGGGGCTGGGATATCTACAAAGCAGGATTTAACAACCCAAGCGATAAAGGAAATCGACGATGAGTATTAAACCTGGCCCTAAGAGAACGAACGAGGATGGCACCCCGGACAAGAGGCAGAGAGTCACGCCTGAAAAGCAAAAGGATCATCCAAAACTGAAACCTCATAAGCATAAACAGGGGGAGTAGGATCAAAAGCAGCTCCCGAGCCTGAAGTGGCCCGATAATCTGGCTGGCTTCAGTCTTCTTCAGTTTTGAAAGCGGCCCGTCGATCAAAATCGACCTGATCGCCCACTCAACCTACGTACGCCATTTGCGAATGTAGCTCAGCGCTCGCTAGAGAGTTCTTTACGTACGATTTCTGCACCAGCACTCAACGCGTGCAGCTTGCCGCTGGCGACTCGACGTGGCAAAGGTGCCATGCCGCAGTTAGTGCATGGATAAAGCCTGTCGGCATCGACGAACTGGAGTGCCTTTCTCAGGGTATTGGCCACTTCCTCGGGCGTCTCAATGGTATGGATCCCCACGTCAATGGCTCCTACCATCACTTTTTTACCCCTAATGAGTTCAAGCAGATCCATAGGTACGTGAGAGTTATGGCACTCCAGCGAGATAATATCGATGCCGGATTTTTGCAGCTTGGGAAACGCTTCTTCGTACTGTCGCCACTCTGAACCCAGCGTCTTCTTCCAGTCGGTGTTGGCCTTAATGCCATAGCCATAGCAAATATGCACGGCGGTTTCGCATTTGAGCCCTTCGATTGCTCGTTCCAAAGTGGCTACACCCCAGTCATTCACGTCGTCAAAAAACACGTTGAATGCAGGCTCATCGAACTGGATGATATCTACCCCGGCAGCCTCCAGCTCTCTGGCCTCCTGATTGAGAATCTTCGCGAATTCCCAAGCCAGTTTTTCACGGTTTTTGTAGTGAGCATCGTAGAGGGTGTCAATCATCGTCGTGGGGCCTGGTAGGGCCCATTTGATTGGCTGCTTGGTTTGCTGTCGTAGAAACTTGGCGTCTTCAACAAAAACAGACTTTTGACGAGCAACAGCACCCACCACCGTTGGTACGCTCGCGTCGTAGCGGTCACGAATTCTGACAGTCTCACGTTTTTCAAAATTAACGCCGTCGAGGTGCTCAATAAACGTCGTCACGAAATGCTGGCGAGTTTGCTCACCGTCACTGACGATATCGATACCGGCCATTTGTTGTTCTTGCAGTGATAAACGTAACGCGTCCTGCTTGCCTTCAGTCAATTCTTCGCCTTGCAACTTCCAAGGTGACCAAAGGGTCTCAGGCTGCGCAAGCCAAGAAGGTTTAGGCAAGCTGCCAGCAGTCGAAGTGGGTAACAATTTTTTCATGAAGATGACCTTGGTTTTAAACTAATCAAAGAGCGCAGCTAGCGGAAAACTGCTCAAGAACAGTGCGGTAAGGTTTCATAAAGTGCTCTTCGACAAACTTTCCCTGCTCAGCAGCAAGCCGACTGCGTTCCTCGCGGTCATACACAATTCGAGTCAGTGAATAATCCTGGTTTTTCAAGCTAGGCTGATAGCATTTTCCTGCCGCTGAATTTGCATTATAGATTTCAGGTCGATAAATTTTTTGGAAGGTATCCATTGTGCTAATGATGCCAATAAGTTCAAGATTGGTGTAATCACTAAGTAAGTCGCCAGAGAAATAAAAAGCCAAAGGTGCGGCGCTGTTCGGCGGCATAAAATAGCGAACTTTCAACCCCATCTTATTGAAATACTCATCCGTCAAAGAGTATTCATCTTGCTGGTACTCATGTCCTAGAACGGGATGCTGACTCTCAATCCGATGGTACCTTCTGCTACTCGAAACGCTCAGACAGATAACAGGCGGCTTTTCGAAATTATCTTTGTAGGCACATGAATTAACGAAGCACTTAAACAGCTTTCCGTGCAAATCTCCAAAATTTTCTGGCGTACTGAACTGGGACTGATCCTTGTTGTGTTCTAGCAACCGCACACTGAAGTCATAGTCGCGCACGTAAGAAGAAAAGTTATTTCCGACAATACCTTTGATGCGCTCACCGGTTGTTCGATCAATAATCGTGGCTTTCAGAACTTCGATTAGCGGGATGGCATTCTCCCCGCCGTCAGCAGCAATAGTCAGCTCAGCGGAGATGATGTCCAGTTCGACCGTGTAACGATCACCTGTAGGGTTGTCCCAGTGCGCCAAGGCGTTGAAACGGTTGTTGATCATCGTCAACGTGTTGCGCAAATTCTTCTGGCGACTTTCCCCTCTGGCAAGATTGGCAAAGTTCGTCGTGATGCGCGTAGTGGCTGATGGAGAGTAATGCTCATCAAAAGAAATGCTCTTGATAGCAAATGTGAGTTCTTTTTTCATCCTGACCTAGCATCCTGTTTTTCAACGCAAAGCTGAAATGGACTTTCGCCTTCATTAAGCTTTGACCTACGTTCTGTTTCTTCACTGAGTGCTGGCATTCCAACCTTTCATGAAGAGCTGCGCGCATTCTAGATCGAGTAAACACATGACCGAAAACGAATTGATTTCAATAAAAAATTAGTCAGGCTCATGATGGGTGCAGGGTTAAGACTAAGGTCGCTGGATCAATTGTCCGCCCTCTACGGCCTGCTTGGAATCGACCTCAATACATCGGGACCGACGCTGTTCGGGAATAACACGTCCAGATTGCGTCCGCAGGTTGCGTGCAATCTGTGATAGCGACCAGTCGTTCAAGATGGCGCAGATGTCCACCTTCGAGCCACAACCTAAAGGGGCTGGCATGCGCGCTATCACTTGGATAATGCGGGGCTGATGAAATTGGTATCTTCAAATTTTCTGCGCAGGTCGAAAGTTGCCGTCATTAAACCTGCTGGGTACTGAGCCAGAGTGGTTGATCGATTGATTAACGACTACTCATGTACATGCTCGATACTCGCCACCGGAATGATCTGCACATTCCCATGTCTTACCCCACGCTCTGCCATCACATGCTGAGCCAATTCCGCTACCTGGCCTGTGGGTCCCTTTAGCACTGAGACTTCCAGACAATTACCGTGATCAAGATGCACATGCAGCGTCGACATGGTCAGATCATGGTGAGCATGAAAGGTAGTATTCAGGCGTTTGGATAACTCACGGGTGTGGTGATCGTAGACATAGCTCAAGGTAGCGACGCAGTCTGCTTCAGGATTACCCGCTCCAGGCTCAAGCAAGCCTGCACGGAGCAAATCGCGGACGGCTTCCGAGCGCCCTTGATAGCCGCGAGTGGCGACGCGCTGATCAATGGCCGCCAGAAGTTCGTCGTCCAGCGTGATGGTGACTCGTTGCATCAATACCTTCCTGCGAGTATGAGGTTTATCCATAGACATCATACTTACTGATGAATACTCTATGCCCGCCATCATTGGGGAGTACGAGTGTGAAGCAGCAACGGACGAAACAAAAGCTCAACAGTTGGATCTTCGCGGCTTGCCTCGCCGTTAGTCTTGGTCAGGTTGTCAACGCGGATAGCGGTGAAACATCAACAGACGTACTCACCTACAGCTGGCCGACCAATGCCGGGCCTCTTGATCCCCGAGGCTACTCCCCCAATCAGATGTACGCGCAGGCCATGGTGTATGAACCTTTGGTGCGTTACACCACGACCGGCGCACTTGAACCCTGGCTTGCGACAAGTTGGACCATTTCCCCGGACGGCAAGACCTACACCTTCAAGCTGCGTGAAGGCGTCACCTTCAGTAACGGGGCGATCTTCGACGCTGCTGCCGCGAAAGCTAATCTGGATGCCGCACTGGCGAACACCAGCAGGCATCAATGGATGGAGTTGGTCACTACGATTGACCGTGTCGAAGCACCAGACCCCGCGACACTGGTGCTGGTTCTCAAACACCCCTACTACCCCACTCTACTTGAGCTGGCCCAGGTTCGGCCGTTGCGCTTTGCCGCGCCCGACGACAAGCCCGGCAGCTTGATAGGCACAGGCCCCTGGAAGCTTGTTGAAACCCGGCGAGGCGAGTACGACCGCTTTCAGCGTAACGAACGCTATTGGGGGGCAAAGCCTGCTTATAAGGAAGTGTTGGTAAAAGTCATCTCTGACCCCGATAGCCGCGCTATCGCCTTGCAAACCGGAGAACTGGATCTGATTCAGGGCTCTGAGGGTGAGATATCTCCGGGCACGTTTGTACGCCTACGTGATGCCGGTTTCAAAACCGCAATCTCCGCTCCGCTGGCAACCCGCGCAGTAGCGATGAACACCGGTCTCGCCCCCACCAATGAACTGGCAGTACGCCAGGCAATCAACCAGGCCATCGACAAAGACACCATCATCGCCAAGGTGCTGCATGGTCTGGAACCGCGCGCCGATGCACTGTTCTCCAACAACATGCCGTACACCGACATCGGCCTCAAAGCCCTGCCCTACGATCCCGCCGCCGCTCGCAAGACCTTGGAAGCGGCTGGCTGGAAACCTTCAACGGGCAAAGGCCCGTTGGTAAAAGAGGGTCGGATGTTGAGTATCGAGCTGTGCTTCCTGGGTACCAGCGCACTGCAAAAAAGCCTCGCCGAGATCATTCAGGGCGAGCTGGCCAAGGTCGGTATCCAAGTGCAGTTGCGCGCCGAGGAGGAAGGCGCCCTGGTGCAACGTCAGCGCGAAGGCCGTTTTGGCATGATATTCGGCGACACTTGGGGCGCGCCCTACGATCCGCACTCATTCGTCAGTTCCATGCGTTATGCCGGGCACGCCGACTACATGGCCCAACGCGGTCTGCCAATGAAAGACGCCATCGACCGCAAAATCGCCGAGGTGTTGGCCAGCACTCAGGAACAGGTTCGCGCAGACGGCTATCGGGAAATTCTGACGACTCTCCACGATCAAGCCGTTTACCTGCCGATTTCCTATCTGACCGCGATCAGCGTTAGCCGCCCGACTGTCGACGGGGTCGAGTTTGGCAGCACGCTGTTCGACGTGCCTTTCGAACGCATGCGCCCAGCGGCCGGGAAACCATAACTCATGTTGCGCTACATCATCCTGCGCTTGGTGCTGCTGATTCCCGTATTGCTCGGCGTGTCCCTGATCGTGTTTACCCTGCTGCACCTGGGTAATGGTGATCCGGCGCTGGACTACCTGCGTCTTTCGCAGATCCCGCCAACCGATGCCGCGTTGCAAGAAGCAAGGCACGCACTCGGGCTTGATCGGCCACTACCAGAGCAATACCTGACCTGGTTGTGGAATGCCTTGCACTTGGATTTCGGCACCTCTTACATCACCGGGCGGCCGGTGCTGGATGATTTGCTCTACTACTTGCCTGCCACTCTGCAACTCGGTGGCCTGGCGCTGGCCATGACCTTGCTGATGAGCATTCCGCTGGGACTTGCAGCCGCACGCTGGCGTGGACGCTGGCCGGATCAACTGGTGCGTCTAGTGACGTTCATTGGGGTGTCAATGCCCAACTTCTGGCTGGCCTTTGTACTGATCGCGCTATTTTCCCTATGGCTTGGCTGGCTGCCACCCATGGGCCGGGGCGGTATCGCGCATGTAGTCATGCCGGTTCTGGCCATTGCCCTGATGTCCATGTCGATCAATGCCCGTCTGCTGCGCGCCAGCCTGCTGGATGTCAGCAAGCACCGCCACGTACTTTATGCCCGGGCACGCGGTCTGGATGAAAACCGTGTATGGCGCAGTCATATTCTGCGCAATGCCTGGATGCCTCTCGTCACCGCCACCGGTATGCACATCGGTGAGCTGCTCGGCGGCGCTCTGGTGATCGAAACCATTTTCGCCTGGCCAGGGGTAGGTCGTTTCGCCGTCGGTGCTGTGCTGAATCGGGACTTCCCGGTGATGCAATGCTTCACACTGCTACTCACTGCGTTGCTGGTGGTGTGCAATCTGATCGTGGACATCTGCTATGCGTGGCTCGATCCACGTACGCGTCTGGCGGGGGTTCCGGCATGAATGCTTTGACAGCATTGCGCCCCGCCACCCGCTGGGGGCTGCGCATCGGCTGGGCGATGGTCGGTATCTTGCTGATGCTGGCAATCCTGGGGCCGTGGCTGGCACCCTACGATCCTACATTGGTCGACCTCAACGAACGGCTGTTACCGGTGAGCACAAGTCATTGGCTGGGAACCGATCACTTGGGCCGAGATGTACTGTCGCGCCTTATCGTTGGCACTCGTTTATCACTGGGCAGCGTAGTCCTCACGCTCGGCCTGGTACTCGTACTAGGCGTCGTTATCGGTGGTTTGGCAGGCTTCGTAGGGGGGCGTGTCGACATGCTGTTGATGCGTCTGTGTGACATGTTCCTGACCTTTCCAACGCTGGTCCTGGCGTTCTTTCTGATCGCTTTGCTGGGTACCGGCCTGGGCAACGTGATTATTGCTATCGCGTTGTCTCATTGGGCCTGGTATGCCCGCATGGTGCGCGGCATGGTCATCGCACAGCGCGGACGGGATTATGTGCTCGCTTCACGGCTGGCCGGGGCTTCTCGCTTCACTCGCGTCCGTCAGCACATCTTGCCTAACGTTGCCGGGCAGTTGCTGGTGCTGGCGTCGATGGATATCGGTCACATGATGCTGCACGTTTCCGGCCTGTCATTTCTGGGGCTGGGCGTCAGTCCGCCGACTCCGGAATGGGGCGTTATGATCAACGACTCCAAGGAGTTTATCTGGACGCAACCACAACTGCTGCTGTGGCCCGGGCTGATGATTTTCTTCTCGGTTATGGCATTCAACCTACTGGGTGATGCCCTGCGTGACCGACTTGATCCGGCCTTGCGCGCGGAGGTGAAATTATGAGCGGGCAACTTCAGCTTCGTGACCTGCACATTGAGCACCGGGGCGACCCACTGGTTAACGGCATTGATCTCACGTTGAATGCCGGGCATATCTGCGCCTTGGTAGGCGCCAGCGGCTCGGGCAAGTCCCTGACCTGCCTGGGTATGCTCGACCTCCTGCCCGATAACCTGCAACGCCTGTCAGGCGAGCTGCTACTGGATGGCAAGACAGTCACGGCACAACAGCTCCGTGGGCGGGAGATCGCTCTGGTATTGCAGAACCCTCGCAGCGCCTTCAATCCGGTACGCACTCTGCGTCAACATGCGGCAGAAACCCTCGCCGTTCGAGGAATCAAGGGTGCTCAGGCCCGGATGCGCATGAACGAAGCAGTCAGCGACGTGGGCTTGGTCGACATAGAGCGCGTGCTTGACTCATGTGCCTTTCAGCTCAGTGGCGGCATGCTGCAACGGATGATGATAGCCCTGGCGCTGATGGCCGAAAGTCGCTTCCTTCTGGCTGACGAACCCACCAGCGACCTGGACGTCGTCGCGCAAGCTCGGTTTCTGGATCTGCTCGAAAGGCTGACAGCACAGCGTGGTCTGGGCGTCCTACTGGTCACCCACGACATGGGCGTCGTGGCACGTAGCTGTGATCACGTAGCCGTGATGGAGAGTGGATTGATCGTCGAAAAAGCCGATGTCCGAACCCTTTTCGATTCGCCTCAAAGCACGGCCGCACGGGCCCTTCTGCACGCCCACCGTACATTGACTATGGAGCACGCCAGCCAATGAGCCTCTTGCAAGCGCAAAACCTGAGTCACGGCTATACCAGTGGCGGCCTGTTGACTCGCAAGCACCGCATTCAAGTGCTGCATGACCTCAGCCTGACCCTGCACGAGTACCAAAGCCTGGGCCTGCTCGGCGGCAGTGGCAGCGGTAAAAGTACCCTTGCTCGTTTATTGATGGGCATTGAAGCGCCGGAGCAGGGTCGCATCAGTTTCTACAATGGCGCCTTTGAGCCTGCGAGCAAAGCCTTTCTGCAAACCGTACAGATGGTTTTTCAGGATGCAATCAGTGCCTTCAACCCACAGCGCACAATCGGCTGGAGCATTGCCGAACCTTTACGCAACCTCCGTGGCTTGCATGCCAGCGAACAACAGACACGCGTGGCCGAGCTGCTCCAGCAAGTACAACTGGCGTCGAGTGATGCTGAAAAGCTGCCGTCGCAACTCAGCGGTGGCCAACTGCAACGCGCGGGCATCGCCAGAGCGCTAGCAGCAGAACCTAAACTCATCATTCTGGATGAGGCGCTTTCCAACCTTGACCGAGTTTTGCAGGTGCAGATGCTTGAGTTACTGGCGAACCTGCGCCAACGTCTAGGGATGGCTTTCGTTCTCATCACCCATGATCTGAGCCTGGTGCAGCACTTTTGCGAGCGGGTCATCGTTCTTGCCGAGGGAGGTATCGTCGAGGATCGCGCAGTCATTCCGGGCATGCAGTTCACCCATCCGGCGGCGAAAATTCTTCAGCAATCGGTCCTGGCAGCAGAGCCGAAAAAATTCCAAAGTCTGCCACCTGTTCACGCCTGACTGCTGGGGATATTCCCTTTGTAAAGCTACAAAGGGTTCGAGCCGCTGAGATGGCCCTGTGCAATATCAATCAATAAATTCCCCGGGCCAGAAAGCGGTGCCGTCGCACTGTGAATAACCAGCGTATTGAAATCCACATCCTCTTTCAGCGGAATAAGCGTTAACCCCGGCCAATCAAAGCCTTCCAATGCAACGGGATCAATTAACCCTACACCAGCGCCGCTCATGACTAATGAGGCGATTGTCAACGTGTAGGGCGTTTCTATAGCGATTTTGAGTGTCTTACCCGCTTCTGCCATGACGCCGTTCAAAAAGCGCTGGGTCGAGTCAGTAGAGGACAAACTCAAATAGGGATAATCCGCCAATTGAAGGACTGATACTGTCGACAACGTCGCCAGTGGGTGTCCATTCGGTACAGCCAACAAGGCTCTTCGTCTGGCAATACTTCTAGCAACGATGCCATGGGTATCAATCTCTTGGGCTGCAAAGCCTATGTCACACCGCCCACTGGCAATTAGCTCCCGCACCTCGTTAGATGAATTGATTTCAAGGCGTACAGAGAGGTTGGGTAACTGGCGCTGAAGCTCGGCCAGGAACTTGGGCATAGGGCCGTAAGCCAGCGCTGGCAGGCATGCTATCGAAAGCAATCCACTGCGACCTTCACGCAGGCTCTGAGCTTTTTCTGCCAGTTGCTCCAGTCCCGAATAGAACTTCTCGACGTCAATGAACAACGCCTTGGCCTCGGGAGTCGGGCGCAACCTTGATGACTCCCGCTCGAACAGCTTCAAGCGCAGATTGACCTCAAGCTGCCCTATCAACCGGCTCACCACCGGCTGTGAGGTATGAATAAGCTCGGCGGCTTTTACCGTGCTACCGGTGATCATGACAGCTCTGAATGCTTCAATCTGACGCGGATTCATGCAGACTTACCTATGTCCAAAACGAATTGATCCAAGACATATTCGCATTGGATGTTATACGCTGGATAGCGCATTTTGGAGCCCTAAGAAATCGGCAACCCAAAGGCGCCCTCTCCGTGAAATCACATTACCTGCCAAGCGATCTGCGTCCCGTCCAAACTGCAATGCCTGAGTTCACCGCGTTGAATATGCCGGTGCACCGAGCATCCACATTGACTTATGCGTCTGCCCGCGACTTCTTGAATCGTTTTGAGAGAATGATGGATGGATTCAGTTATGGGCTTTACGGCACACCAACCGGACGCGCCCTAGAGCAACAGATAGCCCAGATAGAAGGTGGCGGCTATTGCATGCTGCTTCCGTCGGGGTTAGCCGCTGTTACCCATCCAATGCTTTGTTTGCTAAAGCATGGCGATCACGTACTGCTTGCGGATTGCGTCTATGGCCCAACCCGTGACCTGTGTACGTCTGTACTAGCTCAGTACGGCATCACGCATACCTTTTTCCCCTCTGATGCTTCAACCATCGAACCATGGCTCAATGATGCGACCAAGCTCGTCGTGCTGGAGTCGCCTGGTTCGTACACCATGGAGATTCAGGACATAGCGGTAATTGCCGCTCAGGCACACAAGGGGGGCGCATTGGTGCTCATGGACAATGCCTGGGGCTTTGGTCAAATCAACTGCTTCGAGCATGGTGTGGACATTGTCTGTACCGCACTCTCCAAATACGCCAGCGGACATTCAGATGTTTGCATGGGCTCGTGCACTGTCAAAGAGCGCAGTCTTTTTGAGAAACTGAAAATGTCTTTCATCGCGCTGGGCACAGGGGTGGCGGCCGACGATGCGTATCTGGTGATGCGCGGCCTTCAGACTCTCACTGTTCGTTTGGCGGAACACGAAAAACGTGGTTTGGCAGTCGCCAAATGGCTAGACGGGCACCCGGCGGTCTCCCGCGTGTTCTTTCCCGCGTTGGATACCGATCCTCAGCATAAACGCTTCAAGCGTTACTTCTACGGTGCTAACGGGGTTATCAGCCTGATATTGCACGAAGAAGATCTTTCGAAGATTGAGCAGTTCATCGACAGCCTTGAGCATTTCAGGATCGGCGCTAGCTGGGGCGGCACCCACAGCCTTATTGCACTGACAGATATCAGCAAGTCACGTACATCAGTGAGATGGAAAGGCCTGTCCTGGATTCTACGCCTGCACGTTGGTCTGGAGCCCATTGAAGCTTTGATGCATGACCTTGATAGAGCGTTCTCGACACTTACTCCTGAATAACCTAAGCCTAGAGGCAATCATGAAAAAACTATTGGCAGCCCTCCCTCTTCTTGTGGTCGCCCAAGTGGTCTGCGCTCAAACCACTGGGACGCTGGATAAGATCAAGGCTACGGGTGAGATCACCTTAGGCACCAGAGAGGCATCAACGCCCTTCAACTTCATTGATGACGCGGGTCAGCACGCTGGCTTCGGCTGGGAAATTTCGCAGCGCATTGCTGAACGTGCAAAACAAGAGTTGGGGTTGTCCGCGCTGCAAATCAAAACCCTGAACCTTACACCGCAGACACGTATTCCACTGGTCGCGAACGAAACTGTCGATCTGGAGTGCAGCTCAACTACCAACAACACCCAACGACAACAGCAGGTTACGTTTTCCAACACCTTCTTCGTCGTGGGTACTCGACTCCTGGTGCGTAAAGACTCGGGGATCAATGATTTTTCAGACCTGAAGGGGAAAAATGTGGTGGTCGAGGCTGGCACCACGTCAGAGCGGCTGCTACGCACACTCAATACAGAGAAAAACCTCGGCGTTAATATCTTACTTTCCAAAGACACGATATCGAACTTCACCACGGTAGAGACCGGACGAGCTGTAGCATCAATGGGCGACGACATCATTTTTTACGGAAACATAGCGCTCGCCAAGAAGCCCGAGCTATGGACAGTGGTAGGTACCCCTCAATCTCTGGAAGCTTACGGTTGCATGATGCGCAAAGGTGATCCTGCATTCAAAAAACTGGCCGACAGCGTGATCATCGAAATGCAGCAGTCCGGAGAGATGACCAAGCTGTATGACAAATACTTCAATACCCGCATCAATGTGAACGGAGGAATGGAAATTCCGGCTCCATTGTCTAGCGAAAATGCGCAGCTCTACAAAAATCCAAGCGACAAAGCTTTTCAGTAATCTTTGATCAAGCAGGCACCTCATGAACTACAGCTGGGACTGGGCAATATTTTTCCAACCGTCTGTTACAGGCGAAGGCTTATATGGGGTGCTGCTGGCAGAGGGTGTGTTATGGACAGTTTCTCTTT
This sequence comes from Pseudomonas syringae, assembly GCF_001698815.1. Taxonomy (GTDB): domain Bacteria; phylum Pseudomonadota; class Gammaproteobacteria; order Pseudomonadales; family Pseudomonadaceae; genus Aquipseudomonas; species Aquipseudomonas syringae_A. Next base: position 298,811 of record NZ_LGSI01000068.1, on the reverse strand, counting down.
CGCTCCTGTCCTGGATTCTCGCGTTGGCTCTGGGGACACTGATGGGAATAGCGAGGGCATCTGACAGTACGGCTGCGCGCTGGGCTTCTGCGATCTATGTGCATTGCTTCAGAAATACGCCGCTGCTGGTGCAATTGTTTCTGTGGTATTTCGTACTTCCAGAGCTGTTGCCCATCCAGTGGGGAGAGGCAATCAAGCAGATGAACCCCACGCTGAATCAGTTTTTGAGCGTAGTGATTTGTCTGACGCTTTACACCACGGCCGGTGTCGCCGAGCAGGTACGAACTGGGCTTCAATCACTTTCCGGAGGACAAGCGAATGCGGCCAAGGCGATTGGCCTGGGGCCGTGGGCAGCTCAGCGCTATGTCTTGCTGCCTCAGGCTTTTCGAATAATCCTGCCTTCCATGACGTCCGACTTCATGAACGTGTTCAAGAACTCGGCTGCTGCGCTCACCATCGGCTTGATGGAGCTGACAGGTCAAAGTCGTCAGGTCAGCGAGTTTTCGGGTCATCCCTTTGAGTCGTTCATTGCTGCGACGCTGATCTACATGGTGATTACCTACGGGGTGGTTATTTTTATGCGTCGCCTAGAGAAAAGTTTGACCGTACCAGGCCTGATAACCGCGGGGATTGTCCATTGAATTATGAATTCAATTGGAGCGGCATTATCCCCGCCCTGCCCTATCTTGCCCAAGGCATGCAGACCACATTGCTGCTGGTTCTGGTAGGTATGACGCTGGGTATATCGCTGGGGTGCGTTTTAGCTGTCATCCGGATCTTCGGACCCCGACCACTGGCAAAACTTGCCGCCGGGTATGTGAATTTCTTTCGGGCAATACCGCTCATCCTGACGATATTCTGGATGTTCTTCCTGATGCCATTTGTGCTACGAAAGATCACGGGAAATCCCTACCTGTCAGTAGGCGCGATGTATTCCGCCGTGATCGCTCTAGTATTGGCGGAGTCAGCCTACTACTGCGAAATCATCCGCGCGGGAATAGGCAGCGTTAAAAGTGGACAGATGGCAGCGGGTAAGGCCATTGGCATGACGACCCTTCAGTGCTTGCGATGGGTGATTCTTCCACAGGCTTTCAGGAACATGTCACCCGCACTGGTCAATCAATCGATTGGATTGCTCAAAGACACCTCTCTGGTCTATGTCATCAGCCTCAACGACTTTCTTGGAGCAGCTGGGCAAATGGGACTACGTAATGGGCAGTTGGTGGAGTTTTATTTATTTGCGGCAGCTATTTATCTGCTGATTTGCAGTGCTGGGGTGGCGCTGGTTAATCACCTTCAGAAAAAGAACAAACAGGCCTGCTGAGCCATGTACTTGCGGTGAGAAAACTAATGATAGAAGTCAAAGATGTCACTAAACACTACGGTGCCTTTGAGGTGCTTTCCCACTGTTCAACGTCGATAGAGAGCGGGGAAGTTGTCGTCATTTGCGGCCCTTCAGGATCAGGAAAGTCGACCTTGATCAAGACCCTCAACGGTCTGGAACGCATTAGCAGTGGCGACATAGTCGTGGAGGGAGTTTCGCTGACACACGCGAAAACCGACTTCGCAAAACTGCGTAGCAGAATCGGCATGGTCTTTCAAAGCTTTGAGTTGTTCCCCCACCTGAGTGTGATTGAAAATCTGACCCTGGGACAAATGCGTGTCCTCAAAAGAAACAAGCAGGAATCGGTGGAGCGTGGATCCGACTACCTGAAAAAGGTGGGCCTGTTTTCTCATCGCGATAAATACCCGGGCCAACTCTCGGGGGGTCAACAGCAACGCGTAGCAATCGCCCGCGCGCTGACGATGGACCCAGTAGCAATGCTCTTCGACGAACCGACCTCAGCACTGGATCCCGAGATGGTCGGGGAAGTACTTGATGTGATGGTAAAACTGGCAGAAGACGGAATGACCATGGTGTGTGTAACCCATGAAATGGGTTTTGCACGAAAGGTCAGTGATCGAGTGATTTTCATGGATCACGGCAAAATTATAGAAGACTGTCCCACCGAATCATTCTTTGGTGATGTACAAAATCGCTCTCCCAGGGCCCAAGAATTTCTGGCGCAAATTCTGACTCATTAAGAAAAAACTAATAGGGCTACTACCTACATCTAATAAATTCTATTTTACCGCCTATACACTACCACAGTGCCACAGTGCTACTTAACACAGTACCTCTCATAATCCTATATATGGAATTCGGCAACATCCGACTTATTGACTGATCATTGTCGTTATAGCAACCAGCATAAAACAGGCTTGCGAACTCATTTTTTCCAATGAGCTTGTGAGCACCTGTAACATAGGAGCGCCTACATGCCGAGCTTACATAAATCCGTCACTCTACCTGGCAATCAAAACAGATTCTTCCTCGAATCAATCCTGCAAAAAGACTGCCCAAAATTAGAGCTTCGATTTATAGCGTTACCAGCATTAATTTTCACCTCGCCACCTACGCTACCCATGCCAAAGCTTACGCTAGCGCCTTGGCAGGAAAAACGCGCGAAAAACATCATGATTAATAAAATGGCACAAGGCGTCTCGATTGCGCAGGTCGCACGGGAATGCGCCTTGTCCAGAAGTCATTTCTCTCGGGCATTTAAAAGTGCAACCGGCTACGCGCCGCGAGATTGGCTTCGGCAAGAAAAAATCACAAGAGCTAAAGAGCTACTCAGCCATAGAAGTATGTCAATTTCCGAGATATGCCTGGAATGCGGCTTTTCTGACCAATCACATTTAACTCGTACTTTCACAAAAGTTGTTGGCGTTAGTCCAAGACGTTGGCGAACGCAGCAATTCGCTACCTGACGACGATTGCTGCATTTACCATCACTAAACAGCCTTACTACCGGGCCAGAGTAGCACCCGGTGCTCATCGCTCCTCCGCTAGGAGCGGCTGCACAAATCCGGCGAGTGAGTCGGCTTTTTTCGTGAAGTCGGCTACCAAATCAGAGCCATGGAGACGTCAGTCCTCCCCAGGTAGCGTTAGCACTACTTGATCATCGCCAGGAACTCGTCCAGCGCTTTATTGAAATGCTCTGGGTGTTCCCAAAAAGATAAATGTTTTCCGAATTTCACTATCATTGCTGATGGGGTATTAATTTTGCTCCACTTATCAACACTCTGACTTTTTCGACTCATGTAGTAGAACAAGGGCACCTTGCCTTCCATCCCCTTGAGGTCCATCTCGTAATTTTGATATGAGCCAGACTCATTCAATAAAGCAGCAACACCATCCCCCGTTTGATTGCTAATCCGCGTGATCCACTTCATGTATTCTGGATGTGGATTATCAACCATGTAACGGGCGAACTCATCGTTGAGCTGCTCGCGATGCAATAATACGCCTTGGGTGAAGTGCTCCCGTACTCCGTCCGAGCCATCAGACTTAAACCAATACCAGTCATTCGGATTCTTTGGATCGTCACTCCCAAGACATTTTGGGACAGAGTCCATCATAATAAACCCTTTGAGGTTGTCAGTCCCAAACTGATGCACATACGCTAAGACATCAAAGCCTCCGTAAGACCAGCCGCCCAGCACAACGTCATGCAAGCCAAGGGCTTTCATGAAGGCAGCAATATCACGACCGTGCTGCTCGTAGAAATTCCCCTCAACTGTATCGGTGGATAAGCCCTGGCTCCGAGGATCGAGGACGATTAACCTATAATCTTTAGAGTCTCTGAAATGCTCCAACTGATGTACGTACACTTCCGTACTCATTGTCCACCCTGGAACAAGAAGTATGACGTTCTTCCCCTGCCCAGAGCTTTCATAGTGAATATCCAGATCATCGGATACTTTGATCATCGCAGCCTGCGCGATTGAAAAAAACGACATCAGTAGCAAAAACACCAGTACAAGGACGCGCATATTCTAATTCCTTTTGAATTACCGGTATGACTATGAGCACTTCAGCACAAGACTCAACTCGTCAGGACGGGGAAGAAATCAATTTTTAGAACTAAACAGTAAACAGCAGGTTTCGTGGCACGAGACTATGTAAGGCATTATTCGCAATTAACGTTGTAGCAGCTTCAATATCAGGAGCAAAGAAGCGATCCTTTTCGTAATACGTAACCTCCTCCCTTAAAATCGCTCGAGCGCGCTCTAGTGCTGGAGAAGTTTTCAGCCCGCCGCGTAGGTCGAGTCCCTGGCAAGCCGCTAACCATTCAATCGCGATAACTCCTCGAGTGTTCTCTGCCATCGCCCATAACCGGCGTCCTGCGTTGGGTGCCATCGACACATGATCCTCCTGGTTAGCAGACGTCGGCAGGCTGTCAACGCTATGCGGGTGGGCAAGCGCCTTGTTGTCACTCGCCAATGCAGCAGCGGTGACTTGGGCAATCATGAAGCCTGAGTTTACTCCCCCGTTGGCGACCAGAAATGGGGGTAACTGCGACATGTGCTTGTCCATCATCAAGGATGTACGTCTTTCTGATAGAGCCCCAATTTCAGCGATTGCCAACGCAATATTATCTGCTGCCATAGCGACAGGCTCTGCGTGGAAATTCCCACCAGAGATAACATCCCCCTCGTCTGCGAAGACGAGTGGATTGTCTGATACGGCGTTCGATTCAATTGCCAAGATGTCGCAAGCGTTACGCAGTTGTGTAATACACGCCCCCATGACCTGCGGTTGGCACCTCAGTGAATAAGGATCTTGAACCTTACCGCACTCAACATGCGACTCAGAGATCTCAGTAGAAGGCGTCAGCAGCTCACGGTAGGCGCTGGCCACAGCTATCTGTCCAAGCTGCCCTCGTGCCTCATGGATACGAGCATCGAACGGAGAACGAGAGCCTAATAGGGCCTCTACACTCAAGGCACCGCATACCGTAGCTGCCGCGAACAAGTCCTCCGCTTCGAACAGTCCACGTAACGCGAATGCCGTTGATACTTGAGTGCCATTCAAAAGCGCTAGGCCTTCTTTGGCCGCAAGCGTGACAGGCTCAATTCCGGCTAATTGCAGCGCCTCACCCGAAGACACCCAACGCCCTTGGAATCTGGCTTTGCCTTCACCGATGAGAATCAAGGACATGTGCGCCAGCGGTGCCAGGTCGCCTGAGGCGCCTACAGAGCCCTTCGCTGGGATGTGTGGGTACACCTCAGCGTTAATCAAAGAAATCATGGCATCAATAACAATCTTGCGAATTCCCGAGTACCCCCTCGCGAGGCTATTGACCTTCAGGACCATGATCAGTCGAACCATAGCGTCATCCAACGCCTCTCCAACCCCGGCGGCATGGGAAAGTACTAGCGAGCGCTGAAGGTTTTCAAGATCAGAAGTTGCAATTCGCGTAGAAGCGAGCAATCCGAAACCGGTGTTGATTCCATAAGCTGTACGCCCCTCGCTGAGGATGCTTTCGACGCAGTGGACACTCGCCGCTATATCGTCTGAAGCGTGCTCCGCAAGCGTCACGGTTGTAGGGCTGGCGTAGACACTCCTCAACTCCCGCAAGGTCATTTGCCCAGGAGTTATTTCGAGCTTGTTCATAGAATTCCTCTAAAACGGTGTTGACCTAGAAAGAATAGACAGCCGCTACAACTGTGATTTCTATCAGCAGCTCTGGCAAAGCCAGTCGCGACTCGACCGTAGCACGGGCGGGCGTATGCCCTTGCGGCACCCACGCATCCCATACCTCGTTCATGTCCGAAAAATGGGACTTAATGTCTGCGAGCCATATCTGCGCGGAAACAATGCGGGTTTTGTCTACTCCCGCCTTTTCCAAGAATCCGTCTATTTTTTTCAATACTTGGGCGGTCTGGCCTTTGATATCCTGTGAAGAATCTGCGGCCGTTTGGCCGCCAACGAACACAAAACCATTACTCACGACGGCCCGACTCATACGGTGATTACAGTCGATACGAACGATATCTTTCACTTTAAACTCCTGAAGGATTGATAATAAGGAAACTCAGAAACCACCCAAGGCATGCACTTCGATCTAAAACAGACATCAAGCTACTTAGGTGCAAACTCTTTCAACGGGACCGCATTCACATCCGGAACATAAGCGTTTGCCAAGTCAACTAGCTGTACTGGTTTGATCGGAGGACGAATCCGGTAGTAACCCACCTTCTGCATCGTTGCCTTTGTGCACTCGGCCAAGAGTTCAGCAACAACGAGGCCGCACATGCGCCCCTGACATGGGCCCATGCCGCAACGCGAAAATGATTTCGTTTGATTAGGCCCACTGCAACCGAGTCGGCTCATCGCCCGGATATCACCCGCACTGACTTCTTCGCACCGGCAAACAATGGTCTGGTCTGCGGGACGACGAAAAATGTCTGCGGGGCGATACAACGTGTCTAGAAATGGCCGTATGGCTTGATGGCGATTTAACTGACGTTGTAGCTTGACCGCCCGTATATCTCGGACGTTCTCTGTCAAACATCCAAGTTGTTGACTGATCCGTAGTGCCGTCAGTGCGCCGGAAAGCTCCGCGGCCTTCGCGCCATCAATGCCTGCACCGTCACCCGCGATGAAAACTCCCGCCAGTGACGTTTCACCCCAAACATCAGCATCAGGGCGCCAACATAATTGCACCTCGTCCCAACGGTGTTCACAACCCAGAGAGCGGGACAACTGAACGTTTGGAATGACCCCCTGATGGACCAGCAGTAGGTCAGAGTCAATATCCGTGAAGGACCCGCTTACGGAGTAGCGAACGCTATCTACTGCGCCATCGCCCCGCGCTTCCAGCGTTTCGACCTGACGGATATGCGGGATAGAACTTGCGGCAATAGCCCTTAATAGACCTAGCCCTTTGAGTAAATATCCTGGGGCACGCAACGCTGAAAACAAATGGCGAAGTGCAGGAAGACGATTATTTCGTGGAGTGGTGTCCAGAATCGCTGCCACGGAACTGCCCGACCTTATCAATTGCCAGGCAAACAAATAGAGCAACGGCCCGCTTCCAGCGAGTACAACGCGCTTGCTCGGTAAAAGCGCCGCTGACTTCAACAGCGTTTGAGCCGCGCCGATTCCCATAACGCCAGGCAATGTCCAGCCCGGAAATGGAGAGGGCCGCTCTTGAGCGCCATTAGCGATCACTAATGCGCGAGCCTGAATCTGGCCACTACCGCCACTAGGTCCATTGCGAGTAAAGCTAACTTGCCGGTCCTGGGTAATTTGCCACGCCAAGGTATCTGGCCAGTAGGTAACGCTGCTGGCTAGGAAACGCTCTACCAGCGCCGCACCAGCGGTATAGTCTTTGCCCAACAAAATGGGGTCAGCCAGAGGAGACTGGGAGACGCTGCGATAAATCTGTCCCCCAGGCAGGGGATTTTCATCCATTAACAATACGTCAAGGCCCGCCTCTTTGGCCTGTAACGCACAGGCCATACCAGCAGGGCCTGCGCCGATGATTAGAAGGTCAACATGGATCATGCTCATTTGAGACTCCTGGCTCCGATCATGGATCGAATCGTCATTCCGGGCTTCACCAGCGTCATACAGGCCTGTTGATTCGGAACCCCGTCAATTTCCACCAGGCATTCAAAACAGGCACCCATCATGCAGAACGGTGCCCTCGGTGCATTCGACACCGGTGTCTCGCGAACCTGAGTGATGCCTACACTCAGCAGCGCAGCCGCTACTGTCATGTATTCAGGCACGGAAAAGTCATGCCCATTTATCAGGATTGAAACCTGAGTGGATGGCGCACTAGCGCGCGCGTTAAATAACGAAACGTTTGGCATAGAAGTAATCGAGAAGAGAGGGACGTGGAGCACCCATCAGCCAGGGCACGAGTTTTTCGCAATGGGCTGCCGCCAGCGTCACGCCGCTATGGCACATGGCAACGAACGCACCAGGATGGGTGAGTGATTCTTCGTAAATCGGCATGCTGTCAGGGGTCATAATCCGCAGCGAACCCCAAGCTCGTACAACGCGGACGTTTTTGAGCATGGGAAACGGCGCAATTGCTTTCTGTGCGATATGAGCGATGACCCCAGGGGTTACACCGTCATCCATATCCACATCTTCAGCGGACTCTCCCAATAACAGAGAACCCTCGGCCGTCTGGCGTACAGAGATGGTCGGGTAATCAAGGAACCGTTTAACCCGCTCGGTCACTAGAATTTGCCCCCGAAGCGGCACTACAGGAGCGCGCAGGCCCACCATAGGTGCCAATTCACGATTCCCAAGGCCGGCACACAGAACAACTTTTCCAGCATCAATTACCTGTTTGCCCACGGTTAGCCGGAAACCACCCTCATGCGGAACAATCAAATCGACACGTGAGTCGGTCTTATAGACGCCTCCGGCCTGCTCAAAGGCCGCGAACAGGCCCCGTAATGTATAGAGCGGACTGACGTGCCCGTCGTGGGGCGAATAGACGGCCCCGGTCACGTCGGCGCCGATCGCTGGTATACGCTCCTTCAACTGCGCGTTGTCGAGGACTTCATAGGTCAATCTGTTGTCTTGCGCATGGAGCTTTGCCAGCCCCGCTGCACTGCTGGCCAGACCTTCCTCGCTCATCGCGATCATCATTCCACCGGGTTTTTCGTACCCCAGTTTCATACCACTGGCGTCTTCAAGTTCTTGGCAGAAGCCGGGCCAAAGCTGCGAGGACTCCAATGACCAGCGTGCATAATCGATTTGCTTGGAACCCTTACTCGAGACCCATACCAGGCCGAAGTTGCCTCGGGCGGCGCGTATGCTTGAGTCCTCGCCATCCAGCACCAGAGTTCTGACACCTCGTTTAGCCAGTCCATAAGCGATGGCCATCCCCACCAGCCCGCCACCGACCACTACGTAGTCGTAATCGATCTTCATGATTTTTTTCCCATTAAAACTTTGTCCAGCCCTACCAGTCGGTCAAGCACGATCATTAAGCCCAAGGTCACCGCGATGATCACGACTGCCACGGCCGCTACCATGGGATCAACGGTTTCGGTCATGCTCATATAGATCCGCACTGGCAAGGTGATTGTCGCGGGGGAAGCGAGGAATATGGTTGCAGTCAGTTCGTCAAAACTGCTAGCAAACGCCAGCACCCAACCGCCAAGTATTCCAGGGAGAAGTGAGGGAAACGTGATGCGCCGAAAGGTCGTCCAGGCGCTAGCGCCCAGAGACAACGCTGCATGCTCAGGCTCACGAGAAAGACTCACCATCGACGCCATGATCAGGCGCAGCGAGTAAGGAAAGATCAACATCACGTGAGCCAATACCAACGAGCTAAACGAACCGTTCACGTTGAATTCATTAAATAGCCGCAGCAACGCAACGCCGAGAACTACAGGAGGAATCATCAACGGCGACAACAGCAAACCGTTCAGAGCCGCCCGACCGGGAAACTGGTAACGAGACAATCCCATAGCAGCAGGAACACCTAGTAGCGCAGCCCCTGTCGCGGAAAGAGTCGCCAGAATAATGCTGTTCCAGAATGCAGTGATAAAACCGTTGTCATTGAACAGCGCTACGAACCAGCGCAGTGAAAAGTGCAGTGTCGGAATGGTCAACATGTTGTCCGGTGTAAAAGCGACCAGACACACGACGACCAAAGGTGCTGCCAGGAACACTGAAAAAATGCTGTGAAAAACGAGCGCCAAGACTCCATTTTTGTTCATGTCAGCGCCCCAGCCGTTTTTGAATTCGACGTTCGACTAACTTGCCGTACACTCCAATCACCAGAAGGTTAATCAGCAGCAATAGAACCGCGATGGTCGCGCCCATCGGCCAGTTCAGGGTATTGAGAAACTCATCGTAAGCAGCGGTTGCTGCGACCTTCAAACGTCGGCCGCCAATCAGCGCCGGGGTAGCAAACGCACTAGCGCTAAGGGCGAATGTCATCAGGCTCCCGGACAACACACCAGGCAACACTTGGGGCAATACGATTCGACGCCAGACCGCCAGTTGCCCAGCACCCAGGCTAAGGGCAGCATCACAACTCTGAGGGTCTATGCCTTGCAACGAGGTCCAGACTGACAAAATGACCAACGGCACTAAGGCATGGATCAGAACCACAACCACAGCCCAAAACGAGAACAGCAGTTGTGCATTGCTATCCATCAGCCCCAACCACACGAGCACGCTACCAATGATCCCGTTCTGACTGAGCAAGATCGACCAGCCGAGAGTCCTGACAACCGCAGAGATCAGCAACGGAGCCAAGGTCAGGATCAGGAAGCACGTACGCCAGCGGGGCCGCATCCGATAGATGATGTAAGCCTCTGGGACGCCAAGCACCACTGCGCCCACTGTGACAGCTAACGCCAGCCCAAAGGTGCGCAGAAAAATCGTTTGGTAATAAGGATCGACTAGCACTAAGGCGTAGTTGTGCAACGAGCGGGCAGGCAACGTGGTGCTGGTAGTTATATCAAAACTGTACAGGCTTAATTCGCCCATCATCAACATTGGAATTGCGAGGAGAGCGATGAACAATAGACTCGCTGGGAGTAGCAGTAACAGTGCACGGCTACTAAAGGAGAAAGCTTTCCGCCGAGGAGCCAATACAGACACTTGATTCATGGTTCCACCCCAGAAGAGGTCGCTGCTGAATCATTACTAATAATCAAGTGACGTAGAGCCGAAGGCTCCCACGCTAGACCGACATGTTCACCAGGCAACACGGCAAGCTGACCGCGATTGGCACGCATAACATGCAGAACCCCAAGCTCGGTCATGACCGTGACCAGCCAGCAATTCCCCTTAAACACGCATCCCATTACCTGACCGCGAAGAACGGCATTCGAACTATCAACAAGGTCAATTCGCTCAGGCCGCAAGGACAACGTCGCGCGACCACAGGGGATTTCAGCATTGAGGTTAAGACTGCCTACGCCACAGACGAATTGTCGCTGACTGCCCCGCAGCACGACCTCGCCAGTTAACAGATTGGCGCGGCCGATGAAATCAGCAGCAAAGCGCGAACCTGGATCGTCATAGAGATGATTGGGTTTATCAAAGCGCACAATGCGACCACGATCTAGAAGGGCAACTCGATCGCTCATGGCCAAGGCCTCATCCTGATCATGAGTGACCATGATCGTGGTTGTCCCCACTTGGCGTTGAATACTTTGCAGCTCAGTCTGCATATCGTGACGCAGCTTGGCGTCCAGATTGGATAGAGGTTCGTCTAGCAAAAGCAACGGTGGCTTAATGACCAAAGCCCTGGCCAATGCGACGCGCTGCCGCTGACCGCCGGAAAGGTCTCGCGGAAACTTGTCAGCATGGGCGCCCAGTTGCACCAACTCCAGTGACTGGTTTACTTGGCGCGTTCGCTCGGCCCGTGCAACCCCGCGCATTTGGAGGCCGAATTCAATATTTTCCCGAACAGTCATGTGCGCAAACAGCGCATAACTTTGAAAAACGACGCCTAAGCCACGCTGGGCTGGCGGCTGACCCAATAACGACTTGCCCTGTAAACGGATATCGCCATCGCTGGGCTCAAGGAAGCCTGCGATCATTTGCAACGTAGTTGTCTTTCCACACCCCGAGGGCCCAAGCAGCGAAATGAATTCGCCCTGTTCGATATTTAGATTGATTTCATGCAGGACCCTCACATCCCCGTAGGACTTGCTCAGGCCTTCGATAATCAAATAACTCATTTGCTGACTCGCTTTTTGCTTGTCCGTACAGATGCCATCTCAGGCAGGGCGGCTTTCAGCCGCACCGCCTGTTATGTAGATTTTATTGTTCGATCTGACGATTCCACTGCTGTATCCAAGCAGGTCGCATGGCATTTACCACGTCCCAATCAACGCTGAGCATTCCCGCAACGGTCTCTTGATCTGGAACCTTTGCCTGAACTGAAGGTGGTAACTTGGTGTTCTTATTGACCGGCGCCACACCTTCTCCATCAGCAAAAAGGACCTGGACTTCCGGACTCAAGGTGTACTGGACAAACTTCTGAGCCAAAGCATTTACGGTCTCGTGCTTGACCGGGCACACACTTAGTCCTAAGGCCATAGCACCTTCTTTAGGAGCGACGAACTTCACCGGGACGCCTTGATTGCGCAATGCCTGGGTGCGACCGGACCCCCAAACACCAATCCAGAGGCTGTCGTTCTGGAACAGTTCGGAAATTTTTCCAGGTGATGGATCGAAGGACAAAACATTAGGTGCCACGTCCTTCTTTATCGCAGCAAAACCCGGCTCCATGGCCTGCTCGCCCCCACCATTGAGGCGCGCAAACATCACTAGGCCCTCGATCCCGTAGCCGTTCGTGATGCTTGGGAACTGTACGTGCCCTTTGTATAAAGGGTTCGCCAAATCTTTCCACGACGTGGGCGGTGCCCATCCCTTGGCCGCGAATACTCGCTCGTTGTAAACAATGCCAGTACCGTTAAGACCAATGGTCACTGCCTTATTGCTTTTGAAGTGAGCGACGTCGAATAGCTCCTTGTAAACCGGTGCATCGGTCAACGTCTCGCAATAACCTAATTGAGCAGCCTGGGCCATTGGACCGTCGTCCAGAAAGGCAACGTCCAAGGTCTGCTTGCCTTTCTGAGCCTGCATGCGTGCCATAGTGGTTGTCGTATCACCTGGGACCAGAATCACCTTGCTGCTGGTCAGCTTTTCGAAGTCCGGCACGATCTGCTCTTTGAGCAGTTTCTCAAAAGAGCCACCAAAAACAGCAACGTAAAGAGTGGGCTGATCGGCTTGAACGTGACTTGCGAACAGCGATGCCGCGACGAGTGCGGGGGCGAACTTTCTGATCATGTTGACTCCTGAATTGAGTGCCACTATCGATGCCCGCACATTCCGGGCAAACCTAGTGTCTGCGCTTGCAGCCAGGAGATCCAATCACCTTTTACTCGTGATCCATGTCTAAATATTATGTGAATTTCAAAGCCAAACGATTAGGCTCTACTTCTCTTGAAGCCATATAAATCGACATAATGAAGAAAGATTAGAATAGCCATTTCTAGTAAATGCACCCGCACAGTGCGTAAGCGCGCCAATATAGAGCGCTTAAATGTCTAAATATGATGCCTAGGAAGAGAGATGAAAAATCGACAGCTAGAAGCCTTTCGTGCAGTGATGCTAAGACATTCCGTCACCAGCGCAGCGGAGATGATGAGCATCACCCAGCCGGCCGTTACTCGATTGATTGTCGACCTTGAGGAGGATGTGGGATTTAAGCTGTTCACACGGGAAAAAGGTCGGCTGTTTCCGACCTCGGATGCAGCGCTGTTGTATCGGGAGGTAGAACGCTCTTTTGTCGGAGTTGAGAGGATTGCTCATGCTGCGCGCCAGATTCGCTCGGTCAACAAAGGCGCGTTGACGGTATGCTGTGCCCCCGCATTGGCCGAAGGATTACTCCCAGCCTGGATCTCAGAGTTCATCTCGCTGCATGCGGGCGTTACCGTGGTTTTCGCAATTCACGGAACAAAGACCGTGAGCGAGATGGTGGCTAACGAGCAATGCGATGTAGGATTTATTACGTACACGACGTGGCAACCCGGCGTAAAGCTAGAGCGGCTTTTTGCAGCGCCCATGCGATGTATTTTGCCCCATGGACATAGGCTGGCAGAGCGGGACTGCATTACCCCTGAGGACCTAGCCGGCGAATCTTTTATCTCATTCCCCAAGGAACTGGACACCCGACGCATCATCGATGAGCTATTTGCGAACCGCCAGATAGAGCGTCAGCTAAGCATCGAATGCCATCTCTCAGCGGCTATTGCTTCCTTTGTCAGCTGCGGTGCAGGGGTGTCTATTATCGACCCGGCAGTAGCCAACACTTTGGGTCCCAAGGTGTTAGTACGCCCATTCGTACCCGTGATCGACTTCGAATACGGCATCGTAACCTCTGAGCGAATGACACCATCACGCCTGACAAAAGCGTTTCTCACTTTCGTCAAAAACAAGATAAAGCTATTACCATCATTACCTTAATGCCTTACTGTTTCGACCCGTTAGACCGAGCATCGAAGCCATTCTGCCAAGTGCTCAGCCTGAAAAACCAACTATGCGCGATTCCTTACGGCGGGCTCGCGCGACTTGGCGTCTCATCCTGACCGTCTGGCTTTGAATACCAGGCTAGGCGGCTGCCCTGGAACATCATCCAAAAGATCGACACGCTGCATGCCTATCTTTTCCAAAACACGGATCGAGACCGAATGGTTGGGACGCACCACCGCAAAGACCTCGTTTAATCCAAGCTCCTCAAAACCGTAATCAAGTGCTGCTTGGCTAAGTTCTGTCGCATATCCTTTGCCCCACGCAGTGGCGGCAAATCGATACCCGAGATTCAGACACTCAATTTCGACGTACATTCGTGCATCAAGCCCTCCGAACCCGATCAACGTCTGCGGTGCTTCAAAGGTAGAAACTGCCCACTGTCCATAGCCCTTTTTCTCCCAGTGATACAGCCATGTATCAAGAAGGGCCTGGGCCTGGCCGAGATCCCGTAGAGGAGCAAAAGGGTTGAACTGGTGAGTTGCAGGGTCACCGTAGATGGTGAACAGACTTTCCAGATCATCGGCGGTTGGCGGTCTTAACACCAGGCGAGCAGTTGTTCGATGCATAGTTATTCCTCTTTGGCGGCGTATAAAACCGCCCTTCTGGCCACTCAGTGTATGGTGAGTATTTGCATGGACCTGACCACCTGTCTGCATTCAACTTGACCAGTGCACATGATCTCCATGACTGGCTGGGCTCGACCCGAAGCAAACGGTGCGACAGGCAAAACCCAGCCCATAGCGGACAGTCATAAATGGCAGAAAGCACAGGATCTGTGGATTCCGGTCACACTTCCATTTGGATCGTGCCGGAAACCTCACGACAAATTACGTATTAGATTCCGGCTATGGCGTGACAGGGGCGGAACTTCCAAAAGGACGGTTAGTAATTAGCCTTACCGTCGAGGCGGTGATACATTTCGCAGCCATGGACAAGTACCGTTCTTCTCTCTGCCACCTAGCTCAAGCCTTGCTGCTCCTTGTGCTCTTCAACAGCATGGCGTGCAGCATTGGGCACGGGCAGATGTTGCAGAAGATGTTTGCCCCCAATGAGCCGTCACGGTCTGATGAGGCAATTTCCATGGGGCATCCCATGGTGATGGATCACTCCCACCACCACATGAGTCAGGCATCTACGAGCCAGGACATGCCGCCTATGCACGGCATGGACTCTCTCTTCGGCGATTGTTTTTTCGCCGCCTCGCTGCCGCTAGGGTTGATGCTGTTCACAGTGTTGGCCTGGCTACTGCGGCGTCGACAAGTTCGTCCTGTTCCTCTCCGACTGGCACCCTTGTCACACCCTACCGCGCTATTACTGAGCCTTCAACCTCGCGCGCCATGAGTCCGGCCTAATGCCCCTGCTTTCATGCTGTTTGCACGCTCGGCCCTGATTTTGGCCAGAGCGGTTCAGCGTGAACATTACATAGGGGAACTACCTGAATCGTAACGCGCTGCCTTGAGCGGCAGCGAGTTGCATTGCTGCCAACTCAAAAGAATTTCACTATGAACAGCACCTTTATCCGGCGGCCTGTGTGCCCGCTCGCCTCTGAATTTTATCTTGCGGCAATCTTGTGCACACCGGGCCTTGTGCTAGCGAAAGACAACATCACCTCGGATGTTGGCGATACCGCATCGTCGCACTCAGAGTCCGCTTATCCTGCCGTCGACCTGCCAGCCACCTCAGTTGTAGGCACCTCAATTTCGAGCTACATCACGCCGACGTCCGCCAATACCACCAGAACGGATGTTCCACTCAAGGATTATCCGGCCTCCATCCAAGTTGTTCCCAACGACCTGCTCAAAGACCGAGGGGTCACCCGCATCGATCAGGTAGCTGACACCGTCAGCGGTGTACATGCCGAAGCGAATTACGGGGGTAACGGCGCAACCTTTTTCAACATCCGGGGCTTCAGTGAAAGCAATGGTCTGCGCGATGGTTTCCGCAATTACGGCTACTACGCTTTCCGCGATGTACAGAACATTGATCAGGTCGAGATTTTCAAGGGCCCCGCTGGCGCGTTGTACGGCGGCATCGGTGCGATTGGTGGATACATCAATACTGTTTCCAAAAGGCCGGAATGGAATGACTTTGGTGAGATTAGTGGTACGGCAGGACGATACGACATGGCGCGTAGTACGCTGGATGTGAACAGAGTGTTAAGCGACGACGTTAGCGTGCGGCTCAACGCGTCTGCGGAGCAGGATGCAACATTCCGCGATGAAACCCGTGATCATTCATGGTCATTCGCACCCGCCGTAACGTGGGACAACCACGACGGTACCTCTCTTACGCTGCTAAGTGAGTACAACCATCTCAACCGTAATGGATTCGATCTTGGTGTACCTGCCGCCGCCAACTATCGCGATCTGTCCAGAACACGCTACTACGGTCTCACCAGCAAGATGTATCCGGGAGTTGATGGTGATTATGGGAAGAACGACACGCTTTCTGAAACCCTGATGTTCGAGCATCAGCTGTCCGACGCCTGGAAACTGCGCCTCGCCGGTCAGTACACGTACGCAAGGCAGCGATCGACTCAGTCTTTTCCTGGCAGCACAGTCCCCACTGGTAGTCTGCTCGACTATTCCGTTTACAGCGACGCAGATGAGTCTTCGCGGCAGTTCGGCACCCGCGCCGAATTGGTGGGTGATGTGTTCACCGGCGACGTCAAACACCAGTTGCTGATCGGTGCCGACTATAGCTTGCAAAAACTTGCGAACTCAGGCTCACAGGTGTCCACGATGACCTTGGATCTAAGCAACCCTGATTACCGTTCAGGTCTGACGCCTGCCGACCCATTGATTGGCCACGAATCGCAAGGCAAGGATTACGGGTTGTATATTCAGGACCTAATCGGATTGACACCGTCACTCACACTTCAGGTGGGCTTGCGCGCAGACCGATTCGAGAACCGGGCCAAGGAGTCGGGCGGCGAAACAGGGAAAGGAGAACAGTCGACGCTATCTCCACGCTTGGGAGTGGTATGGCAAGCGACCGACAGTACGTCGTACTTCGCCGATTGGAGCCTGAGTCATGCTCCAAACGTAGGCCATAGCGGCAGCAACGTGACCTACGAGGCGGAGGTTGCCGAGCAGTTCGAAGTGGGTCTCAAGCACGAGCTGATCAAAGACCGGCTAGACGCGAACCTGGCGGTGTTCAATCTAGATCGCAATCACATTCTGACCACCGATCCGAACAATCCTTTGCTCCAAGTGTTAACGGGCAAGCAGCGAAGCCAAGGCGTAGAACTGGACATAACTGGCAATATCACTCCCCGCTGGAAAACAGCTGCGAGTTACACCTACACCGTGCCGAAAGTGCGTAGTGATAGCAACTACCCAACAGGCGACGTGCTGAGTGGTGTCCCACGCCACAGCGCAAGCCTGTGGACGGCTTACCAATTGGAGCACGTTGAAGGACTGCAACTGGGTGGCGGCCTCTATTACGTGGGCTCGCGCGAAGCGACACTGCCTAACACCTTCAAGCTTTCCGGTTATGTTCGCACCGATTTGATGGCGTCCTACAAGATCGGATCATGGACGACGCAGCTGAACGTCTTCAACCTGTTCGACCGCGAGTATTACACCGGTGGTACCGCTGCGACATTTGACTACACACTGATGCCAAGCCCGCCAAGAACGCTTCAGTTAACGGAAACGTATCGATTTTGACTTGCGGTTCGACGATCACTAATAGGTGCTTTAACTGACGTAGATTCGACAACGGCTCATCACCGGAATGATGAGTGCCTCGTCGAGACGGGATGAACGTTTATAGAGTGACGCAGGGCGATGCTGACTACGATTGCCCTGCATTATCGAAAATGAAGGTGCTCCCCGGAGCCGATGGTTTCGATCAGCGATGGCTTTCGGGCTACCGTAAGCGCCTTGTACTCTCTCAGGCTGGAGGCGAATGCATCAGCGCAAGCTTTGCATTCGGCATGCTTGATGTCGAATTTACGGCATTGCTCCTCACAACTGACGCAAACCTCAGTGGTCAGTGTGGCCTGCGGATCATTTCGCAGGCCACACTCAACTGCTGCCATCCTGCTTCAGTCTTTAAGCTTGAATGTGTAGTCCCCCTCGCTTTTGTGCGTGTCCACGGAAACCGCATGCCACTCAACCTTGTACTCACCTGCTGAAAGCGGTTGCTCTGGCGTTACGATCAACAGTTTTTTATCTGAGGGATCAGTTTCGATGTTTTTTACAGCAACAGGGTTACCGTCACGAGTGATCGTGACCTTGGTGAACCTGGCTTCGACACCTTCCGAGAAGTTTAGTCGAAGGTCCTTGAGGCCTGAAGCAGTACTTTCAGCTGCCGGTATCTCGGTATTTAGATGAGCATGCGCTGATACGGTGCCCATGAAAGACAGTGAAGCTATCAGTGATGCCAAGGTCAATGCCATTCTAATGTGTGACATGTTTTTCTCCTCAGATTTACGTAAATGCTGGATTAGAAGTCAAAGGTGACGCCTGTGTATAAGGCACGGCCATCGCCCGGTGAATGCAACGACGCGACCGCGCCATCAGGGTCATACCAGACATATTCGTAATAACGATTGGTCAGGTTTTTCAACTGCATATCGACACTGATCGAAGGGCTGATCTTGTAGGTGGCGCCGACGTTCATTAATACGTATCCACCATAGGTTCCCTTTGTATTTTCACGCTCCAGGTAATAGCTGGTCTGACCATTCATCCAGGCCGAGAGCTGCAATGCCGGGGTTAACTGATAGTTGGCACCGGCGCTGTAGAGGTGGTGAGGAACATGATCGATTTCACGGCCCTTGCTGTCAGGGTAGCTGGCGCTGGGTTGAAGGATCTTCGAGTACTGCCACGAATAGGCCATCCATAGATCAGTCCGCTCGTCAGGGTGCAGGTTGATCTGCAAATCGTACCCCCAGCGCCGTGTTTCACCCACGTTGTCCGATTCGCCACTAGGGTCGTTCAAGCGCCGACTGACTTCGCCACTGGCTTCCTGCTGCCAGTAGGCGACACGACCATCGATCCAGTCTGCTGGAGCAAACTTGATACCGGTTTCCCAGCCATCATTAATTGAGGGAGCAAGATCGGTATCCCGAGGCGGCACTTTATAGGCTGCGGCGCCGGTCCCTACCTGAAACGTTCTGCCCCAGTTGGCGTAAAGGCTCGCCTGTTTCCAAGGTGAGTACACCACGCTGATCTTGGGCTGTTTGATCAGCCCGTAGTCATTGATGTCGTAATCAAGTCCGGTCAACTGATTGGTAAAGTCCCCCTGGATTTTGTCCACACGATAAGCAGGAATGATCTTGAGCGATTCAAAGGGTTTTATAACCGCCTGGACGTAAGCACCGTAGGTATCAAAATCAAACTGCTGGCCGCGAGTCTGCGACTGACGGGTCCGATTCAACGTACGATAGCGCTCGCTTTCGTTGTCCTGCTTCTGAACATCCAGCCCCCCTTCCAGTGCAAAATCGTCGAGCCAACTCACCACTGGCCGGTAAGTCAGGTTGCTCATCGCACCATATTGCTTCTCGTACGTATCGCGTTCCTGCTGCGAGCTGCTGCTCCAGTACTGCGTCCAGCGGCGATCATCCAGGGTATTGACGTAGGTTTTTGCACCCCAGGCCAACTGCTCGGTCAGGTCAGTGTCGAAATGCACACTGACCTGGTTCATCCGTCGTGTGCCTTTATCAGTGGCGTTGTAAGCGTTGGTCATACGCGGATGCCGACGGGCATTGTCTTCGGTGAGGTAACCCGGCTCCTCGGCTTCGGTTTCGTAATGACGGGCAATCAGGCCAATGCGATAGCTTTCATCGTCAGGGGTATAAAACCACTTGCCGCCCAAAGAGAATTTGTCAGCCTGAGCGTGATCCCGATAGCCCTCGCTTTTCTGGTACGCCAGGAAGTAATTTTGCGTCCAGTTACTGCTTTCAATACCCTTGGCAAACTGCGCTTCTTGGGTGTTGTAGCTGCCGTATCGCAATCTGGCTTTTGTGTAGTCGCCACCGATGCGAGTATTGATGTTGACATTACCGGCGATGTTATTAAGCCCGTATCGTGGATCGCTGGTACCACGCACCACTTCGATGCTGTCGATATCTAGCGGAAAAATCATATCCATGAACGGCATGTTGCCGTCGTTGCTATTGCTCGGAATGCCATCGATCAACAGCTTTACAGCATTGACTTCGCCTTCGCCATTGAATCCCCTGAAGGAGATTTTCCCGGACGTTGTTCCTTGGTTGAACTCGGTGATGGTCACGCCGGGGGTACGGCGAAACAGTTCCCAACTGTACGCAACTGGCATTTTTTCAATGACATCCCCCCCCAGAATATCCACCGAACTCAATACGCTGGTCGTAGAAAGAGGTCCGCTGGCAGAGCTGGAGACGTTGACAGTGCCGAGGGTCAGTGTCGAGTCTGCGATCTGAGTCTGTTCGGCCAATACGACGTCGATTGGCAGCAATGTAAATAGACCGGAGACCAACAAGCAGTGCTGCAATGTCGATTTACGGGCAGATGGAGCAAGTGCAAAACAGTGATTGTTTCGGTTAATCATGGACACGTTTCCTAGTGGCCAGGTAGTACGGCAGACACACTGCTTTCGCTTAAACGCGTGCAGGTGCTGTGCGTTTTTGATCTACGTACTCTTTAAATGGCAGCCGGGGGTTTAGCCGAACGCGAGAGGGCTTCTGCCTTCTTGGTGAAATCGGCTACCAGTTCGATCATGGCGGTCTTAACCTTTGGCGGAGCGGTCTTCATGGAACCGGCATTGAACGGCGGATCGGGGTCGTATTCGCTCATAAGCTGGGCGCACTCGGCGTAGGTCTGATCGCGCAACTCAGCGACCATGCTGAGGCCAAAATCCAGCCCTGCCGTTACCCCTGCCCCGGTGATTCGATTGCGGTCGCGCACAACACGGGCATCGGTAGGAATCGCACCAAACCCGGCCAATGCATCCCGGCATGACCAGTGAGAAGTTGCCTTGTAGCCCGCCAAGAGTCCCGCAGCGCCGAGGATCAGCGAACCGGAACAAACACTGGTGACGTATTTCGCACGTGCGCCGCGATCAGCCATGAAAGCCAAGGTCTCGGCATCCGTCGCAGCCGCTAGGGTGCCATCCGTGCCTCCAGGGGTGAACAGCACAGTCAGGTCACGGGGACAGGTGTCGAATGTGGCACTCGGGATAATCGTCAACCCCGCATCGCTTGTCACCGGGTCCAGTGTTTTGGCCACAATGTGAATCTTGGCGCCCATAAGAGAGCCGAACATGCAGTGTGGTCCGATCAGGTCCATGACAGTCATGCCGGGGTAGATCAGCATTCCTATTTGCTCGTCACCTATCCAATGCACTTTATCCATATCGCGGTCCATGTCGGGCATGGCGTGTTCGTGAGTCGGCTTTTCAGCAGCCGAGACTGCACGAGGAATACTGGCCGCCAAGGGCGCGAGAAGCGCGCCAAGCATCAGATTACGGCGTTGGTTATCAATCATGATGATTGTCCTTAGAAGCGGGCTGTCAGGGTGAGGTACGCCGAGCGCGGCTGAGTGGGCAATACCAGAGGCGAGCCGAGGTATTGATAGGTCTCGTAGGCCTTGCGTCCTGTGAGGTTGACCGCTGAGACCGATACCGTATAACGATCAAAATCGTAGGAAGTCTGTGCGTCCAGAAGTGCATAGCCGGGTGCGGACACCGTGTTGGGCAAGGTGAGTTCGCGTGCACTGAGCGCCGTAATACCTGCGCCAAACGCCAGACCCTTGGCGCTGCCATCGAGAATCCGGTAGCGTGCTGCGAAGCGACCGCTGTGCCGGGGCACACGCGGCAGTCCATCACCGACCGGGATCGAGTTGTCATCTGTCACTTCTGCCTGGGTGTACGCATAGTTGGCGAGCAACGAGAGGGCCGGGATTGGTTCCCAGACCAGATCCGCCTCCACTCCACGAGCGCGTTGCTCCCCGCTCTGCACCGAATAGCCTAGAAGCGCGTTAGCAGGATCAGGATCGGGAGTGGAGACATTACGGCGCGTTTGTTCGAACACCGCGAAGGTGCCAGAAAGGCCGATATCATCGAACGCCAGCTTGACGCCCGCCTCATAGTTACGGGACAGCTCCGGCTTGGGCGTCTCGTTACCGATAAAGTTGAACGCCCCCCGGAAACCGGTTGAATACGCTGCGTAGAGCGCAAGGCTCTCAGTTAGGTCGTAGGTGATGCCCAGCCTTGGCGTGACACGGTGGTAAGAAGTGTCGACGCCCTGCTCCTGCTGCTTGAGGTCAAGTCGAGTCAGGCGCAACGAGCCCAGCAGGTGCCAGCGGCCATAGGTCGCTTGGTCCTGAAGATAAGCGGCCGTGGTCTCGTAGCGGTTGGTTTGTGTGACGAGCACTTCAGGCGTCGCGCCGTAGGATATCCCGTAGCTCGGATTAGCCAGATCAAGCTCGCCTATCAGCTCGGCATTCGATACTCCTGAGGTGAAGTCCGTGCGGTCGTAACTGGCTCCAACGAGCAATTCATGGCTGCCGCCCAGCGCCTCAACACGGGTGCCCAAGTTTGTGTCAAGCGTGCTTTCGCGAACGTTTCCTGGCAGATAGAGCTTGAAAATAGGATAGACCGTGGGTGTCGCCGGATTCGCTCCAAGAAGCTCCGGATAAACAAAACTGCCATAGTCCCGAAACTTGCCCTCGTAGTACTGAGCGGTGACGCTCATTCGCGTGTCGTCGTTAAGCTCGTGGGTGAGTTGGGCAGTGGTTGTTCGATTCTCGATAGTGGTTTGAGGTTGCCCACTGGTCGCACTTGGGAAGGCGTTGCGATCAATCTGACCGCTCAGTGCCTGGGCGGCTGGCAGACCGGAATATTCGAGCTGGCTACGATCCTCGTATTGGCCACGCAACAGCAATTCGGTCTCTGGCGTTAGCTGGAAAGAAATGCTCGGCTGAATCGACCACTGATGGCCCTTCACGTGGTCAATCCAACTGTCGTTTTCCTGATAGTCGGCAGAAAGCCGTGCCGCGACCTTGTCGCCGATGGGCGTGTTGAGATCCATCGAGGGGTTTACCGTACCGAAACTTCCGGTGCGCATCGACAGCAAAGCGCTTGGCTCGGTCTCAGGCCGTTTGGAAATCACATTGATCAAACCACCCAACGGCGCGCCAATGCCGCCGCCATAAAGGGCAGATGTAGGACCTTTGAGCACGTCGATACGCTCCGTGCCAATCAGGCTGGTCGGATCGATGCTTGCCGCTGTTCCCCCAAATGCGGGGAGCCCGTTCATGTAAATCTCAGCCGGAAAACCGCGCACGATAGGTTGAGCAAAAAGCGCCTCCTGCGGCTTGGTCGCCCTTACACCCGAGACGTTAACCAGTGCGTCTGCGAGCGAGTGACTGTCCTGCTCCTTTAGCATCGATTGGGTGACTACTTGCACTGACTGTGGGACTTCGATCAGGGGGGTGTCGGTGCGTGTGGCTGAAGAGGTTGTTGGCGCCGTGTAGCCTTCAGCTGTACCTGAGACGTTTATGGGTTCCAAGGTCCAGGTTTGTGACCGCTTGGATGTTTGTGTCTCATCTATGGCGGAGTTCTGCGGTTGCGCAGCTTGGGCAAACGCTGGCGATGCCAAGCCCAAAAATATACAGAACGCATGACGCCAGCGCAGGCGTGATGGATCAAGGTCAAACAGCGGCTCGTTCTGAGTCGAGTGCATGGGATCGTCCGATGAAGGTCAGATGCTAACTGAGCGCACGGGCACGCATCTGCATCACCGGGTAAAACAACCCATAGACGCAGAATCGGCGATTCGCGTTCAGCAAAAAGTAGAGGTGACGTTCAACGGTCGAACCGGTGGGGCTCTGCTTCGCGCACCGGGAAATACAGGCGCAGTAATTAGCTGGGTAATGAAGTGTGTAGAACGATACTGCGGGGATGGAACATGCAGCCGAAAAGCTGCCAGGTTGGACTCGGCAAGCGCGGGATGCTGGAACAGCAGCGAACAGTAACCACACTTCTCCCAGACGATCAGATCATGTGGCTTGTTGGCAGACGCATGGTGGGACATCTGGCTCATGCCAGGCATGTCATGACATTGCATGCCAGCCATTTGCATGGGCTGGCTTTTGCCATGGGCAAGGCTGATCCCCTGACTGATCAGCGGACCGGCGAAGATCATCAGCATGGCAAACAGACTTAGCCATGCTCCGATCAAGCGCCTATTACGCATTACTTGCGCACCTTGCGATCACACGTTGCCGTCAGCAACGTTGATCGGCGCTCGCTTAAAGCACAGCAGCATGTCCAAGACAATGAAGCCAATCAGGCTCCAGCCCAGAACAGGCAGCGCGATACCCAGTAACAAAGCGAAGAGGACGACAACAGCTTGTGCTTTAAAATTCATCAAGCGCCAGGTGCTCAATAACGTGGGTTGCTGACCTCGACTCAGAGGCAGAGTCGGGCGACGGCGCCACCACATCAGATAGCCCATCACGACCATCGCCGCCAGACCACTGGCGAACACCACCAGAACCAGTTGATTGGCCAGACCAAACAGTGCGCCCATGTGAGCATCAATGCCCCAGCGGGTGAGTTTGGCTGGCAACGAATAAGCTGAAAACTCGACGTGATCGACGACGTCCATTGTTTGCGGGTTGATGGATACTGCATCCACCTGCGTCGGCCAACTGCGATCTATCTCGCTAACCACCCAAGCCTTGTCACTGCTGCTGGACGGTTTGATTTCAACCTTCGCTGCATCGATATGCGCTGCACGTGCTTTGGCTAAAACGCGGTCAAACAAGGCAGCATCCAGCGTGGATGCCTGAGCAGGAGGCGCCATATGCAGGTGGTGCTCGGCATGCTCGTCCATGGGCATTTGCATCTTTGATGGTTGACTCAATGCCGTCGAGACGCTGGGCGTAGACCAGCCGTAGTAAGCACGTAGCACCCCGATGTTATCGCCAGCATACTGCGACCACGTTAAACCGGTAGCCGAGAAGAACAACAACCCCAGCAGCAGCCATACACCTGCTGAGGCGTGCCAGCTGCGCAAACTACCCGGTTGACGACCCACGCGACGACGGCGAGCGGCCCATAATACTAGCCCGCCCATGGCTGCGACCCAGAGCCACGATGCCGCCAGTTCGCTATAGATTCTGCCAATATCTCCTAACGACAGGCCCCGGTGAAACTGATCAATCCACGTGCGCAGCGGTAAGACACCACTGGTGCCATAGACCTTCATATCGCCCCGAATCTCGCCACTGACCGGGTCGACAAACAACGCACGATGTTCGGATGCTCCAAAGCGCGGATCGCTGAACATGACCCTTGTGGTATCGCCCTGCCCTGGCGCCGGGCGAACCGCTGCGACGCTCAAACCAGGTCCGACCTGCTGAACAGCCCGTTGAACTTGTGATTGCAGGCTCAGAGCAGACCCGCGAGTCTCGGTGTGCAGCGCATGAGCGTAGAGTGTGTTTTCTATTTGAGGCGTCAGCGCGTACAGGACACCACTCAAAGCAGCGACCAGTAGAAAAGGGCCAATGAACACACCGATATAAAAATGCAGCCGTTTCAACAAGGCAACAAATGCCCCAGACGATGATCCGACCAGGTATGAAGATGACGCAGACATAGGACTCACCAACGGATGAAAGCAGCCTGCCAGGATCAGCTCCCGGCAAGAAAATCGATATGGGTTGTGTCACGAGCAACGCTCGTGCTTCCACGACAGGCTCTAGGGAGCGTGTGGATTGAGTCCAGGAAAGACATGGCGCGATAGCGTGCCCGACCTGAAGTCAGACAACCTGATACGCGGATTACGGATTCGGAGCAGCCAACCCAATGCCACGAAGAAAATCATGGCCAGCGTCAACGTTCCGGCGAACGAACAGTCACTTGACTGCATATTCATGTTGCCCGGCAGTTCCGTTTTCTTTGAAGAAGCATCCATGGCCATGTGCATCTGATGGTGGCCGCCATGCATAGCGGCCATGCTGTGGCCTTCATGTGAGGCAGGTACCACTTGCTTGCTGACGAACGCTTCCAGCATTTGACCGTGCCCCATACTGCACGCAAGACCATTGAACAGGACGACTGCATACAGTATCCAGGCAATGGGCGCGCAATGGGTTCGGAAGAAATTCATGGCGCGTAATTTAACATCTAAGGCTCAACCGATACAGAAGTCTGTGGGGCAACACGCAGCAGCAATTGATAATTTGACTTGGATCAATCGATAGCCCCCCACAGGACAGCGGACGACGACGGGTTTAATACCGTTATTTTTTCATATGGTTCTCTACGCTTTTGAGGTCTTTCGCCAGCTGAATACGCAACGTGGACATCAGCTTTTTTGCGTTTTCCGACAGCGGACTACCAGGTCTCAAAAGCAGCAAGCTGTTGAAGCGTACATCCAGTGAAAAGGGACGAATCACAAGACCCCTCTCCAGGTAATCGACCACCGCCACCGGGTTTACGAAACCGATACCAATCCCGCGCAAGGCCATTTCGCAGACCGTGTGGCCATAGGGAGTTTCGACCCGGACGTTCAATTGCACGCCACTGGAGTGCAATGCTGTTTCCAGCCTCACACGGCTGCTGTCTTCAGGGTTATGGGCTAAAAAATCATGTCCTCGAAGGTCTTCCGGCTCGATGACTCGCTTGCTCGACAATGAGTGACCGGCTGGCATGACCACCACGCCGGGGGAATCCAGGAATGGAGAGTGCTCCAATCCTGCCACCGTCATTTCGTCGGCCATTAACCCAAAATCACACTGCCCCGACGATACATCCTGGTGCACCTCCCGGGAGCTGAGGACCTTTAGCGAAACTCTGAGATCACGTTCAGCCAGCTGAAAACCCGCCAATGCACGGGGAATAAATGCATTCCCCAATGCGGGATGGGTCGAGATAACCAAGCGGTCAGTACCGAATTGCTTGAGGCTTTTGAGGCGATGCTCGATGACCTCCATGCCGACAAAGAACTTGTCGACATCAATGAGCAATGCCTGTGCTTCTCGGGTCGGAATCAACCGGCCTCTAATACGATTGAACAGCTCGATACCCGCACTGGATTCCAGCTTGCGAATCGCCTGACTGACCGCAGGCTGCGAAATTCCCAGCAGATGCGCAGCCTTGCTGGTGCCGCCAGCATTCATGACCATGCGAAACACTTCGATCTCACGAACGCCCATCAGAACAACCTATAACTTCTACTTATAGAGTTAATCATCCTAGCTGTAGCCGCCCTCCTTGGTCTACATAACAATGGCTCCATCGTTCACCACCCCGTGCAAGGCGCAAAACTCATGAAAGTCACTGATCAAGCGGGCAATCCATACGCCAGCCTTTCGCCCTCAGTGTGGCGTGGTTCTACTGTCGTTTTTGATACCTTCGAAGATTTTGTCGGCCGCAAAAACCGCCAGCCTGACGGCTACAGCTATGGAATCACCGGGACGCCGACAGCACGCGGCCTGGAAAAACGCATCGCAGAACTGGAAGGCGCCAATCACTGCATCGTCATGCCCTCAGGTGCATCGGCGTTGATCACCACCGTGATGGCTTTTGTTCGCGGCGGTGACCATTTACTGATTTCTGAATCCTGCTATGGATCACTTAAATCTTTCGGTCGCTTGTGGCTGGCAAAGATGGGGGTGGAAGTTGAGTTTTACCCTCCGACCATCGATGCGGGGATCGAAGCGCTGATACGCCCGAACACCAAGATGATCTGCATGGAAGCTCCGGGCACCGTGACCATGGAGATGCAAGACATCGACGCCATCACCGCCATCGCCAAGCGTCGTGGCGTGCTGACCATGATGGACAACACATGGGCCAGCCCGCTGTTCTTCAAGGCCATCGAGCATGGCGTGGATTTTGTGGTGCAGGCCGCGACTAAGTACTTCGGCGGCCATTCCGATGTATTGATGGGTACTGTCAGCCTCAACAATCTGGACAACTACGGCGTACTGCGTGAAACCCAAAGCATTTTTGGTCAGGCGACCAGCCCGGAGGACTGCTTTCTGGTTGAGCGTGGCCTGCAAACTTATGAGCTGCGTTTACGCGAGCAAAGCCGCAAAGCACTAAACGTTGCCCGCTGGCTCGAAAACCACCCGCTGGTAAAGCAGGTTCTGTTTCCGGCGCTGGAAAGCCACCCTGGCCATCGTATCTGGCGCGAGCAATTCAAGGGCAGTGGCTGCCTGCTTTCTGTCGTGCTTGAAACTCCGCCAGAGGAGGCAACCTTCGGCGTGTTCTTTAACGCACTCAAGCATTTCCCAATTGGCGCCAGTTGGGGCGGCACTCATAGCTTGATCGCTTACTACCCGGCGTCCCAGCAGACTTCGCGCCTGTACTCGCCCACCGACCAACCCATCGTACGTATCTCAATCGGCCTGGAAGATGAAGCCATGCTGATCAGCGATTTGGCCCAGGCCCTCCAAGCCTACGCAAAAGCGCTCTGATGTATCGGGCAAGCCACGCGTGAGATGTGGCTGCCCTGCTCTCTGGTTTGTTCTGCCGTTACTAATGTATTCGCTCCCACGAGCAGACTGCACACTCAATTCGAGGATGGATAAAAATGAAACAGAACGGCATTCGTTTCGCACTAGCACTGTTCACCGCGTTCAGCGCATGCACGGCCGTCCACGCGGATGACTCGCTTCAAACTATTCGGGAACGTGGCGTCATCCGCGTGGCCAATACTCAAGCCAGCCCACCCTGGAGTTATCTGGGTGATGACAACCTGCCTGCTGGTTACGACGTAGCGATAGCCAAGGAAGTCGCCAAACGCATCGGTGTGGCTAAGGTCGAGTTCGTTGCAGACAGCTTCAAAAACTTCGTTGAGGGGCTAAAAGCCGACAAATATGACCTGGTCATGAATGACGTGACGCCCACCGAGGAGCGCAAAAAGCAGGTGGACTTCTCCAGCCCTTATGGCGTCGAGCAGTTCTACATTTTTGTGCGCGAAGACAACAAGACGATCAACAGCATCAAGGACATGCCCAGCCGCTCCATCGGCGTGACTTCAGGGACAAGTAACGAGTCCTGGGCGCGCAAGCACATGACCACTTCGGATATCCGCACTTATGAAAATGGTGGTCTGGTGTTCAATGACTTGGCCATCGGCCGTGTCGACGGCGTGCTGTCGTCGCTGTTTGGAGGCGAGAAATACAAAAAGACCAATAACCTGCCGATCAAGGCGATTGGTGAACCTCTGACCTATCAACTGTCTGCGCCAGTTCTGAAAAAAGGCCGAGACAGCCTGCGCGACGCGGTTAGCAAGGCAGTAGACGAAATGGTCAAAGACGGCACTGTGGATGCGTATTCCAAGCAGTGGATCGGCCCTGATTACCACATGACTCATGGTATTCAAGCTGCGTTGACCGAACTGGCTGAGGAATAAGCTATGTGGGAATTATTCCTGCGCTCGTTGCCTTTGCTGGAAAAAGCCATTGTGATGACCCTAGGCCTCGGCCTGGGGGCCTTCATACTGGGCTGCATCCTTGGCATGCTGATCGCTTTGTTACGCCTCTCCAGCGTTCGTCTCCTTCGGGTGCTGGCGTTTTCCTACGTATCGCTATTTCGCGGCACTCCACTGCTGGTGCAGATCCTGCTGATCTACTTTGGCTTGCCACACTACGGCATCGTACTCACGCCAATTCCATCGGCACTACTGGCCTTGACGCTGTTCTCTGCCGCGTACTTGAGCGAAATCTTTCGTGCCGGTATCAACTCAGTTGATCCTGGTCAGTGGGAAGCGGCTAAGTCGATGAGCATGGGGTACTGGACAAGCCTGCGTCGCATCATCCTGCCTCAGGCTCTGAGGATTGCGACGCCTCCACTAGGCAGCCGAATGATCGCGTTGGTCAAAGACACCTCGCTCGCCTCGACCATTACCGTTATGGAGCTGACTCGCGTCGCCGAACAAGTAGGCGCAGCGACTTTCCGCTATATGGAAATGTTCCTGATGGTAGGGGCCATGTATTGGTTGATCAACCAAGTGCTGACTATCTTGCAAACCTGGCTGGAAGGCCGCTGGACGAGGCACATGCGATGACTACCACAAAGGTGCGTGTCAGTGGTTTGAGTAAGGCTTTTGGGGACCTGGCTGTTCTCAAACAGGTCGATCTTGAGGTCAAGGCAGGTGAAGTAGTAGTTATCCTTGGCCCTTCCGGATCAGGAAAAACGACCCTGCTGCGCTCACTCAATTTATTGGAACAACCAGACAGCGGTGTTCTGGAAGTCTGTGGTCACAAGTTAGAAATCCCAGCTAACGGCCACCTTGACCGTGCGACTCGCAAGCAAGTCGATTTGCTGCGGCAAAAAACCGCGATGGTCTTTCAGTCGTTCAACCTGTTCCCCCACATGACAGCGTTGCAGAACGTTATTGAAGGGCTGATCAGCGTCCGCAAAGTGCCGCGCGCTCAAGCTGTACAAAGGGGCCAGGAGTTACTGGCCTCCGTCGGGTTATCCGAGAAAGCAGACAGCTACCCGGCCAAACTATCCGGCGGACAAAAGCAGCGAGTCGCCATTGCTCGTGGCCTGGCCATGGATCCGGAAGTTATTTTCTTCGACGAGCCGACTTCAGCGCTGGACCCCGAACTCAGGGATGAAGTGCTGAACGTCATGCGTGAACTGGCTAACGCTGGCATGACCATGCTGGTGGTAACCCATGAATTGCGCTTTGCCCGTGAAGCGGCTGATCGCGTGGTCTTCATGGAGAACGGTGTAATCGTTAAAGACTGCCCTACCGAGGAGTTTTTTGGTAGTGACAGCGGTGAGAGGATTCAGCAGTTTCTTCGTCGTTATTGATACGGCTATAGGGTCTGCCACCTTGCGGCATAATCTTCCGGAGCGGGTGACTTTATTATAGAGCCATTTTATTTGCTTGCGGACTCACACAGAAAACGACCTAACGTTTTGGATCGCTCGGTAGCGGCAGGGGCAGCAGCTACCTGCCGCCTCCCGCACAGATCTCCGACCCTAAGTGATGAGAGCATGACTGTCGTATAACGCCATGCTCCGTATAGCCGGGCATTTCGACTTGGGCGAAGCCCGTTTCGCTCGCCTCATGAGATTCTCAACCCAGAAATCGACGGCGGGCGTTTCTGGGCCATTCGCATCGTCTTCTCGACAGCAAGGACTGACTCCAACCAGGCAAGGAATTGAACCTAGTAGCCACGAGGGTGCTGATGACAAGAACTCGCTGGTAACCGTATGACCTAGAACCGGCCAAAAGGAGCCTTAGAAAGCAATGTGCAAAATATGCACAATGCTGTAACTCAAAAGTGTTGGCAGTGATTCGATTGAGGTACCGATCTCATTATGGGCTGCAAATAAGATTGACCTCAAAGACTGTCGAACTCTAGTAGCACCTGACCACGCTAACGTTCATGCGGGTCTGCTTGGAAATTGTATGCTGATAGCAAGTCATTGATGGCACCAACAATTCTGGGCTCCCTTATCAGCTCTAGCGCAGTGTATGAAACGGAGACTGCAATCTTCATCGCTTCATGACTAAGCCCCACAGGATCGAAGGGCCAGAGCTGTAACCGAGTGACGGTCCTATCACGGAAAGGGAAAGATTCAATGACTTTCGCAGATGTCGAAATTTGGGACCAGCGCTCAAGACTGACGCCATATGTCCGTTGGGGACGATCTGCAAGCATCGTATGCTTATCAAGGAAGGTATCACCCACTTCAGCGTATCCATCTGGATCAAATCCACTCACATAGACATCAGCTAAACGCGGAGATGAGATGAGCGACCTAAGTACCCACCAAGGAGTGGAGCCATCATTCAACTTGTATTCGAAAGCGAGGTGCCGTTCCAGTTTTTCCAGCAGATCAGGGTGATTTGCCATAATGAGCGTCGAGATATCGGTCATATCAGTTTTCCTCCCTCACCCCTTCAAGGTGCTTTCAAGCTCGCCGACCAGTTCACTCAGCTTCTGGT
Source organism: Pseudomonas syringae (assembly GCF_001698815.1). Classification (GTDB taxonomy): domain Bacteria; phylum Pseudomonadota; class Gammaproteobacteria; order Pseudomonadales; family Pseudomonadaceae; genus Aquipseudomonas; species Aquipseudomonas syringae_A. Next base: position 266,979 of record NZ_LGSI01000068.1, on the reverse strand, counting down.
ATTCAGCTAGCGTCTCAAGTTCGCGTGGCATCTTATCCCCCAGCCCAGAATGGCTACGATCCCACCATTGCTTGGTTGTTATCTCATCGAGCGTGAACAGATCGATAACACGGAGGAAAATGTCTGTTCGAACGTCAGCAGTTGTTCCCCAATCTTTATACTTCTCGTCTTCGCCAGCTAACGACCTTGGGTAGCAATCGAACAGGACTGTTCTCTCGTAGGTAGCCCACAGCCCGTTTACATCGCCTTCCAGTATCACTCCCGACGTGCTTTCGACTAGATATCTCGGCTTGCCCCGCCCGGAAGCCTTAAGACGCGTCACTCGCATCACGCGTCCAATGTCGTAGTCCCCCTGTGATGGGGAGCAGGTATCTGTTGGAAGCAAGACTTGGATTGTATGAATTGATATGCCCTTCTCCTTACCGCTTAATACACGGTCTAGCAGCGGAAGGCTCGACGTCATCATGATACGGGGCGTCGGGAAATCCGTGAGCCTCGGCCCGACGTAACACGCCCTCGCGTAAAAGCAATACATGTCCAACGGATAGGAGATGTGGTCGTAAAAACCGGCGCCAGATTCACCAGCACAATGGGCCGATTTGGAGTGCGTTTGAAACACGACATTGATCCTCATTTACAAGAGGCTGGAATAGGATGGTGTGCACCATATTGGTGCCTGATCAGCCAGGATCAGCGAAGCGGCACTGGTCACACAGCACACGGATCCAGCCTTTCGATCCACGGGCCAGCACCCCCTTATTCCCGCACATTTCGCAGGTCACAAACGACATCCCCACAGCGGTGTCGATCACACCGTTGCTGTAGTCATCGGTATCGGCAAATACGCACCTGAGAATTCCCATTTTGTGCTTAATCTGCTTGGCAACGATTTGTGGCCCACCTGTTGTTTCAACGTGCAACTGAAGTTGCTGGCACATGATAGAAATCAAAGGAGCCCAACCATCTCCGCAATGAATGCCCCACAGAAAGTCATCAGGGGCGGGGTCGGTGATCTCGAAAATCTCAGGAAATTTGGACAGCAGCGCACGCTCAAATTCTTCTTTCACTCGCAGTTCCTATAAAGACAATAACATTGACACTAAGTAGTTAGAGGCCGTCTATGACCAACCTGAGAAAATCGAGTGGTTTTAACCTAAAATCGTCGACTAATAATATCGCCTATATTCCGATCTTCTGGATTGAGCGATGGAAACTCGCGCTAGACCGTCGGTCGCATAACGTCCATCTGCGCCCACGCTGACTCAGAAGCTCTGGAGGTGGGACATCAGCTATACCACCTCTTCCTTTGCATTCGTAAGCGTCCAGGCACCGTATAGATCGACTGCTACTGATGACGGTGTGGCAACACGCGTGCCCGCAGGAATAGATATGATACCCAAAAGCAAGGAATGAACACAATAGTGTTCATTCCGAAGATCCTAGTCCTCTTTGCGTTTAAATGCCAGTATTTGTTGATGCTGGAGTTTCGCGCTTGAATATTGATGAGGCTTTCGGAGTCGTGCTTCGGGAGCTAAGAGAGCACCGGGGTCTCAATCAAGACGCCTTCGGCTCTGCTGCATCACGCACCTACATTTGTCGCCTTGAAAAGGGGGGGCACTCTCCTACCCTGGCCCGGGTCGAGGAGATAGCGAAGGTGTTGAAGGTCGATGCGGTAGTGCTGATTCTTTGGGCATATGACCGTGCTAGCGAAAAGCAGGTAGGTACCACTGGAGAGCAAGCGGGCAAGACTCTAGCCAAGCTGGTTGATGAGCTGTTCTTGCATGCCTGATCCTTTTAATGAATTTGGGACTGCGCAATGTAAACCAAGCACCGTACTGTAATTAAGTGGACCCTTTCCAGTATTTTATCGCATACAAGTCCCCCCAGCCCTTCTGTTACGCCCCAATCAGCCCCTCAACAAAACTCGGATCAAGGACCTGACCTAGATCCAATTTTGAGATTATTTCAGCAAGAAATTCGCTCTCGTTCTCAACGAGGCTTGAGCCGCACATCTCTCCTAGCTCACCAAGAGTCAACGGAAAGAAGAACTCTGCTTCATGAAGCATCTGGTACAACAAGGCTGACTCGGCCACGGTGAAGACTTTGAAAATTTTTCCAAGAAGCCACAACGCACACATCCGTTCGTACGGTACCGAATTAGGTGACCCATTTCTTAACCGCCCAAGTAAATCCAGGCCTTCATGATCAGTCGGTGGATAGAAACTCGAAAACGCGATCCTCGCCGCTCCAGCATTTGCCCTTCTGGTGCGATGAGTCAATGTTAAACCCAGCATTAGGTCAATAGCCCTTCGCATCAGATGATTTTCTATTGGATAATCTCCACAACACGGTGCGTAAGCTGCGGAGCTATAAACTTTCTGCACCCATGCCTGTATTCGAAGAGTTAAATGTGCACGAGCAGCGCATTCCGGAACCCCATGATCTGACCTATTTCTACCTATAAAACGACCCGGCATGAACTCACCCAAATCAAGTTTGGTAAATGCATCCCACTGCTTGTCGCACCCTCGATGCCGGTGCATATATCGCAATAAACACCTGTGTTCCTGGCAATAAGGTCGGGCAACGTAGCACCACGCCTTCCTCCATGACGGAAATCGCTTTTGGATCACGTCGGATAATATGCATTTGTGACAAAAAGCAGTGCGGTATGCTGGAGATAAAAGTGGATCGTTAGTTGGCGCGAACAGTTTTCTAATACGCTTATTTGACAATCCAGTGCTTGCTAGGAAATCCTTCACGTATAGCGCATCAAAATCAAACTCCATGCCTAGGGAATTAGTCTTCGACGCGATATCATATGCAACTGATCGCTCCCAATCAGCTATGTCGCTATCTGTAATGGAAAATGAGCGTTGATCAAGAGAACATCTTGTGGCCCATGAAGAAAAAGTCTCGTCATGGACCGGCTCTGGAAAACAGTACGTAATCATTCGCTTGGGTCCACAGGTCCAAAGCCCCATAAGTTTTTCTTCGCTCTACCCATCAACTCTTTAGTCACACGTTCCTCCCCAGTAGTTATCGCGTACTTCGCCGCACCCCTTAAGATTTTCACTACATTGTCCATAACACCGTCAGAGAGATCATATATGAAACGCAACATTTCGGACTGATCTAGCCCTGATGGTTTTTGGAGCGCTAACAGCCGCTCCATCGTAGCCACAAAGTTTCTAAATTCCGAGTCATATCGCCATGACGGTAATTCGTATACTTGATACCTACGGGATAGTTGCGGATCCCCCATGAGAGCGTTATGCGCAGCTTTCGTCCCCAGTAGAATCACAGAAATATTAAAAGGATCACCGGACAAGCCTTTCAGTAACGAAAGACTTCTGAGTTGGTCATTTTTTGATGCATACAGCATTTCATGAAACTCATCGATAACTAGCGCTCTAATGCCTTTGGTTTGCAAATAAATACCTACTGCATCCGTGAGCAAATTTTTGTTATTAGCTAAACGAGGCGCCAACCCTATCGCTTCGAGTATGACCTCGGCGAACTTCATGGGCTTTAATCTTTCAGTTATCGTAATAAATACGCAAGGGAAACCTATTTGAGAGTTTCGTTTTTCCAGCTGATTCTTTATTGCAGTTTTCCCGCTTCCAGGCTCGCCACACACGAGAATGCAAGGTGCCGTAACCCGGCGAGGGGCCTGAAGCATGCATAAGATTCCATTAAGAGCTGTGCGCGATTGCGGACAGTCTATCCAAATATCTTTATCAATAGCATCGAGCCTGCTTTTGATCACCAGATATTCCGCTGGTAAAGTATTTGCCGGAAGTTCCGCCATATCATTAATCCTCGGCATTAAGTATAGTCGGCTCAGACGTGAAATCGATATCTGTTGCTATTTGCGCTTGTCCAGCACTGGAAGGTTTATCAAACAATTGGTTTACAGTATGATCTGAATAAGCCTTCTCTGCCTCACGTGCCTTTTTTGAGCGCTTTGTCTCTATAATGCTTTTTTTGACGATGCTTTCGTTGGCTTCACGTGTAGCAATAACGGAAGGCGACATTTCTTTTTTCGCGCTGAGCTGACTACTTGCAACATCAATTAGATGTTCCTCATATGTGAAGTCATCAGCAGTTACATCTGATCTGCGCAATTGAATGTATTCATCGCCAATCTTCACCCAAATGTGCCGCATTGAAAAGGGGTCGTATTTAACAACCCTCTTTTCCGGGCCTACGTGATATGTCAGCTCTGGAGCCCAATATTTTTTATTGAATAACAGAACCCCAGAAGGATGAATTACTCGCTCTTCTTCTGGCATGAAATCTAATCGAAATTTAGCCTGATCAGCGATCATCGAAACTTTCGGCGCGTCAGGATCATTGAATGCACTTGACCAGGCTTCCGCCGGAGTAATGCCTTTATTTGATTTGCCGTTTTTTTTCAGCGCACTATGTTCACTATAGTTATAAATGGCGACCTCCCCCGCGAACCACTGATTAAACTCCTTGATTGTCATTGCCGCTTTTTTCTCGCTATTGTACTTTCCTTTTTCTTTGGAGTTCGACATGGTTGTGCCGGGTAAGAAATGCACATGACTTGTCATCATCGTGCCTATATTTCGCTCGATATGCCCCCCGGTGTGCTTTTTCCCGGGCGGGCGATATTCTGTATTGATTCCGTGAAGCAAGCATGCCCTCTCGAACTTGGGGCTTCTAAATTCCTTTGCATTATCCATATGTATTATTTTGGGAACGCCATAAAATGGATGCATAACATCAGGACATCCCAGTGATTCTAGATATTTACGTTTTGGTAGCACTGCATGTGTCAATGCACATGCAACCGATAACGTTGAGGGTGCATGATAGGCAACATAAAATCCAAGTATGATCCGCGTAAAAACATCAATCAATAGCGTTACCCATGGGCGCGACAATGCTATACGGTTTTCATCATCGCACAACATGCAGTCGACACGGGTATGATCCATTTGCACCAATTCTAGCGGATGGGACAGTACCTTTTTGCCCGGCTTTGCTCCATACTTTTGGTCCGCGGACTCAGCACCATATTTAAGGCGATGTAAAGTTCTTGCACCAATCTCTTTAGCTCTTTTAACTACTGTATTTTTGGATGGTGTTCTAATTTTTAATTTTGAACACTGCAAATGCACCTCCATCCAAACTTTTACATATGTTGCAGCCGGCCCTTTGTATATTTTTTTAATGGCCGCATCAATAATACTCTCTACTTCGAGCGACATTATTTTTTGCCCGGCTTTTCTTCCACGCTTCAGAGCTATAAGTGCTTGAGGACCTATTAAAGCATCATAACTTTTTAAAAGCCTAAAAAATTTACTCCTACTTACGTCTAAAATCTTGATCGCATCCGTAACGGATATTTCTCGCGCCTTGTATCGCATTATTATAACGTGCTGCCCCCTCGCCTTCATAAGCTCTTGAATATCTACTTCATCAGTATTTGGAATCTCTTCCAACTCTAATTTACCACCATCAACTGCGGTGGTATTAGCGATTGGTAGGAATTTCAAATCCTCAATATCGACGATCACATTCTCGTGAGAGTCGATTATCTGCACTTCTACTTGGGCATTAGGCATTTCACGGACAACTCGAGCAGGTTCTCCACGAGCGACAACTATAAGATTTGGACTGAGCACCGTATGTTGCATTATCTGGGCCCTCGTTAAGATTTATCTCCTTTTGACAAACGCACGAAAATTATTCAAGCCTGTGATTACCCGTATAATTTGCATGGCTATTAGAAAATCGATTAAAATCATCGTGTTATATGATTGTCAACTGCACTGACACTATATTCCCGACGAATGGCTGAATTCGCCTATCTCCAATGGGTTAAGTGCATAAAATCATCTATCTCGGCTTTTTAAAACGATTTCCCACAGTAAAGAGTGGACAACATGACTAACTAATTATTTATACGCCGACAGCTGCATTTTCAGCCTGAGATACTTCGACAAGGTTTTTTGTCCAACTACCAACATAGATAAGGGCATTAGCACAACTTTAAGCGATATTTAGCATTGCACATGCTTGCCTGGGGCATTTAAACGGAGGACTTTAATAAGTCTAAGCACTAAGACCTAAAAGATCATTTAAAAGCGAAACCAATTTCAAGTTTATTAATTTTCCATCTTGTTTTCAGCTAGCTGGCCGCGATAAACCTATTGATTTCATCGACTTATATTAGTCTCGATTTTAAATGATGCTCACTGTAAGAAAAATAGTATGCAAGTCAGGCGGTTATCTACTTAATTTAATACTTGGCTTGAGGCGTGACTTGACGCTCCTGACAGAATCTGCGTTTCAACCGAACACTAGCAGCAAACTCTAAGTCACTGACTTTTCGTAAAATAAGCTGCCAAAGCATGCTAACGCGAGCTTAAATTATCAGAATTCGTGAGAGCTGAGAGCGTCGGTTAAAAGTGGAATCGGCTCGTACTCCGAACAGAAGCTCCACTTGAACGGGTCTATTTTGTAGAGGATGAGGCAGTCAGGTAGGACGATCAGCGTGTCAACGAGCAGATTAAAGGTGAAACTAATTTCAATTCTTTAACTTTTTAATACCACTTTCAACTGAACTTTCTAAAAAAGCTCATGCTTTCCATGGGCTTAGTGCAGGTTCCACTTTTAGCTGACGCTCACACATGATCCTCGGCTTGTCAGCTCTTTGCTCCTGCGTCAGGCTATGCGCATTTTATAGAAAAGGAATTTTCAATGTTGCCAATGGCGTTGAGTGATAAAAATCTGAAAACGTTCGTCAATATGCTGATGTCTGAAAAGTTCAAGCGCGCTGCCCTGAAGCTTGGCAAACCTGACGCCATCGACGGAAGTTGTATTGAAGTCAGCAAAATCCTGGCACCCATTTATCCCCAACTACAATGCCACCATAACTGCCGAATTCATCAGCTCAATAATCAAGGTGATGTGATTTACGGCTGGAATTTGCTGACCGGCATGATCGAGGGCGATCTCTATTGCGTCGCCCAGCATCATGCAATCTGGAAAAAAAATGGCCAATGCCTGGACGTCACACCAGAGGCAAATCCCGCGATTACGAAAATCACCTTCCTACCCGATAACCGGCTGCAAATTGGCCACGGCATTACGATTAGTATCCCACCCTTGTTTGTTTGGGGTGCGGCTGGTGCCGTTTGGGCGAACGGCATCAAGAACAACAGCCCTATGAAAAGCTACTACTTCGAGACCAATTACCACAGTTCGGCGTCGGCAATAAGTGCGTTGAAATTGTCTCCTCCTTGACGCCTTTGATCTCTCGCCCATTATAACTAAACTAAATATCCCTTTAGTTTAGTTATAAATAGAGGTCAGTTTTTACAGCTTGAAATTGGGATCTGTGAGCGGCTATACCGGTTGGCGTTGCGCTGCTGTTTGCTGACCCACTTTGCGCTCATGGCCCTGACGCAAACGTAACGCTGCAATCGCCGCGATCACCAGGATGACCGCTACGATCTTCATGCCATTCATTGCATTGCCGGTACTTTGCTCGATCACCCCCATTACTGAGGGGCCGACGAAACCGCCCAGCAGACCGCACGAGTTGACGAATCCCAACCCGCCTGCAAGCGCTGCGCCCTTCAGTCGCGAAGCCGGGTACAAAAAGATGATCGACTGCACGACGAAGAACATCACCGCTGAAAGACAGAAACCCAGCAGGCTGATCACCGGTCCTGCCAGTGAGGCGATCCCCAGTCCTGCGGCCATTGTCAGCAACCCTGCTACCAACATTTGCCGGGAACGCGCGGGCGTTGTGGCAAATCTGGGCAGTGCTATAGCGCCTGCCGCTGCCGCCAGCCAAGGCAGCGACGTCAGCAATCCGACTTGCAGGGTGCTCAAGTCACCGTATTTACCGATGATGCCAGGCAGGAAAAAGATCACTGTGTAGACCGTGATCTGGTGACAGAAGTAGACAAGGATCGCCAACAGAATCTGCGGCGTCAGGCATTGCTTGAACGAGTGACCACTTCCACCGGCGCCCTCCTCCGATTCGGCGGCCAGCATCCGCTCGATCTGCTCGGCTTCAGCGGCACTCAGCCACGGTGCCTTGTTTGGACGGTCCGGCAGTTTTTTCCAGACCACCATGGCGAAGAACACGGCCGGCAGACCTTCAAGCATGAACATCCACTGCCAGCCACGCCAGCCCCAGACGCCGTCCAGTTGCATGAGCGCGGCGCCCAGCGGCCCGCCAATAATGTTGGCAAAGCACACCCCCAACAGAAAATAGCCGGTAGCTCGGGCCCGTTGTTCGCGGCCGAACCAGTACGTCAGGTACAGCATCACGCCAGGGAACAGGCCCGCTTCGGCGATACCCAGCAGCAGGCGCAATACATAGAACGACGTTTCGCCTTGAACAAAAGCCATCGCCGCAGAGATCAAACCCCAAGTGACCATGATCCGCGCAATCCAGAACCGCGCGCCGACCTTGTGCATGATCAGGTTGCTGGGCACTTCCGAAAGCGCGTACGTCAGAAAAAACAATCCGGCTCCCAGCCCGTAAGCGGCAGCGGAAATGCCCAGATCAACGTCCAGGTGATGCTTGGCCAGGGCTATGTTGGTCCGATCAAGAAAGCTCAGTACGTAGGCCGCGATCAGTAACGGCATGAGTTTTACGAACATCAGTTTGTTCAGCGTCGCTGAATCCCGGGGTGCAGAAAGCGCGTTGGATTTAGTTGTTATTGTCATTGAACTCACCTTTTCGAGTATTCATGAGCGTGTCTCGAACGCGGGAGTTCGGGACAGGCAAGGGTCACAGGCTCGGCTGCGCTGCCAGTGATTCAGGTCGGTGGGAAAACAGCTGCAGAAACGCGCCACCCAGGGCGCAGCCCGCCATCACGAAGAAGCACACGGTGTAGCCGCTGAGGCTGGTCCAACCGCCGCCCAGGCTGATCAATGTCCCCATCAAGACCGGAGCAACGCCGCCGCCGATGAACATGGCGGTGGTAATGATGCCGTTGGCTGTCGACGTAGCAGAAGGCTGCGCAGAATCGGAGGCGACCGCGTAATAGATCGGCCAGACGGCATTGGCCACCAGACCGAACAGCAACTGCACGACGATGATGATCAACGTGGTATTGGCGAAGTAGAACGCACCGACGCTGGCCGCCATCCACAACCCACAGATAATCAGCGTCACGCGTCGACCGATGATGTCCGACAGCGACGGCCAGATCAGTTGTCCCAGGATGCCGGTCAGGGTGAACACCACGCTCATCCCCGCCGATTCGGCCAACGACAGGTTAAGAATGTTGTACAGATACGCTGGCAGTACGATGTTTACGCCCATATACACGACCTGCGTCAGCATTGTATTGCCGGCCGTCAGCGCGATATTTCGATTGCCGAGCGTCGCCTTGAAAGTCTTCCATGCATGGCCTTTGACGTTGGTCGACGGCGTGCTGTCCGGGGCTGTCATGCCTTTGGCAGCGATATCGACGTACAGCTGGGTGATGCGCTCGGCAGTTGAATACCGCGCCCAGAAGATCATCAGCGGCAGCGCAACCACGAAGGCGAAGAAGAATACATAGCGCCAGTTTTCCTCACCGAAAGTGGTGATCACGAAGCTGGCGACAATGCCACTGAGCAGCGCACCGATGGGATAACCCGTGTGGTGTGCGCCAAGGGCAAACCCGCGACGCTCCACCGGCCACCACTCGGCGGTGTTGCTGACGCCGACCGGTTCACCCCAGCCTGCGCCCAGATTCACCCCAACCCGCAAGGCGATAAAACTTGCCAGGCTGCCACTCAAGCCCTTGAAACCGGAAAGAAATGAAAGTGCGGTGTAGCCCAGTACCAGCGGCACCTGGAAGCGCGCCCGTTTCCAGCCGCCGCCGTAGCGGTCACTCCAGATCGAGCCCGGAATATCCAGTACGGCCAACGCGAGCATAACGACAGTTGCGACTGTGCCCCACTCGTCCGCCGACAAATCGAAATGCTTGGAAATCGTCGGGCCCAAGCGCAACACAATCTCGCGATCGTAGGCATTGAGAATCCAGATCATCCAGCACACCAACAACGACACCCACGAAAATCGATGAATCTTGCCCAGCGATGCATTCTTATTATTTGGCATGGGAAATCTCCAGGCGTGCTGCACACGCCTCGTCGAGAAAGGGTCCAGTTGTCCTTAACGGTCCGGTTCAGCCTGTTGACGGGTCAACTGGCAAAGCGCTGCTCCGCGATGCCCTTCACGCCCAGCCCGGTGACGGCGAACAAGGCGCCGCGTTGCTGGCCATCTGTGGGGAAGCGCGGCAACGGTGGCTTGGCCATGGAGGTGACAAACAGCGTGTCCAGATTCGGCCCGCCAAAGGTCAGGCTGGTGACTTTCTTCACCGGCATATCAATGACTCGATCCACCTGCCCGTCCGGCGTGTAGCGCACCAGTTTTCCGGCGTATACCAATGCCTGCCACAGACAGCCTTCGGCATCCACGGTGCAGCCATCCGCCGCGCCGCCGCCTGATGTGTCGACGCTGGCCAAGGTACGTCGATTGGCGACCGCGCCGGTGGCATTGTTGTAGTCATAGGCCCAGATCTCCCCGGACCAGGTGTCGGCGAAGTAAAAGATCTCGCCGTTCGGGCTCCAGCACGGGCCGTTGGAAACGATGATGCCTTCATCCAATGTATGCAGACTCAGGTCGGGGTCGAGGCGATACAGTTTGGCGCTGGCCTGATCTTCCTGAGTGTCCATTGAGCCAACGATAAACCGCCCCTGCCGATCAACCTTGCCGTCGTTGAGTCGGTTGTTCGGCCGCTCCGGTTCCGGGTTGACGATCAGTTCGAGATCGCCGGTCGGCAAGTCGAGGTTGTAGAGCCCGTTCTGCAAGGCCACGATTGCCGCGTCGCCATTCTTGCGCAAGGCCATGGAGCCGATTTTCTGGCTGACATCCCAGGCACGCAGTTCTCGCCCGTCATCCGTGCAGCGAAGCACTCGGCCGTCGAAACTGTCGATCCAGTACAGACGCTGCTGTTCGACATCCCAGACCGGACCTTCACCCAGCGTGGTCTTCACGTCGACAACGATTTCGATACGCATTTTTCACCTCTGTTTTGTTGTTATTGAGATGACACGTTTTGCCCGCTAACAGCAGGCGCCGACCAACTGGTCAGCGCCCTTACGGAAGCGCTACTAAAAGTCGACCTTGTCCTTGCCCTTGAGGTCGAGCATTTCCCGAGCCTCATCCGGGGTCGCCACGCGCGCACCCAGAGCTTCGATGACCGTGCGAATCCGCTGGACCTGATCGGCGTTGGACGCTGCCAGCTTGCCCGGTCCGTCCCATAGCGAATCCTCAAGACCGACGCGCACATGGCTGCCCATCGACAGGCCCATGGTGCCCAGCGGAATCTGATTGCGACCGGCACCGAGAATCGACCATTGATAAGCGTCGCCGAACAGGCGATCAGCCGTACGACGCATGTGCGCCAGGTCCTCAGGATGTCCGCCGATGCCGCCCCGCAGACCGAACACCGACTGAATGAAAATCGGCGCCTTGAGCAACCCGCGCTGCAGGAAGTGCGCGGCGGTGTACAGGTGGCCGATGTCGTAGCATTCGATTTCAAAGCGGGTGCGATTCTCGGCACAGGCGTTGAGGATGTGGGCGATATCGCGGAAGGTATTGCGGAAGATCCGGTCGTCACTCTCGGCGAGGTACGGTCGTTCCCAGTCGTGTTTGAACTCGGTAAACCGATCAAGCATTTCGTACAGCCCGAAGTTCATCGACCCCATATTCAGCGACGCCAACTCCGGCTTGAGTTGCGCCACAGGCTGCAAGCGTTCTTCCACGCCCATGGTCGGCGCACCGCCGGTGGTGATGTTGATCACCACATCACTCTTGGCCTTTATTTGCGGCAAGAACTGACGGAACAGATCAACATCCTGACTAGGCCGCCCATCAACAGGATCGCGAGCATGCAGGTGAACAATCGATGCACCGGCCTCGGCGGCACCGATGGCTGCGTCGGCAATTTCCTGTGGTGTGATCGGCAAATGTGGCGACATCGAAGGCGTATGAATAGCGCCGGTGACTGCGCAAGTGATGATGATCGGGCGTTTTTTGGACATGAGTCTTCTCCATTCTTGTTCTTGGCGAGAAAGGTGTTGAGCTGCCGTTGTTGCAATAGGGTCGAGACGCTTAGAGGTACTCGACGTTGCCATCCACGCTGATAGCCTGGCCGGTCACGTTGCGTGCTGCGGGTGAGCACAAAAACAGCGCCATGGCGGCAACGTCCTCGGCGGTGACCATGCGTTTGAGCGAGATCTTTTTCAGGTATTCCTCACGCATCTCGGCCTCGGGAACGTTCATCTGCTCAGCGCGGGCGCGAATCACGCCGTCCATGCGCGGCCCTTCGACGATACCGGGCAGCAAGGCGTTGACGCGGATGTCGCTTTCACCCAGCTCGGACGCCAGGGATTTCATCAGGCCAACGATGGCCCATTTGGTCGCGGCGTAAGGAGTACGCCAGGCGTAACCCAAGCGGCCGGCCACCGACGCGATGTGAATCAGATGCGCGTTGGGGGACGCCTTGAGCAGCGGCACCGCGTGGTGAGCAAAGCGATACTGAGCCGTAAGGTTGATGTCGATGGTGCTCTGCCATTCTTTATCGGTGATCGCATCGATGCCAGCAGTCGGACCTGCGATCCCGGCGTTGTTGATCAGCACATCCAGGCCGCCGAACTGTTCGCGTTGAACCTTGAACACCGCTTCGATCTGCGCCGGGTCTGCAACGTCGGCGCGGGTGGCAACGCTGTTCGGGTAACGGTCCCGGAACGCGGCAATGGCCGCTTCGCTGACATCACACACATGCACCTTGGCGCCTGCTTCCATGTAGGCCGCCGCCAGGACTTCGCCAATCCCGGCTGCGCCGCCGGAAATCAGTACGCGCAGGCCGGTGTAGGGAATCAGTCGATTGAGAACGCTCATGCTTTTTTAACTCCTGAGACAGGCGACCTTGAACGGTCGCTCTTGACGATCAGGCGCACCAGGGAGTCGGCGGCCTGCATGATGTCGTCGGTCACTGCTGCCCGAGCCGCCGGCCCATCCCGCGCGACCAGAGCAGCGACGATGCGGTTGTGCGCCTCCATCGAGCGTTGAAGGTGCGCTTTATCCGGTGCCACCAGCGCAAAACACGGGCCAATGTGCAGCCAGAAATTCTCCACGGCGGCGATGGTCAGCTCAGCGTCGGCAACGGCGTAGATGCGTCGGTGGAAGGCAAAGTTGGTCCACAGATAACGGGCCACGTCGACGCTGTCGGCGGCGTCCTGCATCTGGTTGCACAACTGGATGATTTCCTTGAGGTCGACATCCTTGATCAGAAGCACCGCCTTCTCGGCCAGCAAGCCTTCGAGAGCGACCCGCGCATCGCGGATTTCTCGCAGCCGCTCGGGGGTCATCATGCGAACACGCAGGCGGGAGGTTTCGGTGACTTCGAAGGCGTTCTCTGCACTGAGGCGATTGAGTGCTTCACGTACCGGCATCGGGCTGGAACCCAGCGCTTCGGCGAGGCCGCGAATGGTCAGCTTCTGGCCCGGCTGAAAGCGGCCGCTCATAAGCGCTTCGCGGATCTGCCGGTAAACCTGATCCTGCAGGGTATCGCGAGAAACCTGGCGCATGGCGGGCAGGAGGATCGGTCGATCGGTCATGAGAATGCTCACATTTAAGGTTCTTGTGCACTCAATATGTGATCACAAATAACATATGTCAAATTGTTTTTAGCGCTCTGGTTGCCGGCAATTGCCCGCCAGAAACGGCTGATCCCTTGGTCGGTGCGTGACTACGCGCAGATGCGCACTCGCAAATCCACTCTGGCGAGATTCAACTAGACTTTAAACAGAGCCAAAAAATGACTCTCCCGGAGGGTCAAGTGAACACCCGCTGTTTTCTTGTTGCGATGCTGCTGGCCATAAGCACATCGCTGTTTGCAGCCGACGCCGTCGTGCTGATAGCCCCCAACCCTGTCGGGATCTGGCTGATCACCTTTGGCGTTGCGTTTCTGATCGCCGAAGCGGCCGTACCCAACTACGGCGTGATCGGGCTGGGCGGGATCGTGATGTTTGTCGTTGGCGCAATCATTCTGAACAACACCGAGGTTCCCGCGCCCTTGATAGTCGGGCTGGGGCTGATCAGCGCACTGTTGCTGGCATTCCTGCTGATCCGTGCGTTGAAGACCCGACCGCGCCACACCGTCAGCGGGGATGCCGGACTGCTGGGCAGCGTAACCCCGATCACCCGATTGCAAACGGGCGATGTCTACAGCGGCTGGGTGCTCCTGCAAGGTGAGCATTGGCAGGTGCTCAGCGCTACGCCGCTACAAACGGGGCAGCGGGTCAAAGTGACGGCGCGCAAGGGACTATTGCTGGAAGTGACCGCTGCTGAAATGGCACTGGATGGAGATTGATCATGGGCCTGCAATTGGGTTTTGTCGCGCTGCTCCTGCTGGCGATTGTGTTGGCCGCAGGTGCCTTTCGCATCCTGCGCGAATACGAGCGTGGCGTGGTATTCCAGCTCGGACGCTTCTGGCAGGTCAAAGGCCCCGGTCTGATCCTGCTCATTCCGGTGGTCCAGCAGATGGTCAGGGTCGATCTGCGCACGGTGGTGCTGGATATCCCTACGCAAGACGTCATCACCCGGGACAACGTTTCAGTCAAGGTCAATGCCGTGCTGTACTTTCGCGTTCTGGATCCCCAGAAAGCCATCATTCAGGTCGAAGATTTTCTCATGGCCACCAGTCAACTGGCTCAGACCACTCTGCGGGCGGTGCTGGGTAAGCATGAACTCGATGAATTGCTGGCTGAACGGGAACGCCTGAACTTCGACATTCAGCAAGTCCTTGATGCCCAGACTGATGCGTGGGGTATCAAGGTCGCGAACGTTGAGATCAAACACGTCGATCTCAACGAATCGATGATCCGCGCCATCGCCAGACAGGCCGAAGCCGAACGGGAGCGCCGGGCCAAGGTCATTCACGCTGAAGGCGAATTGCAGGCGTCGGAAAAACTCATGCAAGCTGCCGAAATGCTTGGCCGACAACCTGGCGCCATGCAACTGCGCTATATGCAAACCCTCAGTTCCATTGCCGGGGACAAGAGTTCGACCATCGTCTTTCCGTTGCCTATTGAATTGCTCAAGGGCATGGCAGACCTCTCATCCGGAGAGTTTGGCCACGGTAAATCCTGATGCTGGAAACCTCGTCAGACAACCGTGGGTTATAAGCTGCGCAGCAAGCTTATAACCCACCCAAGACCCTTACTGTCCAGCGCGAACCTTGGCGATTTGGTCGTACATCATTTTCACCAGACTGCTATCCAGCTCTTTGGAGAACTTCTCGATAACCGGCTGCACACGCTCACGAAAACGGTCTTTCTCTTCGGGTGTAATGTCGTTCACCGCGACGTGTTTTTCGAGATTGCCTCGCGCGTTGCCCATACTCGTCGCAGTGACCTCGCGCTGGTATTCCTGAGCTTTTGCCGCTGCATCTTTTATCAGCGCCTTTTCATCATCATTAAGACGATCCCAGGTTTTCTTGCCGATGATGAAAGACTGAGGATTGAAGATGTGGCCAGTCACCGACAGATACTTTTGCACTTCGTAGAACTTGCTGCCTTCGATCACCGTAAACGGATTTTCCTGGCCATCAATGGTGTGCTGCTCCAGGCCGGTATACACCTCCGGGAACGCCATTGGGACAGGGTTGGCGCCCAGCGCGGAGAACGTTTCCAGATAGATCGGCGATTGAATTACCCGGATTTTCAGGCCTTGCATGTCTTCGAGCTTGTTAATCGGATGCTTGCTGTTGGTGATGTTACGAAAACCAAGGTCCCAGTAACCCAGGCTGATCAGCCCTTTGCTGTCCAGTTGCGCGGCCAGCTTCTGACCTACCGGGCCATCGATCACCGCGTGAGCTTCTTCGACATTGTTGAACAGGAATGGGAAGTCCAGCATCGCAAAGTCCTTGGCCTGGGCAGCCAGGATGCCGGAGTTAAGCACGGTCAGGTCCAGCGTACCGCCCTGCAATGCGGACACGGTTTGCACATCGCCGCCCAGGGTGCCACCCGGAAAAAGACGCACTTTGATCTTGCCGCCGCTGCTCTCGGTCAGCAGGTCGGCAAACTTCTGCGCGCCCTGCCCTTGCGGGTGTTCTTTGACGTTCTGGAACGCAAAGCGCAGGGTTCGCTCTCGAATTTCCGCAGCGTTGCTGGTCATGCTGCCCAGCAACAGACTCGTTGCACAGGCTCCCGCCAGCAGGGATTTGATGATTTTTTGCATATCACTCTCCATATTGTTTTTAGAAGTCGGGTTACTGGGATGCTCACCGGCATCACCCGGTGAAAAACTTCAACGGCACGAGAACCAGCGAAGGAAACAGCACAAGCAGAAACAGCACAACGAACTGGGCCAGCATGAACGGCCAGACACCCCGGATGATCTCGTCCATACCTATCTTCGAGACACCACACACGACATTGAGCACCGTACCGACGGGGGGCGTGATCAAGCCAATGGCGCAGTTGATTAAAAACAGTACGCCGAAGTAGACCGGATCAATGCCTGCCATGACGACGGCCGGCATCAACACCGGAGTCAGCAGCAGGATGGTCGGGGTCATGTCCATCGCCGTGCCGACCAGAATCACCAGCAGCATGATGACCATCAACAACATGGTCGGGTTATCCATGAAGGGTTCGAGTACCCCCGCCAGTTGTTCAGGCAACTCGGCGATGGTCACCAGCCACGACGACACCATGGCCGCCGCCACCAGAAACATGACCACCGATGTGGTCTTTGCCGAAGCCAGAATCAGCTCATACAGTTGGTTGATCTTCAGCTCGCGGTAGATCACCAGCGACACGAACAGCGCATAAACCGCCGCAACCACGGCCGCCTCGGTGGGGGTAAAGATGCCGAACTTCAGGCCAAAAACGATGATCAGCGGCAAGCCCAGCGCCCAGCTGCCTTCGACCAAGGCCCGCATGATCTGCGCCAGGCTCTGTTTGGCAGGTGGTGCAATGTTCTCGCGGCGGGAAACAAACCACCAGGCGACGGCGAGCGCGACGCCGAGCATGAGTCCCGGCACGATTCCGGCGAGAAACAGCTTGCTGATCGATACGCCGGAAGCGACGCCGAAGACGATGAACCCGATGCTCGGCGGAATCACCGGCGCGATGATCCCGCCCGCAGCGATGAGGCCTGCTGAATGCGCGCGGTTATGCCCGGCCTGCACCATCATCGGCACCAGCAACGCGGCCAGCGCGGCCGCATCGGCCACCGCCGAGCCTGACAAGGACGCCAGCAGGCACGAGGCAATGATTGCCACATAGCCCAGGCCGCCGCGCTTGTGGCCGACTAACGCCATGGCGATGTTGACAATGCGTTTGGACAAGCCGCCGGCATTCATGATCTCGCCAGCCAGCATGAAGAACGGCACCGCCATCAACGGGAAACTGTCCGCGCCGTTGAGCAGGTTCTGCGCGATGATCTGAGCATCGAACAGATCCAGTTGCAGCATCAGGGCGACACTGACCAGCAACAAGGCAAAGGCGATCGGGATACCCAGGGCCATGGTGCCGACCAGCGAACCAAGGAAAATGGCCAGAGTCATGGGTGAGTTCTCTTGGTGGTGGACTGCTGCTTCTGGAGAGCGTCGATCTCCTGCGCTGCGTCACTGTCCCTGACCATCACCAACTCGTCATCGCCCAGCTTGTCGCTGACCACCAGGTACAACTCATACAAGAGAATTGCGCCGGCGCTGGCGCCAAACACCAGGCCCGCGGCATAGAACAGCGCCATGGACAACCCTGACGCGGGCGCGACGACCTCCAGGTTGATGACTGCCTGCTGCCAACTGCCAATGAACACCAGCCAGCAGATATAAAGCATCAAGACATGACCGATCACCAGGCAAATGCGCTTGCCGCCAGGGGGCAAACGCCTGACCAGACTGTCCAGGCCCATATGCGCGCGATCTTTCAGCGCGACCAGCGAGCCGAGAAAAATCATCCAGACAAAAAACCAGCGCGACAGCTCTTCAGAAACGCTGATCCCTGAGTTGAACGCATAACGCAGTATCACGTTGCCGAAGACCAGCACGATCATCGCGATCATGCACAGCACAATCAGCAACTTCAGAAGTTTGAAATACAGAGCAACGATTCTTGTCATTGTCTACCTCGAAATACCCCGGAACCGAAACGTTTAACGCGACGCCGCAAAGGCAAAACAGGTCTGACTCCCGTGGATGCCTGTGCCCTTATGGCTGCGTTAAAACAAAGCTGCGGGCAAACGACGGCCTCGCGAAACGGGCTGCGTGGTAGAACGCGGAGCAGATGGAGAAAATGAGAAGCGAGCAATACCTGCTGCATGGGAGGGCCTCTGTCTATTTTTATTGTTTTCCTGGCGATGACGACCAAGGTTTGAGGTTAAAAATGTACTAACTGGTTAATTCGGTCAACATCCAAATAGGTATTTGATGCCGAGAGGTAATAAAGCGTGCGATTAACGATCACTTTTCAAGCGGATTTGCTTCAATTTTGTGTCGCAGTGGTCGGTAATCGTGTCCAGGATCAGCCTGCACTAGCCGCTTTAATTAAAGCTTTCCCCTTTGCGGTCGACGACTACCCATTGAAGAATGGTTTTTATAACCTTGCGAAGGAGCAGCGGCATGCGGATGTTCAAGGCTTTGTATGAGTCAATCGAAATGCAATTTTTCGATTCACTCACCAAAAAGCTCTCAAGTCTTTTCCTGCTTGTCGCCGTCAGCGCCCTGCTGTACTGGGTAGCCTTGAGCATTCGTGCCGATATCGTGCAGCAGCTGCGCAACTCGCAGCTGGATGCGACCGTGCTGGGCCAGATTGAAGGCAGCCTGAACTCACTCAACAACGCGATTCTATTCAGCGCGTTTTTCACGCTGTGCATGGTCAGCTTCCTGGTCTGGTATTTTCGCCACCTGATCGTGCGTCCGGTCACCCATATGACCAAGGTCCTAGAAGAAATTGCCAGCGGCAGCGGCGACCTGTCCAAAGATCTGCCGCTGCTGACCCATGACGAAATTCGCGGACTGGCGAGCACCTGCAATCGCTTTCTGGGCAAACAACGGGAAATCATCAGTACGATCCAGGCCTTGACTGTGCAAATTGCCGTCGAGTCGGCTCGTTCACTGAAAAACATCAGCGACTCCAGCGACAGTGCGACCCACCAGGCACGCTTCGCCAAGGAAGTGATGGACCAAAGCAACATGGCGGTGGGCAATATCCATGAAGTTTCGCAACAGACTCAAGGAATCTCCAGCACCACAGCCCAGAACCTGAGCATGGCCCGCAACTCCTATGCCGAGCTGCTGGAAGTCACCGGCAACATCAGCGAAATCTCCAACAACCTCAACGAATTCAGCACCCTCGTCTCGGCATTGAACCAGCGTTCGTCGAGCATCAAATCCATCGTTGGCCTGATCCAGAAGATTTCCTCGCAAACCAACCTGTTGGCACTCAACGCTGCTATCGAAGCCGCACGCGCAGGTGAAAGCGGACGCGGCTTCGCGGTCGTGGCTGATGAAGTGCGCACGTTGGCGCAGAACGTCAGCAAGGCCACCGACGATATCTCGCATAACATCGACGCCATGCTGCTGGAAGTCGGTTCCACTCATGAGCAAACTGCCCACATCAGCCATAGCGCACGGGAAACCCGCAAGGTCGTCGAGCGCGCCTCCGGCCATTTCGAGACCATGATCGGCGACTTCGAGTCCACCAACGGCAAGCTTGCCGATATTGCGGAACACATTCAGCAGTTCGCCGAGAGCAATACCGGCATCAACGAGCGCGTCACCCAGATCTACGCCGACAGCCAGTCCATTGATCAACGCATGGTGCTTTCGGCCACGGCGACCCGCGACCTGTTAGGCGTTGCCGAACGGGTGCAGACGATGCTCGGCAAGTTTGTACTGGGCCATGGCGCGCTGGATGCGGCGATTACCCGGGCGAGCGAATGCCGCGACATCCTTCAGCAGCGCCTGGCGGTACTGCAACGCGAAGGACTCAATCTGTTCGACCAGAGCTATAAACTGATCCCCAACACGGATCCCAAGCAGTACATGACCAGCTACACGGAACGCTTCGCGCAGGTGTGTCAGGAAGAGTGCGACAAGCTGACCAAGGGCACAAAAGGTGGCAAGGTTTCGTTCATCGTCGACAACAAGGGCTATTGCCCGGTCAACAATAGCTGGGTTTCGAAACCGCCAACCGGCGACCGCACAGTCGACCTGCCCGTCTGCCGTAACAAACGGATGTTCAGCGACCCGGTTGGCCTGCGTGCAGCGGGGAATGTACAGCGCTTCCTGCTCCAGACTTACCTGCGCGACACCGGGGAAATCATGACCGAGATCGACGTGCCGTTCTTCTTCGATGGCCACCATTGGGGCAACCTGCGCATGGGTTTTGATGCTGCGGTATTGTTGGCGGAATAAAAGGCGCAAGGAGCAGCGCGCAATGAATACATTCAAAGTTCGCAAGCTGGAAAGTACTGATAGTGACGCGTTACTGGAGTTTGAAGTCCGTAACCGGGAATGGTTCGAATCTCATATCGATGCGCGTGCCCCTGCTTTTTATTCATTGCAGGGTGTCACCGATCATGTTGCCGGTTATTTGGCTGATTTTGCTCTCGGCAGCTGGCACCCGTTTGTTATCGAAGATTGCGCGGCGCAAATCGTTGGTCGAGCAAACCTGAAAAACATCAACGTTCCACCGGGTTGTGCAGAAGTCGGCTATCGGATCGATCAGCGCCTTTGCGGACAAGGGCTGGCGACACTGGCGCTGGAGCATCTGATCGAAGAGGCGCAAACGCGCTGGAGGCTTACGCACCTCATTGCCAAGGTCTACGAAGGTAACGTTGGTTCCAGGAAGGTGCTCACTCGGTGCGGATTTACCCTTGAACCTTCATCCGGCAAAGACCAGCCGGAGGACGAATACCGGCTGGTCCTTTCGAGCTAGAAAAGTACGATATTTGTAAGAGCCAACCTGGCCTTGCACTCGCCTGCCGCAGGTGTGTCACGTTATAGGCTCACTCGCCGACGTGCGTCACCAAATGGTCATGCATTGCCCGTTCGGCACCGCTGGCATCGCCTTGCTTGATGAACTTGAGAATTTCCTCATGTTCAGCGATGGTCAGTTCCCGTGCCTTGGCCCTCAGCATTTCCTGGCGATAATCAGCCATCCATTCAAGAATGGCGCGAGAGATTGCCGAATAGATGGGATTGCCTGAAATACGCGCGATTTCACCGTGGAACTCCATGTCGATGGTAATGAAGTCCGGGCTGTCCTGGAATTTGTGCATGTTCGCGACAATGGCTTCCAGGCGCGCAATATCCGCTGGCGAGGCTTTCTGTGCGGCAATCTTGACCAGGCCGGTCTCAAAAAAAGTCCGTGCCTGACGAAGATGGTCGACATTGGAGGCGGAACTCGACAATAAATGGCGTGCCGCGAGGTCAATCTGGCCGATCATCGAGTGCATGTCGACCTGGCCGACTTTAGCTCGCTCGCCATGCTGGATGGTGATCATGCCCATGCCCGCCAGGCGCTGCATTGCTTCGCGAACGACCGGGCGCCCTACCCCGAATGTCTCCATGAGTTCTCGCTCGGCGGGCATTTGATCGCCAGGCTGAAGATTTTCTTCCTCAATCAGGCTAAGCAGCTGCTCAAAGACTACATCGGAGAGCTTCTTGCGTTGAATCAGGCGCTTTTTAATCTCGGGCATTGCGAAAAGTAGCTCCAGGCAAAGGCATTACGGTAGACACGATGGCCACCATTATAAGCCAGCCTTGAGCACAGCATTGCAGTCAATCACCACCCGGCCCCCTACAACCGGTCATCGGGCAGGGTGGTGTTGCACCGGACTAACTGGATCAAGCCGCGTCAGCTTTGACCTTGCGCACGGCATCGATTTTCAGCATGCGCGCGATGATAAGGTCCAGTTCTTCCTCATCAAAAATGCTTTTCCAGTCGGGTTTGATGATCTTTTCGCGGCCGTAGTCGATGGCAATCATGCACGCGTCGGAAAACGGATTGGTGCTGCGAAATGCGACGGCCAAGGCAATCTGGATATGCCCGTAAAGCATGGCTTTTGCAGCGGCTTCCGGCACGCCGATACGGTTGATGGTTTCATCCAGCGCTTCTTTCATGAAGGTGCCGACCATACAGGCGACTGTCTCCACCAGAGTGGGTTCAAGATACGCCAGTTGTTTTACCGTCACCCAATGCACGACACCGACCGGCCCGTACATGACCGCGATGATATTGGCCAATTCCGAACGCTGTTTATCATTGCCGCTTTCAAATGCTGCACAAACATCCTGCACGGCGGCATTGCCGCCGAAGGCATCGGCATGTTCTTCTTTGGTGGTGCGTTCCAGAAATACCGAAGGATGGCAGGGATGCGCCACGGCTTGATGGATGTTTTCCCGTTGGGCCAACAAGCCAGCATAAGAAGCGGCTGGATCAAGGGTCAGCAAAATTGCCCCGCTTTTCATCTGCGGCACGATTTGCGCGGAGACTGCCTCAAGGGCTATATCCGGAACGGCAAGTATCACCACGTCGGCTTGTGGCACCACTTCATTGGTGACGGAAAGTTCGCGTCCTGCCGCCGCGATTTGTTCTTGCGCTCGGGGAGAGTTTTCGCAGTAGGTCACGCTGTAATGACTGGTCTGCAGATTGGCGGAAATTCGCATGCCCATCTTGCCGCCAGCGCCAACAATGGCAATTTTTTTGAGTTCGTATGTCATGGGGTCACTCCTCACTCTGTTTTGTATTTAGATAGTTCAGGTTGTGTCGAGTCCATTGATCTTCGAGCGCGCATGTAGTCGCCGCATCCTGCTCCCAGGGAAGCCAGTGCTCGATGATCTGATTGATATGTCGTTGGTTCGGCCGGACCTTGGCTTTCATGTAGTTGTAGTCCAGCAACCCCTCGCCCATCGGGCAGCCGGCAAAGGTGAAGCCGACCCAACCGTCGCGTCGGGAAAAGCTGAAATCCTTTACGTGCAGGTTCAGCACCCGATTGGCCGTCATGTCGATGACCTGGGTCGGATGCTCAAGCGCCGCAACACAGTTGCCGGGGTCAAGACAAATACCCAGCCAGGGGCTGTCAACGCGTTCGATCGCATCGAGAATGGTGCGGGTCGGAACCTGTTCGTAGGTTTCCAGGGCGAGCTTGACGTCCTGCTCGACAAACGCCGGCATGATCGCCTCCAGCAGCGCAAAAGCCTGATCAGGCGTCGGCTTGCTGGTGTTGCTGTTGAACATGCTGCGCAGCAGACGAACATCGAGAATGGCTGCGTATTCAAGGTATTTGCGCAGATGTGCCGTTTCCAGCCCGCGTGTGCCCAACTCCAGGGTCAGGCCAAGCGCGTCGGCTTGCTGCTTCAGGTCACGAAGTCGAGTGACCGAAAAAGCTTCCAGCCCCTTGTAGTCGCAGATCTGGAAAACACTCGCGCCCAGCGCTGCGGTTTGTTGCAGCATCGCCGGCAGATCGAGCGGATTCGGCACCCGCTCGCTGGCGCGCCAAAAGAACGAATAAGTGCTCAGGCCGATTGCCATTGGGCGCCCTCCTCTATCAATACCCGACGGGACTGCGCCAGCGACCTCGCTTCACCGAGTATCGATGCGAAGGCATCGGGTTCATGGGCAAAGCGGCCGAGGAACAGGCCATCCACGTGAGTACCGAGCTGCGTCAGCAGGCCAGGCCCCGCGCTGCCGCCATAAATCACCCGGGTATTTTGCAGGCCGGTATCAATGCAGTGCTGCCGCAGCGCCGCGCACACTGCGCTGATGTAGTGCGGCGATGCAGGTTGCGCCGCACCAATCGCCCACTGGGGTTCGTAAGCAACGATCAAATCACCCGACAGGCCCGCGCCATGAGCACGGTCCAAAGCCACTGTCAGTTGTTGCGCGCACAGTCTGGCGGCCTCGGCGGGCAGACTTTGGTGGTCTTCGCCGATGCACAACACCGGAGCCAAGCCATTGCGCCAGGCTGCTGCAGTTTTGTCGGCTATCTGCTGGTCAGTTTCGGCAAAGTAACGGCGGCGCTCGGCATGGCCGATTTCCACCACGTTGCAGCCCATCTCCTTCAGTACTTTGGGGCTGACTTCCCCGGTATAGGCGCCCTCGTCTGCCCAAAACAGATTCTGGGCGCCGACCAGTGCCAGGCCTTCAAATATTTCCAGGGCTGGAGCCAGCATCGGAAAGCTGGGGATCACAAACACCTGGACCTCGCCATTGCGGATGCTCGGCTCGCGCTCCAGCAGCGCCGCGATGGAACGGCTCCATTGCAGGGTTTGCTGGTAGCCGAAATACATCTTCAGGCTGACGCCCAGCGTGACGATGGGCGCGTTCATCGGGCGCTGACTCGCTCGTATTCGTTCAACGTCTGCACTTTTTGCGCAGAGGCCGAGCCCTCGTCGAAGCGGTAGGTCAGCCATTCTTTGAGCAAGCGGCGCGCGAGTTCCAGGCCAATGACGCGCTGGCCGAAGGTCAGCACCTGAGCGTTATTACTCAAGATGGCGCGTTCGACGGAAAAACTGTCGTGGGCGGTCACCGCGCGGATTCCGTGCACCTTGTTCGCTGCGATGGCAACACCAAGGCCCGTGCCGCAGATCAACAGCGCCCGGTCCGCATCACCGGCGGCGACCATCTCTGCAGCGGCGATGGCTACCAATGGATAGGACGTATGGCTTTGGCTGTCGACGCCCACATCCTTGATCAATTCCACCAGCGGATTGTTGAGCAAATCACGCTTGAGGGCTTCTTTGTACTCAAAGCCGGCGTCGTCACAGCCGATCACGATTCGTAGTTTGTCACTCATGGACTGTCTCCTTGATGCGGCTGGAAGCGGCAGGCGCGCCAGCCAGCATCGCCGGCTTGATCGCATTGATGATCAGGGAAAGGGAAAACGCGCCGGCGTCGACAGTGCCCAGGCTTTTTTCTGCCAACGGGCGGGCGCGACCGATCTTGGGACGCAATTGCGCGGTAGCGGCGGCGGCTTGTTCGGCAACTACGGCAGCGATGCTCCAGGCTTCCGGCAGTTCCAGACCCTGCGCAGCAGAATCCACCAGCGATTGGGAGAACGGCACGAGGACGTCGACCAGGGTCTTGTCGCCAACCCTGGCTTTGCCGAAGTGCATGATGCCTTCGCTGGCCTTGCGGATTCCTTCGGCGACCGATGACGCATCCGGGCTGCGCACGTCGCCAAGGGAATTCCCCAATGCAGTCAGTGCAACGCCCCAGATCGCCCCGGACGTCCCGCCCGCCTTGTCCGCCCAGGCATCGGCGGCAAAACGCAAGACAGTCCCGGCGCCGGCGCCCAGTTCCAGGACTTCGTGGGCCTTGGCAACCGCAGCACTCACGCCGCGCTGCATGCCGATGCCATGGTCGCCATCACCGGCGACGGCATCGATGCGGCCTAACTCATCGACGTGGGTCAAGACTGTGTGCCTGGCGATTTCCAGTACTTGCACCACGCAGCGTGCAGAACGCTTGGACCTGGCACTGGCCTGGGGAATGATTTGCTGTTCGATGGGCTGCAGGTCGAGTTCATTCAATGCTTCGGCGATTTGCAGACTGCCCTTGCGGTAAGCCGGTGTTGAGGTGGGGGCGCGCCAAAAGCGTTCCAGCTCTTCGTCGAGCCAGCACAGGGTCAGCGAGACCCCGGCCATGTCGAAACTGGTGACCAGTTCGCCCACTTCTGGCTCGATCACCGTCAGCCCCACGTTGGCCAGCAATTGCGCCACACGCCGGTAGACCACGAACAGTTCTTCGTACTTGACGCTGCCCAACCCATTGAGAATGACTGCGACTCGCTGGCCTTGAGGTTGAGTGATGCCGACAGGCAATTCCTTGAGCAACGAACCGACCAGCAATTCGGCCAGTTCATCAGCTGTTGGCACCGGGCCCTCATCGATACCCGGCTCACCGTGAATCCCCATGCCCAATGCCATCTTACCGATGGGCACTTCAAATAATGGATGTTCCGCGCCTGGCAAGGTGCAGCCGGAAAAGGCCACGCCCAGCGAGCGGGTTCTCTCGTTGGCATGCCGAGCGACGCGCACAACGTCGGTAAACCCGTAGCCAGCTTCCGCCGCCGCACTGGCCGCCTTGAAGACCACCAGATCACCGGCGATGCCGCGTCTTTTGTGAATCTCGTAAACTGCCGCGCTGGAAATATCGTCGGTGACCGCGATGACTTCGCAGGGAATGCCTTCGGCGTTGAGCCGGTCCTTGGCCAGGCCAAAGTGCAGGACATCTCCGGCATAGTTGCCATAGCCGAGCAAAACACCCCCGCCACGCTGAGCAAGTTTGGCGACGCCGTAGATCTGTTGTGCCGAAGGGGATGCGAACAGATTACCCATCACTGCAGCGTGAGCCAGGCCTTGCCCGACCAGCCCGGCGAACGCCGGATAGTGGCCTGACCCGCCACCAATGACGACGGCCACGCAGCCTTCAGTGCTGCGAGTATTGCGCACCACGCCTCCAGGAACCTGGCGCACCATGCTCGCGTGAGCGGCAACAAACCCTTCGACAAGCTCGCCGGCAAACGCAGAAGGCTGATTGAATAAACGAGTCATTGGGAGTCTCCTTATTGCTGCGCTGGGCGTGCAGGCGTCAGCCCATCGACCGATAAGCGACGCTGGCTGCCCAGGGCAACCATCAGCACCGCAGACATGAGCATCAAGCCGCCGACCACGAACATCGGCACGGTGTAACTTCCGGTCGATTCCTTGAGCGCTCCGGTGATAAAGCCGGCCGAGAACCCGGCAACGTTGCCCACGGTATTGATCAACGCCACTGCGGCCGCGGCCGATGCGCCGGTCAGAAACTGTGTAGGCAGCGTCCAGAAGTTAGGCAGTGCGGCGAAAATCGAGCATGCCGTGATGGTCACGACGGCCACCGTGGCGGTTGGCGAACCCATCGCCAGTGCCAAGGGAATGCTGACGGCACCGGTCAATGCTGGCAGCGCGATATGCCAGGTGCGGCAACCGCGTCGTGTTGCGTCACGGGACCAGAGGTACAAGACGACGGCCGCCGGCAGATAGGGAATCGCGGTGATCAGGCCTTTCTGCAGTACGGTGAATGTCGTACCGAACTGAGCCTGGAAGCCGCCGATGATGGTCGGCAGGAAAAACGCGAGTGCATACAGACCGTAGATAAAACCGAAGTAGATGAAACACAGCACCCACACCCGACCATTGAGCATGGCGCGGCCGACGCTGAGATGACTGGAGTTGGCCTGGGTCTGCTGCTGTTCGATTTCCAGCTCAGCCACCAGCCATTTCTTCTCGTCTGCATTCAACCACTTGGCCTCGGCAGGACGATCAACCAGATAGAACCAGGCAATGAACCCGACCAGAATCGCCGGCAGCGATACGCCAAGGAACATCACGCGCCAGCCCGCCAGGCCGAACAAGCCGTCGTGACCGATCAGCCAGGCCGCCAGCGGCGCGCCGATCACCACGGTCAATGGTTGGGCGAGATAGAACAGCGCCAGAATCTTGCTGCGATAGCGTGAAGGCACCCACAGACTTAAAAACAGGATCGCGCCCGGAAAGAAACCGGCTTCGGCAATCCCCAGCAGGAAGCGCAGCGTGTACAGCCCTTCCAGGCTGCTGACCCAGGTGAACAACAGCGACACAACACCCCAGGACACCATGATCCGGGCCAGCCACTTGCGCGCGCCGAACTTGTGCAATGCCAGGTTGCTCGGCACTTCCAGCAGGATGTAGCCGATGAAAAAGATCCCGGATGCCAGGCCGAACTGGGCAATGGTCAGCCCCAGATCCTGGGTCATGCCGTTGGGACCGGCGAAGGAAATTGCGGTGCGGTCGAGGAAGTTGATGAAGAACATCAAAGCAACAAACGGAACCAGTCGCAGTGAGATTTTGCGGATGGCTGATTTCTTGATACTGGGAGATGCGGAGACCGTGGGCATGTCATTTCTCCGGCTCATCTACGGCCTGTCGCAAGCGCGGTTCAAGGCTTATGTGATGAGATGATTTCTTATTATGGACGCTATAAGGCAGCCTCCAAACCTGGGTCAGCTCCGCAATGACGCGATCTGACCTGGCTGAATTTTTAGCATGGGTTTTTTCATTTGTATACTGGGATGATGGTATGACGACTGGACAATCTTGAATGGTTCGATAGGCGCAACGCTACAAGCCGCGTGCTTGAGCGTTCGTGGCGGTTGTTGACCTTTCATCCAGAAGTGATTTTTCGGTAATGCAGTGATCCCAGGGACCGCATTTATCCGGGAAGGGGCTAGGTTAGACGATGCATATGCGGCGTCTGACCCATTCGGGAATGAATTCCCTCCTACAGAGGCGCTACGGCGCACCACCCGCTGTAGGAGCCAACTTGTTGGAGAAACGATGACCCTGCGGAAACCAGATACCGCCTCGCGAACAAGTTCGCTCCTACACAGGTCCGCCGGTGGCGTGACAGTTCAAAGCCGCACGTCGAAGCAGCAACCGTGGGGAGCCCGGCTGTGCAGCGTTACGCTCCAGCCTTGATGAGCGCAAATGCGTTGCACCAGGGAAAGTCCCAGCCCGAGGCCTTCTCCGCGTTGTTCATCACCGCGTACGAACGGCTGGAACATGGCCTGCTGTTTCTCTTCCGGAATGCCAATGCCACTGTCCTGAACGCTGAAACCCTGTGGGTCCAGCGTCAGGCAAATGAAGCCCTCGTCCGTGTAATGCCAGGCATTGCGCAGCAGATTGCTCATGACCGAATGCAGCAACGTCGCGTTGTACAGATCAGGCAAGGGTTCGCCGGGCTCGTAGCGCAGGACAATTCCCTTTTCTTCAATAGGCTTGCGCCACATGTCCACCAACTCATCGGCCGTCGCTTTAACGGTGGCGCGTGGCCCGCGTCCGGCTTGATCGCTCTCGATTCGCGCCAATAACAGAAAGGTTTCCACGAGCTGCCGCATGCCTTCGCTGGCGCGAGCAATACGGGTCACCTGGGCGTGTGAGCGCGGGTCCAGATTCGGGTTTTCCAGCAGCAACTCGCAGGAGCTGGCCAGCACCATCAACGGCGTGCGCAGTTCATGGCTGACATCGCTGGTGAACAGTTTCTCGCGCCCCAGTGCGGCGCGCAGTCGTCCCAGGGTTTCATCAAAGGAAACAGCCAGCTCGCCGACCTCGTCGTTGGCATATTCAGGTGCCAGGGACGGCGCCAGCTCCAGTATCTGATCCCGATGGCGCACCTGGCTGGCCAGCTTGACGACCGGTGCCATGACTCGTTGTGCCAACAGGCGCCCGAGCAGCAATGCCAACAAAATGCTGAGCACAAAGCCCACGAACACCACGCCGAAAAGGATTCGTTCGCGCTTCACGCTGCTGCGTTGGTCTCGCAGCAAAACGTAGCTTCGCCCGTCGACCGAGTCCACCATGGCGTAATAGGACTTATTCCCCCGCACAAAGGTGTGAAAGCCTGGCGTCAGCTGTTTGAGGTCATCGGTCATGGCCAGATCACCTGCCCCGCCTTCAACGTAGAACCGCGAAAGCTTGTCCGGACGATGACTCCAATTGGCGGCATCCTCCATGACCAACAGGCGATGCAGGTCGCCTCCAATAGACAAGACGGTGAGTTTTTTCTCGACAAAATGAACGGTTACAACAATGCCAGCGGCAAAGACGACAGCCACCAGTGTGCTCATCAGCGTGAACACGATCACGATCCGCTGTTTGAGACTGTGTTTGATATCCATGAAATTTCCGATCAATGCATGCCGCTTGGACACAAGCCAGGCGCGCATTATCAGAGGGGGAATGTCGTTTTTTCGTCAACGCGTGAGTTGTCGCGGGCAAACGCGGCTCAGTGAACACTGAAACCGCGTTGCTGATGCGCTTTAGATGGGCAGCGCACTGACCACGCGCAATGCCAGACCTTCATAAGCGTCCAGCGTGATGGTGAACTCGCCTTGCTCGGTCAAGTCGCCTTCGACCCGCTCGTTGATGATATCCACCACGGGGCCCGGCGCTACGTCAGTCAGATGCAATGTCTCTACGATGGGCTCGGAACTGAAGTTCAGCGCGGTAATTTGCGTACCTTTCCCGGCTGGCAGTTCGTGGACCATGATCAGCAAGCCAGGATGCTGCACATCCGGAATCAGGATCTGCTTGCTTGCGGCGATATCATAGGCGCGGCGCACAGCGAGGATTTTCTTGAGCTGTGAAGCGAACGAGTCCGGCCGCTGGAGCTGATCGACAAGGCTGCCATACAGCGTCTTCGGACGCGGCATATTGCCAGCGGAAAACTCGGCTTCGGGGTCCAGATCCACCAGATCGTAGGCACCGCGATGGATCCAGCGCGTATCGCCATCCTGCATCAGATGCTGAATCTGCTCGGCTGGCAGCGTCAGTGCACCCACCAGATCCCAGCCGGACAAGGCAAAAACACCGGGTTGCATGGCGTTGAACATCACCAGCAGCAGGTGAATGTGCTGGATCTTCAGGATGTCCGCGGCGGTGATCGTTTCCAGATCGCGAATGCCCAGGGCGGCGGTAATGATGCTCGCCGTGGTGCAGGCCACGCCATTGGTGACGAACTTCAGGTTGTAAGGCGCGTGCTCGCCAGTCAGGCGTTCGTACATCTCTTCGCGAATGTGCTCACGCAGGATGTTGCCGGGGAAGGTCTGGCCTTGGTAGTGATAGGTGTCATGGGCATGCAACGTCCAGAAATGCACCAGTTCCAGGGTCAGTTCGTCATGGTTTTGCAACGCATGAATCAGCGACGCCGGGTCAATGCCAAATGCGTGCACCTGGCGCAGCATCAGTCGCAGAAACTCGGTAGTGCCGGTCAGCAGTGCGTGCTGATAGGCCGGACGCGTGATGAAGTCGTAGGACAGATCCGCGCCGCCGTGGGACATCGAGGCGATGTCATCCAGCGTCAGGTTCAACTCCTGGAAGCTGAAACCGCCCGCCTTGCGAATCGCACCGCCCAGCAACTGATTGCCGGTGATGGACAGCGGATGGCTTTCCGACCAGGCATTGCCCTCGGCCTTGCGTTCCACGCCCAGAAAGCCGTTGGCGTCCAGACGCAATACCCGCGCGCCCATGACGTCGATGGCATGCAGGGCATCACCGATGATCATCTGCTGTGCGGCAAAGCTTGGGTCGAGCCAGTTCAATGAAGGCTGGCCGTCCTTGAAATAATGCAGATACACCCAGCGTCGCGCCTTGCCATCCACGCCTTGGACGATGCTGGTAGCACTCCAGTCGGTCTCTTTGACGCCGGGCTCGAAAAAGATCACCCGCTGCAACTGGCCGACGATGTAGTGCTTTTCCTTCAGCTGATCGACGACTTCAGGCATCAGATTGACCGCGTCGCGACCTGCTGGAATATCGGGCAGCAAGTGCCAGTCTTCCTCGCGAATCTCGACCATATGGTAAAGACCGGGGTAATCCTCATAGGCCATTTCCGCAAGGCGAAAATCCGCGCCCTTGCCGGTGTGCGAAGGAATTACGTCATCAATCATCACCGCGTTGTGCGCGGCAGCAATACGGCTGAGGTTCAACAACTGCGCTTCGGTGCCCAGGTCCGGGTCGATGCCGAAGCTGATGCGGTCGAAGTTACCGTCAATGCTGGGCGTACGCTGGCGCCCTTGCAGGCCGCCAGAGGTTTTCAGCGGGCCGTTATGGATGCCCTGAATGCCGATTTCGGACAACGCGTGCCAGAGGGTTTCATCACCCAAGGCTTCCAGAACGGAACCACCTTCGCGGGTGACAATGGATGCCGGATAGGCTGTGAACCATACAGAGGCGATGGCTGAAGCGTCGCGCGGCCGGGCCTCGGCGAAGGGGCGCTGCCAGAGCCTGCCCTGCCCCGAATACAATTTGGCCCGTTGTTTTGCCGCGTTCAGCATCGATTGCTCTACCAGCCAATCCACGTATTGCTTGTCCGGTGTGGTCATAAATTCCAGTCATCCGCTTCAAGTGAACCGCGCCGAAACTGCGATTCTGCTTCCAAATACCTATTGCTATGAGCCTCTTCAGCGCTAAACGTTGCATTTTAGTTTTCAACCTGCGGGGCGCGTGGCTTGCCTCAGCGCATCGAGAACCGCGTTCGCCGCGTTGGACATCAGCGAGACTGGTCGGGCAATGACGCTGATCCGCCGCTCGACTGTCACGGGCAGTTGCATGCATTCAAAACTGCTGTCGTTTAGCGGCAGCAGCGTGCGAGGCAGGATCGACATGCAATGCCCTTTCTTGACCAGATCCAGAAGCGTTTCCACGCAACTGAGTTCGCCACGATGGCTGAGACGGACCTGGGCGTTATTCAGCTGAGTGTGCAGCGCCTCGACACCCGCATGACGCCAGGCGACATAACGCACGGTTTCCGCCAGTTGAGTAAATGTCGGCTGAATGCCGGGCGGGTGTTTTGCCGTCACCAATACATAGGTGTCCGCCCATTGCAGGTGCTCCAGGTAATGGTCGTCGAGCACCGTACTCGGCATGATCACGATGTCAGCCACGTCCCGTTTCACATTATCCAGCGAAGGGTTTTGCTCGCTGCCATGCACTGCGGACAGTGAGACTTGCGGGTGGAGTTTGCCGAGCGACGCGATGCACGCGGCCAGCGTGGTTTCTTGAATGTGAGTGAAATAGTGGACCGTTACGCGACCATTGATCTCATTTTTTTTAGTTGCTCAAGGGTTGCCAGCATCATTTCCAGAGTACGAGTGATGACTTGTCCATCCGGAGTCAGTGTGCAGCCGGTACGGCTGCGTATGAACAGGCGCTTGTTGAAGAACGCCTCGACCTCTTTGATGGCGTAACTGATGTTCGATTGGCTGCACCCCAGAATGGCGGCGGCCTCCGAAAAAGATCCCTGCAAGGCGACGGTCTGGACGACTTTGAAGAAGTGGGTTTTCATTTTCCTGAACTCTGGCGTGAGCGATGGTTGGCGCGGGCGCGATTGCACGAGGCGCAGGTCACGTTTCCAGCCGCCAGGCGCCGCCAGAAAGTAACGGCTGACTGGCTTTGTTTCGGCAGGTCGGGGAGTTATCAGGAGAGACTTGCGCGCTGACTAAATGGCCGACAGATCGCCTTGCTCCGTACCCGAGCTATTGATAGCGCGGCGAACGCGGAACGACTGTCAGCGGCGGCAAGAATTCAGACCGGCACTTTCCGAAAAAAAGGTGGGAAACGTAAGGCTGATCGGAGGTTATGAATTCATCGGGTGAGGTTTTCCCGGTCAATCCACAGGCTGGCGGTCCCTGTCAGCCTCGTAGATCAATGACTGAATCAATCAGTCGTTTTCAGTCCAGTCGAAGTCCAGCTGCAAGGCGGTACGCTCCGCCAATTCGCGGCTGTGCAGGCGCTCGACCATGTGCAGGCTCATGTCGATACCGGCCGAAATGCCGGCAGAGGTCACGAACGCGCCTTCATCGACCCAGCGCAACGTGCTGAGCACATCCACGGCCGGGAACATTTCCTTGAGGTCGTTGATGTCTTCCCAATGCGTGGTGACCTGTTTGCCAGCCAGCTTGCCGGTCTTGGCCACCAGGAATGCGCCGGTGCAGACCGCAGCGATCACCCGTTCCGGTACGGCCTGGCCGCTGATCCAGCGGATCACGTCGGGTTTCTCCAGTTCGGAGGTGATCACCCCGCCCGGTACCACCAGGCAATCCATGACCGGATGATCATTGATGGTGTAGTCCGGATCGACCTTCAAACCGGCCCGAGCGCGGACCGGCGACAACGTACGTCCGATGGTAAAGACCGTGAACAGCGGGCGTTCGTCGCGGCTGTTGCGCTGGTGCATGCGGGTGGCGGTGGTGAATACTTCGTAAGGACCTGCGAAGTCGAGGACTTCAACGTCGTCGTAGACGTAGATACCGATGTTGATTGTCACGGAAAAGGACTCCCGGGCGGCTTGCGCGACCTTGGTCAAAGGGTCAGGTTCTGGCCTGATTGCAGCGCTCAGGTTAACCAGTCCATTTGCACTGAACTACTGTCGGAAATGCCAATATCCGGTAACATCGCGCCATGAAAAATCATCTTGTCGTCGCGCTTATCTATAACCAGCTGTGCACCTTCGAATTTGGCTGCACGGTCGAAGTGTTTGCCTTGAAAAGGCCCGAGCTGGGCGTGACCTGGTACGAGTTCGCCACCTACTCGGTGGATGAAGGCGCGATCACTGCTGCCGGGGGCATCACGATCGTGCCAACGCCCGGCGAAGTGCTGCTGGAAAACGCCGATACCATCATCGTGCCGGGCTGGCGTGGCGTGGACTGCGAAGTACCGTCCAAGTTGATCGCTCAATTGCAGGCGGCGCATGCGCGGGGCGCACGGATCTGTTCAATCTGCACCGGCGCGTTCGTATTGGCGGCCGCCGGATTGCTGGAAGGAAAGCGGGTCACCACGCACTGGCGCTATACCGACATGCTGGCCAGCATGTATCCCGAGCTGACTATCCAGCCCAATGAACTGTATGTCGACCAAGGCCAGATCGTGACGGCGGCTGGCTCTGCGGCGGGTCTGGACATGATGTTGCACCTGGTACGCACCGATCACGGTGCCCGGGTGGCGAACATGGTCGCGCAGCGCATGGTGATTCCGCCCCATCGTGAAGGCGGACAGTCGCAATATGCGTCACGCCAGTTGGTATCGGCCAGCGACGGGCCGATATCGAACCTGATGGACTGGATTCGCGGCGATCTCAAGCACGCCCACAGCATCAAGGAAATGGCGGACCGGGCAGCCATCAGCACGCGCACGCTGCACAGAACCTTTATGGAAAGCACCGGTTTGACACCGTACGACTGGATTCTGGGCGAACGAATCGCCTATGCCAAAGAGCTGCTGGAGTCTTCCAACATGCGTTTGGCTGAACTGGTGGACGTTGCCGGTTTCGGTTCCGAAGAATCGTTTCGTCGCCACTTTCGCAATCTGGTGGGCGTCAGTCCCAGCAGCTATCGCAAACAATTCGCCAGGGTGTGAGGTCTATCCTTCGTCGTACAACGCATCGACAAGTGCATCGGCAAACGTGCCCCAGGCGCCGGTGACAGCAGTGTTGGTCAGCGCGACCAGGCTAATGCCGGCGGCCGGATCGACCCAATAATGGCAGCCGTATAATCCGCACCATGACCAGGTTCCGGCCCCCTGCTTGTGCTTTGCCAGCCCCGGATCGGTCAGCACCATCGGACCCAGACCAAACTTCCAGCCTGGACCCCGGTTGCTGATCGGCAGGTCGCCAATGGCATTGCCCAACAAGCTTGCGGTACTGGCTAGACTCAACAACGGCGCGCCACCTTCGCGCAGGCATTCCAGCAACTTCAGGTAATTTTCGGCCGTGCCGATCAAGCCCGCGCCTCCGGATGGATAAGCCTGCGGATCAGTCACGCGCGTTGCTGACAGCCGGGCTTCCCCACTATCGAGTTCGAGGACATCAGCGCGGCCAATTCGCAGCGGTTCACGAGCGGAATCCCGATAAGCAACAGCCAACGATTGATTGTCGGTCGCAACGAATTCGGTCGCATTCATCGCCAACGGTTGCGTCACCCAGCGTTCAATGGCTTGCGGGAGTGACATGCCGCTGGCCTGCTCGATAATCGCGCCGACCACATCCGTCGCCAGGGAATAACCCCAGGCTTCGCCGGGTTTGAACAACAATGGCACGCCAGCCAGGCGGGTCAGATTGTGTTGCAGGTCAAAGCCCGAGTGATCCAGCCCGTCCGACACCCCTGCCCGCTCATACGCGTTGCCGACGGACTGCTCAAATCCGTAGGACAAGCCCGCCGTATGCGACAGCAGGTGGTGCAAGGTGATGGTCGCTTCCGCGCCATCGGCCAAGCGTGGTCGGAAGTCCAAAAGCCAGCGTGTAATCGGCTCGTCCAGCGATAATCGCCCCGATTCACAGAGCCGTAACGCCGCCACCGAGGTCAGCAGTTTTGTCAATGACGCTAGGCGAAAACGCGTGTCTGGCGTCACCCGTCGCCGGTTTTCCCGGTCCGCCCAGCCCCGCGCCGAAGCGAAGCGCAGTTCGCCCCGCTCGGCGACCAGTAACATCCCGCCAACGATGCGTCCCGATTCGACAAACTCCTGCCAGACCCCGGCAAGTCGCTTGACCCTCGCAGCGTCGATCATCGGCATGGGTCAGTCGCCCGCGACGGCACGGCAAAAAATCCCGGCATAAGTCTGCGCCGAATGCCGTATCGGATTGGTGTGCGAACAGCCATCGGCAAAGGCCATACGTCCAACCAGCTCTGCGTCGCGATCATCAATGCCCAGCGCACTCAAGGTATGGGGAATGCCGATCTGCTCGCGTAAGGCCAGAACCCAATCCAGTACTCCGGTAAATCCCGATCCGGGCAAACCAAGAGCAATGGACAGCGCCTGCATCTGCGGGACGAGCGCTGCCTGATTGGCCTGCAACACATAAGGCAGCAGGATCGCATTGAGCAGGCCGTGATGCTGATCGTATAAAGCGCCCAAGGTCTGGGCGATGGCATGCACGCCCCCCAGGCCGCGCTGGAATGCCACCGCGCCAAGGCTTGAAGCCACGAGCATTTCCTGGCGGGCCTGCAGGTCTGTTCCATCCGCGACCGCCAGCGGCAGGAACTGCTTGATCAGCTGCATGCCTTTGACCGCCACGGCTTCGGCCATGGGGTGATAAACCGGCGAGCAATAAGCTTCCATGCAATGCGTCAAGGCGTCGATGCCAGTGGCCGCCGTAAGGTGTTTGGGCAAGCCCAGGGTCAGGTTGGCATCGAGAATCGCAATCCTCGGCATCATTCGGCTGTGCAGGATGGTGCGTTTGACCCGCGCCTCTTCATCAGTGATCACTGACGCTCGGCCCACCTCGGAACCGGTGCCCGCTGTGGTCGGCAAGGCAATGATCGGTGCGATACCCAGTGGATCGGCGCGCAAGTGGTTCTGGCCAATGTCCTCGAAATCCCACAGTGGCCGGTTCTGCCCCGACATCAAGGCAATCGCCTTGGCGGCATCCAGCGCCGATCCGCCGCCAAATGCGATGACGCCGTCATAAGCGCCAGCCTGATAAACCGCCAAACCCTCGGCAACGTTGCGTCCGGTCGGGTTGCCTTTGACCTGATCGAAAAAGCCGCAATCACCCAGGGTTGCCCGGCAGTCAGCCAACGCGCTCTGGATCATGTCGGTACCCCCCAGAAACCGGTCGGTGACCAGCAGCGGCCGGTGCATGCCGATGCTCTGGCACGCCTGGGCCAGTTCGCTGACCCGCCCCGCGCCGACGCGGATGGAGGTCGGGTAATTCCAGTCATTACTGTGCATGGTTGCAATCCTTGAGTCGGTTGAATGAAGTCGCTTGAATCAGGCAGGCAATAAACCGATCAGCAGGCGCAGACCGAACGCGATCATGAACAGACCGGTAATGATGTCGATGGCCTTTTTCATGCGCTGATAATGCTGTTGCACCGCCGGAATCGAGAACAGCGTCGCCAGCAAGACAAACCAGGAAATCGCCAGCACGGCGATGATCGATACCCCGGCCGTGCGCACCCACATCGGCAGGCCCGGCGTGGTAACGGTGGTGAACACGCTGGTGTAGAACGCCAGCGCCTTGGGGTTGGTCAAGTTGGTCAGCAGCCCGAAGTGATAGGCCCGGCGCAGGCTGCCAATACCCAGCGCGGCGATGTTGCGCGGTGCGGGTTGGCTGCCAGCGTTGCGCAGGCTTTTGCTGCCCAGCCATGTCAGATAAACGCCGCCCAGCAGCTGCAAGGCCGGTTGCAGCCAAGGCAATTGCTGAAACATCAGGCCCAAACCTGTTGCCGCCAGCAGCGCCCAGATGATGCTGCCCGAGGCAACGCCAAGCCCGGCGCAAATCCCCTGCTGCCGAGACTGGCTGAAGGACAGCTGGGTGATGACCAGGAAGTTCGGGCCGGGACTGATAATCAAGACAATGAAAGCGCCGGCGAGCGCCGTCAGCAAAGTGATCTCGGACATAGAGATGATCCTTTTGAGTAGTGTTTAAGGTGATTGCGGAACGGGAATTCAGTCAGGTGGTGAACTGTTCGAAGGCGAGGTCGACCTCCAATGCAGTGAGGCACGAGTCAACGGCTGCGCGCGCTTGCAGCAATGCGCGGCACGCGGGATCGGGCGTCGGCACGTAATGGTTGTAGAACGTGCTGCCTTCCACGGCCGGTCCCAGAACCCACAGACGCGGCTGGACCTTGCCGTCGCTGCCTACCGCGCGGTTTTGCCGGTCGACTTCGATGCCGTCGGCCGGATACGGGTGGGCTCGGCGTACCAATCCCTGCATGAGTAAGTCATCGAGCAGCGCAGATCGGCTGCCTGACAGGCCGCTGTGTGCCGTCCGCGCTTTGATCACCCTATCGAACTGAATACCCGGCTCATCGATTTGCAGGGGCGCAAGCACCCTGACGATCCCGGCGTCCATCAGCGCCAGCAAATCTTCGTAACGTTCTTTCTGCGGACCGCCCACCAGACGATTGCCAAGCGCTGCCCACACGCTATAAAACCCTTGGGTCGAGGCGTCAGTCAGCCCGTTGTGATCGGTTGCCAGGCGCAACACATCGCGACAATCGCGCCACACTTCCAGCGCATGCGTCAGCGTACTGGCGGCCCTGCCTTGGCGACTGCGCAGCAGATCGGCTTCGATCCAATGGCGAAACCATTGCTCATAAGCGGCAGGCTCGCCTTGCCAGTGTCCGATGTGCAAGTGGATTTCGGGATCGAACGATCCGCACCTCGCGCGCATTTCGTCTTCGATCAATGGCAGCACTTGCTTCACGAAATCCAGACGCCCACCGACGCTTTCCCGTCTCAAGGAGCGGATCGCCGCTGGGGTAAAAAACCGTGGTGGTGCAGGCGCAGGTTGATCGGGCCACCATTGCGGCCGTGCATGAAACGGCAGGCCGCTGCGCGAGAACAGATAGATCTCTGGCTCGCGCCCCGAGGGCTGATACCGCCAGCCGCTGACGCTGTTGTCACGGACATAGCGCCCGCCGCGTCCTTGGGTCAGTTCCGCCAGGGTGTCCATAGCCGTCAGGCCGAGGCCTTCGATGGCGACGCGCTTTTCAGTCACCGATTTAGACCGGCGCAATGCGTGGCCAGTGGTCAAGAACACGCCATCAACAATCATCTGCTGTCCGTCGCTGCAGGTCAGCTGAAAGCCAGACTCCCCCACGCTCGGGCAGCACCCAACTATTGATTCCGGATGATGGCGCACCTGGACATGGGCCGGACATAACTCCAGCAAATACCGATAACTGTCGCGCAAATAGCGCCCGAGCAAGCGTCGCGGCGCGAAGTCGCCAAACTCGACAGGTCTGCCCTGCGCGTCCAGGTGACCGCGCTCGTCAAGTCGCACGTCTTGAGCTGAGCACCATTGCAGGAATGTCAGGCCTGCGGGCTCATCCGGCATCGACGCGGGAAACGCGGCGGAGAACGCAGAAATCTGCCCGGCCATGGTGTTGAGCATCAGGTAATCCGCTTGCTCTGGCAGATGCAGCCCGCTGCCCGGTGTCTGCGGATCGAACACCTCGATCACCAGTTGCCAGTCGGGATTTCTCCGCGCCAGACCCATCAACTGTTCCAGAATGCTCAGGCCTCGGGAACCCATGCCGACGATCGCCACACGCTGGACGCTGCGCGCTGCATGCAGGGCGCTCACCAGCGATTCGACTCAAAGAAGAAGTCCGCAACCGGCAGCGCCTTGCCCTGGGCGATGGCCGTGTCGTAGACCCGCTTGCCCACCGCCAGATCCAGCACGCCGAGGCCAAAAGGCGAAAAGATCGTCGGCCGATCCGGGCTGAGTTCCACCTGGCCGAGCATCAACTGCGCCAGGGTGCCGGTGATGAACGAGCGATCCTCATACTGCTGCACGGCGAGATGCGGCGAGGTCTGGGCCTTGAGGCAGTGCTCGATGTCGTCCAGAACGTTATTGGCCTGGGCGATGATGTCCGGCCCGAGATCACGCAGGGAGATGTTGAGTACCAGCTGGTCCGGGCGAAACCTGTGCTGCAGCACATATGGCGTTGGCGCGGTGGTCGCGAACAGCACGATGTCGGCGAGCAAGGCCTCTTGCAGTTCGACGCGCTGAGCGGGTAACTGATGCTGCGCGGTGACATGCAGCAACAGCGCCTCCGCCGACTCCGCGTGCAGATCGCAAACCTGTACGCTGCCAATGTCCCAGCCATCGCTGATGAACAGGTCGAGGATGGTCCGGGAGATAAACCCGGCGCCGACGATAGCCAGGCGGCTGACCTTGCGTTGGTGCCGGTTCAGCCAGCGCGCCGCCAATACGGCCGACGCGGCCGTGCGCATTGCGCTGATTCGCGAGGCTTCAAGGCAGGCGTAGGCGTAACCGGTATCCGGCCGGTTGAGGATGAGCACCGCCGACGCCCGTTGCAGGCCGGAGTCGAGATTGCCGGGGAAACTGGAAATCCACTTGATACCACTGACCGGCTGGGCGCCCGAGACGCTGGCGGGCAAGGCAATGATCCGATTTGCGGGTGCCTGCGGGAATCGCAAAAAGTAGCTGTCCGGATTGATCGAGCGCCCAGCTTCGTGCTCCAGATAGGCGCGTTCGACATCATCGATGCAGGCGCGCGGATCAGCCGCGAGAATCTGTGCAACCACCTTGCCGTCCACCACATGGAAAGCTGCTTGCTTGATGCGCGCTGCACCCAGGTCAGTGGTCCAGTCTGGCTGAATGTGCAGGTCATCCAGCTTCATCTGCAACACGTCTTTGCCAAAGCGCTGCTCGACCCATTGATCGTCATACAGGGTGTCGAGATAGCGCTCGCCCCAATCCGGTGACAAAGCCACCACCACTGAGCCCGGCTCGATTCGTTCGCGCCAGGCATGCACGGCGCAGATCACCGTCGCCGTGGAGCCGCCCACCAAAAGCCCCTTGTTGCGCGCCAACAGCCGACACATCGCCACGGTGCGTGCTTCAGGAACCATCTCCAGATAATCAATACCTTCGGCAGTGAAAATCGGCGGTCGCTGACTGGTGCCCAGACCGGGGATGAAACGGCGGCTGGGCGGCGTGTCGAAAGTCACTGAGCCTACGCTGTCGACGGCAATGATCGTGGTGGTCGGGTGATGCTTCTGGAAATACTGCACACACCCCATTAGCGTGCCGGTGGTGCCCGCGCCCACGAACAGATAGTCGACATGCCCGAAACGCTGGGCAATGGACCGCGCCGTGGTCCGCGCATGCACCCGCGGATTGGCCGCGTTTTCGTACTGGTTGAGCCAGACCAGCCGGGGATCGGCGCCGAGCATGCTGCGGATCAGCGCGATGCGCGTGCCGAGAAACCCGCCGTTGGCATCCGGCTCGTCCACCTGGATAACGTCGGCGCCATAACAACGCATCATGCGGATGTTGTGATCGGAACTATTGGGGTCGACCACACAGGTGAACTTGATGCCACGCTCGGCGCAGATCATCGCCAGCGCCACGCCCAGGTTGCCGGATGAAGACTCGATCAGCCGGGTGTCCGCCGTGATCAGCCCCCTGCCCTGCAAATCATCGATCAGGCCGACTGCGGTCTTGAGCTTGATCGAGCCCGCCGGGTTGAGCGATTCCATCTTCAGGAAAAACGTCTGGCCCAGCCCCGAGACTTTGAGAAAAGCCTGGTCGTGAACGATATCGGAAATGTTTTCGTACATGCTTTCGTCCATGGCGATCACTCACTGAGTCAGCGCAGGTTGAGGGTGTTTTTGCGCCTGGACAGCCTGTTGCAGACCATTGGCAATACGCTCGGCGCGCAAGGCCATGAGCGAGAATGACTGGCTGTCGCTGATGCCGTGGCTACGTTCGGAGAGGCCGTTGACCCACAGGTTCACGTCGCAATCGCCCTGGGTGGCGACGTTGTAGTCACGATCAATGAGCAACCCGTTGTCCACGTCAGCCTTGAGCCAGGGTTGCAGGTTGCTCAACAGCGGCGGCATCAGGTACTGCTGATACCCGGTGCCGAGGACGATGACGTCGACTTCCACCACTTCGCTGCGCTGGCTGAAGGTATCGGTCAGGGTCACGCGATAACCCGCTTCGCCGTGTTCGACCCTGGT
The DNA here is from genome assembly GCF_001698815.1 of Pseudomonas syringae. Taxonomy (GTDB): domain Bacteria; phylum Pseudomonadota; class Gammaproteobacteria; order Pseudomonadales; family Pseudomonadaceae; genus Aquipseudomonas; species Aquipseudomonas syringae_A. Next base: position 224,893 of record NZ_LGSI01000068.1, on the reverse strand, counting down.
AATGACGCGGTAGGCGTAGGTTTGCAGACGCTGACGGCCGGCGATGGAGTCTTCGTACATCAGCGAAAACAGCTTCTGGCTTTCATCCGGATCAATTCCGGCATAGTTGGTGGCGCGGCTCCAGTCGAGGAATTGATGCCGGGCCGCAGCATCGAGGCTGTGGAAGTAATCCACGTGGTCCGGGGCGAACACCCGGTTGGGAAATTGCCCCAGTTGGGTCAGCTTGAAACCCGCCGAGCGATGCACGGAATGCACCTGAATGGCGGTGTCACGCCCAGTCAGTTCCAGCACCGATTCACTGGCGCTCTGCCCCGAGCCGATCACCATCCAGCGTTTGGGCAATGCCTGACCAAACGCCTGCAGACGCGTCAGAAACTGCGAGGTATGAAAGAGCGTTGGCCCCAGCAGTGCCTGAAATTGCTCTGGCACTCGTGGCGCGGTCCCGCTCGAGAGCACGACATTGCGCGTCACGAAGCTGCCCTGCGCGGTGTCGATGCGAACCTGGCTAAGGCGGCCATCGCGAATGATCGGCAGGATTTCACTCACCGGCGTGTTGAAGTGGGTGTGGCCGTTGACCTGCTGCGCCACCCAACTGACGTAATCCGACCATTCATGACGGCTGGCCGGGCGACCGAGCAAACCGAAGTCGAACAGGCGCCCGCGTTCTTTCAGGTACATGGCAAAAGAGAACCGGCTGCGGGGGTTACGCGGCGTCACCAGATCCCGAAAAACATGGTGATTAATGTCGGTGCCAGCCAGCAAAAGCTCCCTGTGCCACTGGGTATTGTGCGCGGCCTCCAGATAGCGCACTGACAGCTTTGCCAGCGGCGCGTCCACTTCCTGTGCGTCGGCGAAAACGCAGGACAGTGCAATGCCTGCGGGTCCGAAGCCAATACAGAGGGCGTCCGCGTGAACGGCGCCAGCGGGTGAATCGAGCATAGAAGTACCCATCCATTGAGTTGAAGTTGTGTTGGAGCGGTGACCGAAGTGTCTGAACAAGGTCAGTCGGCGATGGGCATCAGCCCCGCGACTCCCACCTGCCAGAGGCTGGTGCGAGCACCCCGGCATTCACCCTGATCGAAACTGACTGCGCCCAGCGGCGTCGCGAAGGTCTCGTGATTCAAGGCGTGCAGCAGTTCAGTCGGTCGCCATGAGCGCCGGGCCAATTGGGCCAATACGTGAAACATCAGCAGGCTTTCGCGGAAGTACGTTTCAGGTTCGGCATCGAACAGCGCGCGGTGACTGGCTGATTCAATGGCCGCAGACCCAGCCGCGCCGAAACCGATGACGTAGGTGTTTGCGTCCTGTGCTGCGGCGTTGCCCAGATACGGCGAAGCGGCGTCGTCGGTGAGCACCAGTGGTCGTTGGCTGCCGCTGTGGCGGCGCGCATGCCAGTGCTCGCGGCTGCGGGCCAGACGTCCGGCGAACACTTCCACCTGTGCCTGTTCTCGGTCGACTGCGCGGCGTATCCCGGAATCGCTGCCGGCTTGAGCAATGACTTTGGCCAGCGACTGACCGTGGGCGCTGGGATCAGCGTCGATATGCACGCAGCTCCATTGCTTGTGCCTGAGCCAGGCGACCAGATCTTTCGCCAGGTGCCGGTCCGAAGGGCAAAAGCGAAATACGTTGGGATTGTCCTGGGTCAGGCAATCAATGGTGGCTGCCGGGCTCAGTAACCCGACGTCGGCCTGCCGATAGATACCCGCAGCGACCATTGCCGCGTCGGACGAAAAGTGCCCAATGACCAGATCCACTTTGGCGGCGACCAGCTGCCGGGCCACTTGCGCTGCGCGTGCGGGATTGGCGCCGTCATCGCAAAACTGCCAGTGCACCCGGTCAAAACCCGGTATGCCGTTGCGCGCCACGGTCATCGCCCGCAGGAAGGTCCGGGCATGCGGCGTGTCCGCCGGATCGAATAGCGCGCTAACTCCGACCTTGAACCGGCTCATGGCTGCACGCTCGACAGGCTGCCCGCGCGGCTCATCGCTCGACCCGGCGACAACGCCGACCAGCCGCCATCCGGGTCCTGATGCCGTAAGTGTCGCTGCAACTGCTCGAAGGCGATCTGCGCGATCCCCGGCGCCAGTTTGAAACCGAGGCCACACAAACCTGTCGCCAGATAAACCGGGCTTTGCCCATCGCAAAAACCTACCAGCGGCCTGCCGTCCGGACTGTAACTGTCGAAACCCGGCAACACGTCGAGCACCACTGAGTCATTGGCGCCAAGCAGGTGGTGCACGCGTTCCCGTGCATCTTGCTGATTGCGAACATCAGGCAGCCCGAGATTTTCGGGGAACTCCTGCACCTCGCGGAATCCACACCCGGCTTGCACCAGATGGCAGGTCAGCGGAATTGCATACGCCTGGGTTTCGCTGTCGATGATCGGCATGCTGCAATCGGTGGCGGTGACGACCCGCGCCAATGGAATCGACCGGGTTTGCAAGTGCAGTTCCGGCAAAAGGCGCCGACTCCACGCGCCTGCGGCAACCACCACCGCCCGACAGCGCAAAGTTACTGCGCCCAGATCAATATGGGCTTGATGCCGCGAGCGACACTCAATGGCTTTGACCTCACAGTTCTCCAGCAACAAGCCGTCTTGACGCACTGAATTGGCGAGCATTGCGGTCGCCAGACGGACATTGCCGACGCACGCCTGGGGTTCATACAAATTTATCCGCTCCGTGCTCGGCGACCGGGGAAAATGCCCACTTTTGAATTCTTCACTGGAGATCAGACGCATCGGATACTGCGCGCTGGCGTGTTGTTCAATGGCTCGGGAAATCCGCTCCTGCTGGTCCGGCGCCGCTCGATACAGCACGCCGCTGCGGCGTAATGCACGGGCATAAGTGGCGGCGAAAATCCCCTCGCGCATCACACCGATGGAATACGCGGCCAATTCCATCAGCAGCGGATCCGGGTCGTACAAACGCACCAGACCGCCGGATAACGCACTGGCACCGCTCGCTGCGCTGCCGTCCTTGTCAATCAACGCCACGGAAATTCCGGCGCTGCACAGCTTGGCCGCGATACTCGCGCCGACAATGCCGGCACCGATGACGGCGACTTCGTAGTCCATGAACATTGCGTTCCAACCTGTCAGATGGAGTAGTCGGCTGCGCAGCCATTGAGAATCGTCGCGTTCACCCGATCCATTTGCAGCGAAAACGCCTCGACGATGTGCTGCGCGGTGTCCGGGATCAGCGCCAGGCCGACGACCGCGATGAACGCGGCGAAATGGCTGACCGTTCGACCTTCGGCCAGGCGCGTACGAGTGATCGCGATCACGTCGAGTAGCACCGAAGCCATGCCCTTCATGGAGAATCGATCTGGCTGCGAGGCTTTGAGCCACTGCAGACGCAGGGCTTCGAGCAGCGTGGCGTCCTGACCGCACATGCCACTCCACCAGCTGTCGCCCTCTTTCGCGCCAACGCTGAGCAGCGCCGGAAAGAACTCGCCGAACAGCTCTTCGCGCCACGTCAGGAACTGCTGTAACCGGAAATCACCTTCGCTTTCTTCCGGGGCGATGCTGGCCAGATACAAGCGTGCGCTGTCGGCGCAGGCCTGACGCGCCAGGTCCGCGACCCAGATGGCGTGATCGCGACTGGTCGACAGGTTAAGACCGTCCAGCTTGAGGAACTGATTCGGTACGAAGTGTTGGCTGACGCGCAGGTCATCCATCGTCGAAAGCAGCGCCGGATAAACGATGGCGTGACTGAACACGCAATCGAAGCCGAGAAAGTGCACCAGCGTGCCCTGCCCCGATTGCCAATACTGTTGATACAGTTCAGGCTTGCCGACTTGCGCGGCATATTCGCGAAAGGCCGCCATGTATCCGGCCAGCCCCATGAACCAGGTATGAATCCGGCACGAGCCATCGGCGGCGAGATCCAGCCCGGCATCGCCGGGGCGTGTTACACCCCAGTCATGAAGATGCTCAAGGGTATCGAGCAGCCAGGCATCCAGCGGCTGGCGCCATTGGTGATTGAGCAACACGTCACGCAATGCCGGTTTCAACTGCGCCAGTTTGAGAAAGCCACGATGGGCATTTCGCCACTGCACAGGCTGGCTGCACAGCTTGCAGCGCAGATCGGTCATGTGTTGCGCATCCGGTGCCTGTGCGCAGTTCTCGCACTGGCTGGCGTCGGATTCCACGCCACAGTAGTTGCACAAACCCCGAGCAAAAGCCTCGTAGCCCCAGACCGCGCAGTCCGGGCAATATGCCTCCTGGGAGTCGCGAAATTCGATTGCCCCGGCATTTCGAGTCTTTTCGAACACTTCGCGGACCGCGTCCGCAAAAAAAGCGTTCTGGAATGGTCGCAGCCAGTTATCCGGCTGAATATTGATCGCTGCCAGCGACGCTTGAATCCGGTCTGAATTACGGCTGGCCAGCAGCATTGGCTCGACGCCCTGCTCCAGGCCTTTGCGCAACATGTACGACTGATAGTCGTCGGAGTAGGAAACCAGCACGCAATCATGACCGCGCTGGCGTTGCACGCGGGTGAAAACATCGGCGGCGAGAAACGGTCCGGCGATATGGCCGATGTGCAGGTCGCCGTTCGGCGTTGGCGGCGTAATGGTGACGATGTACTTAGTCATCCAGACACCCCGTTGTCTCATTGTGCTGGGCAACGAAGCCATTGACGTAATTCATGTCCCACCAGATAACGTAGAAATGAAAGTCCTCATCCGAGTCATTGATGATGTAGTGATGGGTATGTTTCGGAATTGCAGCGATATCGCCGACGCTGAACTCCAGTTCACGCTCGCCGACGATCAACCGGGATCGGCCTTTGATGGCGATGAATAGCTCCTGATCGATCTGCGTGTGCGCTTCGCTGCGCGTCCCCGGACGCACCACGCACCAGCCCCCGGCAAATGGCATCGGATAGCCCTGCCACGGCAACAGGCGGCTGCCGTCCAGACCGTACTCATGAACGAGACCGGTGAAATCGGTTGATCGATGTATGGCGAACTTATGCATGGTCTGGCCCGTACGTTTTAGATGGCCGCCAGCATGCAATCAGCGATAGTTTCCGGCTATCTCATCCATAGATATAACCCTCGTCACGTATCGAATTTTTAAATGGGCATCACTACCAATGATGACGTGTATCGATAACCACCATTTCAGCACGATTGGATTGGCGCCTAGAATTCACGCCAACAGCAAAGCAACCTTGAAGCTTTGCAGACGTGTTCATTTAATACTTTGGAGCTACTCATGAAAACTTATGCAATGTTCGCAGCGTTATCATTATTCTCGGTATTTGCCTCGGCCAACGGCCAGGTGCCCAATGCCAATAACGCTGCACAGCAAACTCCTCAAGCCGTCCAATATAACTATTCGCAACACCTTGATATTGCGAAAGTTATCCAGATCACACCAGCCAATGACAACATCTGCGGCCAGGTCGATGCGCACATGATCTACCTCGACAGCCAGGGCGTTCGCCACAATCTTGAATACACCCGTGAGGGCAACGGTTGCCAGAATGGTTGAGCCATCACCTACCGTAGTCGCCCGTTGGAGCGAGGCTTGCCCGCGAATCAGACGCCTGGGTGGCCTAGCTCTACCGCGTCATCGTTCTTCGCGGGCAAGCCTCGCTCCAACGAGCATTCCAATTCGATGGCTGTGTGTTGTTTTTTGATGAGAGCCAACTTGTTCGTTCCTGCAGTTCGTTATTGCTGAATCCAATAGCCTGGTCGGTTATAAACTTCTTTTAGAAACGCAATAAAGAACCTGACCTTGGCCGGAAGATAATGCTGTTGCGGATACACGCCTTGAATGTCGTAGTTGGGCAGCGCGAACTCATTCAGCACGGTTACCAGTTCGCCAGTCTTCAGCTCATTCTGGATTTCCCACACCGAACGCCAGCTCAAGCCCAATCCGCGTTTGGCCCAATCGAATAACAGCTCGCCATCGTTGCAATACAAGTTCCCCGCCACTTTCACCGCAACCTGTTTGCCATCCCGCTGGAACGTCCAGCCCCGGTGCTGCCCGCCTTGTAGGTTGAACGCCAGACAATTGTGATCGGCCAAGTCTTCCAGGCTTTCGGGATAACCGTGGGCGGCAAAATACGACGGCGCACCACAGACCACTCGCTGGTTTTCATACAACTTGATGGCGACATAGTTGGGATCGAGCACTTCGCCGATGCGAATGCTCATGTCGTAGCCCTCGCGCACCAGATCAATCACGTTATCGGTCAGGTTGAACGACAGGTTCAGCTCGGGGAACCGTGCCTGGAATTCCGGCGCATGAGGCGCGACGTGCCGCCGCCCGAAACCGGCTGGTGCCGACACCACCAGATGCCCGCGCACCGCGCTTTCGTTCTCGCTGACGCTGGCGTCCAGCTCGTCGAAGTTGCGCAGTAGCGTTCTTGCGTTTTCCAGATACGACTCGCCCAACTCAGTCAGGGTCAGGCCGCGCGTGGAGCGGTGAATCAACTTCACCCCCAATCTTGCCTCCAGCGCGCTCAGGCGACGCCCCATGATGACCGGCGTCACGCCCTCGACCAGCGCGGCTGCGGCAAAGCTGCCGCGGGTGGCTACCAGAACGTAGCTGCGCAGTTCGGTATAACGATCCATTCGATACTCCTGATACCGACAGAAATGCCCGGCACTGCAATTCCCATCGATATGGATTGAAAGCAGGCTAGGCCCATACAAAAACTATCGAGTTCAGGAGACTAGCAAATGACCCTCATGAGAGCCATCGAAGCCGCTGTTCTGGTCATGCGCCGCGAAGGTATCGACAGTGCATTCGGCATTCCTGGTGCGGCCATCAATCCGTTATACGCTGCGCTGAAAAAACTGGGCGGCATCGATCATGTGTTGGCCCGCCACGTGGAAGGCGCTTCGCATATGGCCGAGGGTTATACCCGCGCGGTGGCGGGCAATATTGGCGTGTGCATCGGCACGTCCGGCCCGGCCGGAACAGACATGATCACCGGCTTGTATTCGGCTTCGGCGGACTCGATTCCGATTCTGTGCATCACCGGCCAGGCGCCGCGTGCGCGAATGCACAAGGAAGACTTCCAGGCCGTAGACATTGCGAGCATCGCCGCGCCGGTCTGCAAATGGGCCACGACGGTCATGGAACCGGGCCAGGTGCCTTATGTTTTTCAGAAAGCCTTCCAGCTGATGCGCAGCGGTCGCCCCGGCCCGGTGTTGATCGATTTGCCGTTTGACGTGCAAATGGCAGAAATCGAATTCGATATCGACGCCTACGAACCGCTGCCCATCGTCAAACCTCAGGCCAGTCGCAAGCAGATTGAAAAGGCCTTGGCCATGCTCAATGCCGCGGAGCGCCCATTGATCGTGGCTGGCGGCGGCATCATCAACGCGGATGCGTCTTTGGCGTTGGTGGAGTTCGCCGAACTGACGGGCATTCCGGTAATCCCGACGTTGATGGGCTGGGGCACGATCCCCGACGACCACCCGCAGATGGCCGGGATGGTCGGTTTGCAGACCTCCCATCGCTACGGCAACGCCACGCTGCTGGAATCGGATCTGGTGCTCGGCATCGGCAATCGCTGGGCCAACCGCCATACGGGCACAGTCTCGGTTTACAGCGAAGGTCGGCAGTTCATCCACATTGATATCGAGCCGACCCAGATCGGTCGCGTGCTCATGCCTGACCTGGGCATTGTTTCCGACGCAGGCGCTGCGCTGGACAGGTTCATCGAGGTCGCCCGTGAATGGCACACCGCTGGCAAGCTGAAAGATCGCAGCGCCTGGCTGGCCAGTTGTCAGGAACGCAAGCGCACCCTGCAACGCAAGACCCACTTCGACGACATGCCGGTCAAGCCGCAGCGGGTTTACGAAGAGATGAATCGCTTCTTCGGCAAGGAGACCTGCTACATCAGCACCATCGGCCTGTCGCAGATTGCCGGGGCGCAATTCCTGCACGTCTACAAGCCTCGACACTGGATCAACTGCGGCCAGGCCGGTCCGCTGGGGTGGACCATTCCCGCCGCGCTGGGCGTGGTCAAGGCTGATCCGGGTCGTAACGTGGTGGCGTTATCCGGCGACTACGACTTCCAGTTCATGATCGAGGAGCTGGCCGTTGGCGCGCAATTCAAGCTGCCATACATCCATGTGGTGGTGAACAACTCGTATCTGGGCCTGATTCGCCAGGCGCAGCGCGGCTTCGACATGGATTTCTGCGTGCAGCTGGCGTTCGACAATATCAACGCCCCCGAGCTGGAAGGTTATGGCGTCGACCATGTGGCGGTGGCCGAAGGGCTGGGTTGCAAGGCGATTCGGGTGACCGATCCGGCCCATCTGCAAGCGGCCTTCGCCGAAGCCAGGTCGCTCATGCAGCAGCACCGCGTGCCGGTAATCGTCGAGGTCATTCTGGAGCGCGTTACCAACATTTCCATGGGCACCGAGATCAACGCCATCAACGAATTCGAAGCGCTGGCCGAAACCCGCGCCGATGCACCGACTTCCGTCAGCCTGATGGACTGACCCCCACCTACACGAGGAACCGACATGCCACGTCTTTGCGCCAACCTCTCCATGCTGTTCACCGAAGTGGACTTTCTGCAACGTTTCGAAGCGGCGTCCCGTGCTGGCTTCAGCGGCGTCGAGTACCTGTTTCCGTACGAATTCAGCTCGGCACAGATCAAGGCAGAACTGGACGCCCATGGGCTGACTCAGGTGCTGTTCAATTTGCCGGCCGGGGATTGGGCCAACGGCGAACGCGGCATCGCCTGCCACCCGGATCGCGTCGAGGAGTTTCGTTCCGGAGTCGATCTGGCCATTGCCTACGCCAAGGTGCTGGGCAATACCCAGATCAACTGCCTGGCGGGGATTCCTGTGGCTGGAGCCAGTGCCACGCTGACCGAGCGCACCTTCGTCAGCAACCTCAAGTTCGCGGCGGACAAACTGCAGGCGGCTGGCATTCGGCTGATCGTGGAGATGATCAATACCCGGGATATTCCGGGCTTCTACCTCACGACCACGCGACAGGCCCTGGACATTCTGGAGCAGGTTGGCAGCAGCAATCTGGCGCTGCAGTACGATATCTATCACATGCAAATCATGGAAGGCGATCTGGCCCGAACCCTTGAAAACAACCTGCCGGTGATCCAGCACGTGCAGCTGGCCGACAATCCGGGCCGTCATGAGCCAGGCACTGGCGAGATCAACTATCACTTCCTGTTCGGCCACCTGGACCGAATCGGTTATCAGGGCTGGGTCGGCTGCGAATACAAGCCGTTGACCAGCACCGAAGCGGGCCTGGGGTGGATGAAATCCCACAACGTTCTTTAATTGCCAGCCTGTTCAATCACTCTAATAAGGAGCATTTCCATGGCTACTATCGGATTTATCGGCACCGGCATCATGGGCCTGCCCATGGCCCTCAACCTGATCAAGGCCGGGCACAGCCTGCTGCTTTCCGACCATCACTCGTCAGCGCCCGAATCCCTGAGAGACAGCGGCGCGCAAGTGCTGCACAGCCCCAAGGCTGTGGCTCAGGCGGCTGAGTTCATCGTCGTCATGTTGCCCAATACTCCCGACGTAGAGCTGGTGTTGTTCGGTGAGGACGGCATTGCTCAAGGCTGCTCTGAAGGTAAAGTCGTTATCGACATGAGTTCCATTTCGCCCTCGGCGACCAAGGTTTTCGCCGAGAAAATCAACGCCACGGGCGCTCGTTATCTGGATGCGCCAGTGTCGGGCGGCGAAGTCGGGGCCAAGGCCGCGACCTTGAGCATCATGGTCGGCGGTGATCAGGACACGTTCGAGCGCGCCCTGCCCTTACTGCAAGCCATGGGCAAAAACATCACGCTGGTGGGTGGCAACGGCGATGGTCAGACCGCCAAGGTTGCCAATCAGATTATCGTCGCCCTGAACATCCAGGCGGTTGCCGAAGCGTTGTTATTCGCAGCGAAGAATGGCGCTGACCCGGCCAAGGTCCGCGAGGCATTGATGGGTGGATTTGCTGGTTCGAAGATTCTCGAGGTGCATGGTGAGCGGATGATCAAAGGCACCTTCAACCCCGGATTCCGCATTGCCCTGCATCAGAAGGATCTGAATCTGGCACTTGAAGGGGCGCGTGAGCTGAACCTTAACCTGCCCAACACCGCCAATGCTCAGCAAGTGTTCAGCACCTGCGCGGCCTTGGGCGGCAGCCAGTGGGACCATTCGGCCTTGATCAAGGGGCTGGAGCACATGGCAAACTTCACGATCCGCGAGGAGTAGGAGATTTGCACGCCGTCAAGCCAGGCCGCTCGTTGCGAGCGGCCCAGCTGTTTTCAACCGATCACATTTAGCCGATCAGAAAATGTTGATCGGATAATCGGCGATCAGGCGAAGTTCGTTGTTATCGCCTTCGGCCTGATCCGCATTACCCCGGTGGAAGGACTGACGCATGCGCAATGCCAGGTCCTTGACCGGGCCGGATTGCACCACGTACTTGGCTTCCACATCGGTTTCGTGATGTTTGCCGTCATCACCATAACCGTAGTTGCGATATGGGCTGTTAGCGTCCATATGGCTACCGTCGATATCATCACCCGTGATATAGCGCGCCATGAAACTAAGGCCCGGTACGCCATAACTTGCCATGTTCAGATCGTAGCGTGCCTGCCAGGATTTCTCTCCGGGTCCGTTGAAGTCGGAGTACTGCACGGAGTTGGCGATGAATATGGAGTCAGCGGTGTCGCCCGCTCCATTATGGCCGAAGGCAACATAATCAAATGGCGTATCGCCATGAACTTTCTGGAAGGCCAGGGTCACGGTATGCGCAGTCAGGAAAGAATAAGCGGCAGCCAGCGACCAGGTGGTGTTGCTGATATCCCCCGCCTTCGCCTGACCAGAATCATTGGTGCGATAGATATTGAAATCCAGATTCAACGACTGTTGATCCGACAATGGCAGAGTGAAGTTGGTATTGGCGTAGTACTGGTTCCAGACATCTTCCAGATCCGAACCGTACAGGCTGACGGTCAGGTTATCGTTGATGGCGTACTTGCCACCGGCGTAGTCGATGCTCTTGGCCGTCACACCTGCATAAGAGGCGTAAAGTTCCTGGCTGTTATTGGTGGTGACCGGGCCATTGCTGCTGGTGAAATGCCCTGCATCCAGGTCCAGCCCCTGAATTTCACTGCTCAACAGGTTGAAGCCTGTAGCGGTTTGCGGAAACAGACGCGAGCCGCCAGCGGCGAATACCGGTGCCGTGGGTTGCAGGTTGCCCCAATGCAGCTCGGTTTTGGACAGCCGAACCTTCACCGAACCGCCAGCAGTGCCGTATTGGTCTTCGGGTGAGCCATCGTTACGTACCGGCAGGTTGCCGGTCCCGGACGTGCCTGCACCGCCATCCAGCTTGATGCCCCAGTAGCCATAAGCGTCAACGCCGAAACCGACGGTGCCTTGGGTAAAGCCGGAACTGAAGTTGCCCAGTACGCCCTGAGTCCAGTCCTTACGATCGCCAGCGCCGTTCTTGCCGTCGCGATTGAAGTAGTAATTCTTGAGGTGGACGTTCAGGCTGCTGCCTTCGACGAAACCGGTGGCTTCGGACTGATCACTGACCGCCGCCGCAGCTGCGAGTTGACTCACGCCCAGTGAAACGGCCAGCGTCAAGATATTGCACTTTACAAACTTCATTGTTTTCCCCTGTATCTCGAATAATTCTTATCGTTGCAATTCGCGAGTTGCAGGGTGACCCTGGACTCCACCGAATTCAACGATAAATGAACATGTGATCGGCAGAATTTTTTAAGGGCATATATGGTTGACAGGCAGGATTGAGCAAGGATTCTAACGATCCACTTTAATAGCCCGCTGCCGCTCTACTGTGCATGGTGTGCTCCCATGCCCGGATTTTTTAGCATCTTTCGCCGAGTGCCATCATGTTAGTTTGATAATAGTCATTATCGATTATCGTAATAGTTGGACCCTATGATCCGGTGTTAATGTTTGCGGCGATGAAGCACAACGTTTCAATCACTTTCCGACTCCGCATCGGTAAGCAATCGAATACTTTGCTCCACTTCATCATTCCTTTGGTTAGAACTTTATAGCCACCCCACGTTAGTGCGGTGGCTTTTTTTTGCTTGCTCTACAGCTCCAGGTTGCGCACGAACGCCTTGATTCGCCGGCATGCCTGGCTCAGATGCTCGTCGCTCACGGTGAAGGCCAACCGTACGAAACCTTGCGACGGTTCACCGAATGCGGCGGCGTCGAGTACCGAGACACCCTTCTCGCGCAACAATCGCCAGGCGAACTCCAGAGAACTGAGCCCCGTGGAGCGAACGTCCAGCAGCACGAACATGCCTGCGTCGGGCTTGAGCACGGTTATTGCCGGGCAGTCCTGCAACCCCGCTACCACCAGATCGCGCCGTCGCCGGTAAATCTCGCGCATGCCGACAGTCACTTCAGCGTGAGCAGTCACCGCCACCAAAGCGGCCTCCATGACGAACCCGGGCAAGCCATAAACCATGCTCAACGACAGGTTTTCCGCATGGCCGATCAGTGCTGGCGTGGCGACGATCCAGCCCATGCGCCAGCCAGTCATCGCGTGGGATTTGGAGAGGCTGCTGACCACGACGCAGCGCTCGGCCATGCCCGGCAAGCTCGCCAGACTGACGTGCTCACGCTCATAGCAAAGGCTTTCATAGACTTCGTCGACGACTATCCACAAGTCATGGGCAATCGCCAGGTCGGCAATGGCTTGCAGCTCGGCAACATCAAGCGTCACGCCAGTCGGATTGTTCGGGTTGGACAGAAATATCGCCCGGGTTCGCGGGGTAACCGCAGCAGCCAGCCGCGCAGCATCGAGGCGAAACCCCGCGTCCGGATCACAGGCCACTCGCACCAGCGTTGCACCGGAAGCCCTGAGCGTCGCTTCATAGGTGACATACATCGGATCAAGGGAAATCACTTCGTCCCCTGCCTGCAGCAAGCACAGGGATGCGACGAACAAGGCGTTCTGCGCTCCGGCCATGGTGATCACATTTTCCGCGAGCACCTCACGCCCCAGGGATTTCGCGTAACGCGCGGCAATCGCCTGACGCAACTCAGTGCGCCCGGCAATGTGCGTGTAATGGGTATCGCCTGCGCGCAGTGCAGTGATCGCGGCCTCGGTAATAAAGTCCGGCGTCGCGAAATCCGGGTCGCCCACGCTGAGCAGGATCACGTCCTCGCCGCGCTCCTGCGCCTCACAGGCGGCGTAATGAATGTCCCAGGCTGCAACGCCATGGCCGGCAATCCGGTCAACCAAAGGTGAAAAACGCATATCCATGCCTCCCTGCCCAAATAAAAGAGCCAACGGCACGGCGTCGGCAAAAGCCGAACCATAAGTAAAACCTCACGTTCGTTCAACCGCAGCGTCCAACTGCCGGTTGATTAAAGGTCGAATCGGTCTACCACCCGACGTCGTTCATTGTCGCCGCGCATGTCGTAGGCCGCCGTGGTGGCGATGTTGGTGTGGTGCGCGAGTTTCTGGGCGATGGAGAGGTCGAACTCCTCGATCACCCGCGTGATGAAAGAACGTCGGAAATCGTGAGGCATGATCTCCACCCCGATCTGTCGACCGCGCTGCTTGGCGATGAAATAGATGGCGTGTTTAGTGATTCGCTCACGAGTGATGTGGTTACCGCGCCGGATCCGGTTGAACAGGAACGGATCATCGTCCTGCCCTGCCGGCAAACATGAACGGCGCAGTTCGAGCCATTGGTTAAGGGTGTCAAAGGCCCAGGCCGGGGCGTATTTGATCAGCTGTTTGTTGCCTTTGCCCAGTACCTGCAAGCTGCGTTCGACGAAATCGACCTGCGCCAGATCCACGTTTACTGATTCCGTCTTGCGCATGCCCGAGCCATACAGAATGGCGATGATTGCGGCATCGCGACGCCCCTGCGGCCGCGGGTCGGCGGCGCAGACTTCCATCAGCTCGCGAATCAGTGTGCGGCGGATATTCTTACCTTTGGACAGCCGAGTGCCATGGACCGGCTTGACCGATCGGATCTTCAGCAGTTGGTCATGGCTGATCAGGCTCTGGCGCCATGCTTCATTCATGACGCCGCGAATGGCATTGACGTACAGCGACGTGGTGTTGGGCGCGTAATCGTCGGCGCGCAGGGTTGCCACCAGCGCCGTCAGATGCCCCGGCTCCACGCAATGCCAGGGAACTTCGTGAATGTCGATGTCGGCCAGACCCAGCCGATCCGCAGCGTCCTGCAGCACATATGTCATTGTTACGCGGCTCGAAGGGGCCAGTCGCGCCAGGTAGAGCGTCAAGGGCGACGGGTGTTTGTCTGGAGAAATGGAATCGATGGTTTTCAATGGATCGCGAATCGCTCAAAAAACGCAACTCTACAATGTGGCTGTATGTATATCCAGTAGTGGCGCGGTAGCCCATCACAAATTTATATAGCCATCATTAATCTAAACCACGGCAGACATTCACGGTTGTTAGTGCAAAGTGAACCAATAGTAGCCGTGTGATATCACATGGAACCTCATCTTCTCGGTTCAGGAAATTTCGTCATGCTCGGACAACTTACAATAGCGAAACGCCTTGGGCTGGGATTCGGCCTGGTGCTGGCCTTGATGATCGCCGTGGCTGCTATTGGCGTGCAACGCGTCGGGCTGATCGAAAACAGCCTGACACGGGTCAGCGAAGACGCCAGTGTCAAACAGCGTTATGCGATCAACTTTCGTGGCAGCGTCCACGACCGGGCGATTGCCATTCGCGATGCGGTGCTGGTGCAGGATGATCAAAACCTGGCAATTCAGCTCCGCGACATTGAACGGCTCAACGGTCTCTACCAGACATCGGCCACGGGACTGGACCAAATCTATGCCACCAAAGGCGCCAGCGCCGACGAAAAACGCTTGCTGGATGACATCAAGAGCAGCGAACGCACTACGCTTGCGCTGACCGGACGGCTGTTGAATCTGCGTCAACAGGGCGATCTGGCTGGCGCACAAGCCGTGCTGATGACCGACGTGTCCGCTGCCTACAAGGAATGGTTGAAGCGGATCAACGCGCTCATTGATAACGAAGAAGCCGCCATCGGTAGCGATGTGAGTTTCGTCCGGGTGACCGCCGCCAATTTCGCCTGGCTGATGTCGCTGGCAACCGCTGTGGCCGTGGCAATCGGCATCATCGCCTCGTTACTGATCATCGGCAGTATCAGATCGACCCTGGGTGCCGAACCCAATGAAGTCGCGCGGCTGATTCGCCGGCTGGCCAGTGGTGAACTCAACGACAAAATCGACACCCGCTACCCGGACAGCGTCATGGGTGCGCTGAAGACAACCGCCACGCATTTGTCTGGCACGATCACTCAGGTTCGCTCAGCGGCGATGGAGTTGATGGGTTCTTCATCCCGTTTGCGGGCAAGTTCCGACAGCAACAGTGAGCAAATGCGTCTGCAGAGCAGCGAAACCGAGCGCATGGCATCGGCAATTGCCCAGATGACTGTCACGGTTCATGAAGTTGCGGGTTATGCGAGCCGGGCTGCGAACGCCTCCCAGGCCGCCGATCAGGAAGTGGAGAAAGGCAAGCGTGTGGTCGAAGGTACGGCGCTGGCGATGGACGAATTGGCGCAGGTTCTGGAAAACGCTGCGCAATCGGTGGGCCAGGTGGCGCAGGACAGCAAGCAGATCGAAACCATCGTTGCAGTGATCAATTCGATTGCCGAGCGCACCAACCTTTTGGCGCTGAACGCTGCCATCGAGGCCGCCCGCGCCGGTGAGTTCGGTCGCGGTTTTGCGGTGGTGGCTGACGAGGTACGCTCGCTGGCGACCCGGACGCAGGACTCCACCCGTGAAATTCGCGAGATGGTCGGTCAGTTGCAGGCTGGCGCGGGGAAAACGGCGGATCTGATGCGTGATAGCCGTGAAATGGCTCAGCACACCGTTGAGCAAACCCACCTGGCGGAATCTGCATTGATTCAGATTCGTCACGAGGTCGCAGCCATCAACGACATGAACGCGCAGATCGCCACGGCAGCCGCGCAACAAGGCGTTGCGGCCCAGGACGTCAGTCTGAATATCAATCGTATTCACGACGCGGCGCTTGAAACCGCCGAGGGTTCCAATCAGGTGGCACGTTCCAGCAAGGAACTGTCGACCCTGGCCGATGTGCTGACTGAACGGGTGAGCTTCTTCAAGGTTTAAGTCCCGGTTTGCGCAGGCACGAGCCCAGTCCTACAGCCGCTGCTGAGGATTGTGCTCGCTTTTGTTGCCCTGATCTTGACCTGAATACTGGAGTCGATCGGCAGTTTCTGGTCTAGTAGCCCGCTTAACTGCCGTTCACGCACCAATTCAGTTCAAGCAAACAGGTACCTTCAATGTCTGCCCTGCGCTTCAAATACATCGTTGCATCCCTAAGCCTCCTCGCCTCGGCGTCCCTGTCCAGCCTGGCTTTTGCCCATGCTCATCTGGAAAGCCAACTCCCTGCCGCAGACAGCACTGTCCCCGCACCCAAGGAACTGCGCCTGCGCTTTTCCGAAGGCGTCGAAGAGAAATTCACCAAAGTCAGCATCACGTCCACTGCCGCCAGCGGCAAAACCATGGTTGAGGCAGTTCCCGAAATTGCCACCGACCCTGCCGACAACAAAGTCCTGATCATTACACCGGCTGCTCCGTTGGCTGCTGGCGAATACAAAATCGAATGGCACGCGGTCTCCGTCGACACCCATAAAAGCGAAGGCACTTACAGCTTTACGGTAAGCCCTTAACTTCATGGCGACCGCGCTGATCCTGTGCCGATTTGTACATTTTTCGGTGGTGCTGGTGTTGTTCGGTCTATGCCTGTCGCGAGACGTGATTTTCCGTTCCAGCCTGGCTTCGGCGCGTCTCACAGTGCTGGAACGTCAGTTGCGCTGCGTCGTGCGATGGCTTGCGGCGTTGGGGCTGACCAGCGCCGTGGTGTGGTTGTCGCTCACCGCTGCCAGTATGGCCGGGAGCTGGCGGGATGCGGTTGATCCGCAGACCTTGCTGCTGGTTCTGGGCAACACGTTTTTCGGCAAGGTCTGGGTCTGGCATTTGGGGCTTGGCGTACTGATGACGGTGCTGCTGGCACGCTCGACCTCTGGTTTTCCCGGTCTGAGGCTGATCGTCAGCGCGCTGCTGCTGGCAACCCTTGCCCCGGTTGGCCATGGCGCCATGTTCAGCGGTGTGTTCGGCCAGTTGCTGATCCTCAACCAGATGCTGCACCTGGGCGCCGTTGCTGCCTGGCTCGGCGCACTGTGTTTGTTGCTGGCGCTGGTTTTACGACCCGGAACGCTGGATATGCGCGCACTGCTGCTTAGGTTCAGCGGCATCGGCTACGGGTTGGTAGCGCTGATTATCGCCACTGGGCTGATCAACGTTCGGGTCTTGAGCGGCGCACCATGGCCAGTCCCGGCGTTTTCCGGGTTCGGGCTGATCCTCGCCATCAAAGTCGGCCTGGTGCTGTGCATGGTGTTGCTGGCAGCTCTGAACAGGATGCTGCTGCAAGGCGGTGAAGTTCGTCTGGGCAGGCTACGCATCAGCATTGCGTTGGAGTGCGCATTCGGCTTCGCGGCCGTTGCGGCCGTATCGTTGCTCGGGACGTTACCGCCGATGCTGACTGCTTGAGTTTTTCGAGTTTGAGCGCAAGACTCGGAGTTCTCGTGGACTCGCAGAGCCTTACTCTAAGGTCAATCGAGTTCAGTTACAGGTAAACGAGCCATGAACAGCCCCCTTGCGATTGCCAATCCCCTTGCCGAAGATGATCCACGCTGGATTGCCGTGCTGGCTCGGGATGCCTCGGCAGATGAGCAGTTTGTCTATGCGGTGCGCACCACCGGCGTGTACTGCCGGCCCAGCAGCCTTTCCCGCTTGCCACGGCGGGAAAACGTCGTGTTTTTCGACTGCGCGGCCGATGCCGAAGCCGCCGGATATCGCCCGAGCAAACGCGCTGCGGCGGATCAAACCCTGGTTGCAGCACAGCACGCGGTGCTGGTCGCCAACGCTTGCCGCGCCATCGAACAGGCCGAACAGCTGCCGAGCCTCAAGCAGTTGGCTGAGGTCGGCGGACTGAGCCCTTATCATTTTCACCGGGTTTTCAAGGCAGTGACCGGCCTGACGCCCAAGGGCTATGCCAATGCGCATCGAGGCCAGAAAGTCCGGCAGAAATTGTCCGCCAGCGGCTCCATTACCGATGCGCTCTATGATGCGGGGTTCAACTCCAACAGCCGTTTCTATGAGGCATCCGGCACGCTATTGGGCATGAAACCCGGGCAGTATCGTGACGCAGGTGCCAATACTGAAATCCACTTTGCGGTGGGCGAATGTTCGCTGGGGGCGATTCTGGTCGCGCAAAGCGCCTTGGGCGTCTGCGCGATCCTGCTGGGTGAGGATCCGCACACCTTGATCGATGACTTTCAGCACCAGTTTCGCAACGCCACGCTGATTGGCGCCGACCCTGATTTTGAATTGCTGGTGGCCCAGGTCGTGGGTTTCGTCGAGGCCCCGTCCATGGGGCTTGATCTGCCGCTGGACTTGCGCGGCACAGCCTTTCAGCAGCGGGTCTGGAGCGCCTTGAAAGACATCCCGCCGGGCACTACGGCCAGCTATGCTGAAATAGCCCAGCGGATTGGCGCGCCCAAGTCATTTCGCGCCGTGGCTCAGGCATGCGGCGCCAATCGCCTGGCCGTGGCCATCCCTTGTCATCGGGTGGTACGCAGCGACGGCAATCTTTCAGGCTATCGCTGGGGTGTGGAACGCAAGCGGGAGTTGCTGGATCGGGAAGCCAAATCTACCCGGACGCCACCCATCAGCGTCTGACGTCGACCACCACCCTGCCCCGAACTTCGCCTTTGAGCAGTTTCGCGGCGGTTTCGATGGCTTCGCTCAAGCTGATTTCATGGCTGATCAGTGGTAGTAGCGACAGGTCCGGATCTCTGCCCAGTCGGTCCCAGGCTTCAATGCGGTCGGCCCGGGGCCGGGTCACGCTGTCGATACCCGCCAGGGTTACGCCGCGCAGGATGAAGGGTGCCACCGAACCGGGAAAGTCCATGCCTTGAGCAAGCCCGCAGGCTGCGACAGTACCGCGATAACGCATGGCGGCGCAGACGTTGGCCAGGGTGTGGCTGCCGATGGAATCGATGGCACCCGCCCAGCGTTCCTTGCTCAACGGCTTGCCCGGCTCGGACAACGTTGCACGGTCGATGACTTCAGCCGCTCCGAGTTCTTCAAGGTAAGCGCTCTCGTTCAAGCGTCCTGTGGAAGCAACGACTCGATAACCCAATCTGGCAAGAATCGCCACGGCAAAGCTGCCCACGCCGCCGTTGGCGCCAGTGACCAGAATGTCCCCCTTGTCGGGCGTTACGCCATTGTTCTCCAGTGCCATGACCGCCAGCATCGCGGTGTAGCCAGCGGTGCCGATGGCCATGGACTGGGCAGGCGTGAAAGCCTTCGGCAGCGGGATCAGCCATTGGCCTTGCAGACGTGCTTTTTCCGCCAGTCCACCCCAGTGCCCTTCACCCACACCCCAGCCGTTGAGCAGCACGGCGTCACCTATGGAGAAATCAGCATCGCTGCTGGCGCTGACCGTGCCGACCAGATCCACACCCGGCACCATGGGAAAGCTGCGCACGATGGGGCCTGTGCCGGTAATCGCCAGGGCGTCTTTATAGTTCAGCGTGCTGTAGGAAACGTCGACGCTGACGTCACCCTGAGGTAGCGAATCTTCGTTAAGCTTCGCCAGGGAAACGCGGTAACCCGCCATATCGCGGCTTGCCGGGTCGTCTTTCTCGATCAAGATGCCTCTGAACTCAGTGCCGTTGACCATGGTGCCTCCTGTTTAGACCGATCGTCTATAAATGCGCCGAAAGAATCACTGCGGCAGTCCGCGCAGAAATCCGCTGATGAATGTATTAAGGGGAGCATCGCTTTTGACCAGTCGGGCGCGCAGCACCGCCCCTTCCCAGCCGATCCAGAAAAACGCGGCCAATTCGTCGCAGTCAGCGTTTTTGGCAAGTTCTCCGGCCCGTTGAGCCTCTCGCAGGCATTGGCTCAAACGCGCTTGCCAGGAGAGAAAGATCGTTTCGAGCGTTTCTCGAAAACCTTCGGGGAGCATGCCGACTTCCTGCCCCAGATTGCCCACCATGCAGCCACGGCGATAGTCATGCCTGGCCATTCCCGCCTTGGCGTTCTGCACGAACCCCACCAGTCGCTCCAGCGGAGTCAGGGATTCATTGAGCAGCCAGCGATCGAGCATTTGCGCGAAATATTCGGCGTAGTTGTCCAGCACCGCGCGCCCGAACGCTTCCTTACTCTCGAAGTAGTGATAGAACGAACCTTTCGGCACGCCCACCTGCTTGAGAATGTAATCAATGCCAGTCGCCATGAAACCCTGTTCGGTGAGCACTTCTGTGCCGCAGCGGATCAGGGCCGCGCGGGTTTCGAAGTTTTCCCGATCCACCTTGGGCGGACGGCCTGGGCGGCGGGTTTTCCGAGCTTCGGTGTTGTGAGCTTCTGTGGTCATGGGCTGGATATTAGACCGATCGTCTTTTATGTCAATACGCCCTTTGCTTCGGTTGCCAAACAGCCGAAATCCACGCTCAATAGTGACTTCACATTCGCGCGCAACGGAGCACACATGACTGCCTGGCCTGATCGTCGCATTCTTGAACTGTTCGATATTCAGCTTCCGATTCTGCAAGCTCCGATGGCGGGTGCCAGTGGTTCGGCGCTGGCAATTGCGGTGGGCAACGCAGGAGGTCTGGCCTCATTGCCCTGCGCGATGTTGAGTCACCAACAGATTCGCGATGAAGTCGCGCTTTTTCGCCAGCACTGCCAGGCGCCGTTGAATCTCAATTTTTTCTGTCACCAACCGCCTGCCGATGACCCGCAACGAGTCGCTGGCTGGAAAGATGCCTTACGGCCCTACTATCAGGAACTGGGCGCCGATTTTACCGCGCCCTCGCCGGTTTCCAGCCGCGCCCCGTTTGATCCCGCCAGCTGTGAACTGGTGGAAGAGCTCAAGCCAGAGGTGGTCAGTTTCCATTTCGGGCTGCCGGATGCCGCGCTGCTGGCACGCGTCAAAGCCAGTGGCGCCAAAGTGATTTCATCGGCAACCACCGTCGCCGAGGCGATCTGGCTGGAACAGCACGGGTGCGACGCCATCATCGCCATGGGCTATGAAGCTGGCGGGCATCGCGGCATGTTCCTGAGCGAAGATTTGTACTCGCAAGTGGGTACTCTGGCCCTGGTGCCGCAAATCGTCGACGCCGTGAGTCTGCCGGTCATCGCTGCCGGCGGGATTGCCGATGGTCGTACGATGGCGGCGGCCTTCATCCTGGGTGCGTCGGCGGTGCAAGTGGGTACGGCTTATCTGTTCTGCCCGGAGGCCACCACCAACAAACTGCATCGGGAAGCACTGCGCACCGCCGACGAAAGCCAGACCGCCCTCACCAATATCTTCACCGGGCGTCCTGCACGCGGCATCGTAAACCGCGTAATGCGTGAGCTGGGTCCCATGAGTACGATTGCGTCTGCATTTCCGCTTGCAGGCGGTCCGTTGATTCCACTGCGGGCCATTGCCGAACCCCAGGGCAATCCTGACTTCATGAGCCTCTGGGCGGGACAAGCCGTGGGCATCAAACATCAATACTCGGCCGCGCAGCTAACCCAGACCATGGCGCAGCAGGCGCTGGAAAAGCTTGTAAGCCGTTGAAACTCCGCTTCCCCTGATACGACCTGACGCTATATATTTCGATATATAGCGAATGGCCGGTAGTATCCGGCCAGTCATTCATCGTGTCTCTGCCTTCGGAGCTGTTCAATGGGTTTTTCCTCCACGCGTGTTGCGTTCAAGTCCCTGACCGGCATGGTTGCCGCACTGGCAATGGGCAGTGTTTTCGCGGATGAGGTACAAGTGGCCGTAGCTGCCAACTTCACCGCGCCCATCCAGGCCATTGCCAAGGATTTCGAACACGACACCGGCCACAAGCTGGTGGCCTCTTTCGGTGCAACCGGGCAGTTCTATACCCAGATCAAGAACGGTGCGCCTTTCGAAGTGTTTCTCTCTGCCGACGACACCACGCCTGCCAAGCTTGAACAGGAAGGCGAAAGCGTCAAGGGTTCACGCTTCACCTACGCAGTCGGCACCCTGGCGCTGTGGTCGGCCAAGGAAGGTTATGTCGACAACAAAGGTGAAGTGCTCAAGGGCAATAAGTTCGAACATCTGTCCATCGCTAATCCCAAGGTCGCGCCTTATGGTCTGGCGGCGACTCAAGTGCTCGACAAGTTGGGCCTGACCGACGCCACCAAGCCGAAAATCGTTGAAGGCCAGAGCATCACGCAGGCGTACCAATTCGTCTCCACCGGCAATGCCGAGGTGGGTTTCGTTGCGCTCTCGCAGATTTTCAAGGATGGCAAACTCACCAGCGGTTCGGCCTGGATCGTACCGGCCGACCTGCATGATCCTATCAAGCAGGACGCCGTCATCCTGAACAAAGGCAAGGACAACGCAGCCGCCAAGGCGTTGATCGAATACCTCAAGGGCCCGAAAGCCGCGGCCGTAATCAAGTCGTTCGGGTACCAGTTGTAAATGCCACTGGACGCCTCTGACCTTGCTGCTATCTGGCTGACGCTGAAACTGGCGTCGCTGACCACGGTAATTTTGCTGGTGATCGGCACGCCCATTGCGCTGTGGCTGGCGCATACCCGCTCGTGGCTCAAAGGCCCGATCGGGGCGATTGTCGCGCTGCCGCTGGTATTGCCACCGACGGTCATTGGCTTCTATCTGCTGCTACTGCTGGGGCCCAATGGTGCCGTGGGTCAGCTCACCCAGCACCTGGGCATTGGCACACTGACCTTCAGCTTCCCGGGGCTGGTGATCGGTTCGGTGTTGTACTCCATGCCGTTCGTGGTGCAGCCGCTGCAAAACGCCTTCGCGGCGATTGGCCCACGGCCTCTGGAAGTGGCCGCTACCCTGCGGGCCAATCCATGGGACACCTTCTTCAGTGTGGTTTTGCCCTTGGCCAAACCAGGCTTCATCACCGGCGCCATTCTTGGATTTGCCCACACGGTCGGCGAATTTGGCGTGGTATTGATGATTGGCGGCAATATTCCCGAGAAAACCCGTGTGGTCTCCGTGCAAATCTTCGATCACGTTGAATCCATGGAATACCTGCAAGCCCACTGGCTGGCGGGCGCCATGGTGGTGTTCTCATTTCTGGTTCTTCTGGCGCTCTACTCCAGCGGCAAGACCAAATCCGGCTGGAGCTGACCGATGACGTCGCAAATACAGGTGCGCTTGCAGGTTGCCTACCCGGAGTTTTCCGTAGACGTGGATTTGGCCCTGCCGGGCAAAGGCGTCACCGCGCTTTACGGTCATTCCGGTTCAGGCAAGACCACTTGCCTGCGCTGCATTGCCGGTCTCGAAAAAGCCCAAAGCGGTTACATAAAAATCAACGGCGAAGTCTGGCAGGACAGCGTCAACGGCGTGTTTCTTCCTCCGCATAAACGGGCACTGGGTTATGTGTTTCAGGAGGCAAGCCTGTTTGCGCATCTGTCGGTGCAGGACAATCTCGAATTCGGCATGCGGCGGATCCGCAAAGCAGAGCGCCGCATCGACCTGACTCAAGCCACGCAGCTATTGGGCATTGAACATCTGCTGGAACGTCGGCCTGACAAACTTTCCGGAGGTGAACGGCAGCGAGTCGGCATTGCCCGGGCGCTGTTGACCAGCCCTCGCCTGCTGCTGCTCGACGAGCCGTTGGCCGCATTGGACGCCAAACGCAAAGGTGACATCCTGCCGTATCTGGAGCGCCTGCATGACGAGCTGGACATCCCCTTGCTCTATGTCAGCCACTCCCAGGATGAGGTCGCGCGTCTGGCCGATCATCTGGTGTTACTCAGCGAAGGTCGAGTCTTGGCCAGCGGGCCAATTGGCGAAACCCTGGCCAGGCTCGACCTGCCGCTGGCCATGGGCGACGACGCGGGCGTGGTCGTTCAGGGCTCAGTCAGCGCCTATGATGCCGACTACCAATTGCTCAGCCTGCGCCTGCCCGGCAGCGATCTTGTGATGCGCGTCGCCCATACGCCTCTGGCGACCGGCACGTCGCTGCGTTTCAAGATCCAGGCCCGTGACGTCAGCCTCACTCGGCAACCGGACGAGCACAGCAGTATCCTCAATCGCTTGCCTGTCACGGTGATCAGCGAAGTTGCTGCGGACAATGCTGCACATGTGTTGGTACGTCTCGATGCTGCCGGCACGCCATTACTCGCGCGAATCACCCGTTATTCTCGCGACCAGTTGCAGCTGTCTGCAGGCCAGCAGCTATGGGCACAAATCAAATCGGTAGCAGTGCTTGCCTGATCAAGCGGATCCTCGGGCATTGCAAATAGTCGGCACCACTGGGCAGGGCTGCGGTCAATGGATTTAACTGCCCTACGGACCGATTGCCATGCCCGACACCACCGTCATCGCACAACTTCCCTCTGACCTGCACTACGTTGAAGATACCCAGGTTGGCCTGAGCCGGAAGATCCTGCGGGGCAAATTCGTCTATTTCGATGCGCAAGGCCAGCGGATCAAAGATGAAGCCGAAATCACACGCATCAATGCGCTGGTGATTCCGCCCGCCTACACCGATGTGTGGATCTGCGCCGACCCGCAGGGTCATCTGCAAGCGACCGGGCGCGACGCACGGGGGCGCAAACAATATCGCTATCACCCGCGCTGGCGGGAAGTTCGTGATCAGAACAAGTATTCACGCATGGTCGAGTTCGGTCTGGCGTTGCCCAAGGTGCGCAAGAAAATCGAGGCGCAACTCGCGCAGCCGGGTATTGGCCGGGACAAGGTGATGGCGACGGTTATTTCACTGCTCGATGCAACCCTGATTCGCATCGGCAACAGTCAATATGCACGGGACAATCGTTCGTATGGACTAACCACCCTGCGCAACAAACACGTTGCCGTACGCGGCAATTCGATCCTCTTCGAGTTTCGTGGCAAGAGTGGCGTGGAGCATAAGATCAGTGTGACGGACCGGCGGCTGGCCAGGGTTATAAAGCGCTGCATGGAACTGCCGGGGCAGAACCTGTTTCAGTACCTGGACGATAACGGCGAGCGACATACCGTGAGTTCATCGGACATCAATGCGTATCTGCAAAGCCTGACCGGCGCAGATTTCACCGCCAAGGACTATCGCACCTGGGCAGGCAGCGCATTGGCCCTGGCGACATTGCGCAAGCTTGATTGGGAGCCGGAGGCTGATGCGAAGAAACATATTGTCGACATGGTGAAGGCGGTTTCCCGACAGCTGGGCAATACACCTGCCATTTGTCGCAAGTGCTATATCCATCCCGCAGTCATGGAAGGTTTTCTACAGGGAGAGCTCGCCAAACTGCCGCGCAGCCGACAGCGCAAGGGGCTGCGCGCCGAAGAGGTTGCGCTGGCAGGTTTTCTGCAAAACCTTATGGATAAAGCCGCAGCGCTGGTTGCGCAGGATGACTGAGCGCGGAGCCTGTGTACCGCTGCCGGTGAGTGGTTTGCATCCGCTCACTGGCCAGTTGGTTGGTTTTTCATTATTTCCTGACACGGTCTCGCCACACATCAGGCGCCGACGTTGCTCTGCTTGACGTTGACGTCATAGGTATTGGACAACTCCTCGATCGTGGCAATGAAATGCTTGACCGCGTGCTGGACCTCAGTGAGTAGAACATCGGATTGCGCAGCAGGATTGTCGAACCGGCTGAACAGGTTGTCGACGCCAAGTCCCGTGGCGCGGCGACTGGTCAATACATACAAGACGTCTACACCAATGCTCGCCAGCGCTGCCAGATAGTCAGCCTTGGGCACGCGTTCACCACTTTCGTACTTGCCTTGAGCATTCGCAGCCACCCCGCCCAGCTGGCCCATTTCCCGCTGGGACAAGCCCAGGCGCTTGCGCTCTTCTCTCAGTCTTGTGCCTATTTCACTCATGGAACTGGATACTCCCGCCATCACGAGTCGCAAGTTTCTCAAAAAAACCGGCGGATTAAAACGGTCTGTTGGGCTTTCCAGATACCAAACATTACCGTAGGACCATTCGTACTTGGCAATAAGCCATTTCCTACGCTACAACAGTAGTGTCGGCTGTTCCAGCGCCCAACCCTTCACATTTTTCTGGCGGCGAGCGAGCCGTTAGTTGCTGTCATAAATAAAGGGCTATTGAAACTTAAAACTTGATAAACGTAGTTTATCGCTCCAAGGAAAGCTTGTGACTGAACGCCCTATTATCTTTAGTGCCCCCATGGTCAATGCGATTCTGGCAGGCAAAAAAAACGTAACTCGTCGCATCGTTAAATTCCCTCTGCGGCGCCTGGTTGAGAAGGATCAGGCCGGGCCTGAGGCGCACTGCGCAAGCGGTATGCAACAGGGATCAAGCGATAGCCCGGCTCAACTTGATCTGAAAAGTGATTACGCGGAAGGCACCGCAGAGCTTTGTCCTTATGGCCAACCGGGCACCACGCTCTGGCTCAAGGAGGCTTTTTACGCTTTTGGTCGATGGGAAATGCATCCCAATAAAAAAAGCGGCCGTAATGACTGGCGCTTTATCGATATGACCCTCGAATCCGGCCGCGATTATTGCGTTAGCGAACCGGCGAACTACATCAAGACCTCACGCACCGATCCTGCCCCGACGTGGTGGCTGCGGCCCAGTCTGTTCATGCCCCGACGCGCTTCACGGGTTGACCTGGAGGTCACTGATGTACGCATCGAGCGCTTGCGTGACATCACCGATGAACAGGCGCGAGCGGAGGGTTTTTCACCCATGCACGACGGTGTCCACACGTATTTCGTCAATCACCTTCCCCATCCCAGCACCGGCATGAGTATCACGGCGGTGATTGCGTTCGCTCTGTATTGGCAACGCTTGCATGGCAATGATTCATGGAATGAAAATCCCTGGGTCTGGGTGGTGAGTTTTCGCAGGCTGGACAAGTCGACCAAGACGTAGTGTGCCCCTGAGGTCGCAGATATGGACTGAACGATCCGGCCCGTTGCCGGATCGTAGTCATATCCACTCAAGGAGACATTTCCGATGGCACATGACAAACGCACTGTTCGCGGCGACAACATCAACGACCCCGATGCAAGCCCGGCCGACATCGCTGATCACCAACAACGCACCGAGGAAACCCGCCACGAGGAAGAGCAAACCGGCGGCGATCACGATGACCAGGGCCATACCCCTAAAGTGCCGGATTCGGCCGGCCCTCGCTGAGCGGTCCCTCTCGCACATACACTGACGTTCGGGGTTTCGCCCGTTTATTAATTTGTACAAGGCTGGACGATGACTTCACAGCGCAATACGCCAGACAACCACGCCCTGTCTCCTCTGGCGATAGCGAATCACACAGGCTTCGTCCGGGTGCGGGGCGCGCGCGAGCACAATCTGAAGAACGTCGATGTCGATATACCCCGTGATGCACTGGTGGTGTTCACCGGCGTCTCGGGGTCCGGCAAATCGTCATTGGCCTTCTCGACCTTGTATGCCGAGGCACAGCGTCGTTACTTCGAATCGGTGGCGCCGTATGCCAGGCGCTTGATTGATCAGGTCGGCGTGCCGGATGTGGATTCCATCGAAGGGTTGCCGCCCGCTGTGGCGCTGCAGCAACAACGAGGTTCGCCCAGCGCCCGGTCTTCAGTGGGCAGTGTGACAACGCTTTCAAGCTTGATTCGCATGCTCTACTCCCGTGCCGGCAGTTATCCACCCGGCCAACCGATGCTCTACGCCGAGGATTTTTCACCTAATACCCCGCAGGGTGCGTGTCCGCAATGCCACGGGCTGGGCCGGGTTTACGAAGTTACAGAGCAAACGATGGTGCCAGATGACTCGCTGACTATTCGCCAGCGCGCCATCGCCTCGTGGCCGACCGCGTGGCAGGGCCAGAACCTGCGCGACATTCTCGTCACCATGGGTTACGACGTGGATATTCCGTGGCGCGAGCTGCCTAAAAAACAGCGCGACTGGATTCTGTTTACCGACGAGCAGCCAACGGTTCCGGTCTACGCAGGCCTGACGCCGGAAGAAACCCGAGTCGCGCTCAAACGCAAACTCGAGCCGAGCTATCAAGGGACGTTTACCGGCGCCCGGCGCTATGTGCTGCACACGTTCAGCCATTCGCAAAGCGCGCTGATGAAGAAGCGTGTGGCGCAATTCATGATCGGCAGCCCGTGCTCGCTGTGTGACGGTAAACGCCTCACCCGCGCGGCGCTGTCGGTCACCTTTGCCGGCCTGGATATCGGCGAGCTGTCGCGGATGCCGTTATTGCAGCTGGCTCAGGTGTTGAAGCCGGTGGCTGACGAGAAATTCCTGGCCCAGAACCTCGGCGAAGGTGAAGCCCTTACTCCCGAGGAGTCCAAACGGACCCGTAAACAGCGCGCTGCCCAAGGCAAATCTGACCACTCGGCGGCCCCGGACGTAAGACTGACGCCCAGCCTTTCCATCGAAAAGCGTCTGGCGGCGCAACGTATTGCCGAGGATCTGCTGGCCAGAGTCAGCACCCTGACCGAACTGGGCCTAGGTTATCTTTCCCTGGATCGCAGCACCCCGACGCTGTCATCCGGAGAATTGCAGCGCCTGCGCCTGGCCACCCAACTGGGCTCGCAACTGTTTGGCGTGATCTATGTGCTCGATGAGCCGTCCGCAGGCTTGCACCCGGCTGACGGCGAAGCGTTGTTCAGCGCTCTGCAACGTCTGAAGGCCGCGGGCAACTCGTTATTTGTCGTGGAACATGATCTGGAAACCATGCGCAGGGCCGACTGGCTCATAGATGTCGGCCCGGCTGCGGGTGAACAAGGTGGACGTATTCTATACAGCGGCCCTCCTGCGGGGCTTGTCGAAGTCGAGGCCTCGCAGACTCGGCTGCACCTGTTTGCCGAGCACCAACCCCAGGCCCACGCCAGACGCGAACCTTCAGGCTGGTTACGCCTGGAAGGTATTACGCGAAATAACCTGAACGACCTCAGTGCCGAATTCCCGCTTGGCTGCTTTACCGCAGTGACGGGAATTTCAGGCTCTGGAAAATCCAGCCTGGTCAGTCACGCACTCCTGGAACTGGTAGGCGCGTATCTGGGGCGTCCCGCTCAGGATCAAGCCCAGGAAACACCCAGCCTTGAAGATGACGCACCGCAAACCAGCGACGGCAGAGTCATCGAAGGGCTTGAAGGGATTCGTCGTCTGGTGCAGGTCGATCAGAAACCGATCGGGCGTACGCCACGCTCCAATCTGGCGACGTATACGGGGTTGTTTGATCAGGTCCGGAAAATCTTTGCTGCAACACCCCAGGCTCGACGCGAAGGGTACGATGCCGGTCAGTTTTCCTTTAACGT
This sequence comes from Pseudomonas syringae, assembly GCF_001698815.1. Lineage (GTDB taxonomy): Bacteria > Pseudomonadota > Gammaproteobacteria > Pseudomonadales > Pseudomonadaceae > Aquipseudomonas > Aquipseudomonas syringae_A. The sequence continues at coordinate 195,582 of NZ_LGSI01000068.1, read as the reverse complement.
CGCCAAGGGCCGCTGCCCCATCTGTGAAGGAGAAGGCTTTGTCAGCGTTGAATTGCTGTTCATGCCCAGCGTCTACGCGCCCTGCCCGACGTGTCATGGCGCCCGCTATAACCCGCAGACGCTGACGGTGACCTGGCAAGGGCTGAACATCGCGCAGGTCCTGCAACTGACTGTCGACCAGGCTGTGATTCAGTTCGCGGGTGAGCCGACAGTGCTTCGCGCCCTCGAAGTGCTGCGCGATATCGGCCTGGGCTATCTTCGATTAGGCCAGCCGGCAACTGAATTGTCCGGTGGCGAAGCGCAGCGCATCAAACTGGCAACCGAGTTGCAGCGCACGCAACGCGGCGCGACGTTATACGTTCTGGATGAACCCACCACAGGTCTTCACCCAACCGACGTTGATCGGCTGCTCATACAACTCAACACGCTGGTGGATGCCGGCAATACCGTAATCGTGGTCGAACACGAGATGCGTGTCGTTGCGCAGAGTGATTGGGTCATCGATATAGGCCCGGGTGCGGGTGACGAAGGTGGCCGCATCGTTGCCAGCGGCACTCCGGCAACCGTAGCCAAGGTCAAGAAAAGTCGTACCGCGCCATTTCTCAAGCCTTTGCTGGGTCACTAACGGGTGGATTTGCCGGCCGCCATTGAAGGCGGTTGGCCGTTCAGTTAAGCATCAATGCCAGCATTTCAGGTATTCCATCTGATCGGACATGCCTTGCGATCAGTTGGTGGTAAAGTGGCGGCCTGTACAGTGGTAGCCATCAGGACGCCACTACGCGCAGTGTATTTTTGAGGTTCACGGCATGCGTTTTATCTTTCCTACATTGGCACTGAGTTTTCTGATCACCCAAGGCGCGATGGCGGCCGGCGACGGTACTGCAGCGATTGGCGGCGGCCTGGGCGGCGCGTTGGGTAATGTCATTGGGCAACAAATGGGTGGCAGCACCGGCGCGGCAGTAGGTGCTGGCGTCGGCGGCGCTGCAGGCAGTGCAGTAGGCGCACGCAAAGGCAGCAAGACTGAGGCTGCCATTGGTGGCGGCATCGGTTCTGCCGGCGGTTCGTTGATTGGCAACCAATTGGGCGGCAGCACTGGCTCCACCATCGGCGCTGGCCTGGGTGGCGCGGCAGGCGGCGCAGTGGGTAACAACCTCGGTAGCAGTGGCAACGACAAAAGCCACTCCCGTAAGCACAAGAACAAGCGTAATCATCGTCGCAACTGATCGGTAGCTTGTCCGCTCCGGCCCTCCGGAGCGGCACCCGCGATGCATCCAAATGCACACTCTCACGCAGTTAGCGCATCCGAACGGAAAGTTCACTTCTATGCTCGCTCTGCGCTGCGATAATAGTTTATAACGCCACTAAGTCTCTTTAACGCCCACGCTAGAGAGCTTCTCTACGTTTATTGCCGACGGCGCGTGCAGCCTTTGCCTGCCAACGCTGTTTACTCAAAAAACATGCCTTGCTAAGTTATCAACAAATGGCTTGGACTTATGGCATGATTTCATTAGTATCAGCTTATCTGGCAAAGGCGCTTCGCGCTCGCCTGCATGATTACAGAGTTCGGTGCAAGTTTCTCAAGAATGGAACATTGGAGTTGGTGTTAACTCATGTTAACAGTCAGGAGACATATGCTATTTCAGGGGTCGCTAGAATGAACTACTTCAACCCGCTTACCGTGAACCGGTTGGCGAGCTTCCTACTGTCCGAAATTGACACATGTCGAACTTTAAACCTTCTGAGCCCTGGCTCACGACCTGCAACCAACCAGAGGAAAACCGAGCACTGCTCTGTTAAAAAATCAAGCCTCGCTGCGCGCACTTCATTGCTCATTGTATGAACACTTTGCATGTCAGGCTGCGCGACGAGCGAATCAGGATCGGCATGCCTCAGTACTCATTTGCGGCGATAGGCGGTGTCAAACCTAACGCGCAGGTCAAGTATGAAAGTGGCCGTCGGCTGCCGCGTGGTGATTACCTGGCCGCGATAGCGAGCACCGGAATTGACTTGCTGTTCATTCTTACAGGAAAGCGATCAGTCGGACTGTCGCAACTCGTCAGCCACGAACGTGTATTCATCGCGGCCTATCGGAATATAGGCGGCGTCGACAAACAACTCATGGATCATCTTTTAATCCGGCTAAATGGCTTTTTAGATGGCAGCCCTGAAGCGCGTAAAGTTGCGCTCCATAACGGGGTCGATGCAGCAAGAATGTTCAATGGATAACAATTAAGCACAGGCAATGCCTTTCGTACTCTAAGGAAGAGGAGTCGTTATGAAGCTGCTGTCCAACCACCAAATAGGCAATGTTCTCGAAACCCGACTTCGCGATTACAAAGTGTCGTGTAAGGAAACTGATATAAACGTGATCTCGTTAGTGTTAACGCACACTTACACGCATGCTGTCTATGGTGTTTCGGGTGTCCGACCGGCGGATTATAGAGGACCTTACGGAGCAACCATTCTGGCTAAAACATTGTTGGAAGCCATCGAGAGAGAGAGTGTTGGATATGACGCGGGGGATGGGAAAGTCATATCAATCGTGCGCCCTGCCGAACGGCAGCCTTCTCGACGCAACCTGACTGTATTGAAGCTGCTCGCCGGACAATGAGGACGGCTCATGTCTGGCGTGATGACAGGCCCCGCTTGAATCGGGGCCTTGGAGGACAAACGCTTATTTTCGGGCGATGAGCCCGATAGTGAATCCTGTCACCGAGGCAATTTTCCCACGCCAGAGAACGCCTTCTGCGCAGATAGGGTTCTGCTCGTTTGAGTAAGTCTTGCAGTCCTTCAAATGAATGAAGTGGAACTCCGGGGTATCGTCCGAGGATTCACCTGGGCGAAACGACAGAATCATTTCCTTCATGGAAGCTTCGGTACCGTTGTTGAACTGAGCGAAAGGCGCAGAAATATCGGCTGCCAATTGCTCAAAGTACGCATCATGGGAAATCAGCTGACCTGAGACGAGATTGCCACCGACGGTTAACGTGATGCCCATCTCGACCTTGGTGTTTGCAACAAATTTGACCAGCCACTGCAGCAGCCAATCAATTTGTTTGCCCTGCCACTTCAAATGCGAAAGCGCGTCCTCAATTTCACCGCTGGCTGACGTGTCCGACTGCTGGTTCTGGCGTGCGTCTGTCATTGTTGCCTCCGTGCTACACAAAATGGAGCTCAAGCTATACAGCACCGAGACCCAAAACAAAACAGCGCAATGTCCGTGCCGACAAGAGGAATTGAATGTGCGTTATCAGACGCAGGTCACGCTTTCATCTGCGTGCCTTTCATGGGGGAACCGCGTAGAGCCATGATTCTCAAGCTTTTTATTTTGGTGGCCAAGCAAGATTCTGTTTCACATAAGGGGTTTGCAAGCTTGCTTCGAGGAAGCTGGATGTATATCCTCGCTGCTCTTCAGCAAGACCGCCCCGATGGCGAAATTGGTAGACGCAAGGGACTTAAAATCCCTCGTTCTAGGACGTGCCGGTTCGACCCCGGCTCGGGGCACCATCTTATACAGCAAGGGTCTACCGCGATTATCGGGTAGGCCCTTTTTGTTTATCCGATCCGTGCAATCAGCTCTGCTGCGCCAATATCACCGCCAGTAACCCGGGAAATCGACTGTCCAGCTCTTCTCTGCGCAGTGAGTTCATGTGGGTGGTTCCGACGCTCTGGGTTCTGACCAGACCGGCATCGCGCAATACACGAAAGTGATGGGACATGCTGGACTTGGGTCTTCCCCCGTCCAGCTCACCACAACTGGCGTCGATGACCTGGCCGAGGTGGCGAACGATTTCAAGGCGCACGGGATCACTCAGGGCATAGAAGACCCGTTCGAGGCTGAAATCACTGACTGGCGGATGTTTGAATGGTCGCATGGGCGGATCATACACAAGGGTTTGCCAGACAGCCATTGTTCGAATAGTATCGAACAAACGAATTTGCAATTGACCTGAGGTCTGACCATGTCTGCTTTGTTCCAACCCTACACCCTCAAAGACGTCACGCTGCGCAATCGCATTGCCGTGCCGCCCATGTGCCAGTACACCGCTGTCGATGGCTTGATCAACGAATGGCATCAAGTGCACTTGGCAGCCATCGCTCGCGGCGGCGCGGGTCTGGTTATCGTAGAAGCTACGGCGGTCGCCCCTGAAGGTCGCATTACGCCGGGCTGCACCGGCATCTGGAATGACGAACTGGCCCAGGCGTTCGTGCCGGTGGTGCAAGCCATCAAGGCAGCCGGATCGGTGCCAGGCATCCAGATCGCCCACGCCGGTCGCAAGGCCAGCGCCAACCGCCCATGGGAAGGCGACGATCATATTGCCGCCGATGACGCGCGCGGCTGGGACACCATTGCGCCCTCTTCCATCGCTTTCGGTGGCAATCTGCCGAAACAACCCAAAGCGATGACCCTGGACGACATCGCCCGTGTTCGTGACGATTTCGTCGCAGCGGCACGTCGTGCGCGGGATGCGGGTTTCGAGTGGTTGGAGCTGCACTTCGCCCACGGATATCTGGCACAGACGTTCTTTTCCGAGCACTCCAATCATCGCGAAGACGCTTACGGCGGCAGTTTCGAAAACCGCAGCCGCTTCCTGCTGGAAACGCTGGCGGCAGTACGCGATGTCTGGCCGGAAAATCTGCCGTTGACCGCCCGCTTCGGTGTGCTTGAGTTCGATGGCCGCGACGAGCAAACCCTGGTGGAATCCATTGAATTGACCCGTCAGTTCAAAGCTGCCGGGCTGGACATGCTCAGCGTCAGCATCGGGTTCACGATCCCGGAAACCAATATTCCCTGGGCGCCTTCGTTCATGGGGCCGATTGCCGAACGCGTGCGTCGTGAGGCCGGTATTCCAGTGTCCTCGGCATGGGGTTTCGGCACTCCGGCAATCGCCGAGCAAGTAGTCAAGGACGGGCAACTGGATCTGGTCATGGTCGGCCGTGCTCACCTGGCCAACCCGCACTGGGCCTATTTCGCTGCCAAGGAGCTGGGTGTGGAACGCGCTTCCTGGACATTGCCAGCCCCTTACGCTCACTGGCTTGAACGTTACTGACAGTTAGCAACGTGTCTAGTCCTGAAATAGGTTTACACCTGTTTCAGGTCTCAATACGCCTTATCGAGGACAAGTCCTTTCTTATCAAACACGCACAACCGTTGAATTGAAATACTCGTTGGAGCGAGCGGGCGGCGTTCCGACTTGCCGGCGAATCAGACGCCTCGGTGACCCAGCGCTACCGCGTCATCGTTCTTCGCGGGCAAGCCTCGCTCCAACGGGTGCCGGGGTTTGCTGCGCGACAACGCGGCGTCGAAGACGGGGCGGAACCTCCCACAGGAATACGCGTTGCTTTGGTGGGAGAGGACTTGTCCTCGAAGGGATTGACAGGCAATGAAGTGCTGTCAGGCAGATTGAGGTTGGCCGGGCTGACTCATCGAGGACAAGTTCTCTCCCACAAAGGACGGGACAGCAATGTTCAGTAAAAGGCGACCATCAAGTCGCCTTTTTCACATCAGTACTCTTTGCATCACTTCGAATTGGCGCCCCAGATCCAGTTCCACATCCCCGGCAAATGCACCGGCTCGTCACCGTTCTGCACCGTGCGCGCCAGCGCTGCACGCAGCAACGTCGGCTGGTCATCGTAAAACGGCTTTTCGGCAGTCCTCACCCCTGTCGCCTTGGCGCTGTCCAGCAGGATCTGAAGGTATTCCCGAGCGTGTCGGGCTGAATAGCGATTCAAGTCATGAAAGGTCACCACCACGGGGACCACGCCATCCACGGTGGGCAATTCACCGGCAGCGATGCGCTCGCGAACTTCGGAAAGTTGCCTGAGCATATTGGCGCGCCTGCGCGGGCTGGCATTGAAACCCCAGATCTTGCCGTCGTTGGCGCTCACGTCGGTCAGCAAAACGTGCATGCCGTGCTGCTCATAAGCGGCAAAGGTGCGTTTGTCGTAATTCCAGAACGGCGGGCGGACCAGCGCAGGCGGCGCGCCACTGATCGCAGCGATGGCAGCACCGCCTGCGCTCAGGGATTGCTCAAGCGCTTCAGGCGACAAGGACCGATGATTGGTGTGCCCGGGCGTTGCGGTATGAAACGCCAGGATGTGCCCTGCCGCGTTCTCCCGATGCATCACCCGCTGGCCGCGCTCGCTGCCGCCTGCACGGGCAGCGCCGGTTTGCACGAAAAACACGGCTTTTATATCCGGCTGCAGTGGGTTGTTTTTCAGGCTGTCCAGAACCGTCAGGGTTGGATTGGAGAAGCCCGAGGCGCTTGGGCCATCGTCAAAGGTCAGCAAAAAACGGATCGGAGCTTGTGACTGAAGACGTTGGGAGGTCTCTGCGGTCAACGGAATCGGGGCGGAAATACAACCGGCGAGGCTCGCCAGCATGGCGAGCCCGGTTAAAGCGGTGACGATACGTCTCATTGATCTGTTGTTGTCCGAGTGACTGACGTTAATCGCCATGGAATACCTGGCGCACAGTCTACTGGCCTCTTGCCGTCCCCGCATCCGCGTTTATCACCGGATCTGACACCACAATAGCGTCGACCGTCATGAACCGGCGGCTGACGGTGCCGTACAAGGTCCAGCCGAGCATGGTGACGATACCGCCCAGCATCATCGCGTTGGCTCCGGCGCTGTACAGCGCGTAATAGCTATACGCCGCAGCGATATAGGCAATCGCGTTGGTGAACATGGCATCGCGAGGCGTAACGCCCGCGACCTTCTGCATGGTCATCAGTGCTGCCATGGACATCAGGTATGGGACGAGGTTGGTGACTACCGCCAGATTGACGATCATGTCGAACTGCTTGCTCAAGTCCGGGCTGATGGTCATCAGCGTCAGCGCCACCTGGCAGGCCAACAGCACCAGCATGCCGACGATGGGCACATCCTTGGCGGTGGTTTTGGCGAACAGTTTGAGGAAGTAACCCACATCTGCAGAACTCTTGAACACCTGGGCGATGGTGAACTGCCAGCCCAGCAGCGAACCGATGCAGGCGATAACCATCAGACCCATGATGATCTGCCCCACGATGGGGGTGAACATGGTGGCGAACGCCAGGCCAAACGGTGCATTGGAGGCTGCCAGGTCCATGTTGGGTACGATTCCGGCGATCACGTTGGTGGACATGATGTAAATCACCGCCGAACCCAGGGTGCCACCCAATACGGCGATCGGCACATTTCGCTCCGGATTTTCCACCGCATCGGTGTTGGCACACGCGGATTCAAGGCCGAGAAACGCCCACAGGGTGATCGAAATGGAGGCGCCCACGGCTTCAAGGAGTGGCATGTCATGGGGATTCCAGGCCGCAACGTACAGAGATTTGTCGAACCAGAACCAGCCCAGGACCGAAACGCCCAATACCGGAATGACCACGCCCCAGATGGTGACATTGCCGATTTGACCGGTAATCCGCGCGCCACCGAAGTTGGCCACGGTGGTCAGCACCAACAGGCCGGCGGTGGCCATGGCGACGCCAATCGGCGTCAGCGTCATGTTGAACAACACCGTCGCATAGCCCACGGCAGTGATTGCAATCGCCACGTTGGCAATCAGCAACGATACGCCATAGGTGTAGTTGGACATGAAGTTGCCGGACCGGCCGAACGCATATTCGGCATAACCGCCCATGCCGCCAGGCTTGCGGCTGAACCGTCCGCACTTGGCAAAGGCATACGCCAGCGCCAGGGAACCCAGTGCGGTGACGATCCAGGAAAAGATCGAAATCGTCCCCACTTGCGCCAGCTTGGACGGCAACAGGACGATCCCCGAGCCCAGCATGTTGATCGCCGTCAGCACCGTTAGCTGGACCACGTTCATTTTCTTGACTGCGCTAACCATGTTGCACTCCTGCGCCTTTCGCAAGGCGCGGTATTCCAGTGAAAACGCCAGCAAGAGATTGCTGTCGCCCCTCAAGATGGATCATTGCTTGATGACATACCCGTAGGCGCGGGTTCGGCCATCTTCTTCTACGCGCAGATACACACCCTGCAACTCGGGGTTGAAGCCAGGGAAGTGATTGATCGCATCTTCGAGCGCCAGGAAGTATTCCAATACCGGGCCTTGCCATACCTCGCCGGGTACCACGCAGAGCAAACCCGGCGGATATGGCAAGGCGCCTTCGGCAGCGATCCGGCCCTTGGCGTCCTGCAAGGCGATCAATTCGCAATGCCCGCGTACAAACTCCAGATGGGCATCCCGTGGATTGAGGACAATCGGCGGCATGCTGGCCTTGCGGAACATCTCCTTCTGCAACCGTTTGACGTCATGGCGCACGTACAACTGGTGCATCTCACGACACAGCTGGCCGATGGTGTAGCCGTGGTAACGGACCTGATTGGCCTGATACAAGTTGGGCAGCACTTCAGCGAGCAGCGCATCGTCATGAATGAAGCGCTCGAAACGCGCGATCTGCGCCACCAGGTGCTGCATCTTCGCTTTGCCTTCAGCGGGCGTCAGCAGGAAGAGAATGGAGTTCAGGTCGCTCTTTTCCGGCACGATGCCGTACTGGCGCAGGAAGGTGGCCAATATCCCGGCATGCACGCCAAATTCGGTATAGGCGCCGGTGACTGCATCAATACCCGGCGTGGTGAACAACAGTTTGCACGGGTCGATGAAGTATTGATCGTCGGTATAACCCTCGAACGCATGCCAGCGCTCATCGGGGTGAAACTTGAAGAAGCGCAGATCGTTGGCGATCACATCCGTCGAGTAGTCCTGCCAATAACGGCCGTCGATGGTTGGCGGCACAAATGGGCGAATCAATGTGCAGTTGTCCATGACCAGCTTGCGCGCCTCGATGCCAGCATGGACGCACTCGCTCCACAGACGCAGGCCGCTGCGTCCGCTGTGCATGCGGGCGTTGACGTCCAGCGAGGCGAACAGCGGGTAAAACGGGCTGGTTGACGCCTGAGCCATAAAGGCATTGTTCAGACGATGGTGATTGCAGTAGCGATCCTGACCTTTGATGTGGCGGTCTTTCTTGTGGATCTGCGACGCCTGGGAAAATCCCGCTTGTTGCTTGTGGATCGACTGGGTCACGAAGATGCCGGGATCTTCCGGGCCCAGTTCCAGCAGCATCGGCGAGCAGTCTTTCATCATCGGGATGAACTGCTCATAACCTACCCAGGCTGAGTCGAACAAAATGTAGTCACACAAATGACCGATGCGATCCACCACCTGGCGAGCGTTATAGATCGTGCCGTCGTAGGTGCCCAGCTGGATGACCGCCAGGCGGAACGGCCGAGGCTCATCGGCTTTATGTGGCGCGACGGTGCGCAGCTGTTCACGCAGATAGTCTTCGTTGAAGCAGTGGGCGTCGATACCGCCGATAAAACCGTAGGGGTTGCGTGCGGTTTCCAGATACAGCGGGGTCGCGCCGGCCTGGAACAATGCCCCTTGATGCACAGACTTATGGTTGTTGCGGTCGAACAGCACCACGTCGCCCGGAGTCAGCAAGGCATTAGTCACCACCTTGTTGGAGGCTGAGGTGCCATTGAGCACGAAGTAGGTCTTGTCGGCGTTGTACACCCGAGCCGCGCGCTTCTGTGCTTCCAGCGGGGCGCCTTCATGGATCAGCAGATCGCCCATCTCGACATCGGCATTGCAGCGGTCGGCGCGGAACAGGGTCGGGCCGAAGAATTCGACGAATTGCCGACCGGCCGGATGTTTGCGAAAGAACTGGCCGCCTTGATGACCCGGACAGGCAAACGTCGAATTGCCACGCTCCACATAGTGTTTCAGCGCACCGAAGAATGGCGGCAACGAGGCTTCTTCATACTGGCTGGCGGCGGTTTCGAGCTTGTCGCCATAGAACTGCGCATCATCGACGCCCAGGTCGAACACCCCGCTGATTTGCAGCAGCACATGTTCGATGCTCGGCAAGTTCTCCGGGGTCAGTTGGTCTTTGGCAGTGACCGCGAAAAAAATCGGGATATCGAACCCGGATGTGCGGATGACTTCCAGCAGGCCGTTGCGGACGTCTTCGGCACTGATGACCGCTGCCGCGATGTCGGTCAGATCGGTTTCGTTGAACTCCAACACGGTACGCGAGGTGGCGAAGCTGCTGCGGCTGGCGAGACTGGCAGCAATTTTCAAACGATTCACTGGGTAACCTCTGTTACGTATGGGGTGGCGTTCGGCGTTGTCAGGCAGCGGACCTTATAAAGACCCTCCTCCACTTCCACGCCATGGGTGTCGTGGGTGAAGCCTGGGAATCGATGATCAAAGGCTTCCAGAGCCTTGAGATAACCAAGTAACGGGCCGTCTGCGGGGCCGGCGTTTTCGCCGGGCATCAGTAACGGAATGCCAGGTGGATAAGGCACCACGCCAGTGGCCACGGTGCGCCCCGCCATCTGCTCCAGGCTCACTACTTCAACGTTGCCGCGCACCAGTTGCTCGTAAGCGCGCACCGGGCTCAAGTCCGGAACCGGCAAGGTAGAGAAACCCCGGGACATCGCAGCGGTGGTGTCCAGGTGCGCCATGCTGGCGAACATGGTTTCGCACAGATCGCGCAGGCCCAGACCGCGATAGCGCGCGCCATGCGCAGCCATCAGGGCTGGCAGCACCACTTCCAGCGGCGCGTTGTTATCGAAGTCACGCTTGAAATCGAGCAAGGCATTGACCAGCGTGCCCCACTTGCCTTTGGTCACGCCGATGGAGAACAGGAACAGGATGGTGAAATCAGTGGTTTTCTCGGCGACGATGCCTTGCCGATCCAGATACGCCGTCAACACCTGGGCAGGAATGCCCTGCCCGCTCATGCCGCCGCCCGCGAGGATGCCAGGCGAGGTGATCGAGACCTTGATCGGGTCCAGCAGGCAATAACCGTCTTCGATGTCGCCAAACCCGTGCCAGGGAGCATTGGGCTTGAGGACCCAACAGGCGGGTTCGCTGGCCAGCAGATCATCACTGGCGGTATGAAACGCGATGTCTTTGCCTTGCGCGGGATCGAACACGGTATCCGGCTGCCAGACATTGAAGAACCACTCGCCCTTCTCCAGGAACTCAGCATTGAGGCGCGCCAGCATGCGCCTGAACGAGACCGCCTCGCGGATCGAATCGTCGGTCAAGGCCTTGCCACCCGGCCCCTCCATCATGGCGGCGCTGACATCATTGGACGCGATGATCGCGTAATTGGGCGACGTCGAGGCATGCATCATGAACGCCTCGTTGAAACGTGCGTGATCGATGGGGCGACGGCCATCGCGGATATGAATCATCGACGCCTGGGACAGTGCGGCGAGCAGCTTGTGTGTGGACTGGGTGGCGAAAACCGTCGGCCGGTCGGCGCCGTGGCTGGCAGGTTCGCCATGCATCGCAAAACGCTCGTGGTACATCGGATTGAAACGCGCGTAACCAAACCAGGCTTCGTCAAAATGCAATCGGTCAACGCTCTCGCCCAGCAGCTCCTCGACCCGGCGCACGTTGTAGCACAGCCCGTCGTAGGTCGAGTTGGTGATGATCGCGTGCATCGGTGTCGGATCGATGCCGTTGTGTACCAGCGGATTATTGGCGATGGATTCGCTGATGTAGCTGGCGCTCAGACGTTCCGGCGGAATCGGCCCGATCAAGCCGTAATGGTTGCGCGACGGGATCAGATACGTCGGGATCGCGCCGGACATGGTCATGGCGTGTTCGACCGACTTGTGGCAATTGCGATCACACAGCGTCACCTGGTCGCGGGTGACGCTGGCCATCAGGATGACCCGATTGGATGTCGATGAGCCATTGGTGACGTGGTACGTGCGATGGGCGCCGAAAACGCGTGCCGCATACACTTCGCTGGCGCCGATGGGGCCGGAATGATCGAGCAGCGATCCCAGTTCGCCGACGGAAATCGACAGATCGGAACGGAACAGGTTTTCGCCAAAATAATCGAAAAAAGCCCGCCCGGCCGTGGACTTCAGGAATGCCGTCCCACCGGTGTGTCCCGGCGTATGCCACGAATATTCATACACCTGGGAGAACTTCACCAATGCCGAGAACATGGGTGGCAGTACCGCTTCCCGATAACGCTGGATGGCCGCGACGATGCGCCCGCCAATAAACGCGATGGTGTCCTCAAGTAGCCAGATAAAGTCATCGGACTTCTGCATGGCTTCAAGGGGGACAGTGGCGGCACTGCTGCGATCAGCCAACAGGAAAATAGGCAGGGCTTCACTGCGGGCGCGTACTGCATTGAGCACCGTCATGGCTTTTTCGTGACCATCGTCCAGGTCAAGGTCCCAGTCCAGCAGGACGCATTGCACCATGGGATCGGCATTGATGATGGCGATGGCGTCCAGCGCACTTTGCGCGAGAATCACTTCAACCTGGCGCTGTTCCAGCACCTCAGCCATTTCTCTGACGGCCCTGCCTGCCGCTGTCAATGCCGTAAGGTCTTCATGAATGAGCAGGGCTTTCATACCCAAGCGAGCTTGTTGTTTACGAGGCATTTTAAAACTTCCTGTTCTAAGAGCGCATGACATGGCTATCGATTGCGATGGGCAATCTGAAAACTGACTTTGCGGAGCATCGGGGAAGTTGATTTGTTAATGACGGGGTGAATAGAAGACGAATGAAACTTGCAGTGACAGCAGGGGGTGGTAAACAAGGGTAGTCGGGATATCGAAACTTTCACTGATGCCGTGCCTTTTCTGAACGAGCAGGTGACGGGAAGATTTAGATAATGAGGGGCCATATGGCAGGGTCGGGGCTGGCGAGCGGCTATTTTTGCAGAGTCGCAAACTCGGGAATTGATCTAAATCAATGCTCAGGACCGGACCACGGACGGTCCAGGGTTTGATGCCGGTCGTCTGGAACTCATCGCTTTTTATATAAAAATGAATTTTTTCCGTTTGATTCCGCTCAGATGACTGGGAACAACGAAAATGGATCCAACGTTGCAGTGCTCCCGGATATTTAATGTGCAGGCTGAGGGAACCAAAATGACTCAATCACCGCAGTACGAAGAGACCCGATCTACAATGAGTCTGGTGCTTGTTGTTGAAGATGAGCCAATGATTCGGGACTTCGTATGCGAAATCCTGGCTGAAGAAGGGCTGAAGACCAAGGCGGTCGAGAACGCTGACGAGGCTGTCGATTACCTCAATGCGCACGGCCACGAGGTCGCCTTGCTGCTGACCGATGTGCGCATGCCGGGCAGTATGGATGGCATTGCCCTGGCCAATCTGGTTGGTGAGAAATGGGCCGACATACCTATCGTGGTCATGTCCGGACACGGTACGCCTGGCAGCGATCAGATCAAGCCTGACGTGCTGTTCATCGCCAAGCCCTGGACGATTACCCAACTGCTCAACGGTGTAATGGCTCAACTTGACCGGGCCAACACTCCCCTGGATTCGATCAGCAGCACACCTCGTTAATGCACTAAGCCTGTTGCGCCCTATGCCGCGAGGTACTTGCCCGCAACCAGGCCGTGCGTCCCAAGACCTCATTTAAAGTCACGGCTGCGAACATCCAGCCCGGCAAGCAGCGGTGTCAGATCGAACAGGCGCTGGGCAATTACATGCCGCACGCCCTTCTGCGACTCCAGCCGCCCGAACACCTGCATCAACCTGGAACCCACCAGAATCTTGCGTTGACGTTGAGCCAGGTCGAGCCAGACCACGACGTTGATCATGCCGAACTCATCTTCCAGGGTAACGAAAGTCACGCCACTGGCAGTGCCCGGACGCTGGCGGCCCACCACCAGCCCGGCCACACTGATCATGCGTCCATGCTCAAGATCGAGTAGATCGTGGGAACTGTAAAAACGTTTGGCGGCCAGTTGGCGACGCAACATAGCCAGGGGATGAGGGCCCAATGTGGTTCCGGTCATGGCGTAATCGGCAAACACATCCTGCGCCACCGTCGGTAAAGGCAAGGCGATTTGCGTCTCTTCTACCGTGTGTTCCGGGCCAAACAGCGGGCGTTGGGCTTCGACTCCGGCGACTTCCCAGCGCGCGCGATGGCGATGACCGATCAGCCCACGCAACGCGCCAGCGTCGGCCAATGCCTCCAGCGCACGGTTATCCAGCGCTGCACGCAGGCTCAGATCGGTGGCATCGACAAATACCCTGCTCGCCCTGGCCGACTCGATATGTCGGGCATCTTCTTCACGAAAACCGCGAATCATGCGCATGCCCATGCGAATCGCAAGGGTTCGGTTGCGCTCCTGATGTTCGACAGGCTCCAGTGAGCAGTCCCAATCGCTGTAGCGCACATCCACTGGGCGAATTTCGATGTGGTGACGCCGCGCGTCCTGAAGAATCTGGTCGGGACTGTAGAACCCCATGGGCCAACTGTTGATCAGTGCGCAGGCGAACGCCGCCGGTTCATGACATTTGAGCCAGCAACTGGCGTAAGTCAGCAAGGCGAAGCTGGCAGCATGGGATTCCGGGAAACCATAACTGCCAAACCCCTTGATCTGCTCGAAAATCCGGGTGATGAACGCCTGCTCATAACCATTGGCCTTCATCCGCTCAGCCAGACGCAGGCGGTGTGGCTCCAGCCCGCCATGACGCTTCCAGGCCGCCATGGAACGACGCAGCTCATCGGCTTCGCCGGGGGTGTAATCGGCCGCCAGGATCGCGACTTCCATGACCTGCTCCTGGAACAGAGGAACGCCAAGAGTGCGCTCGAAAACCTTTTTCAGTCTTGGTGGGTAAGTGATCGCTTCCTCATTGTTGCGCCTGCGCAGGTAGGGATGAACCATGTCGCCCTGAATCGGCCCCGGCCGGACGATGGCCACTTCGATGACCAGATCGTAGAACTTCATAGGTTTGAGGCGCGGCAACATGGCCATCTGCGCTCGGGACTCGATCTGGAATACCCCGATGGTGTCTGCCCGGCCGATCATTTCGTAGGTGGCAGGATCTTCCTCAGGCAATGACGCCAGGGTCCATTGGTGACCTCGGTAAGTGCGCACCAGATCGAAAGTGCGCCGCAACGCGCTGAGCATGCCGAGGGCGAGGATGTCGACCTTGAGCAGACCCACCAGATCCAGATCATTTTTGTCCCACTGAATAATGGTGCGTTCGGCCATTGCCGCGTTTTCCACCGGCACCAGGGTTTCCAGCGGATGCTCGGAAATGACAAAACCGCCAGGATGCTGCGATAAATGCCGGGGGAAACTGATCAGCGTGTCCGTCAATGCCAGCACACGCCGCAAAATCGGCGCCTCGGGGTCAAATCCGTTTTCGCGCAGACGCTCCGCAGGAGGCATTTCATCGCTCCAGCGGCTGAAACACTCCGCGAGTGCATTGATCTGGTCCGACGGCAAGCCCAACACCTTGGCCACATCACGCACCGCCCCAGTGCCGTGATACGTACTGGCCACGGCCGTCAGTGCCGCCCTGCCCCGGCCGTAACGCTTGAAAACGTACTGCAAAACCTCCTCGCGGCGCTCATGCTCGAAATCCACGTCAATATCCGGCGGCTCGTTGCGCTCCCTGGAAATGAACCGCTCGAATAGCAGATTGCTCTTTTCGGGATTCAATTCGGTGATGCCAAGGGCGAAACAGACCACCGAATTGGCCGCAGAACCCCGACCTTGGCACAAAATGTCGCGACTGCGCGCAAAGCAGACGATGTCGTGGACCGTAAGAAAGTAGCTCTCGAACTTCATTTCACCGATCAGCTGCAATTCCTTCTCGATCTGCGTCCGGGTCGCTGGCTTCAGCCCTTGAGGCCAGCGCTTGCGGACACCTTGCTCAGTCACCTCCCGCAACCATGAACCCGGCGTATGTGCTGCCGGCACCAATTCGTGGGGATATTCATAACGTAACTGGCTCAAGTCGAAGGTGCAGCGCGCCGCGATCAACAGCGTTTGCGCCAATAACTGCTCGGGATACAGCTCAAGCAAGGCGCTGCGCGGACGCAGGTATCGCTCACCATTGGCGAACAGCCGATGCCCGGCCTCGGCCACAGTGGTGTGATAGCGGATGGCTGTCATGGTGTCTTGCAGGGCACGACGTCCACGGGCATGCATATGCACATCGCCACTGGCTACCAGCGGGATATTCAACTTGTGCGCCAGTGCCTGGAGTTGACCGAGTCGCTGTCGATCATCCGGGCCACGATGCAGTTCGACTGCCAGCCACGTTGCATCGGGGAATATTTTTGCCAACCACTGCCCGTGGTCCTGAAGCGTTGCCGCTGGCAATTCGAGATCCGGCAGCCATAACGCCAACAGGCCGCTGCCCGTTCCCGGAAAATCTTCACGCAACGACAGGTACTCACCTTTTTTGGCTCTGCGCCGGGCCAGGGTTATCAGCCGGCACAGCGCCTGATAGCCACTGAGGTTTTCCACCAGAAGCACGATTTTGGGGCCGTCGACGATGCTGATCTCACTGCCGATGATCAACGGCAGATCGCTATCCATGGCCGCCTGCCAGGCGCGCACGATGCCGGCCAATGTGCATTCATCGGTGATCGCCAGAGCCTGGTATTCGTGCTCTTTGGCTCGCTGGAACAATTCTGCGGCGCTGGAGGCCCCGCGCTGGAAACTGAAGTTCGACAGGCAATGCAGTTCAGCATAAGGGCTGTTCATGCGAACCAGCCATGCAGCAACAGGTCGCCGCCCTCACCCACTGTTCGATAAGCCCAGCCACGCTGACCTGTGCGGGTTTCGACCAGGAAATAGTCGCGCCGTACGTCGCCGCCATCCCACCAGCCAGACTCGATACGCTCCGGCCCGGCAAGGATTCGCGTACCCGCCTCTGGCAGCGGTGATGGCTGACTCAGCAGCCAGCCGGGACGCGGCACTTTAGGCTGTGAAAGCCTGACCCTGGTTTCAGGGTCCGCTTGCCAGGCACATTCGGGCCGGTGATCGGCGCGCAGGCGAAGACCATTGACTGATTCATCGCCCAGCCGGGCGCGTAGACGTTCGCGTAATTGCTCCCAAGGCAGTGATTGCTGGGGGCGTTCATCAAACAGCTCCCGATGAGCCGGAACAAATGGCGGCAAATCACGGGCGTGCAAGCGCACCGCACGCACCGGGGAAGGCACCTGAATCTGCTCCAGGCGGCCGCGCGCCAGTTCAAACAGCATGGCGCCATCGCGTTCTGCGCTGAGCAGTCCGACCGGTACCAGCGTGTCAGCCCCTTCGACATGTTCCAGATGCAAAGTGAAACGCTGGACGCCACTGTCACGTCCGCCGAGAAACATCGCCAGATCGGAAACCAGCCGTTTGAGGGGAAATAGCAAGGCCTGATGAGACTCGACGTCAAAATTCAACTCGATACGCACATCGAAATAGTCCGGCGGCGTATAGAACTCCAGCGCCACTGGCCGCTCACCGAGCAAGGTATCCAGATGCTGCAGGACCTGCGCCGGAAAACGCCGGGCCAGACTGTTACGTTGCAGTCCGAGAACCTGCTGTAGGTTGCGCAGGCCCATACGCGTGAAGGCCGTTGCGGTTTCGCGGGTCAGGCCGATGCGATCCACCGGCATCTGCTCGAGGGCGTGTCGCAAGCTCTCGCTGCAGGTGACCGCCAGTCCGTCATGAACATTGGCCAGCATTCGCGCAGCCACCGGATTGGGCGCCACGACGATTCGGTGGGAAAACCCCAAAGCGTTCAACTCGGCACGCAACCGGGCTTCGAACACTGGCCACGGTCCGAACAAACCCAGGCTTGATTCGACTTCCATCATCAATACACGCGGGTATTTCAGACTGACTTGCGAGCTGAAGCGATACGCCCATGCTGCCAGCAAACGCTGCCAGCGCTCGGTTTCCGCCGGGTCGAATTCAGCGGTAACGAAATCGCGCGTCATGGCATGGGCACTGGTCAAGGATTGACCGGGCCGCAGCCCCAAGGCTCGGCCGGCAGGATTGACCGCCTGCAATATCCGCCGTTGCGGCGTGCCGCTCAGCAGCGCCAGCGGTTCATCGGCATTGGTGCGGCGGCGCATGACGCCGTCGAGCGCCAGTTGTGGCAGCAAGACACAGGCCCACAACATAAGAACCTCAAGCGTCTGTCGTAAAGGGGATGGGAAATGGCGGCGCCATACCGCCCCGACATTTGAGCACCCGCAATTGCAGGGGACGGGTATCAATGGCAATGCGCAACGCAGCGGGCGATGGATTGGCCGCGGCCTGTATGGGACGGCAGGCAAATGCCAGGGTCTGCCCGGTTTCGGCGGCCACTTGCAAACGACGCAGCGCCCGGTCATCCGCTTGCCGGGGCCAGCACAGCACCGCTCCACAACTGCCGGAGCGCAAGCATTGCTCGGCAGCCCACAAGCCGTCGCGCTCGCTGGCCTGAATCACCGCCAGCCAGCGTAGATCGACGCCGGCCGCTTCCCACGCCTGGGGGTAAGGAATGAACGGTGGTGCAACCAGCACGATACGCTCGCCCTTGTCGGCCAGCCGCGCCAGGGTTGGCCATAACAGACGCAACTCGCCACTGCCATCGGCAGGGATCAGGATTTCACTGAGTGCCGACGCAGGCCAGCCACCTGTAGGCAGCGCGGCATCGAGGGCTGAATGGCCGGTGGGCTGCGGACTGACCGGAGGCGAACTTTGCCGGCCTTTCCAGACTCTTCGCTCGTCCAGCAGCGCATCGAGGCTGACCACGGCGCCCATCATTCACGCCTGACCAGGCCGCAGAACACGCCTTCGATGGCGAAATCCTGATGGGGCTCGACCACAATCGGCGCATAGGCCGGGTTACGCGGTAGCAGGAGAAATTGGTTCTGGCCGGTTTGCAGGCGTTTGATGGTGACTTCGCCGTCCAGCCGAGCAACCACGATCTGCCCGTCGTGGGCTTCGCTGCTTCGATGGACGCCGACCAGATCACCATCAAGGATGCCGTCCTCGATCATCGAGTCACCCTGCACCCGCAGCAGATAGTCCGGCACGCGGGAAAACGTTGCGCGGTCCAGCAGCAAGGTGTCGTGGTTGCCGACATCCGGACCGATCGGCACGCCAGCGGCCACACGGCCCATGACCGGGATTTCCAACATCTCGGGACGCGGGGTCGTCTGTATCAGGCGAATGCCTCTGGCCTGATTGGGCATGACTTCGATCAAGCCAGCCTCGGTCAAGGCCAGAATGTGTTTGCGTGCCACGCTACGCGAGGCGAAACCGAAGGCTTCGGAGATTTCTGCAAGGCTCGGCGATTGGCCCTGCTGCGCGATGCGATCGCGGATGAAGGTAAGAATTGCGCTACGGCGGGGAGATAATGTGCTCATGGAGTACATTTGTACTCCTTTGTACTTTTGCTGCCTAGAGCATTTGGTCGCCAGACTCGAAATCAGCGACCTGTGAAGACTGAATCAAGTCGGGCAGCCTTCGGCACCGTCGTTCAGTCCTTGCTTGTAATTCTCGTATTCAAGCGTCGCTTTGCCGTTGGTCCATTTGAGGGTCAGCACGGACAGCGAGTCAAAATCATCGCCCGTCCAGTCGTTCACCAGTTTGATTTTTTGCCCGGACGCTTCCTCTGCCACTTTGTTGATCAACTCAGGCAGGTAGCCGTGGGACCAGGCAGTGTAAATAGTCGCATCGCGGTACTTGTCATTCATCAACTCATCGGCCAGATCGCTGGTGTCATTGGCTGCGAAGTCGATATTGATGGGCAGGCCAAGCTTTATCGCGCTGGGACCAACCGTCATCAAAGGGCGCAGATAGCTATAGGAATGATCGCCCTCACCTTCTTCAACGTGACGGCTGGGATTGGCGGCAAAGATGAAATTGGCCTTGCCGAACTCCTTGGGCAGCAACTCTGACAGATCAATGGCGCGATTCAGGCCCTGGCAGTTCAACTGGCCTAGGCCCATGGAAGGTTTTTCCGCGTGGCGCATGAACACCAGCGTTTGCGTACCGTTCTTGGGTTCGGCATGTACGCCCTTGCCCATGCTGAACAAAAACGCTGAGGACGCTACAAGCAATACAGGGAGGGCGAAGAATGCACAGCGACGCTGGAATCGGGTGATGAGGGGCACTTTGAAAATTTTCATTATTCTCGGATTCTGGTACGCATTATTGGAGATATAGCGCCGATCGCTACTGCGAATATGCTTCCCTGAGTGGGTTCGCTCCCCCGCAACTCCATGGTCCGATCAGCATGCGGCTGGCTGTGATGACTGCTCACAGACTAGTTGTCCAATGTGTCGATTTAAAGAATGTGACGATAAGAGTCAGATAAGGCCTGAAGGTTGCCTTCAGGATCATAAATACTCGAACTATCAATGAGTAAAGTGCTGTCCCGTTATAGAGACCGGAAGACTATTACTCGAAAGCTACTTGCGCAGCCCGCAGATAATTGCGCTTATCGCGACCGCAAGCCCGGCGCCAGCATACACCCATGTGGCAGACGCCACCGGCAATAACACCCCCGCCAACAATGGACCCAGTCCGGCACCGATATCTCGCCAGACAGCGTTGGCGGCCAAGGCTTGCACTCGACCCGGCCCAGGGTTGCGTTGCGCAACCAGCGTGGTTACCAAGGGCAGTTGCACCGCGCGCAAGATCAACACGCTGGCCGCCCCGAGAATCAACCAATGGGAACCAAACGCCGTGAGTGCGATGCAGGTCAGCACCGAGCACACCACCAGCATGTTCACCGCCCCGACATGGTCAGCAAGGCGACCGCCCAATGGGCTCAAGAGCATTTCCGAGACATAACGCAAGGCCAGTAACACACCCGCGACCAGAACCGCATTGGTGCCCATCACAGCTTGCGCCTGCAGCGACAGGCCAAAAATGAACAGCCCGTCCAGCGCGACGCCTTCGACAAACGACCAGATCGCAACACTGTCCGGCGTCTTGAAACGGCGGCCCGTAGCGGTCGGCATGACATGTGCGAGCCCCGGCAAGCCACGGGCCACCCAGCAACCGAGTAGCGCCGCGAAGGCCAGCACAATAAACACCGGCCGTGGCCCGAACTGGATACTGAGCACTGCGCCCAGCGGCAAGGCAAGCATCGGGCCGATCGCGATATAGGCCCGAGAACGACCGGATCGATGCGCCGCCCCCGCAGGTTCCGAGGTGGCCAGAACCTGAGTCGACAAATTAAGCGCCGCGTAGGCCAATCCCCAGCCCAGGCGCAGGATCAACAGCCACCAGAATCCGGAAATGACCGCATTACCCAGCGCGCATACCGTTGCTGTCGCCGCAGCCAACATGACCGTAGGACGATCACCATGGCGCGCGTAGTAACGCACCACGTAGCTGTAACCAAAGATCCTCACCAACCGATTGGCCGCCAGCAGCACACCGGCCTGGGCCAGGCTGATGCCAAATGCCTGCACATGCATGGGTAGCAGCAGATACAGCAACACGTCACTGGGTAAACACAGCGCCAGGACTATTGCCGAACGACGAGAGGCAGCATCAACGGAAGGTTTAACCGCAGGCATTTCGAGAAACAGCCGGTTACAAAACGGACGTGCAGCATGAGGCTCTGGAATGCGGCCTGACAACCCTTCTTTCATAAAACTGTCACGCCAATACGCTGGGCAGGATTGGGTATTGATCCGGTGCCAGACCCACAAATACCGCCTTTCATCCGGCGCCGTGTTGACGTGAGCGCGGCTTTGGTGTTTTCTGAAACCGTTTTCAGAGCCCGTGACATAGCTCGTGACATAGCCCGCCAATAAATCCAACAGGGTGTTCAATGTGAGTAGCTTTCCTCCGTCGCCGCGTGTGCGTGTGACCATGAATGATGTTGCCGATCTGGCCGGTGTATCCAAGGCCAGCGTCTCGCGTTTCATTGGCGACGACCGGCAATTACTCTCCGATGCCATTGCCTTGCGCATCGAACAAGCCATCGAAACCCTCGGTTATCGCCCCAATCAAATGGCCCGCGGCCTGAAACGCGGTCGCACGCGGTTGATCGGCATGCTCGTCGCCGATATTCGCAACCCCTATTCCATTGCCGTCATGCACGGTGTTGAAACCGCCTGCCGACGTCACGGTTACAGCCTTGTGGTGTGCAATACCGATCGCGATGACGAGCAGGAACGCCTGCATCTGGCGGCGCTGCGCTCTTACAACATCGAGGGTTTGATCGTGAATACCCTCGGACATCATCTTGATGAGCTGCGCGATTTGCATCGCGAGTTGCCCATGGTCCTGGTGGATCGCCGGGTTGATCAGCTGGACAGCGATCTGGTTGGACTGGACAACAGCGCAGCGGTGCAACAAGCCATCGATCATCTTGAAAGCTGCGGCTACCGCGACATTCTGCTGGTCAGCGAGCAGCAGGACGGTACCAGCTCCCGCCTGGAACGAATGGAAGCCTTCACCCGCCTGATAGCGCAGCGACCCAGGCTTCGTGGCCAGGTCACGCAAACCGATGAGCAACTGGCCGACAATCTGCGAACCTTTTTCGCCGCACCGGGCCCCGGCCCCAAGGCGCTGTTCACGGCCAATGGCGTGGCGACGCTGACATCCACCCGCCTGCTTCGTGAGTTGGGTTGCGACCTTTTCGACGATATCGGCCTGATCGCCCTGGACGAACTGGACTGGTATCCCTTGGTGGGCAGCGGCATAACTTCCCTCGCCCAGCCAACCCATGACATCGGCATTACCGCATTCGAATGCCTGCTCAACCGGCTGCGTGGCGATCAGGCACCCAGCCGGCTGTTCGACTTTCCAGCGAAATTGATTGTGCGCGGCTCGACTCGACCGCGTTCCTGACATGAACAACTGCTGTCTCATCCAATTTTTACCGTAAAAAATGAAACCGGTTTCAGAGGATAAAAATAATGCACATGAATCCCGTCTCCATCAGTCTTTCAAGCTTTGGCGCCGATCTGGTTCGTCAGCGCGGGCAAGCCGCCTTTATTCCACTGCTTGTTGATAGCAACGTTTCGCGCATCGAGTTGCGCGAGGAGCTGTTCACTTTTGAGGATTTTCCCGCACTGGCCCTCGCGATTCAGGCTCAAGGCCTGGAGTGCCTGTATTCGGCACCGCTGGAATTGTGGCTGGCTGATCAGACACAACCCAATCCACAACTGGCCGTCACCCTGCAGCGGGCCCATGTTTGCGGGGCGAAGTGGCTGAAAGTTTCTCTCGGTCACTTCACTGACGCCTGTGATTTGCAGACGCTGAGTGAGGAACTGGCCCACCACGATGTGCAATTGCTGGTGGAGAACGACCAGACGGCCCATGGCGGAATAATCGCGCCTTTCTGCCGTTTTTTCGCGCAGGTAGAGGCCCTGAGCCTGGACATCGGCATGACCTTCGATGTCGGTAATTGGCAATGGCAGGACCAAAATGTGATCAGCGCCGCGCAGCAACTGGGCCGCTTTGTGCAATACGTGCATTTCAAGGCCGTGACCCGCAATGCCAGCGACAAGCTGGTTGCGATCCCGCCTGCCGAGGCTGACCTGCCTGCATGGCGACAACTGCTGGCGTATATGCCGGACGCCGTCCCGCGTGCCATCGAATACCCGTTGCAAGGTGACGATTTGCTGGCGATCACCCGCCAGCAGGTGGACATCCTGGCTCGCCTCGCTCCGGATTCGCAAATTCAGCAGCGGGAGGTATTGAGCCATGTCTGAGATCGATATCCTTTCATTCGGCGAAACCATGGCGATGTTCGTCGCGGAGCAGCCTGGCGATCTGGCTCAGGTCAGCCATTTTGAGAAACGCATTGCCGGTGCCGACAGCAACGTTGCCATCGGCCTGGCGCGCCTGGGGTTCAAGGTTGCCTGGCTGAGCCGCGTCGGTGATGACTCGCTGGGTCGTTTCGTCGTTGACAGCCTGCAGCGCGAAGGCGTGAGTTGTCAGCACGTGACAGTGGACCCGCTGCACCCTACCGGTTTTCAGCTCAAGTCCCGGGAGCTGGAGGGCGCAGATCCTGTCGTGGAGTATTTCCGCAAGGGTTCGGCAGCCAGTCGCCTGTCGCTCAAGGACATCGAACCGCGCCTGCTCGACGCCCGGCATTTGCACGCAACCGGCATCCCGGCTGCGCTGTCGGGCAGCTGCCGTGACCTGTCCCGGGAATTGATGACCTGCATGCATAACGCCGGGCGCAGTGTGTCGTTCGATCCTAACTTGCGCCCGTCCCTGTGGCCGAACCAAGCGCGCATGATCAACGAAATCAACTACCTCGCCAGCCTGGCGCATTGGGTCTTTCCAGGCTTGGCCGAAGGCCTGGTGCTCACTGGCTATGAAGATCCGCCGGACATTGCCGCGTTCTACCTGGATCAGGGCGTCGAAGCGGTGGTGATCAAGCTCGGGGCTAACGGCGCGTATTACCGCACGCAAAGCGACCAGGGGTTTGTCGCTGGCGTACCGGTCAACCAGGTCGTTGACACCGTCGGCGCCGGAGATGGTTTCGCCGTCGGCGTGATCAGCGCCCTGCTGGAAAACCAGGGTTTTGCCCAGGCCGTGGCCCGGGGCAACTGGATCGGCAGCCAGGCCGTGCAAAGTCGCGGCGATATGGAAGGCCTGCCGTCACGCGCGGCGCTCGACGCGGCCCTGCCCATTAGCCGAAAACTGGCGGAACTGGTCTGAACCAGCCCTGCTCAACTGAATAACCGTACCTGCTGCGACAACAACAAAAAGCTCAGGAGATCGAAATGGAAAAGTTACTCGATAGCGTTAAAACCAGCGGCTTGAAACGTCGCTGGTTGTGGATCATGCCCATCGTCTTCATCACTTACAGCCTGGCCTATCTGGATCGGGCCAACTATGGCTTCGCTGCGGCATCCGGCATGGCCGAAGACCTGCACATCACGCCCGGCATGTCGTCATTGCTAGGCGCACTGTTCTTCCTCGGTTACTTCTTCTTTCAGGTGCCGGGAGCGATCTACGCGCAGAAGAAAAGCGTGAAAAAGCTGATTTTTGTCAGCCTGATTCTGTGGGGCAGCCTCGCGACGCTGACCGGCATTGTTTCCAATGCCTACATGCTGATCGGCATTCGCTTCATGCTTGGTGTGGTTGAAGCTGCCGTAATGCCCGCCATGCTGGTCTATCTCTGCTACTGGTTCACTCGCGCCGAGCGCTCCCGGGCCAATACCGTGCTGATTCTCGGCAACCCGGTGACCATGCTCTGGATGTCAGTGGTTTCCGGTTATCTCGTAGCCCATTTCAGCTGGCGCTGGATGTTTATCGTCGAAGGCTTGCCAGCCGTTATCTGGGCGTTTATCTGGTGGCGTCTGGTGGACGAGCGTCCTGCCCAGGCCAAGTGGCTCAGCGAAGCCGAAAAAACCGAACTGCAAGCGCGCCTGGACGCCGAGCAGGTCGGCATCAAACCGGTCAAAAACTACGCTGAGGCGTTTCGCTCGCCAAAAGTGTTGCTGCTCGCAGCGCAGTACTTCTGCTGGAGCATCGGCGTGTACGGCTTCGTGCTGTGGCTGCCGACCATTCTGAAAAAAGGCATGCAGATGGACATGGTTGAGGCCGGTTGGTTGTCGGCCTTGCCTTATCTGGCTGCCGTGATCGGCATGATCGTGGTGTCCTGGGCCTCGGACAAACTGCAAAAGCGCAAACTGTTTGTATGGCCGCCGTTGTTGCTGGCCGCGATTGCCTTCTACGGTTCCTACGCCTTGGGCACTGAACATTTCTGGTGGTCCTATTCGCTGTTGGTGATTGCCGGTGCCTGCATGTATGCGCCTTATGGGCCGTTCTTTGCCATCGTTCCGGAAATCCTGCCGTCGAATGTGGCCGGCGGTGCCATGGCACTGATCAACAGTCTCGGCGCATTGGGTTCGTTTGCTGGCTCGTATCTGGTGGGTTACCTCAATGGCGTGACCGGAACCCTGAGCGCTTCGTATCTGTTCATGAGCGGCTCGTTACTGATGTCGGTATTCCTGACCCTGATGCTCAGGCCAGACAACAAAACCAAGCCTGTTGCTGACCAGCGCAATGCTCCCCGCGCCCCGGCCCATCCTTGAAAGGGAAATATCCACGATGAAAAAGCATGTCGTTCTCTACAAGCAACTGTCGCCCCCGCTCATGGAGCGTTTGCAAGCCCACGCTGAAGTCACGTTTATCGAAGATCCCAAACGTGACGATTTCGCCCGATTGCGCGCGGCCCTGCCTTATGCGCAGGGGCTTTTGGGCGCAAGCCTCAAGCTCGATGCACGCTTGTTGGACCTCGCGCCGCAGCTGGAGGCGATCTCCACTGTTTCGGTCGGCGTGGACAATTACGACATTGAGGATCTGGACCGCCGGGGTATTGCGCTGTGCAATACCCCGGATGTGCTGACTGAAACCACCGCCGATACCGGCTTTGCGCTGATCATGGCCACGGCACGGCGGGTGGTCGAACTGGCCAATATGGTGCGCAATGGTGACTGGAAGCAGAACATCGGCGCCGCGCATTTCGGCAGCGATGTGCATGGCAAGACGTTAGGCATCATCGGCATGGGCCGGATCGGCGAGGCACTGGCCCAACGCGGCCATTTCGGTTTCGGCATGCCGGTGCTGTATCACAGCCATTCCCCCAAACCGGCCGTGGAAGCCCGCTTCAATGCGGGCTATCGCAGCCTTGAGGCGTTGTTGCGCGAAGCCGACTTTGTTTGCCTGACGGTGCCGTTGACCGCTGAAACCGAGGGATTGATCGGCAAGGACCAACTGGCCCTGATGCGCTCGGAAAGCATTCTGATCAATATCGCGCGGGGCAAGGTGGTCGACGAGCAGGCGCTCATTGAGGCGCTGCAAAGCGGCCAGATACGCGGGGCGGGGCTCGATGTGTTCGAGCGCGAACCGCTGGCCAGCGATTCGCCCTTGCTCAGGCTGAACAATGTCGTGGCGACGCCGCACATGGGCTCGGCAACCCATGAAACCCGCGAGGCGATGGCCAGCTGCGCAGTGGACAATCTCATCAGTGCGCTCCAGGGTGAGAAGCCGGCGAATCTGGTTAATCCGAAGGGTTGGGAGGCACGGCGCTAAAGACCTCATCGCGGGCAAGCCTCGCTCCAGCGCATCTCGGCATACCTTCAAGCCAGAATGGGCCGTCGGCCCGTTCTGAAAGATGTTTAAGGAATAACCAACATGACCTGGATCATAAAAATGCAAAACTTCGCCCCATCGGGAAAAAAGTTTTCTGTTTGTAACCGATGCAGTGCTATTTTTGTTTCTCGATAGGACTGTTCAGATTTCTTATCAGGAAAGCGCCCCGACCATTGTGGGAATCTTCCCCAAGACCCCGCTTCCAGGTCAACACGTGCTTTCGCTGGCCATCTCGACCGGTCCTTCCCTACCCATTGGAGCAATTGCCAGTGCTGATGTAGACGAGGTGGGCTGAATGAACAAAGTCACGTTCCCCAATGCTTGCCAGCTGATGCGCTGGTACTTCCACCCGGTCGGCTTCGAAGCCACCATGGATGCACCCAGCAGCATGGTTGCCCGACTTTTCGATCGCGCCAGCGGCGAAACAGTCATCGCCATCGCAGGCCTGCCTTGCGCAACGGTGATGAATGCGACGGAGGTGGAGCTGATTATCGAGGCGATCGAAGCGGAACTGGAGTCGTTCCGCCCATCCAGAGTGTTGAACGCGTCCTGAGCCTCAGGTTTTGTGGCGCAAATCCTCGAAAAATACCTTGCCAGCGTCGATCCGATCCGACGCTTTGGTGACATTCGCCCCCTCTTTCGCGCTGCCATCGATAAACCAGTAGCAGTGACGAACGGCGCGGGTGATCGCGACATAGGCCAGGCGCATCACCTCATCTTTTTGCGCGTTATCGAATGCGTCTGTATCGCCATCGTTACCCAGCCCGGCCAGGCGATACAGCTGGTTTTTGTAGGGCGAATGGGTCAGATGCTGGCAATCGCCCAGCAGGAATACCGCATCGGCTTGCAGCCCCTTGGCGCTGTGATAGGTCAATTGCTTGAAGCGACGCTGCTCGGGCGACTGCGCATAGTCTGCATTAATAAGTGCTTGTAACTCTTTGGATAAAGACGCTTTCTCACTGCTTTTTCGGTACAGCAATAGAATCGAATCGCCGTCCTTGTAATGTTCCATCAAACGCGCTTCAAGCGCTTGATCCTCACGATTCAGCACGGTGACCGGCAGTAACTCCTGCGCGGCTCCGCAGGCACGGGCTTTTTTGCCAGCGATGGCCGGTGCGGCGCGAACGATATGTTCGGCAGCGTCGATGATGTGCTGATGGCTGCGATAGTTCTCGCTGAGCATCACTTTGGTGGTTGCCGGCGAGGAAAACTCCTTGGGGAATTCCATGAAGAACTTGGGTGAGCTGCCGCGCCAGCCGTAGATCGATTGCCAGTCGTCGCCGACACACAACAGCGAGGCGTGCTGGGCCGTGCGCCCGATGTGCAACGCCGGACCTCGCCGGCGTATTTCCCGAAGACTCGCCCGGACCCACGAAACGATCTGTGGCGACACATCCTGGAATTCATCGATCATCAAGTGCGAAAGTGGCCTGAGCTGCGCATCACCTACAACTTTCAGGTTTTCCGGAGAATTTTCGCCAAACAGGGCAAACATCCGGTTATAGGTCATGACCGGCGGAGTCTGCGCCAGCAGGTGAGTTTCGAAGGCTTTCCAGAACAAGCTCAGCGCCTCGAAAAAGTAGCGATCAGGATCGTCTTTCGCGAAGCTCATTTCGGCCACGGCAGCGGGCACATCGAGGCCAAGATTTTCGATGAAGCTCGCCGCAGCCACGAAACTGTCCAGCAGCGGCGCAGCGCCAAGTTCGCCTTTGACCTTGTAATCAAACCCCGGCCCGGCTACCGCAGCGCCGGAAAGCGATTGTAGAACCCGGCCACCAGCCTCATAGCTTTCCAACCATATCAAAGGTTTGCGGCAGAAAGCTTGAAACAGGGTGCGTTTGATGACCCACTCAGCCCAGACCGGCAATTTCGCCCCCGGACGTTTCAGCTGCTGGTCTTCCGATGGGTCGAAGCCCAGAACCACCCAGGCGTCCAATTCGGCGATATACCCGTGCAGGTGAAAACCGAATCCGTTGATCTCCACCGTCTGGCGCATCGGCTCGATGCCTTTGATTGGCCATGCTTTGGCGCGAATCCACAAGTCTTCAATGGTGTCGCACAATTCTTCATCACGCTTGGCCGACAGCTCGGTCACGGTGACACGCTTTTGTACGTCCGGATGGTCGCGCTCAAGTTCCTTGAGTTGCAGCGCCTGCCGGTAGAGCGGTGCCATGACTTCGCGGAACCGCTCGTTGCTGGCGTACAGGTCGCGATAACACAGATTCAACTGCTGACGTTGCGCGTCATTGATGCGTAAATCGAAAGGGTTGCTGTCAGCGCCCTCCTCTAGGCCAACGGTCGACTGGCTGCCGAGATTCTCGAACGCCGCCAGCTGTTCGAAACCCGGCAGGCTGCGCACCAGTGGCAAGATCCGAGAATGGAAGGTTCGTACCAGCTCGCGCGCCTGCTTCTGACTCAGGTCATGGCCCCAGAAGCCGAAAATCTCGATCAGCTTGTTGACGAAGTCCTTGCGCGACTCGCGGGTGAAGGTCACTACGGTCATCGAGTCCAGCTCGAATCCCAGGTAATGACTGAGGACCAGGACGCGCAATACCAGCGAAGTGGATTTACCCGCGCCTGCGCCCGCAATCACATAGGTTGAAGGGGTGTCGCTGAAAATCATCTTCCACTGCGCCGCACTGGGCTGCGCATGGGGCGGCAGCTTGAGCGCGACATCGGTCTTGATCGCTTTCTTCAGTTCGGCGCTCAGCGGCAGGCGCCAATCGTCGAACAGATGATCGTCGACTTTCGGCCCGCGATGTTCGCTGGGGCGCGTGTCGCGGATCACCAGCACCTGCCGACCTTGCTCAATCCCGTCCAGATGCCCTTCGGCATAACCCTCATCAACGCCTTGCAAATGGCCATTCAGATAACCGTCGGCGTGTCCTTGGGACCATGAAGGGCTGTGTTGCGAGCCCAGTCGTGTCAGGGATTTACCCAGCAGCCGGGCCATCAGGCGTTTGAAGAAAGGCAGATGATCAGCGGGTGTCAGTTCCAGCTCGGCATGAGGATGAAGATCGGTGTCCGGCACGCAGGCTCCAGCAGTAAACAGATGAGCGAAGGCGCCATGGTCGCGCTATTCGCGGTTGAGCTCCAGTGAAAAGCTTGGCGATCAAGCTATTAGCCGATCAATTGCAGGTGAATTGGAGAATCCGATGCGCTTGATATATCAATTAATCAGATAGTAACTAGCCAAAATACCCGCTTTTTACCGATGCATATTTGATAGATCATTGCTCCATCAACCACGAATCATCGTTCAGCAGCCCGGACATTCACACAGTGTCCGGCACTGCTCAGGAGGCCACACCATGCTGCAATTACGACCTTTCAACACCTTGGGCGGCGCCAACCACGGCTGGCTGGACGCACATCACCACTTCTCGTTCGCCGACTACTACGACCCGAAACGCATGAACTGGGGTCAACTGCGGGTCTGGAACGACGATGTGATCGAAGCCGGCACCGGTTTCCCGAAACACTCGCACCGCGATATGGAAATCATCACCTACGTTCGTGAAGGCGCGATTACCCATGAAGACAATCTGGGCAACAAGGGCCGTACCGAAGCAGGCGATGTGCAGGTGATGAGTGCTGGCACCGGGATTGCCCACAGCGAATACAACATGGAATCCACGGCGACCAGGATCTTCCAGATCTGGATCATGCCCAACGAAACCGGCGCGGCACCTTCATGGGGCGCCAAACCCTTTCCCAAAGGGGATCGCGAAGGCTTTGTGACCCTGGCCAGCGGCAAGAGCGGCGATGACGTCAGCCTGCGCATTCGCGCCGATGCACGTCTGGTAGCGGCCAACCTGAAAGCCGGTGAAACCGCGGAATACCGTCTGGACGCAGGTCGTCGTGCGTATCTGGTTCCGGCAACCGGCAGCATCGAAGTCAACGGCCTGCACGCTGTGGCTCGCGATGGCATCGCAGTTGAGGATGAGCAAGTGCTGCGCGTCACCGCCATCGAGGACAGTGAAATCGTGCTGGTAGACGTCGCATAACAATCTGCCTCACGCAGAAAGACAAAAGCCCCGGCTCGCAAGAGTCGGGGCTTTTTGCATATCAGTAAAAAAGATCAGTTGGGCGCAATCGCCGCATCCACCAGAACCTGCGCTTCAGCCACCAGGCGCTTGAGGTGATCTTCGCCAACGAAACTCTCGGCGTAGATCTTGTAGATGTCCTCGGTACCGGATGGACGCGCAGCGAACCAGCCATTTTCAGTCATGACCTTGAGGCCGCCGATGGCCTGATTGTTCCCCGGTGCATGGCTGAGCACGCTGAGGATCGGCTCGCCAGCCAATTCAGTGGATTGCACCTGATCGGGCGACAGCTTGCCGAGCAACGCTTTCTGCTCAGGATTGGCCTTGGCTTCAACGCGCGTCGAAAACGGGTCGCCCAACTCCTCGGTCAAAGCCTGGTAGATCTCACTTGGATCACGACCTTTACGCGCAGTGATCTCAGCCGCCAGCAAGGCCGGAATCAGCCCGTCCTTGTCGGTGGTCCAGACGGTGCCGTCTCTGCGCAGGAACGACGCGCCGGCACTTTCTTCGCCACCGAAACCCAGCGAGCCATCGAACAGCCCTTCGGCGAAGAACTTGAAGCCCACCGGCACTTCATACAAACGACGCCCCAGGCGCGCGGCAACTCGGTCAATCATGCCGCTGCTGACCACGGTCTTGCCCACGGCCGCATCGGCACGCCAATCCGGGCGGTTCTGGAAAAGATAATCGATGGACACTGCCAGGTAATTGTTCGGCGCGAGCAGGCCGCCGCTTGGCGTGACGATGCCGTGGCGGTCATGGTCCGGGTCGCAGGCAAAGGCGACCTGATATTTGTCCTTGAGACCAATCAGGCCCTGCATGGCGAAATTGGACGACGGGTCCATGCGAATCCGGCCGTCCCAGTCGACGCTCATGAAGCGGAACGTTGGATCGACGAACTTGTTGACCACGTCCAGATTCAGGCCGTAATGCTCGCCAATCGCCGACCAGTAGCGCACCCCTGCTCCGCCCAGCGGATCGACGCCCAGGCGCAGATTGGCGTTGCGGATGGCGTCCATGTCGATGACGTTTTTCAGGTCCGCAACGTAGGTGTTGAGGTAATCGTGGCGGTGGGTCGTTTCAGCGCGCAACGCTCTGTCATGGCTCATGCGCGTCACGCCGAGAATCTTCTCGGCCAGCAGTTCGTTGGCCTTGGCTTCGATCCACTTGGTGATATGGCTGTCGGCCGGACCGCCATTGGGCGGGTTGTATTTGAAGCCGCCGCTTTCTGGCGGATTGTGCGAAGGCGTGATGACGATGCCGTCGGCCAAGCCTGTTGTGCGACCCCGGTTGTAGCAGATGATCGCGTGGGAAATTGCCGGTGTCGGGGTGTATTCATCGCCTTCGGAAATCATCACGTGCACGCCGTTGGCGGCCAGGACTTCCAGGGCCGTGGCACTGGCGGGCGTTGATAAGGCGTGGGTGTCGGCGCCGAGAAACAGCGGGCCGTCGATGCCGTTCAGCTGACGGTACAGGCAGATGGCCTGGCTGATGGCCAGAACATGCCATTCGTTGAAACTCAAATCAAAAGAACTGCCACGGTGCCCGGAGGTGCCGAAAGCAACCCGTTGGGTCGCGACCGAAGCGTCCGGCTGGCCGGTGTAATAGGCGGTTACCAATCGAGGAACATCGACCAGCAATTCGGCGGGTGCCAGTTTGCCGGCGAAAGGACTCAGACTCATACAACCTCCATGGAGACAGGAAATAGAAATAACGCAGGCAGCTGTGGGCTTTGAATAGAAAAATAGCAGCGGCGCGGCAGTTTACTGGCAGTTTGACCATTGCGCTCGGCTATCGATCCCTAAACCCTTGAGCATCAAAGCTGCCACCATTTGGGCAACAACTGTTGCACCTTGCGCTCGGCGAAACGGTCGTCGATCAGCATCACTACACCACGGTCCTCCTGACTGCGGATCACCCGGCCAGCGGCCTGCACGACTTTTTGCAGGCCCGGATAAAGGTAGGTGTAATCGTAGCCTGCGCCAAACAGCGCGGCCATGCGCTGTTTAAGTTGTTCGTTGACCGGATTGAGCTGGGCCAGGCCCAACGTGGCAATGAACGCCCCGATCAACCGCGCACCGGGCAAATCGATCCCCTCGCCGAATGCACCGCCCAGCACCGCAAAGCCAATGCCCTGGCTTTCAAGGGTAAAACGCGCAAGAAAGCCGTGACGATCAGCCTCGCTCATGCCGCGCGCCTGCTGCCAGATCGGCACCTGCGGATGTCGGGCCTGCATCAACTGCGCGACTTGTTGCAAATAATCAAAGCTGCTGAAGAAAGCCAGATAATTGCCTGGTCGCGCTGCAAACTGTTCGGCCATCAACTCGACGATGGGGGCCAGCGAGGCCTGGCGATGGGTGAAACGGGTAGATATCTGGCTGACGATGCGCACGTCCAGCTGCTGGCGATTGAAGGGCGATTCGACATCGATCCATGCTGTATCGACGGGTAAGCCGAGCATGTCGGCGTAATAGTGCCGAGGGCTGAGGGTGGCGGAAAACAGCACGCTGCTACGCGCTGCGGTCAATCGCGGGCGGATGAAATTTGCTGGCACCACGTTGCGCAGGCAGAGCCGCGACAAACTGCTGCGCTTGCCCCTTGATTCGCGCTTGCTGATGTCGAAGATGAAATGCTCATCGAACAGTTCAGCAATCCGCACAAAGGCTATTGCTTCGAAGTAAAAACTTTGCAGGGGCCCATCAACGGCGTCGGGATGCTCATTGAAGTAATCCCCCATCGCCGTTACGCACAGGTTGAGACTTTGCAGCAGCTTGCCCGGCGTGCCGGGATAGGCTTGATACGCCGCGATCTGCTCTTTATGCAGCGCATTCCAGTCGCGATTCAGGCGTTGCAGGGAGTTTTTCAAGGGCGCGGGCGCAACGTCGCGGATGGCGTTCATGCTCTGCTGATCAAGGCTGGCGCTGTACATCTGCCGGGCGCGCTCGACCATGTTGTGCGCTTCGTCCACCAACACCGCGACGCGCCATTGATTGAACTGCGCCAGGCCGAACAGCAAGGCACTCAGGTCGAAATAATAGTTATAGTCGGCGATCACCACGTCCGACCAGCGCGCCATTTCCTGGCTGAGGTAGTACGGACACACTTGATACTCAAGCGCTACCTGACGCAAACCCGCCTGATCCAGCCACGGTGCAGTCAATGCCGCGCTGCGCGCTGCGGGCAGACGGTCATAAAAGCCGCGGGCCAGCGGACAAGAGTCGCCATTGCAGGCTTTGTCCAGGTGTTCGCAGGCCTTGTCCCGAGCCACCAGCTCCAGCACGCGCAATTCAAGCTCCGGCGCGCTGTGCCTGATCACCCCCAGAGCGTCCAGAGCCAGCTTGCGCCCTGGTGTTTTGGCGGTCAGGAAGAATAGTTTGTCGAGCTGCTGGCTGGGCGCCGCCTTGAGCATGGGAAACAAGGTACCGATGGTCTTGCCGATGCCGGTGGGCGCCTGAGCCATCAGACAACGGCCAGTGCTGACCGCTTTGTAGACGGACTCGGCCAGATGCCGCTGGCCAATACGAAAGCCCGCGTGGGGAAATTTCAAGCCGCGTAGCACGTCATTGCGTTGGTGGCTGTGAGCCAATTCCTGACGCGCCCACTGCAGGAATATCCCGCAGTGCTTGTCGAAAAATGCCCGCAGCTCTTCAGCCGTATGCCGTTCACAAATCAAGGTCTCCTCTTCGCTGATGATGTTGAAGTACACCAGCGCCAGATTCACTTCACTCAATTGCAATTGCTGGCACAGCAGCCAACCGTAAATCTTTGCCTGGGCCCAATGCAATTGCCGATGGTTGTCGGGAATGGCGGCAAAGTCGCCACGGTAAGTCTTCACCTCTTCAAGCTGATTGCGCTGCGGGTCATAACCGTCCGCCCTGCCCCGGACTTTTAATTGCTGGTACTCGCCGGAAAGCGCCACTTCAGTCTGGTAATCCGGGCCGCGCCGCGCGGCAACGGTACGATGCCCGGCAATGCCCTGCAGAGCAGTTGGCGCCGGGGTGAAGCGCAGGTCGAGGTCACCGGCCTTCGCCGTAAACTCGCACAGCGCGCGGACCGCCACGACATAGACCGAGGCGTCCGCGCCATCCGGCACGAGCGCTTCGCTGAGGGGGATTAAAGTAGGAGCTGAAGTCACTGCAGGGACGAACCATCGATTGCCGGTACTGGATGGTTGTACAGATAACAGTCTGTCGCGGGTCTGGCAAATCTAAATGGATCGACGGCCCGATTGTCGCCGGCCTCAAGCGCATCGTGCCTCGGACAACGCCCGGCGCAAGGTCGCGAGCGTGGTCTCGATGGGCAAATGTTCACCTATGGCATAGCTGATGCGCAGGTTCTGCCGATGCAAACCCTGCAGGCTGAACAGCTCGCCCGGAGCGATGACGATACGCTCCTGCAACAACTGGTCAAATACCTGGCGCATGTCCACGCAAGACACGCTTTCGGCCCAGATTACTGCCCCGCCCTGTGGCATTTCATACTGCAGCAAGCGTCCCAGATGACGGTCAATCAGCAAAGTCATGGCTAACATTCGCTGCTCCAGCAACCGGCGCAGTTCTACCAGATGCAGATCCAGACGCCCGCTGCTGTAGAGCCGCGCAATAGCCTTCTGCCGGATCGGCGGCAGGTTGAATGCCTGCAACAGGAAGTATTGCTGCCATTGCGGATTGAAAAACTTGCCCAGCAAGTAGCCATAAGGTGCTTCGGCGCCAAGGATTTTTTCGAATGAGCCAATGATCAACAGCCGCTCGGGGTCGATCAGGTTGCGCAACCGACTGTGGGGTGTCTCGAAGCTGAGCTCGCCATGACTGTCGTTCTCCAGCACCCAGATTCGGTAACGGTTCAACAGATCCGCAACCGCCTGGCGATTCTCGGCGGCAAGGGCACTGCCACGGACCGCATTGAGAAACGACGGCAATAGGGCCAGGCCTATACCTTCGGTGAGCAACGCCTGATCCAGCGCCGGGACGTTGATACACCCTGCCTGATCCACGGGCAACTCGATGACCCGGATGTTGAATGACTGCAACAGGCGCAGAAGCGTCCAGGTGCAGGGTGACTCAACCAGAACCGTGCTGCCGCGCAGCGCCAGGGTTTCAAGCACAACCTTCATCATGGCCAACAGGTCTGGTCCGACAAAGGCATCTTCCGGAAGCCAGCTGCGCTGCGTCGATACCGTGTAATGAGCCGCCAATGCAGACCGCAGTTCCACATCGCCAAATGGTTGGAAGTTCGGATCCAGTGGCCCGGGATACTGCCGGACCAGTTCGCGCTCAATCAACAAAAGCGGACTTTCCAACGACTGCACCTGGGTAGGCTGATCGTTGCCGAGCACCAGCATTCCGGGGCGGCGCGCGCTGTTGTAGAGGGTTTCCAGAAGGCTTTGCGATCCGTCCGAACGGCCTTGCGAGCAGTCGCCGCAGCCATTGGGTTGCGCAAAGTAACCGGATTTAGGCACAGGGCAGACCCGGCCTTCCTTTTCCAGTATCGAATAGGCATTTTGCACCGTCGAAATCGACACCTTCAAACGCAGCGCCAGCTGACGCAATGAAGGGAGCCGGGTTGCCGTATCGCTCGGAGCGTCATTGATCAGCCCGACAAGATAGCGATACACCGTGTGATAGGCGAAATCAGGTTTAGTTTTCATGAGCGGCACCGGTCCATGCGCAAAACGCTGGGGCCAAATTTCTTGTTGACTGATGATATGCCTGACATGGCGCCGGCCACGTAGCTCCGAGACGGAAGATGGATCAGCGCCCGGATATCATTTCCGTAACCGCTTCACCGGTGACCGAGTCGACCGTCGAAATCTTTCGTTT
Organism: Pseudomonas syringae; assembly: GCF_001698815.1. Taxonomy (GTDB): domain Bacteria; phylum Pseudomonadota; class Gammaproteobacteria; order Pseudomonadales; family Pseudomonadaceae; genus Aquipseudomonas; species Aquipseudomonas syringae_A. The sequence goes on along the minus strand of NZ_LGSI01000068.1, from coordinate 158,823 downwards.
ATCAGGATCGGCGGCGCGCACCCGGGCAATGATCGAGTGTTGCTGGCTGAAATCAACACGCTGCTTGAGATAGAGGTTCTGCAGGCCTTTGATGCTCAGGCCGCTGATATCGATCAACCACTGAGTCACTTGCTCGGGTGCGGTCATTCCTGCCAGAGCCTTATGCAGGTCCGGCAGCGCAACCAGCATTCCTGGATGACAACGGCGCAGGAAGATCTCCAACTCTCGCCCTTCATCGACGAAGGGTGAAAAAAGCAGGCACACCAGTTGTGCTTCATTCAGGCCGAACCCTTCCAGAGCAAAGGCTGCCGCCAGCTCCCGCCGCGCCTGCAAGCGCGTCTCGCCGACGTACGCGCCCAACGCCTGATCGATCAGACGCTGAGGCATTTGTTTCCTGCGCATCATTGCCTTGGCCAGTTCGAGGTATTCGGCAATGCCATCGGCATAGGCGCGTCCTTGCACATATTGGGCTTTGAGGCCGCGCATATGCGCCATCAGCAACGGATTGGCACAGTCTGATTCACTGAAGCTGAACGCCAGGTCATCGAAACGAAAGCCGAGAAACTCGGTGAGCAGGTTCCAGTGTTCTTCCACGTTGCTGTGCATGAGATCAGAAATGGTGATGTACGACGGCACGACGGATTTGTTCGGAAAACCCAATGGGCGAACGACGCGGCCAGCCATTTCGCTGCCATCGCCGTACAGTTCCTGATAGTACGCCTGGCCAATGCTGTCGATTGTGCGCAGCACGCCGTTGAAATTCTGATTGCCCCAATCACTGAAACGCTGCGCGTTGCGTGGCACCAGACGCATGATCCAGGCGATATATTGCTTTTGTTCCTTGCGCGAATCGCCACTGACCAGCGCATCGACGCCAGTGCCCCAGGCGGCGGCACGCCCGAAAAACTCCGCGATCCCCAAATAGCAGCTATTGCAGAACGTGGTGCGGCCGTCCCCTGCCGACAAATGCCCGCTCAGCAGCATGTCCGAGCGGTTTTGTTCGCGCCCTGCCTGGGAGAACGGCAGCTCCGGCTCGAATATCTGTACATACTGGTTATCCACCACCAGCAATTCGACCCGGGGATCGTCGTGGAGAAAGAGTCCCGAGTAGGTGCGCTGAATGTTGCCCATGACGGCGGGGGTCATGCCTGCATGACGCATGGTGGCGATGCGCAGATTGAATGTCCCGGGGGATCTGCCGGCAATGCTTAGCTGCGCAGCCCGCAGGAAGGCGACGGTGTACGCACTGTCCTTGCCACCGCTGAATGCGACCATGACCTTGAAGCTGGCAATACGCTCAATGCCGCCTGCGGCCACGATCAAACGTTGAATCAATAACTGCAAGGCGGTCCGCTCGGCGCGGGTAAAGTGACCCAACAAGCGTTGCAACACTTGCTGATACACATAACTCATCGCTTGCTCGTGTATAGAACTCATCGTGTTTCACCTGCCTGCGTATCGGCGCGCGAGGGTGTGCAGATTGAATTTACATCGAGCAGCCGTCTGGATGAATAATCGACCATGACTCATTCCCTGAGTAATAATTACCCAACTATTATCAATATTAATCCACCAATTACAAGGTACAGATAAGTCGCAAAACACGGCTCACCTTAAGCGATTTAAACATAAACAGTTAAACAGGTTAGTTTAATTCTGCCGTGTAAATAGATGTATTTTCCGAGTTCGGTTTCCCCTGCCAAGCCCGCAGCGCAAGGATTTTCGCAGCCCGCACGGAGATTTCCGGTACAGGCGTAAGACAGGGGTGAGTGTCACAGCAAGCATCACGGACGCGTGCCCGGTTATAAACCCTCGAAACGGAGGTGATATTAAACCCGCCCCGTCGATGTTTCCGAGAAACACCCAGTCATGTTTATTCTTTTTTTTGTCAAATAGCGGCATTTCAAATTGAAGCTCATTAAATGCCGCGGGCTCAACTATTCAATCAACCACACTTAGCGCTTGCAGCTATAACGCGCAGATGATTTATATGCCGAATGCTGAAAAGTCGAAAGCCGAACAAGGAATGAAGTTGAAGGCGTGGCGAGGGGTTAAATGCGTCGACGCCTGGCTGGAGGCGTCGAGGAGACAGAAGTGCTGCGGCAGCACTTCTCAGGCGTTGATCAGACAGGCTCCACTTCGAGTACCGCTCGCCCGCCAATTGGGCAGCCATCCATATAACGGTGAGCCTGGACCACTTCGCTGAATGGAAACACGCGCATCTTGAGCGGCACCAGCACGCGATCTGCGGTCAACTGATTGATGTCGCGCAGTGCGCGTTGCAACGCTGCTTCATCCTGAGTGATGCCCAGTTCAGGCTTGCCGGTAAAGTTGCCGAGGCAATGCACGAAGAACTGAATATTTTTCTGGAACGCAGCACACGCCGGAAATGGAGTCTGGTTGCCGCCTTGCAAACCATACAGCACCAGACTGCCGCGTGGTGCCAGGACGTCGCCCATGATTGACATCTGCGGACCGCCGAGACCGTCGAGCACAACATCGACGCCACGATTTTCAGTGTACTTGTTGATCGCCATCAGCAGATCCTGCTCTTCGGTGACCACGACTTTATCGGCCCCCAGTGACAGCAGGTAATCCCGTGCATCGTCAGTCTTGGTGGCAGCGATCACTCGCACCCCCAATGCCTTGCCCAACTGGACAAACGCCGGGCCGGCGCAGTGGCTGGCATCAGTCACCAGAGCGGTCTGCCCAGGCTTGATACGCGCCAGGTCCATGTAGGCAAAATAGGCAACCAGCAGCGGCGTGTAATGCACGCTGGCCTGCAGTGGCGTCAGCACGTCCGGGTAACGGGTCAACGCAGACTGTGGCAGCACCACAACCTCGCCGTAAACCGGATGCTGGTTTGGGTCTGCCGCCGGGAAGCTGGCAACGTTGTCGCCCACAGCAAAATCGTCGACGCCTTCACCCAGTGCGGTGACAACGCCAGCCATTTCATGGCCCATGCCCGCCGGAAGTCGCGCCTGGGAAGACGCCAGGTTTTGCCGCCAGAGGACGTCATACCAGCTGATGCCTATCGCCTGGACACGTACTTGTACCTCACCGGGTCCAGGCAACGCGGCAGGATGCTCTTCGATCTTGAGCACCTCTGCTGGGCCAAACTGATGAAAACGAATCGTGCGGGACATTTCGAACCTCGCCTAATGAACCTTGATGCCATGAACTCTATCCGGGCGCTGCCGGGAACACTATCAGTGGCTATTAATAGTCGACATGTCTGTCATCGATTGTCATCACATTCCGTAGGCTTATCGCCTTGAGACAATCACAGACTGCCTATGTGGTCATGGGCGGCCATTGTTCGCATGTCGCACGTACATTGCAACCCATGGAATGTTTCATCTTCCGCCGTCCGACGAGCCATCGCCGACAAACCCCAAGGTTCGACCCTGACCCGGTAAATCTTTGGTCATCGGTGCTCCCGGACGTTCAATGAATCTCAGGCTGATTAGCGACTCTGGATGCAGGTATCTGATCTCGCGATGAATTTATGCATGCGCAAACCGCGTATTTGCTCGTACTATTCACGCCAGCGTTGAACACACCGGCTTTCTGCTGGCTGCCCACTGCTTCGACAAATGTCCCGAGATCACCTGCCATGAATCGCAACGACCTGCGTCGCGTCGACCTCAATTTGCTGATCGTTTTCGAAACCCTGATGCATGAACGCAGCGTGACACGCGCCGCAGAGAAGTTGTTTCTCGGCCAACCGGCAATCAGCGCCGCCCTGTCACGGCTGCGCGGGCTGTTTGACGATCCGCTGTTCGTACGCACCGGCCGCAGCATGGAGCCAACCGCCCGAGCGACGGAAATCTTCGGACTGCTCTCGCCTGCCCTGGATTCGATTTCCACCGCAGTCAGCCGCGCTTCCGAGTTCGATCCCGCAACCAGCACCGCCGTTTTTCGCATTGGGCTCTCCGACGATGCGGAATTCGCCTTGCTGCCTGCGCTGCTCAAGCGGTTGCGCTCCGAAGCGCCCGGCATCGTGCTGGTGGTACGTCGCGTCAACTATATATTGATGCCGGCGTTGCTGGCCTCCGGCGAGATTTCCATCGGCGTCAGCTACACCAACGACCTGCCCGCCAACGCCAAGCGCAAGGTGCTGCGCCGCAGCAAGCCTATGTTGCTGCGCGCCGACTCAATGCCTGGTGCGTTGAGCCTGGATGATTTCTGCTCGCGTCCGCACGCACTTGTGTCGTTCGCCGGGGACTTGAGTGGTTTCATCGATGGCGTCCTGGAAAAGATCGGCTGCAAACGGCATGTCGTGCTGGCGGTCCCGCAGTTCAATGGCCTGGCAACATTGCTGGCGGGCACCGACATCATCGCCACCGTGCCGGATTATGCCGCCGCAGTGTTGACTGCGGCAGGCGGAGTGCGGGCCGAGGAATTGCCAATCGAGACGCAGACGTTCGAGCTGCATATGGCCTGGCGCGGTTCACAAGACAACGATCCCGGTGAGCGATGGCTGCGCTCGAGGATTCAGATGTTTTTTGGGGACCCCGATAGCCTCTAATGGAATTCCACTAAATTCCATAAAACCGTTTTATAACAACGAGTTATTGATAACCTGAGTCTACTGCCGCCTGTCTAAATCCAATGGATTCCACGACTCACGGGGGCATAATTGGGGGCAAATCTCGGTTCCTTAAAAAGGATGCCCCCACCGATGCCCCCAGATAATGCGGTTGTTTTCAAACGCAAACTCAGCGATGCCTTGATCCGCTCGCTGACCGAACCCGGCAAACACGCCGATGGCGAAGTCCCTGGGCTCTACTTGGAGGTAAGGGCGTCGAGCAAGGTCGGCAAACCCCCTTCCAAGGTTTGGCGATTGAAGTATCGGCTGCATGGCAAGGAAAACCGCTTCTCCATCGGCGCTTACCCCGAAATCGGCCTGAAGGACGCGCGCGACATTGCCCGCGGCGCACGCCGCGACGTGGCTAACCACACCGCGCCGCTCAAGGCCAAGACCGCCAAGATCGAAGCACACCTGCTCAACGAGGTGCGCACCTTCGAATACGTAGCCAAGCAATGGTTGGCGTTCAAGTCTGCCGAACTGGTGCCCAAATCCATCTCGGGATTTAACGGAGCGCTGAACAACCACATCTTGCCCGCGATCGGTAAAAAACCGGTCAGCGAGATCAAGCTCGAGCACATCACCACAATCATTACGGAGTTGCGCCGCCAGCGCACAATGGCCATGGCCCGGCGCGTACGTACCATCATACGTGCCGTTCTGGGCTTTGCTGAAGGGCGCGGCTGGGTGGAACGCAACGTGGCGCTCAGCAACATTGAGGAGTTGAAGATCCGCCATGTCGTGACCAGCAACCCGGCAATCGAAAGGCCAGCCGACCTGGGCAGGTTTCTTATACGCCTTGATGACTGCAACGACGGCAGCGTTGCCGCCGCAATGCGCCTGCTGGTCATGTTGCCTGTCCGACCAGGCGAGCTGGTGCAGATGCGCTGGGAAGATGTCGACTTGGTGGGCGCCGATTGGCGTTATGTGGTGAGCAAGACCAAGCATCTGGACAAGAGCAAACACATCGTGCCGTTGCCTGAGCAAGCCTTGGTTCTGTTACGCGAGCTCCATAAAACCCGCGTGGTGGATGAAGAAGGCAAAGGCTGGGTATTCGTCTCGCCGGTCTATCCGGGACGTCCCATAAACCCAACCTCCATGCTCAAGTCATTTCAGCGTATTTGGCCGGAGTACGACATCACTGCTCACGGCTTTCGCGCCACCTACAGAACCATTGCCCACGAGCACTTGGGTATCGATCCAATCGTGCTCGAACTTTCGTTATCTCACCGAATGCCAGGAGCTCTTGGAGCTGTATATGCGCGCGCGCAACTGCTGGTGCAGCGCCGGGAGGCTGCTCAGCAATGGGCTGACTATTTAGATCAGTTGCGGCAAAACGCTGCGCGAATAACCACAGATTGATGATACAGCGAATACAAATCAGGAGATTAGACCGGGTGACAGGCATTTCTGTTTTTCCACCCAGTAAGAGAGGAAGAGCCAAAACTGGCCGTCCGTGGACGAGGCCGCCAGGGACAGCCCGTCGATACAGTTGAGTGTGTAGGCCCTGCGGTAGTTTTTGACCTGTCGAACGAAAAGACCTGAGGTACATCGCCGTCCAGCAGATGCCAGTGACCTGATAGTGGCCGAACAGCTCGCTATACTGGGCGATGCATTGCCGGTTGGCAGGGGTCCCTATCGACTGAGAGTACGCTGTCGCTGAAATTTGTTTTACTGATGGTCAGGTTGGTATCTACATCACTGCAGAGTCGAAGCCTGTGCTGGAGTAGGCCTGGTACAAATGCATCATGGTTTCGCCGAACGCCTCGTAAAGGATTAACGAGTGTTTAAGCGCTAACCTTCAGCATGCTGCTGCCGGTGCTGGGCCATCGTCGAAGCTGCAAATCAGCTTTCTGAGCACATGCAGAAGTTTATCGCTCAGCAGGTTCAAGAGGAGTATAGATTTTAGACCTGCCTTACTCACTGCATTGCTTATTTTTTGGCAATGCACTTTCCTGAATAGAAGGCACTGGGCGCGGCGTGAGTTCAGTATCGTATGTAAGAAGTATTGCAACGTTTAGCCTCCTGAAAAGCTTGTATTCCACCTATGCTTAGCCGTTTTTATCGCTTCAGATCGCCAGTCGGAAAACCTACTATTCAACCAGCTTGTAACTAGTAGTTACCTGCGGGTGCACAATGTGGGCGACGTACACAAGCAGGATACATTTCCAGTTTGATATTCTATTTTATCACTCCCAGCCTAAGATCGCCCCAAGTAGTGATCTACCAAAATATTAAGATCTTCGAGGCACACTATTCCATGATCTATAAATCACTGGGTAACACAGGGTTAAAGGTTTCATCTGTCGTCGTAGGCTGCATGAGCTTCGGGAGCCCTGAGCGAGGCAAACACTCATGGACCCTGGACGAAGAAAGTAGCCGCCCGCTGATTAAACACGCTCTTGAGCTTGGTATTAATTTTTTTGATACGGCCAATGGTTACTCCGACGGCACTTCCGAGGAAATCGTCGGAAAAGCACTGCGTGATTTTGCGAAGCGTGACGAGGTTGTCATCGCCACCAAAGTCTTTTCAGCGTCGCGTCAAGCCCCCAATATCGGAGGTCTCTCGCGCAAGGCAATTTTCACCGAAATCGATAACAGCTTGCGTCGTTTAGGTACCGATTACATTGACCTTTATCAAATCCACCGCTGGGACTATCAAACACCAATCGAAGAAACGCTAGAAGCTCTACACGATATCGTGAAAGCGGGCAAAGCGTTGTATATCGGGGCATCTTCGATGTTCGCCTGGCAATTCGCCAAAGCGTTACACACCTCGAAATCCAATGGCTGGGCAAGTTTTGTTTCAATGCAAAACCATCTGAACTTGATCAATCGAGAAGAGGAGCGGGAAATGTTACCCCTGTGCCGTGATCAGGGTATTGCTGTTCTACCTTGGAGCCCATTGGCGAGGGGGCTTCTGACGCGTGACTGGAATGAAGGCAGCATTCGATACGACGATGACGAATTCGGCAAAACCTTATATCTCCCGCAAACGGCTGAGTCAGATCGTAAGATAGTCGAAGCCGTGGCGGATGTGGCTTCAGCACGCGGCGTACCTCGAGCCCAAGTCGCACTGGCTTGGGTCGCGCAGTCAGCGGGGATTACTGCTCCAATTGTAGGGGCTAGAAAGCCGCATCACCTGACTGATGCTGTAGCTGCGACATCGCTGATACTCACTCAAGAAGAAACTCAGCGCCTGCAGCAGGACTACGTGCCGCACCAAGTGTCAGGTTTTGCGTAAGACAAGTTCTGTCATCGACGCTGCCGACTTGCGAGCAAGCATCTGGGGGTGTTCCGGTTGTACACAATGCACTCAGCCACTTATATGCCTTTCAGATAACCGGGCGATCCAACACACCTATCCCGTGTTGCGTGTTTGACCGCCCTATCCCGCTCGCCATCTAAGCTTCGCCATTTTTTTCGTTTTGCATTGATTTCCTATGTCGGTAGTTTTCCACCTTGAATCGCTCGTAGTGGCGTGCGGGCACTAACTGTATGAATAAATATTTGCGAGGACACATGTCAACATTCAGAGGTAAAGTTTACGACAGTATTATAGATACCATCGGAGCAACTCCGCTGGTGCGCTTCAACCGCTTCGCAGCCGAGTCGGATATCCCTGTTCAATTATTAGGCAAGCTCGAGTTCTTCAATCCACTTTCTTCAGTTAAAGATCGCCTGGGTCTTGCACTTATAAACGACGCAGAACAATCCGGGCGTATCCAGCCGGGTTCAACCATTATTGAGCCAACCTCTGGCAATACCGGCATTGCTCTGGCCTTTATTGCTGCTGCCAGGGGCTACCGGCTGATCCTATGCATGCCGGAAAGTATGTCCGAGGAGCGGCGCAAAATGCTTCGATTCCTGGGCGCGGAACTGGAACTGACGCCTGCCGGCCAAAGTATGAGTGGTGCAATTGCAAGGGCTCATGAATTACAGAAAGAGATTCCCAACTCAGTAGTGCTCCAGCAGTTCGAGAACCCTGCCAACCCTGCTATTCACAAGATCACGACCGCTGAAGAAATCTGGACAGACACCGCGGGTGAGGTCGATATAGTGGTGGCTGGGATCGGCACCGGCGGCACTATTACCGGAGTGGGCGAAGTCCTGAAGGCCTACAAACCCTCGATCCAAATTATTGGTGTAGAGCCCTCGGGTAGTGCCGTGCTGTCGGGTGGCAGGCCCGGACCACACAAAATTCAGGGCATCGGTTCTGGTTTTTTGTCGAAAATCCTTAATTTGCAGGTGATCGACGAAATCCTCGCCATCGACGATGAAGATGCACTCAATACAGCGCGACAAATTGCCAGGCTCGAGGGGGCACCAGTGGGAATCAGTTCCGGTGCCGCGCTGGCCGCCGCACGCATCATAGGGCAGCGTCCAGAAAACGAAGGAAAAGTGATCGTCACCATTATCCCAAGTTTCGCCGAACGCTACCTGTCCACCGTCCTGTTCGATGAGGTCTGAGAAAAAGCCATGTCGAAAATTCTCCCGTGGATCTGGCCCGCTCAGGTCGCCGACATCAAGACAGCGCAGCTGTATTTTGACTATGCAGCCACTACGCCCGTCGACGAACGTGTCATTGCTCGAATGATCGAATGCCTGGGCAGGACTGGAACGTTCGGTAACCCGGCTTCCAATTCTCATGCGTTTGGCCTACGCGCCAGAGACAGGGTCGAACGCGCGCGCGAACAAGTCGCAGAACTAGTGAATGCTCGTCCCGAGCAGATCATATGGACCTCGGGCGCGACCGAATCAAACAACCTCGCCTTAAAGGGTGTCGCCTTCACTCGATGGGACAGCAAGGGGCACATAATCAGTAGCCCACTTGAGCACAAAGCAGTGCTCGACACGCTTGCCGAGTTAGAAAAAAAAGGATTTTCTGTCACGTACCTGACGCCCGATCAGGACGGTTCCATCACTGCTCAGGCGGTGATCCAAGCGCTGCGCGCAGATACATTCCTGGTCTCTTTAATGCTGGTAAACAACGAACTGGGCGCGGTGACCGATATCGCCGCGATCGGCCAGGTCGTAAACGAACATGGCGCGCTGTTCCATGTCGATGCAGCCCAGGCAACGGGCAAAGTGGACATCAATCTAACGAATCTTGCAGTCGATTTGATGTCTTTCTCTGCTCACAAAACTTATGGCCCTAAAGGCATAGGCGCGCTATTCGTTGGCCCTCGCGCAGCGCCTCAATTGAGCGCGCAGATACATGGAGGCGGACATGAACAAGGTCTGCGCTCCGGCACGCTGGCGACCCACCAGATTGTCGGTATGGGGGAAGCATTCGCCATCGCAGGCCACGTACGGGCTGAGGAGCACTCTCGCATCCTGGAGTTGCGCAACAGAGTATTGAAAAAACTAAAACGCCTGCCTATACGTGTTAACGCCAACCTCACAACACATGTACCGCACACACTGAGCCTGACCGCCGACCGGGATTTTTCTCTGAGCAACGAACTGGCGCTGTCTTCGACATCTGCATGCAACTCAGCAATCACTGAGCCGTCCCATGTACTGCTGGGCATTGGCCTTCAGCGTGCTGAAGCGTTGCGTACCATCCGTTTAAGTCTGGGCCGATTCAGTACCGAGATGGAAGTTGATCGGGCGGCAAAGTTGATTGAGGAAGCGCTACTCTTGCCTGTCCCATGATCACGAACACCGGACCAAGGCAGGCTTATGACGCTGCGGGTTATTTCGTTATGCCATTTGGCTTGTCGCCGGATCATGGCACTTCAGATAGCCTGCGCGTTTGATGCCAAAGGTGGTCCGAGATGCAGACTGAAATACGCGTACTGATTTTGCCTGGCAGGGGCAACTCTGGCGACAAACACTGGCAAAGCTTCTGGGAGCGAAGCCACTCATACTGCCGCCGAGTTCTCCAGCGGGACTGGGAAAACCCCCACATTGACGAATGGGTCGAGACCTTGGAGCAGGCCATTACCGAAGAGGATTTTCCGACGATTCTGGTCGCCCACTCACTGTCGGTTGCTCAGGTGGCGCACTGGGCATTGCGCCATGCCGCGCCGCCTTATAATGGCTGCGTGAGAGGCGCTCTACTGGTCGCCCCAAGCGATGTCGAGGACCCTTCGTATCCGCCCGGCGCAATCGGTTTTGCGCCAATGCCCTCAATGAAATTGCCCTTCCCCAGCACCGTTGTAACCAGCACCAACGATACTAGAGTAACGTTGGCACGAGCGCGCCAATTTGCGACGGATTGGGGTTCAAGCCTGCAAGTACCGGGAGCGTTTGGACACCTCGGCTCCTTCGCTGAGCTGGGCGATTGGCCTTATGGCTACTCGTTGCTACAAGCCCTTATCGAACAAGCCTGAAAAGGACTCGCGTGTAATAAACCTATATGCAATTGCCGCGCAAGCAACGCAGATAATATCAGTTCGCACTCTTCCAACTTCTGTTTAACCTGCCCACAACTTGCCGCAGTGTCACAGTGCGTTGTCCTCCCTCGCGCACTTCCATCTCTTCCGTACCACCTACCAGTAGGCCGGAGTTAATTGCACGAAGGCTTATTGCTTTCGTGCCCGCCGCTGGAAGTGGCACGGCATCCGATTGATCCGTTGTGATTATTGAGAATGAGGTTTGAGATGAGGAGTCATCCTTTGAACGCAGTACCCTTTGTCCGCCGGCCGTTGTATTTGGCGCTGGTGTCGGTATTTGCATTGTCCAGCGGTATCGTCGAAGCAGCAGATACCAACGGTAATGACGCAGCCGAGCAGCCCGCAAAAGATAAAAAAGAAGTCGCACTGACCGCCGTAACGGTCACGGCCGAGCGCCGAACAACTGATCTACAGAAAACTGCCGTAGCGGTAAGTGCAGTTGGAGAGAGCCAACTGCAGGAACGTCAGGTCCACTCACTGGCCGACCTCGCCGGCCAGGCTGCAGGCGTTACCCTACCGAGCCCATACATCAATCAACAATATGTCTTTATTCGCGGCATCGGCAATTCCCGCCCAGCTGGCAATCCATCGGTCGGGGTATACCTTGATGACGTCTATATCGCCCGACAATTTGGTAATGCGTTCTCTAATCTTCCAGATATCGAGCGGGTGGAAATTCTGCGGGGCCCTCAGGGTACGCTGTATGGACAAAACACCAGCTCAGGCGCGCTCAAAATCATCAGCAAGGACCCCAGTAACCAGTTTACGGGTTTCGTCGAAGGGGGTGGCGGCAACTTTGGCACCTTCGAATCCAAGGGCTATTTCAGCGGGCCGCTAATCCCGGATGTGTTACTGGGCAGCCTGGCAGTGTCCAGTCGCAAGAGCGACGGCTATGCCCACAACTACACCTTGAACAAGGACGTCAACGGTTTTGATACGGATCAAGTCCGGGCCAAGCTGTTATTCCGCCCATCCGAAAACCTACGCTTCGATTTGGCCATCGATGAAGCCAGTGACCACTCGGACAATGGTGTTCCTTCGCCACTCACGCCTCACCTCAAGGACAATCGTACCCTTGCTTCCTGGGACACTCGTACGGATCAGAACAACGGTGGCATTTCTTTCAAGATCACCGACCAGTTGAATGACAACTTGACCTTGAAGTCGATCAGCGCGTTTCGTCGAATCAAAGACGGGCAGCCGTGGGACAGCGACGGCCGCGAGACGTACACATTCAACAAATTTTATCAGGAGGTGAATCAGCGGCAGTTCTCCCAGGAGTTCCAATTGCTCGGTGAGTACGAGCGATTTGATTTTGTCACGGGAGCGACTTACTTCCACGAGAATTTTGATTTTGATCGCTTGACCGCACTCGGCACGGCGCCTGCCTGGCAAGCCACCAGTTCCCGCAACGAAAAGGAAAGCAAGGGGATTTTCGGCCAACTGCACTACAAGGTCACCGATGCCTTCGGCATTACAGGCGGGCTTCGCTATTCGCGCGAGGAGCACATCCTGTCCGGCGATGCCTACAACAGTAATGCCGGTGGTGACTTGCTCTCCCAACGATTTACCTTCAATAACTGGAGCGAAAAAAACAGCTCTCTCACCCCGAAACTTATCCTTGATTACACCTTTAGCCCGAATGTATTCACCTATCTCACTTGGGCCAAAGGCGAAACTTCCGGAGGGTGGAACCCTGCGCCGGTGAACCGCATCGATCTGGTTGAACGCCCGATAGACCCGGAAGAAGTCACGTCCTATGAGTGGGGAATAAAAACCACGGCATTCAATAATCGCGTGCAAAACAACATTGCGATGTTCTACAACAAATACGACAACTACCAGACCAGCTTAAGCAATCCAGTATTTAACGGAGTGCCCGTAATAGGCGGCGTGCTCGCCAATGCTGATTCTGCACACACCTACGGTGCCGAGCTGGAGTCTTCTTTTCAGATTACGTCCAACTGGAAGACCAGTTTTTCGGCGTCCTACCTACGGACCGGGATTGACCAGTTCTTACCAGGCGGTGTCTCTTCGACCGCCGACTACACCGGCAACGAGCTCCCATTCGCACCGCGCATGACCTACAACTTGAACACGGTTTACGACGTTTCAGTGCCTGGCGGCGATCTCCGCCTGAACGGGAACGTCCGCCGTTCCAGCAAGTTTTATACAGGTGTTGAAAATACCTTCGAGACCCCGGCGCAAACCTATGTCGACCTCGGCGCTTTCTACACCCCTAGAGGAACATCGCTAACGCTGTTCGTTTCGGGAAAAAACCTTCTAGACAAAACTTATGAGACGCCCTCCGCGTTCGGCTACTACTACAACTCGCCCCGAACATGGCTCGCCGGCGCTCGTTACGACTTCTGACGGCGCACTACCGGAAAATCCAACTATTTAAACGTCCCCCTACAAAAGCCCCCCACACTGCGCGGAACACCTGCAGAGCTCACCCGCGTCGTTCAACCAGCTTAGCGAGGATTCACAGATGACAGATGTACGCGTTCTGATTCTTCCAGGACGGGGCAACTCCGGAGAGGGTCATTGGCAAACCCATTGGCAGAATAACAACCCGTCCTATGAACGGGTACTGCAAAAGGAATGGCAAAATCCGGACCTCGAAGACTGGGTAAACACATTACAAGCCGTCATAAGCGAAAATGACGACCCGGTGGTTCTGATCGCGCATTCACTTTCCGTTATCCTGGTCGCCCATTGGGCCAAGCGTTACAGCGGACCAGTGCTTGCTGCGCTGCTGGTCGCTCCGAGCGATATTGAAGCACCTGATTACCCGCCAGGCATCAGGGGGTTTTCACCCCTCCCGCTGAAGTTACTGCCGTTCAAGACAGTAGTGGTCGCCAGTACCAACGACCCGAAAGTGAGTTTGCCGCGCGCGCAGCATTTCGCCGACGCGTGGGGCGCTCGCCTCGAAATTGCCGGTGCTGTACACAGATCGGAGCTTTCGCTCAAGCGCATCCACGGACGTATAGGTGGCAAACCTGTCAATCAATTCATCAGCATAGAGCCAAGGTCGATTGAGCCAAAGCTTACCGACATCGCACTCCTCTAGCACTGCCCGCAGACCGTTGGCATGATCAAGGTCTGGATGAGTTAGGACTACGTTATCAATCTTGGTGGTACCGTAAAATTTGCGGAGTTGCTCAATGACCTGAGCTCCAGTGTCGACATACCCTCCGTCCACTACATGAACGCCCGTAACTCCATTTTTCTCGTAACGAATGGTAATTGCGTCACCGCTTTTCGCGGTCTCTACACCGATGAAATCGATCTCTATGTGCGACATTGCAACTTCCTGCTTTGCGATGGCTAGTGAGTTGTAGGGAGGCCAAGGTTTTAAGGGTGGCATCGACCTGCTGACAGCTCGACGCACTTCCAAGTACCAAAACGGAAGTGAGAGGGCTCACTTCACCGTTTCTTTCTTCCCTCGACTAGCCTTAGGCTTCGCGGCCAAAACCTCGCAGGCGGAGACAAGCATCCGGGCGTAGGAAAAAGCCGCCGCTCGGACAGACTTTTCCGTGATGAATGTCGTCCACATCAGCAGCATGACTAGCGACGCCCCAATGGCTGTGACTTCGTTGACCGTAAAAAACGCCTCTGGAGTCGTTGCTGCTTGATAACGAGATACCCACATCGAAGGGCCTTGGCGAATAGCAACCCAGAATAAGCTGACGAAGCACGAAGCCACGGCAATATTTCGAAGACCTAAAGCATTTCTACGGAAACCGTAGGAGATATTGTCCTTAAACAACAGGTTGAATTTTTTGGTATCCCGCGTGGCGGCGCGTAGCATTCCGCAGGCTTCCGCGTACACCGCGTCGGCACCTTGAGGATCGGATGCTTCTTCAGCACTCGAAGGGAAAGGTTTGTTCATCAGTGTGGCAAGCTTGACGTGATAACCAAGTAGCTCCCCTGGCTCGAAAATTCCATCGCGATGGCGCAATACCTGCGTACTAGGAGGCCCGCCCCACTTCCTCCACATCGCCTGCTCGTTTTCTTTTCCCCGGCTTCTCGCGTAGTCGGAAAGCAGGTGAAGTAGCCCGAACGCGACCAGCAGCGATACGACCCCAGAAATCAGTCCGAGTCTATCCCCGTACAATGCCATCGCAGTCACAATAATGGGCGAGAGTGCTAGCAGAGCAGGATACAGCCGGGCTTGGCGCTCATAGGTGTCCGAGAACTGAGTGATGGCTTTGGCAAAGCCTGAAACTCCGGCTCCTTCGCTCATTCTTCGATTTCCTCATGGAAAGGCTCGTAGCTAGCCGGTCCCCATCCTTCACGCTTAGCCCCGCCAGGAGAGCGGTGGGAGATGTACTGTCCCTTTGTCTTAACTACCTTGAAACCGCGAAGAACAAATGCGTTCGTTACAGCCTTCTTCGGATGACGTGGCGCTTTCTCTGCCGCAGATACATAGGCTCGGCGGCTTGGATTCTCGGGCATCTCAGCAAGCGGATCCCCCACAAGCATGTTCAGCGTTTCTGTAGAGACGTTGTGACGACCGCCATGATGGGGAATCTGGGCGAAGGTCACGCGATTAGGCAGGTCAATGCCATTTTCAGTGGCAAAAATTGCAGCGGCTCTGAGCGATTCAATTCCGGCGTCCCCAGTCAGGAGGTACCCTCGTTCACCTATGGAAGCAAAAAGAATCGCACTACTTTCGTTTTCTGCTGAGGTGATCACTGTTTCAGGCAGATATTCCATACCCCATTTCGCAGCAACATAGCCTGCAACACCTTTAACGGCGTCAAGTACAGAAGCAATAGCGCTCTGGTTTTCTTTGAGCTCAGGAGCCTTCTCGAAAGCCGGGACCAAATCGTGTACGTAACGGTACTTACCGGGTGATAGAACTGTGAAGATCCCGATCTGGTCACCCGCAAACGGTTCTTGAATCGGAATATCCCGCTTCAAGGCAGCCTCTTCAAGCGCGTGGGCAGCCGACATTTTCTGCTTCAGTCGGTTTGCCAGGCTTTCGTCAGTCATTCTGCCGTCGTGAAAATAATCTCGGATCTGGTCGCTGTACTCCCAAGGGCGGTGCATCCATAACTCGCCAACCGTGAGAGTTTCCAAGACGTGCAGCAGTCCTCCGGCATGATCATTGTCAGGGTGAGAATTGACGACATAGTCGACGTAGTTGGTTTCAAAGTGCTCTTGGATATGCTTGACCAGTGCGACGCCGTAATCTCGGGTTCCGCCGTCATAAACCATTACTTTATATTCGTCATTTTCACGCCAGCGGATCGCAATCGCATCGCCGCTATGCTCGCCCTTTCCCACCGGTAGAAAGTCAATCTCAATGCTCTCAGCCATATCGCGCTCCCCAAGTATTGTTTCGTTGAGCTGCCGCGGCCCGATTTTCGTGATTGTCCACCAGAATATCGATAAGCGAGAGCTGAAACGCAGCCAATGGCCACTACAGATCAATCGATTTTGGGATGGATCCAATTTCTTCAAGGGGAGACGTGAAATTTATTTCATGAGCGAGGCCCAGAGTGCTGGCGACAGATAGATTCCAGTGGAATTCAGAAAACGAAAAAAGCGCCGAAAAGCCTCTATTTCCGTGGCTTCCAGGCCTTCAGCGAGCCTTGTGGAAGCAAATATGGTGCAGCGGACGAGACTCGAACACAAATACGCCATCTCAGCTCGCAGCGCCACCAAGATCCAAGATATCCGTGGGAGTAAATGTGGGAGTAATTTTGTAGGCATGAAAAAGCCCAACCTGAAAAGATTGGGCTAACTCATTGAATAATATGGTCGGGACGGAGTGATTCGAACACTCGACCCCTAGCACCCCATACATGGGGTAGCTAGATATGCACGGGGCCAAGGCGGCGATACTCTAAGGGTTGAGCTCCTTGGCACCGCCCAAGTTGCCAAATTCCGGTGCTTCGCACGCATTTATCGCATAGAGGCCGAAACCGACCTGCTCCGACAGTAGGTTTGGTGCACCTCACCGCTCATGCTGGCGTCATTGTTGAAAGCCCAGCGTCCCCCCAAGACCCACCGGCACACAGCGGTTGCGCATCTTGCGGATTGGCGTGTTGCCCGACGCCAGGCGTATGCTCGAGCACGGGCACTGGGCGCCACCGAACCGATGGCCGCTATGGAAAGTGGCTGATCAAACCTTCATCTCAAACAACCATAGACTAATTTACGCGAAGAAACCTCCAACCTACACCGAAGCCCAAACGGAATACACTGATCCAGGCACTGCCAGACTTGGGACCGCTGAAAATCGCCGTTCGCGATCGCTTGTACACCCGATGCGAATGGGGGCAAAACTGGGGGCACAATTCGATTTTTTCAGGCTGTAACTACCGCCCTAGAGCCCAGTCAAAATGTTTTTCGGCGATCCGGACAGTCTCTGATTGGCAGCAATGCCGACAACGCACGTCTCCAACGGATGTCTTGCCCTTTTATCATTTTCGATAGAAATAGCTTAATAATTATCGAATTCATGTGAGCGTTAACGTTTCCGCGCCCACTAAATTAGTGTTTTCGCGTACTATCCCCTTCTGGTTATCATTTTTTAGCTCTCGTTAGGGGATTCGAGCATGCAAGTAGGCTTCAAGGCACTCGCCGATCGCTACGCTATCGCGCTTGCACAACCCCTACGTGTGGAATCGGTGATCGGTACGACACGGATGAGCCGCGAGAGCAACGGACATGTCGAGAACAAGTATCCCGCCAGCTACCAGCCGGTGGACAATTTCGCGGGGCATTTCGAGTTTGGGCTCAAGTACGAAGAAATTCACCTCGAGTTTTTCGCCCGTCTGTTTGCCGCTGTCGGCCCAGAGTCCATCGAAGCCTGGTGCCGGCAAGCGCCCTTTGGCCAATATGCCCGCCGCAGCGGATTCCTGTACGAGTGGCTAACCGGACAGCATCTGGATGTGCCGGATGTGACCAATGGCGGCTATGTCGATGCCGTTTCATCGCAGCAGTACCTGACCCGCGTCGAGCCACTGCGGATACGGCGCTGGCGCATCAACGATAATCTGCCCGGCGTGCCGGAGTTCTGCCCCCTGGTCCGCCGCACCGATACCGTACAGCAAGCGCTGCAATTTGACCTGGATGCGGCACTGCGCGAGCTGAACCAGACCTTTGGCGCCGACATATTGATACGCACGGCCAGCTGGCTGACGTTCAAGGAGTCGCGTGCGAGCTTTCTGATCGAGAAAGAGGCCGACCAGGCCGACAGGATCCAACGGTTTGCCCACGTGATCGCCAAGTACTGTGGCCATATCAAGGATCCGCTGAGCAACGATAGCCTGCACACGTTGCAAGCCGCTATTTTGGGTCATGAGTCCTTCGGGCTGGGTCTGCGGCAATCGCCGGTGTTCGTAGGACAGGCGACCATGCGCGAGGACATCGTGCACTACATCGCGCCGCAATTTGAGCAGATACCGCAACTGCTCGAGGGTCTGAAGGCATTCGAGCTGGCAACACGGGGCGCCGAGCCGCTGGCCCGGGCAGCTGCAATCGCCTTCGCCTTTGTGTATATCCACCCCATGCGGGACGGCAATGGTCGGATCCATCGCTTCCTGATCAACGACACCCTGATCCGCGATAAGGCAGTGCCTGATGGCGTGATCCTGCCGGTGTCGGCCAGCATCACCAGTTCGATCGATTTCCGGGCGCGCTACGATCGCACGCTGGAGGTGTTTTCGCGGCCATTCATGCAGCGCTACGCAGCGTCCCATCGGTTTGGCGAACTCGTCGTCTACGAGGATGGAACCTCGAGCAACCTGATTTTCGATGACTATGACGACGCGCAATTCGCATGGCGCTATCCCGATTTGACCGAACACGTCCTGTACACGGCCCAGGTCGTGGCGCATACGATCCGTACCGAGATGGCCGATGAGGCCCGTGTTCTGGTCATTTTCCAGCACGCCCAGCAGCGACTCAAAGAGGTGCTGGAAATGCCGGATCAGGACGCGAACCGCATCATTCGCTCTCTCAAGGAAAATGGCTGGCAGGTCTCCGGCAAGTTGAAGAAAACGTATCCGCAGCTGGACGACGCTCACCGGGCGGAACGTGTTGTGGAAGCTGTGCGCTCCGCATTCGAAGAACGAGAAGTGGGGAGCGGCGAAGAGTGATCTTCAACCTCACGTCTTTGTAATCGACAGACCCGCTCGCCTGTTGACCACGTATTGAGATTATTGCGTCGCGTGTGGCAGATGCCCAAGTGGGATGGCTGCCTGTGCCTTGACCGTGGCAATGGCGAAATTGCTCCGAATGTCCCTGATGCCCGGCAGCTTCAGCAGCGAGCCGAGCAGAAAACTCTCATAGGCCGACAAATCCGGCACCAGCACCTGCAAGAGAAAATCGGATTCGCCGGATACAAGGTGGCACGACACCACCTCGGGCAAAAGAACCACCGCATTGCGAAAGGCGGTCCATGCCTCGTCATGATGACGCTCCACCTTCACTCCCACGAATACGGTCAACCCCAAGCCAATGCCGGCTCGATCCACATCGGCGTGATAACCACGGATGATGCCGGCCTCCTCAAGCAGGCGAACACGGCGCAGACATGGGGACGGTGACAAGCCCACTTCTTCCGAGAGCTGCACGTTGGTCAATCGGGCATCGCGCTGAAGTGCACTGAGAATTCGCCGGTCAAGGTTATCGAGTTTCATATTGGCATAAACTCAACTATCTATGATGTTTAATAGCATGATATGCCAATAATCACCCTCGTGACGACGTACATCGCAACATGCCCCGGTCCGTCAGAAATTATAATTCCGGCTTACTCATTTAATGGCGGACGGCTTGCAGGCATGGCGAATCTCGGAATGTTCATTGGCGCATTGTTCGTCGTTTTTCTCGTACCAGGGCCTGACATGGTGTTGTTGCTGCAGACCTCCAGCACCCAAGGACGCGGACAAGCAATAGCTACCGCAATAGGTTTGGGGCTGGCGCGCGCTGCCCACGTCACATTGGCGGCGGCAGGTCTTGCAACACTCCTCAACACGGTGCCCTGGGCTTTTGAGGTGGTCAGAATGGTCGGTGTGGCGTATCTGGTCTGGCTGGGAATCAAGCTGGCGCGGGCCTCATCCCTCGCACCGCAACTCTCCACGGCAGCAACCGACGCATCATCGATGGCCTACCTTGCCGCCATGAGGCGCGGTTTGTTGACCAACATCACCAATCCTAAGGCGCTGCTATTCTGTTCGGTGTTGCTGCCGCAGTTCGTGCAGGCCGACGCTGGCAGCGTGCCCAGCCAATTCCTGTTGCTTGGCGTGGTATTGGTGGTGATCGGGCTGCTGTTCGATTTCATTTATGCGATGGCGGGCGTCGCCTTGGGCTACTGGATAGAACGGCATCCGATGATGCAGACTGTGCAGCGCTGGACATTCGCAGCAATGCTTATCGCGTTCGGAGCCCGCCTGGCCCTGGCTGGCAGACCCCAGTAACCGTCTGACTGATTTTTTAGCCGGGTGATCCTGCTGTCAGCCGGTTACTTTGATAGTCTTCGATTGTTACCGGATGGAGGATGGTCAATATCATTCCGAATGATATTCACCTTTGCTTCATTCGATTCGTGCAATAACACCCCTCAGAACAGAATCCGCCCATCTCAATACTATCGGCGGATTCTCCAATGGCTCAGACATTCAATCATTTGCGCTACCCCCTCGCCGCCTTGGCCCTGGTGGTGATCAGCGCCTGCGGTCGGGCGCCTGAGGCGACGATGGCTCCGGCAGCTGCCAAAGTCAGCGTCGCCAAGGTGCTGGAGCAACCGATCAATGAATGGGACGAGTTCACCGGACGCCTCGAAGCGCCGGAAACTGTGGAAATCCGCCCACGGGTCTCCGGCCAGATAGATTCCGTTGCCTTCACCGATGGCGCCCTGGTCAAGAAAGGCGATCTGCTGTTTCAGATCGATCCCCGCCCGTTCCAGTCTGAGGTTCGCCGCCTCGAAGCCCAGCTTCAGCAAGTTCGCGCTACCGCAACCCGCACTGATAACGAAGCCCAACGCGGCGAGCGTCTGCGCACCAACAACGCAATTTCTGCCGAACTGGCCGAGTCGCGCACTACCAGCGCCCAGGAAGCACGGGCCGGCGTGGCAGCGATCCAGGCCCAACTTGATCTGGCCCGTTTGAATCTGAGCTTTACCCGGGTGACCTCCCCAATCAGCGGCCGCGTCAGCCGTGCAGAAATCACCGCAGGCAACATCGTGACTGCCGATGTCACTGCGTTGACCAGCGTCGTATCGACTGACAAGGTTTACGCCTATTTCGATGCCGACGAGCGCGTGTTCCTCAAGTACACCGACCTGGCACGCAAGGGCCAACGCGGCCAGACCACTCCGGTCTATCTGGGGCTGTCCAACGAGACAGGCAATCCCCACGAAGGCCAGATGAACTTCGTCGACAATCAGGTCAACCCGAAAACCGGCACCATTCGCGGTCGGGCAGTCTTTGATAACGCCGACGGCAGCTATACCCCAGGCTTGTATGCGCGGCTCAAGCTGGTCGGCAGCGGCACGTATTCAGCGGTGCTGATCAACGACGAGGCCGTCGGTACCGATCTGGGCAAGAAATTTGTCCTGGTGATGGACAAGGACAACAAACCGGCTTATCGCCCGGTTGAACTGGGGCCGAAGGTCGAAGGCTTGCGCATCGTGCGCAACGGCCTGAATAAAGACGACACCATTGTCGTCAAAGGCCTGCAGCGCGTACGTCCCGGTCAACCTGTGGACCCGGAAGTCACGCAGATGGCCAGTGCTGAAACCCTCGCCGCTCTTCTCAAACAACGCCAAGCCCTCGAAGCCAGCAATCTGCCGCAAGTGACGCCGCCTAAAGTGGCCGTCAAAGTCGCCAGCACTGCTACGCCACGCGGTTAAGGGACTATATAGATGAATTTCTCGCAATTTTTTATCTCGCGACCCATCTTCGCGGCAGTACTGTCGTTGATGATTCTGATCGCTGGCGCCATCTCGCTGTTCCAGTTGCCCATCAGCGAATACCCCGAAGTCGTGCCGCCCACTGTTGTGGTGCGCGCCAACTTCCCGGGTGCCAACCCGAAAGTCATCGGTGAAACCGTCGCAGCACCGCTTGAGCAAGCCATTACCGGTGTCGAAAACATGTTGTACATGTCTTCGCAATCCACCGCTGACGGCAAGATCACCCTGACGATCACCTTCGCGCTGGGCACTGATCTGGACAACGCCCAGGTGCAGGTGCAAAACCGTGTGACCCGGACCGAGCCGAAACTTCCCGAAGAAGTAACGCGCATCGGTATCACGGTGGACAAGGCTTCGCCGGATCTGACGATGGTGGTCCACTTGACCTCGCCAGACAAACGCTACGACATGCTCTACCTGTCCAACTACGCCATCCTTAATATCAAGGATGAGTTGGCGCGTCTTGGCGGCGTAGGTGATGTGCAGCTGTTCGGCATGGGCGATTACTCGTTGCGGGTCTGGCTGGATCCGAACAAGACCGCTTCGCGCAATATCACCGCCACCGACGTCGTCAACGCGATTCGCGAGCAAAACCGTCAGGTAGCCGCCGGCCAGCTGGGTGCTCCGCCCTCGCCGTCTGCGACCAGCTTCCAGATGTCGATCAACACCCAGGGCCGTCTGGTCAGTGAAGAGGAATTCGAGAACATCGTGATCCGCGCTGGCGCGGATGGCGAAATCACTCGCCTGCGTGATGTTGCCCGGATCGAGTTGGGTTCCAACCAGTACGCCTTGCGTTCGCTGCTGGATAATCAGCCCGCCGTGGCCATTCCGATTTTCCAACGCCCTGGCTCCAACGCCATCGACATCTCCAACGGTGTTCGCGCCAAAATGGCCGAACTGAAGAAGGGCTTCCCGGAGGGCATGGATTACGCCATCGCCTATGACCCCACTGTCTTTGTTCGAGGCTCTATCGAAGCGGTAATTCATACGCTGTTTGAGGCACTGATCCTGGTGGTTCTGGTAGTCATTCTGTTCCTGCAGACCTGGCGGGCGTCAATCATCCCCTTGGTTGCGGTACCGGTTTCCCTGATCGGCACCTTTGCTGTGATGCACCTTTTTGGCTTCTCGCTGAATGCGTTGTCGCTGTTCGGCCTGGTACTGGCCATCGGGATCGTGGTCGATGACGCCATCGTGGTGGTGGAAAACGTCGAGCGAAATATCGAACTGGGGCACAACCCCGTCGAAGCGACCAAGCGCGCCATGCGTGAAGTCACCGGGCCAATCATTGCCACCGCGCTGGTACTCTGTGCGGTATTTGTGCCAGCAGCCTTTATTTCCGGGTTGACGGGGCAGTTCTATAAGCAGTTTGCGTTGACAATCGCGATTTCGACCGTGATCTCGGCGTTCAACTCACTGACGTTGTCACCGGCATTGTCGGCAGTGCTGCTCAAGGCTCACGACGCCCCCAAAGACCGCTTTTCAAAATTCCTCGATCGAATCCTTGGCGGATGGCTGTTCAAGCCTTTTAACCGAGTATTTGAACGGGCCAGCAAGAGCTACGTAGGCGTCGTCGGGCGCGTGATCCGTGGCAGTGGTATCGCGCTGATCCTCTACGCAGGATTGATGGTGCTGACCTATTTTGGTTTTGCTACCACGCCAACCGGTTTCGTGCCGCCGCAGGACAAGCAATATCTGGTGGCCTTCGCGCAACTCCCAGATGCCGCAAGCCTTGACCGCACTGAAGATGTCATCAAGCGCATGTCGGATATCGCCCTGAAACAGGACGGTGTTGAGAGCGCGATTGCGTTCCCTGGTCTTTCGATCAACGGCTTCACCAACAGCCCGAACGCAGGCATCGTGTTTGTGACGCTGAAACCGTTCGACCAACGCAAGGACGCCAGCCAGTCCGCCGGCGCAATTGCCGGGGCGCTGAATGGCAAGTACGGCGCCATTCAGGACGCGTACATGGCGATCTTCCCGCCGCCGCCGGTACAAGGTCTGGGCACCATCGGCGGGTTCCGTCTGCAGATCGAAGACCGGGGCAACCTGGGGTACGACGAGCTGTACAAAGAAACCATGAACGTGATCACCAAGAGCCACAACGTTCCTGAGTTGGCCGCGTTGTTCACCAGTTACACCGTCAACGTGCCACAGGTCGATGCGGCAATCGATCGCGAAAAAGCCAAGACCCACGGGGTTGCCATCAGCGACATCTTCGACACCCTGCAGGTTTACCTGGGTTCGCTGTATGCCAACGACTTCAACCGCTTCGGTCGGACCTATCAGGTCAACGTTCAGGCAGAACAACAGTTCCGTCAGGATGCCGATCAGATTGGTCAGCTGAAGGTCCGCAACAACGTCGGCGAGATGGTCCCGCTGGCAACCTTCATCAATGTCACCGATACCGCAGGCCCGGACCGGGTCATGCACTACAACGGTTTCATCACTGCGGAAATCAACGGCGCGGCAGCACCGGGCTACAGCTCGGGCCAGGCTCAGGCAGCCATGGAAAAACTGCTCAAGGATGAATTGCCCAACGGCATGACCTACGAATGGACCGAGATTACCTATCAGCAAATCCTCTCCGGTAACACGGCGCTGTTGGTGTTCCCGCTCTGTGTACTGCTGGCGTTCCTGGTCCTGGCGGCTCAATACGAAAGCTGGAGCCTGCCGCTGGCGGTGATCCTGATCGTGCCAATGACGCTGTTGTCGGCCATTACCGGGGTGATTCTGACCGGCAGCGACAACAACATCTTTACCCAGATCGGACTGATCGTACTGGTGGGGCTTGCCTGTAAGAACGCGATTCTGATCGTCGAGTTCGCCAAGGACAAACAAAGCGAAGGCATGACACCACTGGCTGCGGTGCTCGAAGCTTGCCGCCTGCGGTTACGCCCGATTCTGATGACCTCCTTCGCGTTCATCATGGGCGTTGTGCCGCTGGTGTTCTCCAGCGGCGCCGGTGCTGAAATGCGCCACGCCATGGGTGTAGCGGTGTTCTCCGGGATGTTGGGTGTGACCTTCTTCGGCTTGCTGCTGACGCCAGTGTTTTATGTGCTGATCCGCAACTTTGTTGAACGTAAAGAAACCCGCAAGGCTGACAAGGCTCTGAAGCTGGAGACGCATCAATGAGCGTAAAACTGTTTCTACCGAGCCTGCTGGTTCTGGCCCTGGCCGCCTGTGCTGTCGGACCGGACTACAAAACGCCCGACACGGCCCCGGCCAAAGTCGCGGCGGCCGCTCAGGGCAATTATGATCGCAGCCGTCTGGATGCCATCTGGTGGCAGCAATTCGATGACCCGACCCTGAATAAACTGGTGGCTCAGTCGCTCAACGGTAACCGCGAACTGCGCGTGGCCTTCGCCCGACTCAAGGCCGCCCGCGCCATCCGCGACGACGTCAGCAACGATGCGATGCCGGTCATTACCAGCCGGGTCAGCAGTGACCAGGCCAAAGGGCAACAACCGGGCATCACCGAGCAGCGCGTGCACAGCGAACGTTATGACCTGGGTCTGGACATGGCCTGGGAGATCGACTTGTTCGGGCGCATCCAGCGTCAACTGGAAGCCAGCAACGCCGATCAGGACGCCGCCGAAGCCAACTTGTACGACCTGCAAGTCACTCTGACTGCCGAAGTGGTCGATGCCTACGGCCAGTTGCGCGGCGCACAGCTTCGCGAACGCATTGCCCGTGACAACCTCAAGAATCAACAGGATTCCCGAGGTGTAACAGCGCAACTGCGTGATGCAGGCGTGGGCAACGAGCTGGACGTGGTGCGTGCCGATGCGCGACTGGCGGCGGTGGAAGCTTCAGTGCCGCAACTGCAGGCCGAGCAGGTCCGGCAGCGTAACCGGATCGCCACCTTGTTGGGTGAGCGGCCGGAAACCCTCAGCGTCGACTTGAGCCCGTCGAAGCTGCCAGCCATTTCCAAACAGCTGGCTATCGGTGATCCAACCCAGGTGCTGCGTCATCGCCCCGATGTCTGGGCCGCCGAACGGCAGCTGGCCTCCTCGACCGCACGAATCGGCGTGGAAACCGCTGATCTGTTTCCGAGAGTCAGCCTCAGCGGCTTCCTTGGCTTCACCGCCGGACGCGGCTCGCAGATTGGTTCTTCGGCAGCCAAGGCTTGGGCTTTAGGGCCGAGCATTACCTGGGCTGCGTTCGATCTGGGCAGCGTGCGGGCTCGCATTCGCGGTGCCGATGCAGATGCCGAAGGCGCACTGGCCAACTACGAGCAACAAGTGCTGCTGGCGCTGGAGGAATCGGAAAACGCTTTCAGCGACTACGACAAACGCCAGCAACGCTTGCTGTCGATCATTCGCCAAAGCGAGTCGAGTCGCGCGGCGGCGAATCTGGCCTCGGTTCAATACCGGGAAGGCACCGCAGACTTCCTCGTCTTGCTCGATGCAGAGCGCGAGCGTCTGGCGGCTGAAGACTCCCAGGCCCAGGCCGAAATCGACTTGTACCGTGGCATTGTCGCGATTTACAAGGCAATGGGCGGCGGTTGGCAACCTCGGGCCTGACTCACCGTCAGGTAGCTGAATAGCTGGATGTGAAAGCCCCGCGACTGTCCGGTCGCGGGGCTTTTTTATGCCATGCCGTTTGACAGTCGGCCATCACTCCCCGAAGCTGCAACCCGACATGACTCGGATACCGGTATGCCCAAATCGCCTTTACCAGGTTCTTCCTCTCAGGTAACTGCTCGACGTCTCTGGCTGAAAAGAGGCGCACTTGCCCTTCTGCCGATCCTGCTGATTCTCGGATTTTTCGTCTGGCGCAGCTCGCCGTCGACCAACGTCTCGGCCCCGCTGGGTCATACCTATGCCGAGGCCCTCGAACAGGCGCATAACGGCAAGCCAGGCGCCGCTCGCGTGCTCTATCAGCAACTGGCACGAACCGACCTGTCGGATATCCGACGCGCCAGTCTGTTGGCCGAACTGGGCAATTACCCCAGTCCCAATGCCCTGAAACTGGTGGATGCCGACCTGCACAACGACTCACCGCTGGTGCGCCAGGCGGCTGTATCAGTGGTCACGACGATGGTTTCACCCAACCAGCGCAGCCTGTTGCTTGGTCCTTTGCTGGATGATCCGGAGCCAGCGGTAAAGTTCAGCGCAATCCGCGCCTTGCTCGGGCTTTCTCCTGATGATCTGGGGCTGTATTACGCAGCGCTGGAAAAAAGCGCCGAAGACTATGCGGTTACTTTGAAAACCGAGCCACCCAGCGTTACCAATCAACTGCAACTGGCACGACTGACCATGCATCAGGGCCAACCGGCTCAAGCCTTGGCCAGCGTGCAGCTAGCGTTGACCCTTGAACCGGACAATCTGGACGCCGCCTTGACGCAGATCGAGCTGGTGGACAAACAAGGGCAGACCGACAAGGCGCGGCAATTGTTCAGGCAGCTTCTGGAGCGGCATCCGCAGTCGGCGCGACTGCAGCATGCGTTGGGAATGTGGCTGCTGCAGCACGATCAGACCGAATTCGCGCTATTGGGGCTGGCGAAGGCTTTGGAGCTGGAGCCGGAAAACAACGATTATCGTTATGACCTGGCGGTTGCCCTTCATGATCTGGACCAATTGGAGGCCGCGCAAAAACAGTTGATCGAAATTCTCAAGCGTCAGCCAGGAAACCGACGCGCACGGGTATTGCTGATCAATTACTGGAAAGAGAACGGGCAATTACAGATGGTCCAGGTGCTTTTGGCCGAGCTGGAGCAGCAGAATCCGGACGATCCAGTCTTGCAGCAGGGCTTGTAACGCTGCGCAAATCAGATCGGGGTTGACCTCTCGATCTTTTCCCGGCGGGCTCTAATATCAGAAATTACTTACGTCTCGCTTCACGCAATAACACAAGGCCGGGTAAAAACCGGCAACTCCTCATCAGTCGTTCTTATACTTAATTATCCCCAGACTATTTTCTAACTGAAAAAAAACGTGCATGATTTACACGCAGCCGATGCAACTACCCTCTCTTCGGGACGGGACTGACAGCCAGCTTTATGTTCATCAAGGCACTGTGCACCTGGTCCCAGGGTAATGCGTCTCGCGAGCGAACCAGCCAACCGCTTTTTTCTGGATGCGTTGTTGGCCGGTTACAGCCACTACACTGTCGGAGTATGTTATTTGTCTAGACTTGCCGAGTTTCGAGCAGCAGAAAAAGCCCTTCAAGAGCAGCTGGCACAGCTGGAATCCTTGAAGAACGATGCCGGACTAAAAAAGGAGATTGAATTCGAGCAGAAACTCCAGGGCTTGATGAGCAGCTATGACAAGGGCCTGCGTGACATCATCGCAATCCTCGACCCTAGAGGCTCTTCCGCCCAGGCCGCCCCTGCCGGGCCCAAGCGCCGCCGGGCCCGAGTGATCAAGGTTTATCAAAACCCTCACACGGGCGAACTGATCGAGACCAAAGGTGGAAATCATCGCGGTCTGAAGTCCTGGAAAGAACAATACGGTATTGATACCGTCGATTCATGGCTTCGCGCTTGAGCGAAACCATTGAATATAAAAAGCCCTGCTCTGCAGGGCTTTTTTATTGACGTCAATGAATAGTGCCGAATACATCGGCGGTATCGAGTACAGCAGGCAGCGCCAGTGAGCGTTCAATTTCGTTCAATACCGTTTCATTATGTTAGAACTATCGTATTAGTCCCTTGGCATGTCTGACTCTATTTAGCGGTGATTACCGAGCGCGAAATTCCGCTTCGAAAATTTTTAAATATCGGTTCGTTATGAGCGGCGGCCTGATAGAAATCCAAGATATAAAAAAATGAAAATCGTCAGTTGCTTCGTTCTAATCTGTCAGAAACTTCTGATTTTTAAGCGTCCCCCCATCCGAATTTTGAACGAATGGTTCACGAATTTTTCACACCCGGTATCTCAGGATAGAGGCTGCTAAAGGATTAGCGCCCCAATGCCCGCTTCGGCGGGCTTCTTTTTGCCTGAAATTTGTCCCAGTCGCGCCTACTGACTGCCACCGAGGCGCACGCCATCGCGAATCCGCCGGGCTTCTTCCTTGGTCGCCGCATAACCGTCAGCGGAACCCGCGTAGGAAAGCGACCAGGCCATGTTCTTGCTGGCTGCGGCTACCAACGTTTGAGTCATTACGTGCACCCCGTTCTGGGTAATCGTGCAAGTCGTTTCCAGCGCAGGTATCTGGCTCAAGGTGCCCTGCCGGGTTCGGGTACAAACGCTTTGAAATCCGCTTCGGGCAAACATCACCTGGATCGCCTTGCGCATCTCCAGCAGCACACCCTCGACATTGACCTGATGCCCCGCGACCAGAGCCGATTGGGTCAGCTCCATGACCATCATCGGATTACCCGCCTGATCGTTCTTGACCGCTCGCTGTCTTAACTGCGCAGCGGGTTTGCCGGTGGCGTCTGCTTCGGGAGGCATGGATTCAATCTGCCACCCTTCAGGCCAGGTGATCATGGCATCGTCCGCCTGAACGAAGCCTGAAGCACATAACAGGAGAAGGCCTGCAATCGATACGTGGGAGAACCGGCTGAGCATGACGGACGCTTTCCTGAAGGCATAAGCAGGAAAGTCTGACGCGCAACGCCTTCATGAACAAGAGCAATGCCAGTACATCCATCGGAGCATTTGGCATTTCAGCGGCATGCCCCGTATCATTTGACCCAATTTGAACACTCAACCGGAGCTATTCATGAGCCTGCAAGACCTCAATACTTTTCCCGGCGTGACAGCGCAACCGGAAGCTGCGACCCAACAGTTCGTGTTCAATCACACTATGCTGCGCGTGAAAGACATTACCGCCTCGCTGGATTTCTATACCCGCGTGCTGGGCTTCAGCCTGGTGGAGAAACGCGATTTCGCAGAAGCCGAATTCAGCCTGTATTTCCTTGCACTGGTCGACAAGGCGCAGATCCCGGCTGACGCTGCGGCGCGCACACTGTGGATGAAATCGATCCCCGGCATCCTGGAACTGACCCACAACCATGGCACGGAAAACGATCCGGCGTTCGCCTACCACAATGGCAATACCGATCCTCGCGGTTTCGGCCACATCTGCATCTCGGTGCCAGACGTTCACGTTGCCTGCGCACGCTTCGAAACCCTGGGTGTGGACTTCCAGAAACGCCTGGCTGACGGCCGCATGAACAGCCTCGCTTTTATCAAGGATCCGGATGGCTATTGGGTAGAGATCATCCAGCCAGCGCCGCTGTGATGCGCTGAAATGACAAAAGGCCCCATGATTGCTCATGAGGCCTTTTTTTTGCCTTGCCGATGAGTATCAGGCTGGCGCGGACGTGCGGATCAAGTGATCGAAGGCGCTAAGCGATGCCTTGGCACCCTCGCCCAAAGCAATGATGATCTGCTTGTAAGGCGTGGTGGTCACGTCGCCAGCAGCGAAGATCCCTGGGATCGACGTCTCGCCGCGAGAGTCGACAACGATTTCGCCCCGTGGTGACAGCTCGATGGTGCCCTTGAGCCAATCGGTATTGGGCAGCAGACCGATCTGCACGAAGATGCCCTCAAGCGCTACCGCCACTTCTTCGCCATTCAAGCGGTTCTTGTAGCGCAGGCCGTTGACCTTCAGCTCATCGCCCGTCACTTCTGAGGTCTGCGCGTTGGTGATGACCGTCACGTTCGGCAGGCTGTGCAATTTGCGTTGCAGAACAGCATCGGCGCGCAGTTGCACATCGAATTCCAGCAGTGTGACGTGGCTGACGATACCGGCCAGGTCGATTGCCGCTTCCACGCCGGAGTTACCGCCGCCGATCACCGCAACGCGCTTGCCTTTGAACAGCGGACCGTCGCAGTGCGGGCAATAAGCTACGCCCTTGTTGCGGTATTGCTGCTCGCCAGGAACATTCATTTCTCTCCAGCGTGCACCAGTCGCCAGAATCACGGTCTTGGTCTTGAGGCTGGCGCCACCGGCAAATTTCACTTCATGCAATGCGCCGTCCGTGCCGGGAATCAGCTGTTCGGCGCGTTGCAGGTTCATGATGTCGACTTCGTACTGCTTGACGTGCTCTTCAAGGGCTACGGCCAGTTTCGGGCCTTCGGTGTGTTGTACCGAAATGAAGTTTTCGATGGCCATGGTATCCAACACCTGACCGCCGAAACGCTCTGCCGCGACACCAGTACGAATGCCTTTGCGGGCTGCATAAACGGCTGCAGCCGAACCTGCCGGGCCACCGCCGACCACCAGCACGTCAAAGGCTTCCTTGGCGTTGAGTTTGGCCGCCTGACGATCACCGGCACCGGTGTCGATCTTGGCGAGAATTTCTTCCAGGCCCATGCGGCCCTGGCCGAACAGCTCACCGTTCAGATAGATGCTAGGCACCGACATGACGTGCCGGTCGGTCACTTCATCCTGAAACAGCGCACCGTCGATGGCCACGTGATGCACGTTCGGGTTGAGTACGGCCAGCAGGTTCAGCGCCTGGACGACGTCCGGGCAGTTCTGGCAAGACTGGGAGAAATAAGTTTCAAACCTGAACTCGCCTTGCAGCGAGCGAGCCTGTTCGATGGCTTCGGCACTGGCCTTGGACGGATAACCGCCGACTTGCAGCAGCGCCAGCACCAGCGAGGTAAATTCGTGGCCCATCGGAATGCCGGCGAAACGCAGGCTGATGTCTTTCCCCGGGCTGTTGAGCGAGAACGACGGAGTGCGCACGTCGGTGCCGCTGTCATTCAGGGTGATGTCTTTCGAAACGCTGATCACGTCGTTGAGCAGTGCCAGCATTTCCTGGGATTTCGCGCCGTCATCAAGGGACGCGACGATCTCGATCGGTTGTGTGACCCGTTCCAGGTACGACTTCAACTGGGCTTTAAGATTGGCGTCCAACATGCGGGCGATTTCCATTTTAAGAGGGTAGAAAAAACAACGCCCAGGCGATGGTCGCCCGGGCGTTTTTTAGGGGCGATGCGGTTTACGTGCTCAAGAGCTCAAAGCCCCCAGCCGAATCATCGACTTAGATCTTGCCAACCAGGTCCAGGGACGGAGCCAGAGTAGCTTCGCCTTCTTTCCATTTGGCTGGGCAAACTTCGCCTGGGTGGGCAGCAACGTATTGAGCGGCTTTGACTTTGCGCAGCAGCTCAGTAGCGTCACGGCCAACACCGCCGTCGTTCAGCTCAACGATCTTGATCTGGCCTTCTGGGTTGATCACGAAGGTGCCACGGTCAGCAAGACCTGCTTCTTCGATCAGAACGTCGAAGTTACGCGACAGCAGGTGAGTCGGGTCGCCGATCAGTGGGTACTGGATCTTGCCAATGGCTGGCGAGGTGTTGTGCCATGCAGCGTGTGCGAAATGGGTGTCGGTGGACACGCCGTAGATTTCGACGCCCAGTTTCTTGAACTCGGCGTAGTTGTCAGCCAGGTCTTCCAGTTCGGTCGGGCATACAAAAGTGAAGTCGGCTGGGTAGAAGAACACGACAGACCACTTGCCTTTAAAGTCAGCTTCAGAGACGTCGACGAACGCGCCGTTCTGGAATGCAGTGGCTTTGAACGGTTTTACTTGGCTGTTGATGATAGGCATCGGTGAATCTCCTGATGGGTTTTGAATTCGATGACGTGGAGCTTACGCACAATCGTCGGCATGGGCTCATTGGCAAAGCTCATGCTCCTGATTGCTTTTCACTATAAGAGATCTTTATTAATAGACGAAATTTGCATGAGATTTTCTTCCCGGCTGGCGAACGGTGTGGCCTCGAGATAGCGCATGGCCGATTTCATGTCCTTCCAGCCGACATAGCTCATCAGCGACTTGAGGTCCCAGCCATTGTGATGAGCCCAGGTTGCAAAACCACGACGCAGGGAATGACTGGTGTACAACTCGGCCGCGACGCCTGCTCGTTCCAGCGCCTGACGCAACAAAGGAATGATGCTGTTGGCGTGCAGCGGCTCTTCGCTGAGGTTGCCCCAGCGATCGATCCCGCGAAACACCGGGCCGCGCACTAGCGCAGAACAGTTGATCCATTCCACGTACGCCTGCACCGGGCAGAGACGCCGCAAAGCCGGTGTCTGGTAGCGCTTGCCCAGATTGTCTCGATCGCCTTTGCTGCGGGCCAGATACAGGGTGATGCCCGAACCCGCTGTCGCCTGCACATCCTGAATCTGTACGCGACACAGCTCATCGCTGCGAAACCCCCGCCAGAACCCCAGCAAAATCAGCGCGCTGTCTCGTCGGCAGCGCAATAGCCGTGGACGATCACCCTCTGCCGTTGCTTGCGCGGCTTCATGCTCAAGCCAAAGCGCGACTTGCTCCAGATGTTGCAACTGCAGCGGTTCCGCCTGTTTTTCCTGAGCCGGGTGCAATGCGCGAATGCCCTTGAGCACTTTGCGAACAACCGGCGCTTTCGTCGGGTCCGGGAAGCCTTGGCTGCTATGCCACTGAGCCAAAGCCGAGAGCCGCAGTTTCAACGTATTGACTGACAACGAACCGGCATAGGTGGCGAGATAACGAGCCACGGCCTCGCTGGTGGCAGGCAGGAAACCGCCCCACGTCGCTTCAAAATGCTCGATGGACGCTCGATAGCTGCGTCGGGTGTTGTCCCGGGTCGCGGCTTCAATATAGCGATCGATGTCGCTCATGGCGGCTCCCTTGCGTACTGGTTTCAAGCGTATTAACGGCCAATTAGCTGCTGACATGGGATAATACGCCATTATCCCGTGTAGTATTAATCCTTGTTATCAAATTTAAAGT
The DNA here is from genome assembly GCF_001698815.1 of Pseudomonas syringae. Taxonomy (GTDB): domain Bacteria; phylum Pseudomonadota; class Gammaproteobacteria; order Pseudomonadales; family Pseudomonadaceae; genus Aquipseudomonas; species Aquipseudomonas syringae_A. Next base: position 125,224 of record NZ_LGSI01000068.1, on the reverse strand, counting down.
CCGTGAGTTAGTATGTAATTACAGAGTACATACCACAGTACATAATCGTAGGAGGCAACATGGCTCGCGGCGGTGTAAACAAGGCAACAGTGCAGACGGCGCGCCTGGCGCTTATCGCCCGAGGCGAGCATCCCAGCATCGATGCAGTACGCGTGGAGATGGGCAATACCGGCTCGAAAACCACGATCCATCGCTATTTAAGGGAGCTGGATGAAACCGATTTGCGCCGTGGCGCGCCCCAGGAAACGATTGGCGATGAGCTGACCGAGCTGGTCGCCCGCCTCGCACAGCGCCTGCAGGAACAGGCCCAGGAACGTATCGATCAGGCGCAGACGGCCTTCGATACACAGCAACGTACGTTGCAAGAGGAGCTGAATAGCACCAGGAAAGAGCTGAATGATGCGAGTCAGCGTTGCGCCGATCAGACTCAAATCATTGATCAGCATACTGCTGCGCTGCTCGACACTCGCCAGCAGTTACAGAGCCAGCAAACCGAGAATGCGCGGCTTCAGCAAGCCAGCCAGGACATGGCGACGCGTCTTGAAGACAAGGATGGACAAATCCGCTCGCTGGAAGAAAAGCACCTGCATGCCCGCGATGCCCTTGAGCATTACCGCAATTCGGTGAAGGAACAGCGCGACCAGGAGCAGCGGCGCCACGAAGGTCAGGTGCAGCAAGTCCAGATGGAGTTGCGCCAGGCCCAGCAAAGCGCGCTGGTGCGACAGGAGGAAATTACTCAGCTCAATCGCGCCAACGAGCGGCTGCTCACTGAAAGCCGCAGCACATCCCGCGAACTGGACACGCATAAGGATCAACTGGCCAGACTGACCATCCAGGCCAACAGCGCAGTAGAGCAACTGCAACAAGCGCAGACCCAGCGGGCGCTGCTGGAAGAGCGACTGCACAACAGTCATGAGGAAGTTGGAGAACTGAAACAACGCCTGACCGATCAGGAGCAACAGAGCCGGGTGCTGGAGTTGATTCTGATCAAAACCGAGCTGGCGCTGGATAATCTGCGCAAGGATCTGGCATCACCTGAAGAAGAAGCCCCGCCGCCGGCTCAGGCGTGAACCGGCATGCGCCCTTCGATCATTTTCCGAATCCGCAGTGCAAGCTCATCGACACTAAACGGCTTGGCCAACATGTCCATCCCTGAGTCGAGGAAGTCACTGCGGTTCTCAGCGCTGGGCGCGTAGCCGGTAATGAACAGCACTTGCAATGCCGGACGCTGCTGTCGAGCAATCTCCGCAAGCTGTCGGCCATTCATGCCAGGCAAGCCTACATCGGTGATCAGCAGATCAATACGCTCGGCGCCCTGCAACAGGGGTAACGCCACCTTGGCATCACTGGCCTCAAGGGTTGAGTAACCCAGCTCGCGCAACACATCGATCACCAGCATCCTGACTGCATCTTCGTCTTCAACGACCAGTACGCGCTCGCCCTCGACAGCTCGGGGCGAATGGGCGGCACCCGCCTCCGCCACATCCCGCACAGCTTCCTTGAACCGGCATGGCAGATAAAGATCGATGCGCGTACCCCGCCCTTCAACGCTGTCGATTTGAACGTGGCCGCCGGCTTGTTTGATAAAGCCATAAACCATGGACAAGCCCAGGCCGGTGCCCTGCCCAATGGGTTTGGTGGTGAAGAAGGGATCAAAAGCGCGTTCGATAACGTCTGCGGACATCCCGCAGCCAGTGTCTTCAATACTGAGTTGCACATACTCGCCAGGACTGACCACGCCCTGCGGAGCGCGAATGTCGACGTTGCGACTGCGCACGATCAATTGACCGCCTTCGGGCATCGCATCCCTGGCGTTGATGACCAGATTCAGAAGTGCATTTTCCAACTGATGCTCATCGGTATGCGTTTGCCGCAGGTCGTGGTCCAGGTCGATGCACAACTCGATGCTTTCACCCGTGGTGCGGCGCAACAATTCTTCCATGGACGTCACCATGTGGTTGACGTCTACGTTGCGGTTGTTGAGTGATTGGCGGCGTGCGAAGGCCAGTAGCCGGTGAGTCAACGCGGCGGCGCGATTGGCGGAAGTTACTGCGACCTGAATATAACGGTCGATTTCACCGACACGTCCAGCCGCTATTCGGCGCTGGATCAGGTCCAGAGCGCCCAATACGCCGGTGAGCATATTGTTGAAATCATGGGCGATCCCGCCAGTCAATTGGCCGATGGCATCCATTTTCTGCGCGTGCCGCAACGCTTCCTGGGCCTGCTCGCGCTCGGCCATCTCTCTTTGCAACAGTTCGTTGATGGTGGCCAGTTCGCGAGTCCGCTCGGCGACCCGGCGCTCGAGACTTTCATTGAGCTCGCGTAAAGCCTCTTCGGCACTCACCTGAGCGGTGATGTCGGTATTGGTCCCCAGCCAGTGGGTGATATGACCTTGCTCATCACGCATGGGCAATGCGCGGGACAGAAACCAGCTGTAAGTGCCATCTTTGCCCAGCAGCGGAAATGTGTCTTCCCAGATCGAGCCGGTAGCAAAGCAATGCGCCGACCGGGTTGTGACTCGCTCCACGTGATCAGGATGATGCACCGACCGCCAACCCAGAGCCTGCATGGCTTCAAGGGATGAGCCGGTGTAGGTATACCAGCGCTCGTTGTACCAATAGACATTGCCCGCCGAATCAGCAGTCCAGGCCAGCTGACTCATGTTGTCAGCCAGCATACGGAATTGTCGTTCGCTTTCACGCAACGCATCTATCTTGCGCATAGAGTCTTCGTCTTGCTCGGCAGGGTGCAGTGGTAGTACTGCCCAAGGGTGATTTCTGCTCAATGGCCGGGTCCTTCCACAAATATAGGGTGTTCCCGAGTTTCATCCTGAATCTCGGGTTAGCGCGTGTTCGCGTTAATCAGGCTTGCTTGGGGGAGACCGGAGTACGCATCGTCACAAACTCTTCAGCCAGTGTCGGATGTACGCCGATGGTGTCGTCGAAAATGCGCTTGGTCGCGCCAGCCTTCAGCGCGATTGCCAGACTCTGGACAATTTCACCGGCATCCGGACCGACCATATGGCATCCCAGAACCTTGTCGGTAGTGGCATCGACCACCAGTTTCATCAGGGTGCGCTCTTGATTGTCGGTCAGGGTCAGCTTCATCGGCCGGAAGCGGCTTTCGAAGATCTGCACTTCGTGACCGGCCTTGCGCGCCTCTTCCTCGGTGAGACCAACCGTACCGATGTTCGGCAGGCTGAATACCGCGGTCGGAATGTGCGAGTAATCCACTGGACGATACTGATCAGGTTGAAACAGGCGCCGCGCCACGGCCATGCCTTCAGCCAGTGCAACCGGCGTGAGCTGCACACGACCGATCACATCGCCAATCGCCAGGATTGAGGGCTCGCAGGTCTGATAGTTCTCGTCTACATCAACAAAGCCGTCTTTGTTGAGCTTGACGTCTACTGTTTCCAGGCCAAGGTTGTCGAGCATCGGCCGGCGCCCGGTGGCATAGAACACGCAATCGGTGCTCAAGGAACTGCCATCTTCAAGATGCGCCTGCAGAGTGCCATCGGCCAGTTTTTCGATACGCTCGATATTCGAGTTGAAACGAACCTTCATGCCGCGCTTGGTCAGCTCTTCATGCAAGTGCGTACGCACGCTGCCATCGAAGCCTCGCAGGAACAGCTCGCCGCGATACATCAGCGTGGTGTCGGCGCCCAGGCCATGGAAAATCGAAGCGAATTCCACCGCAATGTAACCACCACCGACAACGACGATGCGCTTGGGCAATTCTTTTAGAAAGAAGGCTTCGTTGGAGTTGATCGCGTGCTCACGGCCTGGAATGTCGGGCATTTGCGGCCAGCCGCCGGTGGCGATGAGGATATGTTCGGCGCTGTAGGTCTGACCGTTGATCAACACCTGGTTCGGCCCGGTCAGCTGTGCGTGGCCTTCAAGTAGCGTTACGCCGCTGTTGACCAGCAGATTGCGATAGATGCCGTTGAGGTGATGGATTTGCTTGTCTTTATTGGCGATCAGTGTGGACCAGTTGAAACCCGGTTCGCCACTGGTCCAGCCAAAGCTCTTGGCTTGCTCGAAGTCTTCCGCGTAATGGGCGCCATAAACCAGAAATTTCTTGGGTACGCAGCCAACATTGACACAGGTACCTCCCAGATAACGGCTTTCGGCAACCGCCACGCGGGCACCAAATCCTGCAGCAAATCGGCCAGCACGTACGCCGCCGGAGCCAGCGCCAATTACAAAGAGGTCGAAATCGTAAGCCATGTGAGTCTCCTGAACAGAACGACAGCATAACCGCTTAGCGCTCAGTCAGAAACGACAAAGCCACCCGAAGGTGGCTTTGTCCTACAAGAAAGTCTGAAAGAATCTCAGAGCTTTAGCTGCCTTTCTTGTAGAAATGCTCGAAGCAGAAGTTGGTTGCTTCGATGTAACCTTCAGCGCCGCCGCAGTCGAAGCGAGTGCCTTTGAACTTGTAAGCCAGCACGTTGCCTTCAGCCGCCTGTTTCATCAGGGCGTCGGTGATCTGGATTTCACCGCCTTTGCCCGGCTCTGTCGCCTCGATTTTTTCGAAGATGTCCGGCGTCAGAATGTAACGACCAATGATCGCCAGGTTGGACGGCGCATCTTCTGGTTTCGGCTTTTCAACCATGTCCGTCACGCGGAACAGACCTGGCTTGATTTCTTCACCGGCAATAACACCGTATTTCTGGGTTTCGCTCGGATCAACTTCCTGAATGGCAACGATTGAGCAGCCATAGTGCTTGTGCAGCTTGACCATCTGGGCCAGTACACCCTCGCCGTCGAGGTTTACACACAAGTCATCGGCCAGAACCACGGCGAAGGCTTCGTTACCGATCAGCGGGCGACCGCTGAGGATCGCGTGACCCAGACCTTTCATTTCGGTCTGACGGGTGTAGGAAAAGCTGCACTCGTCGATCAGGCGGCGAATACCGACCAGGTATTTTTCCTTGTCGGTGCCTTTGATTTGATTTTCCAGCTCATAGCTGATGTCGAAATGGTCTTCGAGAGCGCGTTTGCCACGACCAGTGACGATGGAGATTTCATTCAGACCTGCATCAAGTGCTTCTTCCACGCCATATTGGATCAGTGGCTTGTTGACCACCGGCAGCATTTCCTTGGGCATGGCTTTGGTCGCTGGCAAAAAGCGAGTGCCGTAACCGGCTGCTGGGAACAAGCATTTTTTGATCATAAGAGTCCTTGATAAGGGCTGTGGGTGTTTGCGGCGCAGTCTAATCAGGCGGAGGTCACCTTACAATGCCCCGCCACTGGCCGTCCGATGCCATGGTAGAGGAATCCCTGAGCAGATAGTTCCGCAAAATCATAGATATTGCGACCATCGAACAGCACCAGCATACGCATCAAACCACGTATCCGGGCTAAATCTGGCTGGCGAAACTGCTTCAAATCGGTGACCAGAACAACTGCATCTGCGCCTTCTACACAGCTGTACAACGATTCGTGCAAGCGTAGCTGAAGCGTCTGGATTGCGCGGGAATATTGCGCTGCTAAGGTCGCAGGGTCCGGACCATCACGTCGAGCCTCGGCCTTCACAACGTGAACCCGTTGCGACCCTGTGACGCGGGGGCGACAGCTAGATGGCAGGCGCTTTATCATGCGCGGCTTGAACACTACTGAACGAGGCAGTTTCGATGTCGGACGTAAAAAGCGTAAACGGGTATCTGATCAAAAAACTTGAAGATGGCCAATGGTGGGTAACCGCCGCCGACGGCGAGTCAATTGCCGGACCATTCGCCACTGAGAGTGCAGCCATCGAAGTGGCTGCGGTCTTGCAGGATCAACCCAAGGCGGCACGTCGTCGGTCCAGCACCAAGCCTTGATCGCGCCTTGATCGTAAGGTTGCCCGAATGATGTCGGAACGATGGCATATTCGCTGTGTCGAACCTGCGAACCGCAACTTTTCCCAATTAGCCTTACCATGAAGCGCAAAAAAACATGATCAGACTTTTGTCCGTTATTGCTGTACTGGGCCTTGCTGGCTGTGCGACTGCATCTAACACCTACATGAAAAACGGTAAGCAAGGCCTGAGCATTGATTGCTCGGGCGAAGCCATGTCATGGGCCAGCTGTTACGAGAAGGCTGACGCCTCCTGTGCCGGCACAGGTTACGAGATTGTCGGGACCGACGGCACGCCGCAGCCCAAAGAAGCTGACAAGACGCTGGGGGTGGACGTAGGCAATTTCAAAAGCCGCAGTGTGCTGGTGGTTTGCAAATAGCCGTTTCTCCAGCCCCGCAACGTAGTGTCATTCCTGGTGAAGGCCGCTGTTCAGCGGCCAGAACGAATCAACCGGAAATACAGGCAGTGGCCGCGCGCTGTACATCTTTAGGCCGCAGCGGCAAATTCGACAAGCGTTCGTAGACCTTGATGGAGCTGCCGCCGGAGCGCGTTTCGATATCCAGAATGGCGGCCGGGTCTTTGTTGAGTTTCTGCGCAACGATCACCCTTAAACCATCGTGATGCGGCTCAATGGTCGGCGGCTTACGACTGTCGGCAATTTTTTTGACGAAACACTCGGCATATTCCTGCGGATTTTTGCCAGACATCACGTTCATCGTGGCCGGTGTGTGTTCGATGTCCGCGACGGTGGCGCAACCGGTCATCGCGAGAGCCAAAATGACAACACCCAATTTCATACAATCCTCCCAAATAAAAGTGCTACGACAAGCGTGGGGGCGATTAAATCCCGGTTAGGGCACTTTTAGCCAGAAACACTGCAATAAAGTTTCAATCGCCGGGTAATGCCGGGGCTCACCGTGCTATCGTTTTGGTTTTTCGAAAAAAGCCTTATCGTCGGAGACATTCATGAAATTCGTACACCAGCGCGAGCACCTCAACGAAGACGACCTGGTCGTTATCGAGTGCTCCCAGCTCTGCAATATTCGCCTAATGAACGATTCAAACTTCCGCAGCTTCAAGAACGGAGGCCGCCACACCTATCATGGCGGTGCTTTCGACAAATTCCCGGCCAAGATCGCTGCGCCCAGCACTGGCTTCTGGAATATCACTATTGATACTGCCGGTCGCAAGCTGGACACCAATGGCGGGCGTAAAAGCACGTTCACGCACTCGATCAAAATCGTCCGTCGTTCGACCACACGACTGAGCTGATCACAGCTTTCATCAAGGAGATCTCTTGAATACGCCTGCGACACCGACTACCAAGTTCGCCATCAGCTACAAACTCAACGGCGAGCGCCGCTTCGAATTTGCTCAACTGAGTTCAGCCTCGGTTGACGAAGCGCGTGCGGCACTGGAAAAAATGCACGATCAGAGCGGCGACACCATCTCTGATGTCAAAGTCAGCAAAGCTTTGTAAGCCCTGCCCGTCTGCACACCATGAAGCGTGAAGGCAATACTCCACTCACCTTCGATCTGTTCAGCGATGATCCGCAGCAGGTGGAGCCTGCGGTTGAACAGATCGGTCCTTGCTCCTGGGTATTGCGCAGCTTTGCGACGCCCTGGATCGAGCGCGTGCTTCCCGCATTGGAGAGCGTGCTGGCCCAGGCGCCGTTTCGGCACATGGTGACTCCCGGCGGTTTCACCATGTCTGCCGCACTCAGCAGTTGCGGCAGTTTTGGCTGGTCTACCGACCGTCACGGCTATCGTTACAGCGCCGTGGATCCACAAACGAGCCAGCCCTGGCCGCCAATACCCGAGGTGCTGATGCAACTGGCACGCGAAGCGGCATCGGCCACCGGCTTCCCCGGTTTTACCCCCGACGCCTGCCTGATCAACTGCTATATTCCGGGCGCGAAAATGTCCCTGCATCAGGACAAGGACGAGCAGGATCTGCAATGGCCGGTGGTATCGCTGTCATTGGGAATTGCGGCGGTGTTTCTGTTTGGCGGCTTCGAGCGCGCCGACAAGGCACAGCGGATCGTCTTGCAGCACGGCGACGTGGTGGTCTGGGGCGGTGTCGATCGCCTGCGTTTTCACGGCGTGTTGCCGATCAAGCCAGCGGAGCACCCGCTGCTGGGCGAACAGCGGATCAATATCACGTTCAGAAAAGCCATGTAACCCGGCAGTTGACCGGTTATTCGGCAGTTGTAGCCTCGCACATCGCCCGAGCCTTGACCGGGCACATCACGCGGTGCAGGTTCAAAGCCGTGTTGATAATGCCGATGTGACTGAACGCCTGGGGGAAATTGCCCAACATGCGCTTGCTGCGAGGGTCATATTGCTCGGCCAGCAGCCCCACGTCATTGCTCAGCCCGCATAAGCGGTCGAACAACTCCCTGGCTTCCTGGCGCCGCCCCAGCAGGACGTAGACGTCCGCCAGCCAGAATGAGCAGACCAGAAAAGTCCCTTCACTGCCGGAAACGCCGTCCGCGCTACGATCACTGTCATAACGCAACAGCAAGCCATCCTGCATCAGGCTGCGCTCGATCTGCGCGACCGTCCCGACAACCCGTGGGTCATCAGCCGGCAAGAACCCCGTCAACGCGATTTGCAGCAGGCTGGCGTCCAGCGCCTTGGCGCCGTAGGTCTGAACGAAACTGCCCAGCGCCGAATCAAATCCATTCAGGCACACATCTGCATGTATCTGGTCAGCCACGCTGCGGTAGTGCTGGGCCAATGCCCGGTCCTCATCGGTGACAGCAGTCTGCGCAATCAGCGACGCGTTGCGATCGAAGGCGACCCAGGTCATGACTTTGGAATGGGTAAAATGCCGTGGTTCAGCGCGAATCTCCCAGATGCCTTTGTCCGGCATATGCCAAACCTTCTCAAGGAACGGCATGATGACTTTGGAAATCGCTACGCTGCGCGGCAGCCGTGGCAGGCCGCCTTTCAACGCCTGTATCATGGCGTCAGCGACTTCGCCATAGACGTCCAGTTGCATTTGCGTCGCCGCCGCGTTGCCGATGCGTACCGGTTTGGAGTTTTCGTAACCGCTTAGCCAGGGCAGCTCGTATTCCGGCAAGCGCCTTTCGCCACCCAGCCCATACATGATCTGAATCTGTTCCGGATTACCGGCCACTGAGCGCAGCAGCCATTCACGCCACGCCGACGCTTCCTCGAAATACCCCAGGTTCATGAACGCGAGCAACGTCATCGTTGCATCACGCAGCCAGCAAAACCGGTAGTCCCAGTTGCGCTCGCCACCCAATTGCTCGGGCAGCGACGTGGTGACCGCCGCGACGATGCCGCCAGTGGGCGCATAGGTCATGGCTTTGAGGGTGATCAGCGAGCGTTTGACCTGCGCAGTCCACTGCCCGACGTCAGGACAGCGATCCGAAAACTCGCGCCAGAAACCCTCGGTGCGCTGCAGCTCCTGCTCGGTATCAATGGCTGTTTGCAGGGTTTCAGTGGAAGCCTGATGGCTCAATATGAACGTCTCGCGATGGCCCGCCGTGACGCGAAAATCGCAGCCAGTATGGTGATCCAGCGCGTGCAGGGTCTCCGTGGCGCGCAACACCAGCATTTCCGGACCGGCAATCGCGGTCAATGTCTCGCCATCTCTGTTTTCCACCCACGGAACGGTGCTGCCGTAATCGAAACGGATGGCCAAGTCCATGCCGAAGGCGACTTCACCTTCAAGCCCGACCACGATCCGTACCACGTGACTGCCTTCGTCGACGGGCATGAAGTCGATGAGCATGGCTCGACCGCCTGCGGTCTGGAAGACCGTTTCCAGGATCAAGGTCCCTTCGCGATACCGTCGCTCGGTAAAGATAACCGGCTCTTTTGGCGAGATCTTCCAGCGGCCGTTATCGCTCGAACCGAGCAATGCTGCGAAGCAGGCCGGCGAATCGAACCGTGGGAAACATAACCAGTCCAGCGACCCGTCCCTGGCGACCAGCGCGGCAGTCTTGCAGTTACCGAGCAATGCGTAGTCTTCGATCAGTGCAGCCATGAAAAACGTCCGCCATCGTGGAAGTGTTCGTTACCTGCGCTCTGCCCAGCTTGATCAGCGCGGCAGGATGTAGCGCTCAATCGCTGCAGCGACACCGTCTTCGAGATTGCTGCCCGTCACGTGATCCGCCTCTCGGCGCACGCTTTCTTCGCCTTGCCCCATGGCTATCGACAAACCGGCCTGATGGAACATGGCAACATCATTGCCACCGTCGCCAATGGCTACGGTCTGCGCTGGCTCGATGCCAAACAGTTCTGCCAGGGTTAACAACGCCTTGCCTTTATTGGCGTCCAGCGCCGTGACGTCCAGATAATACAGCTGCGAACGCGCAGCCAGCGCCAGCCCGGCGATAAGCGGATTGAGCTGCGACTCAAGACGCTTGAGCAGTTCGAAGTCCTTGCTCGCTGCGACGATTTTGTCGACTCGCCCAATGTAGGGTTCGAAGCTTTCCACCTGCACCGGCTCGTAACCCAATGTCGTGCGCTCGTGGTCAACGTAGTCGCCCGCAGGATCAATCAGGAACCATTGATCATCGGCAAATACCCAAAGCGATACCGGGTAATCGGCAAACAGATTGATACAGGTGCGTGCCGCCTCCTCGGCTATTCGGTAGGCTTTGAGCACGCTGCCGTCAGGGTTGATGATATTGCCGCCATTGAAGGCCACCGAGGGCAGATCGATACCCAAGGCTTCAATCTGCTGCCGCATGGCACGGGGTGGACGACTGCTCGCGACCGTGAAGAGAATGCCGGCGGCCTTGAGCCGTGCAACGGCGTCGATATTGGCCTGACTCAGGCTATGATCGGGGCGCAGGAGCGTGCCATCGATGTCGGAAAGCAGGAATTTGATTGGAAGTTCAGCTTGCTCAGACATCAATATCCCGCCATTCACGACCATCACGGGCCAGCAAATCATCGGCAGCGGCCGGCCCATCTTCCCCAGCTTTATAAAACTCGACTTGCGGGTTCTTCTGCCAGGCATCCAGGAACGGTTGTACCGCACGCCAGCCGTTTTCAATATTGTCAGCGCGCTGGAACAGTGTCTGGTCGCCGGTCAGGCAGTCATAGATCAGTGTTTCATAGCCGGTGGACGGCTGCATTTCGAAGAAGTCCTTGTACGCAAAACCCAGCTCGATATCTTCCATATCCAGCGTCGGCCCTGGTCGCTTGGCGAACAGGTCAAACCACATGCCTTCATTAGGCTGGATCTGGATTCTCAAGAAGTTGGGCTTGAGGCGGTCCACTTCGGTATCACGGAACTGCGCATAGGGTGCCGGCTTGAACGAAATCGCGATTTCCGTGCTACGCACGCCCATGCGCTTGCCGGTGCGCAGGTAAAAAGGCACGCCGACCCAGCGCCAGTTATCGACCATCACCTTGATCGCGACAAATGTTTCCGTGGTGCTGTCCGGCTCGACCTTGCTCTCTTGGCGATAACCGGGGACGACCTTGCCGTCCTTGCTGTTCTCCGCGTACTGACCGCGCACGGAATTGGCCAGGGCTTCCTGCTCGGACCAGGGACGAATCGCCCCTACCACCTTGGCTTTTTCGCCGCGTACTGCATCGGCGCCAAAGGCAGCAGGAGGCTCCATGGCCACCATTGCCAGCAGCTGGAACAGGTGATTCGGCACCATGTCCCGTAGCGCACCGGTGTGCTCGTAAAAACTGCCCCGGGTCTCGACGCCGACCGTTTCAGCCGCGGTGATCTGCACGTGATCGATGTAGTGGTTGTTCCAGAACGACTCGAACAGTCCGTTGGAAAACCGGCTGACAAGGATGTTCTGCACAGTTTCCTTGCCCAGATAGTGATCGATCCGATAAATCTGCTTCTCGCTCATCACCTTCAACAAGCAGGCGTTGAGCGCGACCGCACTGGGCAGGTCGGAGCCGAAGGGTTTTTCGATGACGACGCGGCGAAATTCTTCTTCGCTTTCCACCAGCAAACCCGAGGAGCCCAGGCGCTGCGCTACTTCGCTGAAGAAGCGCGGCGCCGTCGCCAGATAAAATACTGCGTTGCTGGTGCCAGTGCTTTCGATCTTGCTGGCGAGGTCGGCATAGGTGGAATCGTCGAGAAAATCGCCTTGCACATAACTGATCCGGCTCGCCAGGCGCCGCCACAGCTCAGGATCAAGAGGCTCCTTGCCGCCCTCCGCCACTTTGGCGGCGGCTTCCTGACGGATGAAATCTTCCAGTTTTTTTGCGAAGTCGGCATCGCTGATTGCGTTGTGGTCGACACCGACAATATGCAGGTTATCGTCGACCAGACCATCACGGAACAGGTTGTACAGCGCCGGCATCAGCAAGCGCTTGACCAGATCACCATGGGCGCCAAACAGAAACAGCGTCGTAGGCGGCGCAACGGCGGGCGTTTGCTGAGACGAGCTGCGCGACAACCCCATTACTTTGGCCCCTCCTTATGGCCGCCAAAGCCGAAACGCATGGCCGAAAGCAACTTGTCAGCGTAGGAGCTTTTCTGCCGCGAGCGAAAACGGGCAAACAGCGCACTGGAAAGCACCGGCACCGGAACGGCCTGTTCCATGGCGGCCTCGATGGTCCAGCGACCTTCGCCACTGTCCGCCACTGCGCCAGAATATGCGTCCAGTTGAGGATCGGTCGCCAGGGCATCGGCAGTCAGATCAAGCAACCAGGACGAAACCACGCTACCGCGACGCCATACCTCGGCGATATCAGCCATGTTCAAGTCAAAACGTTGTTCGACTGGGAGGTTTTCCGAATTCTTCTGCTTGAGGATATCGAAGCCCTCGGCAAAGGCTTGCATCATCCCGTACTCGATGCCGTTGTGGATCATCTTGACGAAGTGCCCGGAACCGGCCGGACCGGCATGGATATAGCCACGTTCGGCCCGGTCATCTGCAGAATCACGACCTTTTGTGCGCTCTACCGAGCCGTAGCCCGGAGCCAGGGTTTCGAACAGCGGGTCCAGGCGGCGCACGATGTCGTTTTCGCCACCGATCATCATGCAGTAACCGCGCTCCAGGCCCCAGACGCCACCTGAAGTGCCGACGTCCACGTAGTGCAAACCTTTGGCCGTGAGGGCCTTGGCGCGGCGGACGTCATCTTTGTAAAACGTATTGCCGCCGTCGATGATCACGTCATCAGCGTCAAGTAATTCGCTCAAGACCTCGATGGTTTCTTCGGTCGGGTCGCCAGCCGGGAGCATGACCCAAATGGCCCGAGGTTTATCCATTGCCGCAACCATGGCGGCAAGATCAGCTACAGCCGTCGAGCCTTCTTTGGCCAACACGCTACGCGATGCTTCATCGCGATCAAACACCACAGTGGTGTGGCCGTTGAGCATCAAACGTCGTGCGATATTGCCGCCCATGCGGCCCAGCCCAACAATTCCAAGTTGCATGTGGCCTTGCTCCTAAAATTTGTAGAAAAAGGTGCCTCAAATCCGGCTCACCCTCGGGAGAGCCTCGCATGAGGGGTTAGTCCTGAAAGGTCGGACATCGGTTCCCGTCGACAGTGAAAGCGTATGTTCAGACTGTCGGATAAAGCCATTCTGTCGCGATTGGGAAACGTTCGCGACCATTGAAAATAAAAAAGTTCCATTCTTGGGCAAAAGAAATCAGAATCGGTGCCGATAGAGAGGTATGCAGCGGCGATTCGGCGTTCGATAGTCATTGCAACAGGCCTTTCAGGTTGAATCCCGCCATTCGCGAGGTGAGCAATGAGCACACTACTACCAGCACTTGCACCACAAACCCTCTATGTCACTGTCCGCCGTGACGAACTGCGCAAGCTTAAAGAAGAGCGCGAGCAATTGCAGAAAAAGGTCGCTCATCTTAGCCTCATGCTGCAACAGTCCCAATCAAGCCAGTCAATCACTGCGCTGCACGCCTGATCCCTGCTGCACCTTGTAACGCACCTGCATTATCGATCATCGCGGCAAGCCCGATTCGCCGGCTTGCCCGCCTGTGATTCCCTTCCTTTTCTGTAGCTCTCCAGATCAACTTCGGTCATGCGCGGTGTGCATCTTCGACTGTCCGGTTGTTCGCCGATACATTCTGTAACCTCTATGCGCTCTCTGTCACCCCTGCCCTCCGCAACCGCCGACATTTTTTTCACACCCGCGTCGTAATACTTGCCGCCCTTGTGAAATGCCCTGGTTCTGTGCCTCGCCGCACCAGGGACATGCCGAGCGGTCGGGACCTTTATTCCCCCGGACTGCTCAATTGAATGATGAGTTGGAGCGCTTGATGACAATGGTTAAACGGAGCGATACGACTCCGAAAGGTTTTGACTGGGCTGGCCTCGCCTGGCTGTTCGTTTTTTTCTGGTACTTCTCTGGCATTACCCAATTACTGATACAACTGACCAACACCTCAGGGTTTTCCGGGTTTCGTCAGGCGTTCGTGATGAGCGGCATCTGGCTCGCGCCAATGCTGATGTTCCCGGCCAGAACACGGATTATGGCGGCAGTCATCGGTGTCGTTCTATGGGCTTGCTCGATGGCCAGCCTGGGATACTTCTTCATCTATCAGCAGGAATTCTCCCAGAGCGTCATCTTCATCATGTTCGAGTCGAACGTGTCGGAAGCGGGCGAGTACATGACTCAGTACTTCGCCTGGTGGATCGTTCTTGGATTCATCGCTCACACTGCGTTTGCGATTTTCCTGTGGACTCGCCTGCGCCCGGTGTACATGCCCCGAGGTCGCGCATGGGCGGTAGCAGTAACTTTGCTGGTGGCAATTATTGGTTACCCTCTGGCCAAACAGCTGGCCCGCCACGATGACGTAGCGTCCGGGATCGAAGCCTTCGAGACCCGCATCGAGCCTGCGGTGCCTTGGCAGATGCTCGTGGCGTACCACCGCTACACTCAGCAACTGGACAGTATGCAAGGCATGCTCCAGAGCAGTAGCAACATTGCACCGCTGGGCAACCTCAAGGATCAGCAGGCTGATTTACCCGCGACAATGGTCCTGGTCATCGGCGAATCAACCAATCGGCAACGCATGAGCCTGTATGGCTATCCGCGCCAGACCACGCCGAACCTGGATCAGCTCAAGAATGAGCTGCAAGTCTTCAACAATGTCATCACGCCGCGCCCGTACACCATCGAAGCGCTGCAGCAGGTCCTGACTTTCGCTGACGAAGAAAATCCCGACCTGTACCTGAAGACGCCCTCGCTGGTCAGCGTAATGAAACAGGCCGGCTACAAGACCTTCTGGATTACCAATCAGCAAACCATGACCAAGCGCAACACCATGCTCACGACGTTCTCCGAGCAGGCCGATGAACAGGTTTACCTCAACAACAACCGTAATCAGAACGCGCGGCAATACGACGGTGACGTCATCGAGCCGTTCGGCAAGGCCTTGACCGACCCAGCGCCGCGCAAGCTCATCGTGGTGCATCTGCTTGGCACCCACATGAGCTATCAGTATCGCTACCCGCCGACTTTCGAGAAGTTTACCGACCGCAAGGGCGTGCCCGACGCGATCAGCGACAGCCAGCTGGAGCTGTATAACAGCTACGACAACGCCGTGTTGTACAACGATTTCGTGGTGTCGAGCCTGATCAAGGAATACGCCAAGACTGATCCAAATGGCTTTCTGATGTATCTCTCGGATCACGGCGAAGACGTCTATGATTCACCCGGCCATAACGTGCTGGGCCGTAACGAAGCCAAACCAACGATGCCGATGTATACCGTTCCTTTTATGGTCTACGCCTCACCGAAGTGGCAACAAACCCACAACTGGGATTTCACCAGCATCAAGAACAGGCCTTACACCAGCTCTCAGCTGATCCATACCTGGGCACAGCTGGCCGGCTTGACGTTTGATGAGCTGGATACGAGCAAGAGCCTGGTCAGTTTCGACTTCAAGGAGCGTCCGCGCATGATTGGCGACCCCTACCACGAGAAAGGCCTGACCGACTTCTCACTTCTGCAAGGCGATAAACCCGTACCGCCCACACCGGAAGTCGCCCAGAAGTAACCGGATCAGAACGAGCAAGAAACAAAAGGCCTGTCAGCAATGACAGGCCTTTTGCGGTTATTGCCTGGCGATCTTTGGCGGTTGCAGGACATGGCGATGATCACCGCATGGGAGAGTTCCGGGGTTTGGCGGTGATGAACAGACAACGCCAGATATGTAGCTATAAACAACAGGCTGCTCACCACTGAGCAGCTGGTTTGATCCCAAATCAATATCGGCCTTCCCTGGCGCTCATTTCAATCCACGAATCGAGTTGCACGAAAACCGAAGACGGCCCCCAGAACTGCACCGATCACTGCACTGCCCAGGCCGGGTATCAACATGTTCGCGACGGAGGCACCCCTATCGTCGTCGCGATCACGGTGACATCCATTGCACGACTCATCAGATCGCGCTCCACACGTTTGGCTTTGCTTCCTGCCATCTCTGTCTCCCTATCGATTCTGGCGCCACCCTGACTGAGCGCGCTGGAAAAAATAGTGCTCGCGTCCGAAGCCGCTTGCAATGTGAGGACGAACAATTCAGAACTATCCTACGGGCGTCCTAGCCCTTACCGCATCGTGCTTATAGCGTTTTCTGCCAGAACATCGCCTTGCCCATGGCAGGATCAAGCTCATAGCCGGCAAAACCTTGTTTCAAATACGCGCCCTGAGCCACCGTGTTGCCTTCGAGCACTTCCAGAGTGAGCTTGCAACAGCCGCGCTGGCGAGCGATCTCTTCCACCTTGCTCAACATCTTCTGGCTGATTCCCAGGCCGCGCTGTCCACCGATCACCACAACATCGTGGATGTTCACCAAGGGGCGGCACTGGAAGGTAGAGAAGCCCTCGAAACAGTTGACCAGACCAACCGGCTGACCTGCAACGAACGCCAGGACGCTGAAAGCATGGGGGCGCTTGGCCAGTTCAACAGCCAGCTGCTGTTGCGTATCGAGGGACAGGGGCTCGCCACCGCCCATGACATCTTGTGCGTATTGATTCAGCAGGAAGCCGATTGCTTCAGCGTGAACCGGATTGGTGTAACTCGCTTGCAGTACCAACACCTCTGGGGCTTCCATTTCCTTCCTCATCTGACTGCTTTAGATGGGCCTTTTCCGTAGGATTCAGCCCTGGGCCGCTGATTCTATCTCGCTGCGCGCCAAAATGTTTCCACCGGCTCGCACTTCTTTGCACGGGTGCCCTGACAACTAGCGATGCGCGCACCAGGAAAAAGCATCCAGCCCCCGCTGCGTACCTTAAATGCTCACAAGCGCAATACACCGAGCCGCAAGGCGTCTATAGTGGTTCAATTGTCGAACAATCCGACGACCGGTAATCTTCGAAGTTTCGCGCCAAACGTCGCTCTAAAAAAGAGCATTAGGCGACTTCAGCGCTTCTCCGGTCGCTGTCCAGCTCGGTCGAAAGTCCGTGCCAAGCCGCATTCCAGACATTTCCGACAAAAAAAGTCGAAACTTCTCGAATACCCATGGGTCAGCTTAATAGAGCGCCTATGCTGTTGGCAGTGTGCCGAAACCAGGCGCTGTCGCTCTGTCCAGTCTTAACGCAAACGGTAAATGGGTACTGATCTTGCGTAGTGCTTTTATGCCCGGCCATAGGACATGGCCAATAAAAACCAAGTGCAGTACTAACACTGTATTAAATGGGAGAAATCGATGATAAGCGCCGCTGTCAAAACCCAGAAGGGAGAGAGTTTTAATCAGCCGGCCAGCGAGCTGACTCATCTGCCGGTTTTCGCTACGACGAGCGTTCCACTGCTGCAACTGCCCACCTCACAGCCAATGATTGCTCCGGTCAACAGGCGAAAAGTCCTGTTTGTGACGTCGGAATTGGCTGACCTGGTTAAAACCGGGGGTTTGGGCGATGTGTCTGCTGCTCTGCCGCGAGCCATGCGTCACCTGCACGACGTCCGTGTGCTGATACCCGGCTATCCACAGGTCCTCAATAGCGGCAATCCGATTCATGTCATCAGTCAGTTAGGGGGCTACGCTGCCCTTCCCCCTTGCAAGATCGGCCGTATGGACATGAAGGACGGACTGGTCATCTACGTACTGATCTGCCCTGAACTGTATGAACGCGAAGGCACCCCTTATGCCGACAACAATGGCCGCGACTGGTCGGACAACCATATTCGTTTCGCACGCCTGGGCTTGGCCGCTGCCGAATTCGCCGCAGGTGCTGTCAAGACTCAGTGGTGTCCGGAGCTGGTTCACGCCCACGACTGGCCTGCCGGACTTGCACCGGCGTATATGCGCTGGCGCGGGCAGGCCACGCCTAGCATTTTCACCATTCATAACCTTGCCTATCAGGGAACCGTCAGCACTGGTTCAAGCCGTGAGTTGGGGATTCCCGACGAAGCGCTTGGCGCTGACGGCATGGAGTTTTACGGCAAGCTGTCGTTCATCAAGGCGGGTATGGCTTATGCCAGCCATATCACAACGGTCAGCGCGACCTATGCCAAGGAAATCACCACGCCCGAGTTTGGTTGCGGACTGGAAGGTTTCCTGCAAAGCAAGGCCAATCGTGGTCAGCTCAGTGGCATTCCCAACGGCATCGACGCCAGTTGGGATGCGGCAACCGATGAACACCTGATTTGCCACTTCACGGCCAATGAATGGCAGCGTAAGGAAATCAACGCCGATCACGTGCGGGAACTGTTCGAGCTGGAACCGTCTACCGGCCCGCTGTTTGCCGTGGTGTCACGCCTGGTTTACCAAAAAGGCCTGGACCTGACCATCGGTGTCGCCGAGCACATTGTCGAGCAAGGCGGACAAATCGCGATCATTGGTCGGGGCGAGCCTGAGGAAGAAGACGCCATGCGCGAACTGGCACTGCGCTTCCCTGGTCAGATCGGGGTGCGGATCGGCTTCAACGAAACCGATGCCCGACGCATGTTCGCTGGCAGTGACTTCCTGCTTATGCCTTCGCGTTACGAACCTTGCGGCTTGAGCCAGATGTACGCCCAACGCTTTGGCTCGCTGCCAATTGCGCGCAACACCGGCGGACTGGCGGACACGATCGAAGATGGCGTGACCGGTTTTCTGTTCGATGAATCGACGGTCGAGAGCTACACCGAAGCCTTGAATCGAGCTTTCAAAGTATTCGCCAATCCGGCGTTGCTCAATGCCATGCGCTGCAGAGCGATGGCCGCCCCTTTCAACTGGCACCAAGCGGTAGAGCCATACGCAGAGCTTTATCAGGACCTGTTGAAAAAGAACGTGGGTGTTTCTCTTAATTACTAACAAGGGGTAGCTGGATGCCTCTGCGTACAGAAAAAAACTGGCGCCACGGCGCCGAATTGCTGGACTCTGAAAACACCCGGTTCGCCCTTTGGGCGCCGGATGCTGACCAAGTAAGTGTTGAACTGCAAGACGGCCAGTCTCTGGCCATGCTTGCGCAAGATGAAGGATGGTTTGCAATCGAGGCCCGCTGCCCGGCGGGCACTCAGTACCGCTACAAAATCAATGGGGACATGGAAGTCCCCGACCCCGCCTCCCGCGCTCAAGCCTCTGATGTCCATTCCCCGAGCATTGTGATTGATCCCCTGTCCTATGAATGGCAGAACAGCCACTGGCAGGGCCGTCCATGGCATGAGGCCGTTATCTACGAAGTGCATGTCGGGGTTCTGGGCGGCTATGCCGGCGTCGAGACACATCTGGAACGCCTGGCCGGATTAGGTGTGACTGCTATCGAACTGATGCCGATTGCGCAGTTTCCCGGCACGCGCAATTGGGGCTACGACGGCGTGCTGCCTTATGCGCCGCAGTCTTCCTATGGCACGCCTGACGAACTCAAGCATCTGATCGATACAGCTCACGGTTTCGGGTTGATGGTCATTCTCGATGTGGTCTACAACCATTTCGGGCCAGATGGCAATTATCTGGGCTGCTACGCGAAAGGCTTTTTCCGCAGCGATGTGCATACCCCGTGGGGCGATGCCATCGACTTCCGCCGCCGTGAAGTGCGTGATTACTTTATTGATAACGCGCTGATGTGGCTGCTGGAATATCGTTTCGATGGCCTGCGCCTGGACGCGGTACACGCGATCAATGACTCGACGTTCCTCACTGAATTGGCCGCCACGGTTCATGAGCAAATCGTCGCCCCGCGCCACGTCTGGCTGAATCTGGAGAACGAGTTCAATCAGGCCAGTCTTCTGGAGCAGGGTTTCGATGCGCAATGGAATGACGATGGGCACAATACGCTGCACGTCCTGCTGACCGGCGAAACCGACGCTTATTATTCGGATTTC
This sequence comes from Pseudomonas syringae, assembly GCF_001698815.1. Classification (GTDB taxonomy): domain Bacteria; phylum Pseudomonadota; class Gammaproteobacteria; order Pseudomonadales; family Pseudomonadaceae; genus Aquipseudomonas; species Aquipseudomonas syringae_A. The sequence continues at coordinate 105,149 of NZ_LGSI01000068.1, read as the reverse complement.
GCGCACGAGGCCACTGAAAAGCTTGCGCGCCTGCTCAGCCAGGGTTTTGTCTATCAAGGCGAAAGTACACGCCACGGGCATGCTCGCGGCGAATCAAGCGGTCATTTGCCGCCGAGTGCTTTCGTGCTGTTTCTGCAGAACCATGACCAGATTGGCAATCGGGCCTTTGGTGAACGACTCTCGCAGATCAGCCATGGCCCGGCCCTGAAAGCAGCGACTGCGTTGTTGCTGCTTTCGCCGATGATTCCGCTGATGTTCATGGGCGATGAGTGGGCGGCGAGCGAGCCATTCCTGTTTTTCACCGACCACCATGGCGAACTGGCCGATGCGGTACGCGAAGGGCGTCGTGGCGAGTTTGCCGACTTCGCTGCATTCGCCGATGAAGAGAAGCGCGAACACATTCCTGATCCCAATGAACCGGCGACCTTCGAGGCTTGCAAGCCGGCCTTCGACGCGGTGTACCTGGAAACCGACATTGGCGCCGATCACCACAGCTGGCTGGAGCTTTACCGCCAACTGCTGGAAATCCGCCATTGCGAAATCATGCCGCGTCTGCAAGGCGCACAAGCGCTTGGTTGCGATGTATTGAGCGAAGGCGCTGTTTCGGCGCGCTGGCGTATGGGCGACGGCACCCAACTGCGTATCGATCTTAACTTGTCCGAGCATGCTGTGACCGCGCCTAAATGGCACCCGGCCAGCGTTCTTTTTGAAACACTGCCACATGCGGCAGAACTTTCCCGGCGAGGCACCCTCAATCCTTACACGGCCATTGTCAGCCTGATAGCAATCGATGTTCTGGAGAGACAGGATGAGCAATGAGCAACTAGAGGCACTGGCAACCGAAGCAGGCTTGTCAGTGGACTGGATCGATGCAAACGGCCGGCCACAGCGAGTCAGCCCGCAAGTTCTGTGCAAAGTGCTGGACGGCCTGGGTTATCCCGCCGACAGCCATGATGAAATCGACACCAGTCTGCAACGACTGCGGGCTGCAAATCATCAGCCGACGCCACCGCCACTGCTGACCGTCGACCACGGCAGCAACCTGGATTTGAGTGCTTGGTTTGAACCGGGTACGCCGTTTGTGCTGTCGCTGGAGGATGGCGCTACTATCGACGCCAATCTGACCGCCACCGGGCAACTGCCAGCGCTGGCGCCCGTTGGCTACCAGCAATTGAGCATTGCCGGGCAGCATCTGACTATCGCCGTAGCGCCTGAAACCTGTTTCAGCATGGCCATGGCTACCGACACAAAAGTCGCCCGCACCTGGGGCCTGACTGTTCAGCTGTACGCCCTGCACCGCGAGGGTGATGGCGGCTTCGGTGACACGCAAGCGCTGGAAGCGCTGGCCCGCAAGGCGGGTGAGCGAGGCGCTGATGCTCTGGCGATCAGCCCGGTGCATGCCATGTTTGCCAACGACCCCCATCGTTTCAGCCCCTACTCGCCTTCAAGCCGGCTGTTCCTCAACAGTCTGTATTGTTCGCCTGGCACTATTCTCGGTGAGCGAGCCTTGCGTCTGGCAATCGATGAAACCGGGCTCGGTGACGAACTCAAGCGTCTCGAACAGCTTGAGCTGATCGACTGGCCTGCTGCGGCCACGGCCAAATGGAAAGTGCTGCACAAACTTTACGAAGCGTTCAGCGGTTGTGACCACCCTTTGCATGAAGACTTCAACAGCTTCCGCCACAGTGGCGGCGAGGCGCTGGAGAACCACTGTCGTTTCGAAACCCTGCGTGATGAAAGCGACCGCTTGGGTATCAGTCAGAACTGGCATGAATGGCCGGAAGCATTCAAGAATCCTCGCAGCGAAACCATTGCTGGCTTCGCTGCTGAACATGGCGCGCAAATCAGTTTCCACGCCTTTGCGCAGTGGCTGATGGCTAGAGGCCTTGAGCGCGCACAAATCGCGGCACGCAGCAGCGGCATGCGGGTTGGTCTGGTTGCTGATCTGGCGGTGGGCGCGGACGGCGCTGGCAGCCAGGCCTGGAGTCGTCAGGATGAGCTGCTGTCTGCGCTGACCGTCGGCGCGCCACCGGACATCCTCAACCGTTCCGGACAGAGTTGGGGTATTTCGGCGTTTTCCCCGGCTGGCCTCAAGCGCAATGGGTTTCGTGCGTTTATCGAAATGCTGCGCGCCAATTTCGCTCATGCCGGCGGCCTGCGTATTGATCACGTGATGGGTCTGCAAAGGCTTTGGGTGGTACCGCTGGGAGCTCTGGCCAGTGAAGGCGCTTACCTGAATTATCCGTTGGATGACATGCTGCGTCTGTTGAGCCTGGAGTCATGGCGGCATAAAGCCGTGGTACTGGGTGAAGACCTGGGCACCGTGCCTGAAGGCCTGCATGAAAAACTGTCGGCCCGGGCGATTCTCGGCATGCGCGTATTGTTGTTCGAACAGCACAACGCGCATTTCAAACCGGTCCTGGATTGGTCTGACGAAGCCCTAGCGATGACCAGCACCCATGATTTGCCGACACTCGCGGGCTGGCTGGCCGAGAAAGACATCGACTGGAACCTCAAACTCGATTTAGTGGACAGCCAGCAAGCCGGGCAATGGCGCCTGGATCGACAAAAGGAGCGTGCCGGACTGTGTACCGCTCTCGCGCAGAATTCCGATAATTTCTGCGACGACAGTCTGGAAGTCGATCAGATCATTGATGCGTCAGTTCGTTATCTAGGCCATACCCGTGCGCCGTTGGTGTTGTTGCCGATGGAGGATGCGATGGGCCTGTCCGAGCAATTCAACTTGCCGGGCACCACCGACAGCCACCCAAACTGGAGACGCCGACTTCCGGGTGATTGCAGCACTTTGCTGGATGATCCACACGTGGCGCGACGTATCGAGCTGCTTTCTCAGGCACGTCTTCAAGCTGCGGAGCGTGACCAATGAAACAGACTATCAATCCGCTGCGTGCCACTCAGCGTTTGCAGTTTCACAAAGACTTCACCCTCGACGATGCGGTGCCGTTGATACCCTACTTTGCCAGCATGGGCATCAGCCATATCTATGCTTCGCCGCTGCTCAAGGCCCGTGCAGGATCGATGCACGGTTATGACGTCGTCGATCCACGCGTGATCAACCCGGAGCTCGGTGGCGAGCCCGCCCTGCTGCGCCTGGTGAACGCGATGCGCGAACATGGCATGGGGCTGATTCTAGATATCGTTTCCAACCACATGGCGGTTGGCGGCGCAGATAATCCATGGTGGCTCGATCTGCTCGAATGGGGACGCCGCAGCCCATACGCGGACTTTTTTGACATCCAGTGGAACTCCCCGGACCCCTTGCTTGAGGGTCAATTGCTGCTGCCGTTCCTGAGCAGCGATTACGGCACCGTGTTGCAGGCTGGTGAGATCCCCTTGCGCTTCGACGCTGAGCATGGCGCTTTTTACATCGAGCATTATCAGCATCACTTCCCGATTAATCCGGCCACCTACGGTCCGTTGCTGGAATCGGCAGAACACCCGCAGCTGATCGAGCTGAGCAAGCGGTTTGCTGCGCTGGAGCAGTATCCGCAGGCTTATGAACGTGCCCGTCAAGCCCGCGCCGAACTCGCCGAACTGGCCCAGGACAGCGCCGTCGTAGCGGCCATCGAGCAACGCCTGGCACGCTTTGACTCCAGTAAACCCGAGGGTTTCGAGCGCCTGCATCAACTGCTTGAACGTCAGCACTATCGGCTGGCCAGCTGGCGAACGGCGGGTGACGACATCAACTGGCGGCGATTCTTCGACATCAACGAACTGGGCGGTTTGCGCGTTGAACGGCCGAATGTGTTTGAGGCGACTCACGGCAAGATCTTCGAGCTGATCGCCAGAGGTCTGGTTGACGGCTTGCGAATCGATCATATCGACGGGCTCGCCGATCCGCGCGGCTACGGACGTAAATTGCGTCGGCGCGTAGAAAGACTGCTCTCGCAACGACCACCTGGCACCGAATTGGCGCACTTGCCGATCTTTGTCGAAAAGATCCTTGGTCCTGACGAACAGCTGCGCGAAGACTGGGGCGTAGACGGCACGACTGGCTACGAGTTCATGAACCAGGTGTCGCTGCTGCAACATGATCCCAAGGGACAGGCGCCGCTGGCGGAACTGTGGAGTCGATTGAGTGAACGCACTGCTGACTTCAATCAGGAAGTGCTGGAAGCTCGCGACTTGGTATTGCACGGCACCCTGGCCGGGGATTTCGAAAACGTAGCCCAATCCCTGCTGCAAGTCGCACGTAGCGATCTGATGAGCCGAGACCTGACTCTGGGCGCAATTCGCCGGGCGCTACTGGCGCTGGTGGTCAACTTCCCGATTTATCGCACCTATATCGGCGTGTGCGGCCGCTCTGCGGAAGATGACCGCTTCTTCCAGCAAGCCATGCACGGCGCGCGCAATACCCTGAGCGAAGCTGACTGGCAGGTACTGGATTATCTGCAACGCTGGCTGGGTGGCGAATCCTGGCGCGAACTGCCACGCGGCCGTCAGCGCAAACTGTATCGCAATGCCTGTGTGCGCTTCCAGCAGTTGACCTCGCCGGTAGCGGCCAAGTCAGTAGAAGACACGTCGTTCTATCGCAGTGCAGTGTTGCTGTCGCGTAACGACGTGGGTTTCCACCCGCAACACTTCAGCGCACCCGTCGAGGACTTCCATGCGGCGTGCCTCAAGCGCCTGGAGTCGTTCCCGGACAATCTGCTGGCCACCGCCACGCACGACCACAAGCGCGGCGAAGATACTCGGACCCGGCTGGCGGTTTTGAGCGAGTGCTCAGGCTGGTACGCCGAGCAAATCGAACGCTGGCGCCAACTGGCCCTACCCCTTAAAGGTGAAGACGTCACGATCAGCGCTGGCGATGAGCTGATGTTGTATCAAGCCATGTTGGGTAGCTGGCCTTTCGGTCTGGAAAGCGAGGAAGACTACAAAACCTATGCGAATCGACTGACTCAATGGCAGGAAAAAGCCCTGCGCGAAGCTAAACTGCAAAGCAGTTGGAGCGCCAATAACGAGCCGTATGAGCGCGCATGCCGGGAGTTCCTGCATAACATCCTGCTGGCCCCTGAAGGTCTTGCATTGCGCCAGTCGTTAGGCGCCACTGCCAACCGAATCGCCGCAGCGGGTGCGCTCAACAGCCTGGCGCAGACTTTGCTTCGCAATACCGTGCCCGGTGTTCCGGATCTGTATCAAGGCACCGAGTATTGGGATTTTAGTCTGGTGGACCCGGATAACCGTCGCCCGGTTGACTATCCTGCAAGGGCGCAATCGTTGAGCGAGATTGCCAGCGTCACCGAGTTGCTCGGCAACTGGCAGGACGGGCGAATCAAACAGGCAGTGATCGCCAAAGTACTGAACCTGCGCGCCGAACATTCGGGCTTGTTCAGTCGCGGCCAGTACATTCCTCTGGAAGTGGCTGGCGTTCACGCTGATCGGGTCTTGGCCTTCGCCCGGATCCTGGATGGCGTACATGCAATTGTCATTGTTCCACGGTTGTTTAGTGAACTATTGGGCACCGCCCAAGCTCCATTCATCAATGCCGACAATTGGGGAGATACGCGGGTCCTTTTACCGTTCACGGATTCAGAAGCAAGTTGGAAGGGACTTTTTTCGGAGGCCGTAGTCACAACTGGTAGGGAGTTGTTGCTCAACGCAGCACTCAAGGAATTTTCTGTGAATCTGTTTATTCAAACTACGTAATACCTGGGAGTGTCGAGATGAGTGCCGACGAAAAACGAATTCGCGAGTTTGCATATCAAATTTGGGAATCAGAAGGCCAACCTGAAGGCCAGGATGAGCGCCACTGGAAAATGGCCCGCAAACTGGCCGAAGCCGAGGCGAAGGCCCCAGAAAAGTCCTCTGCTAGCAAGACAGCAAAGCCCAAGGTGCCTAAGGTCGACAAGACATCTGACGGCAAAACCGCGCCTGCCGCCAAGCCGACAGCCAAAGCTGCAGCCAAACCGGCTGCCAAGCCTGCCAGCAAGGCCACCGCAGCCCCGGCTGCCAAGCCAGCTACTGCGGCGAAACCCGCTGCAAAACCTGCCGCAGCGCCAGCAGCCAAGGGCAAACAGTCCACACCCGTGACTCAGGCAGAACAGCCTGCGAAACCCGCTGGTAAAAAGCCGCGTAAGCCTTCGGCTCCCTGAATTCTCAGGGTGCAGCGTTAGTTAAAGACCGCAGGGGATGGGCCGGTCACGGTCCTCACCTGCGGCAAACCCATTTTTCTGTTTTTTTAATTGAAGCCACGGGCTTCGATAGCGGTCCCGGCCGCCTTGTAAATCTACAACTCCAGGATAAGCCATGAGCACGCAGCAGTCTAAAACCGCAAAAAAAGAGGCCCCGAAGGGCGAGCCCACCAAGGAGAAGAGCGCAATTCCGGAAATCAATTCCTCGCGCATCAAGGAAGGCCTGCCCTTCCCTCTGGGCGCCAGTTGGGATGGTCTGGGCGTCAACTTCGCGTTGTTCTCGGCCAATGCAACCAAGGTCGAACTCTGCCTGTTCGACTCCACTGGTGAAGTTGAACTCGAACGCATCGAGTTGCCGGAATACACCGACGAGATCTACCACGGCTACTTGCCCGACGCGCACCCTGGGCTGATCTATGGCTACCGGGTCTACGGGCCGTATGACCCGCAAAACGGTCACCGCTTCAATCACAACAAATTGCTGATCGACCCGTATGCCAAGCAATTGGTCGGCGAGCTGAAATGGTCGGAAGCCCTGTTCGGCTACACCATTGGCCATGAAGACGGCGACCTGAGCTTCGACGAGCGCGACAGCGCGCCGTTCGTACCCAAAAGCAAGGTCATTGACCCGGCCTATACTTGGGGTCGTGATCAGCGAGTCAGCGTACCGTGGGACAAAACCATTCTTTATGAGACCCACGTTCGCGGCTTCACCATGCGCCATCCAGAGGTACCGGATGAGCTCAAGGGCACCTTCTCCGGCTTGATGGTCGAGCCGGTGATCGAACACATTCGCAAGCTGGGCGTGACCTCCGTCGAACTGCTGCCGATTCATGCCTTCGTCAATGACCAGCATCTGCTGCACAAAGGCATGACCAACTATTGGGGCTACAACAGCATTGCCTTCTTTGCTCCGGACCCGCGCTACCTTGCCCATGGCAAAATCGCCGAGTTCAAGGAAATGATCGCGCACATGCACCATGCCGGTCTGGAAGTGATCCTCGATGTGGTCTACAACCACACCGCAGAAGGCAATGAGCTGGGCCCGACCCTGTCCATGCGCGGGATCGACAACGCTTCCTACTATCGCTTGATGCCCGACGACAAACGCTTCTACATCAACGATTCCGGCACCGGTAACACGCTGGACCTGAGTCACCCGTGCGTGCTGCAAATGGTCACCGATTCGTTGCGCTATTGGGCGACGGAAATGCACGTCGACGGCTTCCGCTTCGACCTTGCAACCATCCTCGGCCGTTACCACGACGGTTTCGACGAACGCCACAGCTTCCTGGTCGCTTGCCGTCAGGACCCTGTGTTGCGTCAGGTGAAACTGATTGCCGAGCCGTGGGATTGCGGTCCAGGCGGTTATCAAGTGGGCGGTTTCCCACCGGGCTGGATGGAGTGGAACGACAAATTCCGCGACACCGTGCGGGCGTTCTGGAAAGGCGATGAAGCGCAGCTGGCGGACTTCGCCGGTCGTATGACCGCTTCGGGCAACATGTTCAATCAGCGCGGCCGTCGTCCACAGGCTTCGGTGAACTTCATCACCGCTCACGATGGTTTCACGCTGCACGACCTGGTGTCGTACAACGACAAGCACAACGAAGCCAACGACGAGAATAACCAGGACGGCAGCAACAACAACCTGTCCTGGAACCACGGCGTTGAAGGCCCGACTGACGATCCGGAAATCAACGCGCTGCGCCTGCGTCAAATGCGTAACTTCTTCGCCACGCTGCTGCTGGCCCAAGGCACGCCGATGGTGGTTGCCGGTGACGAGTTCGCCCGTACCCAGCATGGCAACAACAACGCCTACTGTCAGGACAGTGAAATTGGCTGGGTCAATTGGGATCTGGACGAAGATGGCAAAGCGCTGCTCAAGTTCGTCAAACGCCTGATCAAGCTGCGCCAGACTTATCCAATCCTGCGTCGTAGCCGCTTCCTGGTAGGCGATTACAACGAAGAAATCGGTGTCAAGGATGTGACCTGGCTGTCTCCGGACGGCAGCGAAATGGGCATCGATCAATGGGAAGACGCTAATGCGCGTTGCCTGGGTATGTTGATGGATGGCCGCGCGCAGGAAACCGGCATTCGTCGTCCCGGCGCGGACGCAACGCTGCTGCTGGTGGTCAACTCGCACCATGATGGGGTCAACTTCACCCTGCCGCAGGTACCGGAAGGGGCTCACTGGACTTGCCTGCTCGACACCAATCAGCCGGATGCACGCCTGAAGGAAGAGTTTGTCTTTGGTGCTGAATACACAGTTACGGCGCGCTCCCTGCTGCTGTTCGAACTGCAGCGCGACGAGCAGCCATGAGCCAGGCGCTGAGCGAGTTTCTCGATTGGCGCAGGCACGGCTATGCCGATACGCGTGCGCTGGGCGAGTGCTTGCAGGCGCTGGTGACTGAACGGCTGGATCAGCTGCCACTTCCCGCCGGCGGTCAGACACTTGAGCGCTGGCAGGCATTGGCCTGTGTTGCCGGGCACGACCTTGGGTTGTGCAAACTGTTCGAAGGTCATACGGATGCTCTGGCAATCATGCACGAGCTTCAGGCTCCCCTGCCCGAAACGGGCAGCACCTGGGGCATGTGGGCTGCCGAGCCTCCCCAGGCCCGGGTCAATGTTCGTCGTGACGCGGGCTCGCTGCTACTCAACGGCCGCAAGGCCTGGTGTTCCGGCGCAGCGGTACTGAGTCATGCATTGATCACGACCTGGGACGAGCAGGATCGCCAGCAACTGGTGGCGGTCAAGCTCGATCAGGTAGGCGTCACCGTCAGCAATGACGGTTGGCGTGCCATTGGAATGGGCGCTACCGGCAGCGTGGAAGTGCTGTTCGAGAATGCTCAGGCAATGACAGTTGGTGAACCCGGCGCCTATCTGGTCCGGCCTGGATTCTGGCAAGGCGGCATCGGTATTGCCGCTTGCTGGTACGGCGCATCCCGTGGGATTGCCCAGCGTTTGTTGCAACAGGCAATCAAACAGGATGAACCGCATGCAATGGCGCATCTGGGTGCGGTGGATACAGCACTGCACAGCGCGTCAACGGTGCTACAAACAGCAGCTGTCAGCCTCGATTCAAACCCGCACGACGATGCCGAGCTATTGGCTCGGCGCTGTCGTGCGGTCATCGAGCACAGCGCTGAACAGATTATGTTCCATGTGGGTCGCGCGATGGGGGCTGGCCCCTATTGCAAGGACGCGCATTTCGCCCGGTTGATCGCTGATCTGCCGGTATTTCTTCGCCAGAGTCACGCAGAACGGGACCTGGCGGCATTGGGTCAACTGACCGCCCGCCAGGGTTCGGTCCCGCCATCAAGGACGTGGCTGCTATGAAAGAAAATCCAATCGTCGGCAGCGGCACCTCGCTGCAAGCCTGGAACAACTCGCACAAACTCGCTCAGCTGCCGGTGATTACCGTCGATGTATTGGTGCCGGTCAATTCCCGCGCTGTCATCATTGCGCCGCATCCGGATGATGAAATTCTCGGCTGTGGTGGCCTGATGCGCCAGCTTGCCCAACTGGATCGCCAGTTGAAGCTGATTTCCGTCACTGACGGCAGTGGCAGCCATCCCGGCTCGCGAGCATGGACAACGGAGCGACTGAGCGTTATTCGCCCTCAGGAAAGTGCTGAGGCGTTGCGTCGCCTGGATATACCTTTGCACAGCCTGCAATGGATTCGTGGCGGATTCGGCGATAGCGCAGTCGCTGAGCAGGAAGACGAACTGGTGGCATTTCTCGAACGTTACCTGCGCCCTACCGATGTGGTGTTTGCAACATGGGCCATGGATGGGCATACCGATCATGAAGCCGTTGGGCGCGCCAGTGCCCGCGCCGCAGCCGCCGTGGGCGCGCAATTTCATGAAGTGCCCATCTGGGCCTGGCATTGGGCCGATCCCGAAGATGAACGTCTGCCTTGGGAACGGGCCCGCAAGATCCTCCTTGACCCGATGACGACAGCACGCAAGCGTCATGCGGCGCATGCCTTCGCCAGCCAGCTTGAGGGCGATCCACTGATTGGCTTGCCGCCGGTGCTACCACCCTCGGTGCTGGAGCGATTGATGCGGCCCTTTGAAGTGGTGTTCCTGTGAATAATCAGTCCGCCAGTGTCAATGACAGTTATTTCGACGCACTGTTTAACGGTAACGACGATCCGTGGGCATTCAAACAGCGTTGGTATGAACGCCGCAAGCGCGCCTTGACCCTCGCAGCCCTGCCCAAGGAACGTTACCAACGGATTTTTGAGCCCGGCTGCGCCAATGGTGAACTCAGCGCGGATCTGGCCACGCGTTGCGAGCATCTGATCTGTTGCGATACCTGCATGCCAGCGGTCGAGCTGGCACGGGAACGCCTTATCGGCTTCAGCCATGCCAGCGTGATGCATGGCCGCTTACCGCAACAATGGCCGGAAGGTCAGTTCGACCTGATCGTCTTCAGTGAGTTGGGTTATTACCTGGATGAGCACGACCTGCAGCTCTGGATTGATCGGGCGTTGCAGTCGCTGACTGGAGACGGCCAGCTGCTCGCTTGTCACTGGCGACCGCAAATTGACGGGTGTCCGATGAACGCCGAGCAGGTGCACGCCGTCCTTCAGGATCGCCTGGGCATGCACCGGGTTTTCAACCATCAGGAGCCCGATTTCCTGCTCGATCTGTGGAGCCGGGACGCTAGCTCAGTCGCGCAAATGGAGAATCTTCGATGATTGGCGTACTGATTCCGGTGCATAACGAGGAGCAACTGCTGGGCGCATGCCTGGAGACCGTGCTGCAAGCGGGTCAACATCCAGCCCTTGCCGGCGAACAGGTGGTGGTCCTCGCTGTGCTCGACAGCTGCTCGGATGCCTCCGCCGAGATTGCTCGGGGTTACCCGGTCGCTATCCTCGAAGTGCTGGCGCGCAACGTCGGCCAGACCCGCGCGGCGGGCGCGCAGTATTTGCTGGATCTCGGGGCGCGCTGGATTGCCTGCACTGATGGTGACAGCACCGTTGCCGAGGACTGGCTGGTCGAGCAGTTGGCGCTGGATGCCGATGCAGTGTGCGGCACCGTCACTCCAGGCCATTGGGACAAGGATATTCCCGAACACGCACAAATCCGCTACCAACAGCACTACCAGCATCGCGACGACCATCGGCATATTCACGGCGCCAATCTGGGCGTCAGCGCTGTAGCGTACCTGCGCGCCGGAGGATTCCCACCGCTCGCCTGTCACGAAGATGTCCAGCTAATCCGCCAATTGGAGATGAGCGGCGCACGAATCGCCTGGAGTTGCCGCCCGCGTGTGACCACCAGCACTCGACTCAACGCTCGCGCCCAGGGTGGGTTTGGTGATTACTTGCGAACGCTGAGTAGCAGCCCGGCTTGACCTGGCGGTCTGCCGACCTCTCTATCAAATCGTTGTTGTCTGAAGATCACTGCTGATGCGCGGTCTGCATCCCGGTGTGCGCAAGTTCAGGCATCCCCAGCACCTCTTCGAAAAAACGCACGGCTTCGGCACTCAGGTTGCGATGGATGTCTTCGCGATCCACGCCTTCTCGATCGGTACAGACGATCGGCATGGTCGCTCGTTGTTCGTCAGTACAAGGCGCCATGAACACAAAGTGCCCTGCCCCAGCCAATAACTTGTAATCCGGGGTTTGCGGCAACTTGCGCGCCAAGGCATCAGCGTTCATGTCGATGGCCAGCAACTCGTCGCCGTCGCCGCTGTACATCAAAACAGGAACATGAACATCGCCCAAGGTGGTACGGCCGAACATCAGGCTGAGCGGCGCCATCAACATCAGTGCGCCAACCCGGGGGTCGGCCTGCGGGCTCAGATCATCGCGGTCGGCCAGCAGTTCGCCCTGGGTTTTGCAGGCGTCTCGATCTTGCGGGCGGTCCAGGCAATATTTGCGCAGACGCTGCAGGTCCGGCTGAGCACCGGCGAGGATCAACGCTGTTTCACCTCCGGCCGAATAACCGATGACGCCGACCTGATCGGCACTCAGGTAAGGCGCCAGCATGGGGTCAAGCAGCGCCGCACTGATCGCTTCCGAGACTTGTAACGGTCGCCCATAAAGGTTGCTCAGGCTGCCGAGGCGGCTGTGGTCGAGATAGTTGTCCCCCGGATGGATCACCGCGACGACGACAAAGCCTTGACGAGCCAGCGACGTCGCCAGGTCATGCAGCGCCAGCGGTGTACCAGTGTTGCCGTGAGAGAGCACTAGAAGTGGAAAGCGGCCCATTGCAATGTGCGCGTCCTGGGCGGCCTCAATGGTGTAGCCCTGGACCTTGCTCACCTGCTCCTCGTCGGTCGAGGGATAAAAGGCGATGGCGTGCATCGGTTGCGAATCCAGTGGATCGGGAAAATCGATTTGATGAAAGCCAACGCTCCAGGTTTCGGCAGCCTGCACCTGCACCGAAACCAAGCCGTCAAACAAACAAATCAGCAGCAGTGCACATAGACGCACCATGACAACACCCTACCTTGGTTCTGCAACGACCCACGCCTGTTTGCGCATCTACAAATCAGAGTCGCTTTGGGTGAAATAGTGCATAAGGCGGGCCAACTAAATGGAAATAAACTTTCCAATACAAATAACCGCGCGTTTACCCGTTGGAGCGAGGCTTGCCCGCGAAGAACAATCACACGGTGGATCTGTACCACCCGGCGCCTGATTCACGGGCAAGCCCCGCTCCAACTCGCCCGGTTTATTCCGCAAAAAAACCCCAAGGCCCGATGTGAGCGTTGGGGTTTTTTCAGTTTCGCAATCAGGCGACTGCGAACAACTCTTCAGCAATCAGCTTCTGGGCGCTGCTGATAGCGTTGGCACGTGGCTCGTCGCCGTAGGCCAGGCCGTGGGCAAACACAAACTTGAGGTCGGTGATGCCGATGAAGCCGAAGAGCAAACGCAGGAAGTCTTCATGACCTACGCTGCTCGGCTGACCCACATGCAGGCCGCCTGCCGTGGAAACAATGATGACCTGCTTGCCGCCGCACAGGCCTTCAGGGCCGGCTTCGCTGTAACGGAAAGTACGGCCGGCGACGCTGATGCGGTCGATCCAGGCTTTGAGCTGGCTTGGAATGGTGAAGTTGTACATCGGTGCGCCGATGACTACGACGTCAGCGTCGATAAATTCCTGCAACGTGGCTTCGTTACCATCCACTTCCTGTTTCTGCGCGGCATCACGGCCTTCCAGCGGCGTGCCAGCGGCAGCAAGGGTCGAAGCGGAAAAGTGGCTAAGGGCAACGCTGGCCAGATCACGATAAGTGACCTGAGTATCGGCTTCACTGGCTTGGAATGCTTCAACAACGGCGCGGCTGAGCTGACGCGAAGCGGAGTGATCGCCGAGGATGCTGGAATCGATGTGCAGAAGTTTCATAACGTGCTTCCCAAGTGGAGAATCGCCGCCTGGCGATCAAGTGGGATAATCCTACAGCGCAAACCAATGGCTGATTAGTCGGCATAAATGCGATAGTTCGTCCCACTCATAGAACAATTGGACCGCTCATGCAGGATCTCAACGATCTTTATTACTTCGTCAAAGTGGTTGAGGCTGGCGGTTTCGCTGCTGCCGGGCGCCAACTGGGTATTCCAAAGTCGCGATTGTCACGGCGAATTGCCGAGCTGGAAACCCGCCTGAACGTCAGCCTGCTGCAACGCACCACCCGCAAACTGGCACTCACTACGGTGGGCGAGCGCTATTTGAGCCATTGCCAGGCAATGCTGCTGGAGGCGGAAATGGCCGATGAAGCGGTGGCATCCCTATCGGCGGAACCGCGCGGCCGATTACGGGTGTCTTGTCCAGTCGGGATGATTCACTGGAATCTGTCTTCGGTGATCGACGAGTTTCTGCTGCGCCACCCTCACGTGCAGCTCGAACTGATGCTGGTCAATCGGCGCGTCGATCTGGTCAACGAAGGCATCGATGTCGCACTTCGGGTCCGCGATATCGGTGATGAAGACCCAAGCCTGATCGTTCGCCAGCTGTCGCCAGCTCATGTAGCGCTGGTCGCTTCGCCCGAGCTGCTGGAAGGCTACGCCATTCACAACCCGGCGGATCTGGCCAGCCTGCCGGTTCTGGGCGCTGTCGAGGCGGACCGCAGGGTTCACTTCCGGCTGCAACACGTGGACGGCCAACGCGTGGAAATTGCACTGGAACCACGCCTGGTCGTCGATGATTTCCCGATTAGAAAAAGCGCTGCGTTACGCGGACTTGGGATAACGATGTTGCCGATGATGAATTGCCACGAGGAACTGGCCAACGGGCAGTTGATCCGGTTGCTGCCCGACTGGTCGCTCCCCGGAGGTAATCTCCAGGCCGCCTACACTCAGCGACGTGGCATGCTGCCTGCGGTTCGGGCCTGGATCGATCACGTTTCTGCGTCCTTCATCCAAGAGAAAGGCTGCGCTTGATCAAGCGTGTGCCGGAGATCGTTTATGCAGATAGAAGAAGTCGCGCAATTTTGCCTACAGCTGCCAGGCGCTCGCGAAGATTACAAATGGGGTGGGACGCGAGTGTTCTCGTTAGCCGAGAAGAAGATGTTCGCGGTAATGGACCTTGCCGGCCGAGGTCTGTCGTTCAAGGTCGCGCCGGAACTGTTCCTGGGATACGTCGACCGCCCAGGCATTCGCCCTGCGCCCTATCTGGCCAGGGCCTATTGGATCAGCGTGGCAGTGCCCTACTCCCTCAGCGATGCGGAATTGCAGGACTTGCTGACTCGCTCGCACCAGTTGGTGGTGAGCCGCTTGCCCAAGCGCCTGCAAGTCGCGCTGAAGCTCTGATCGCTGATCAGTAAAAGTGCCGGGCCAGAAAATTACCGCCCAGGAATACCCGATCGATCCACACCACCTGATGCAGCAGGATGATCAACCAGAACACCAGTTGGTAACTCACCTTGCGCGTCTTGTGCCGAAACACCTGCTGCGCCAACAGAGCACCCGGCCAACCACCCAGCAACTCGGCGCCATGGAGGACTTTTTCGGGCGTTCGCCACCCATCCAGTCGGGCCTGACGTTTGTCGCGCCAATACAGGCCGAACGTCAGCAAGCTCATACTTAGATAAATCGCCGAGGGCAGCCACGCCCCCTGGAGCAGCATCGACAAGGCACCGAAAAATGGTACCGCGCAGACAAGGATCAGAATGATCAGCTTGAGTTTCGGGAACTGCATGGAATGCTTGGCCCGAGCGGCTTCGACATTGTTCCTGTTTCTTGACGGGTTACGCTCTTGCATTGTGTTTTTCAGCCTTTGACCGAAGTCCAGTCCACCCAACCGAACTGCCAGGTGGCAAGAATCAGCAAACCGAAAGCGATTCGGTACCAGGCGAACACTGCATAGCTGTGGCTGGCGATGAATCTCAGCAACCCACGCACAGCGATCATGGCGAAGATAAACGAGGTGATGAACCCGATGGCGAACACCGGGAAGTCATCCGGGCGGAACAGGTCGCGGTATTTGTACGCCGAGTACACCGCAGCGCCGACCATGGTCGGCATTGCCAGGAAGAACGAGAACTCAGTGGCCGTCTTGCGCGACAAGCCGAACAACAGGCCACCGATGATCGTCGAACCGGAGCGCGAAGTCCCTGGAATCATCGCCAGGCACTGCGCCATCCCGACTTTCAGGGCATCGACCCAGGTCATTTCGTCAACGCTGTAGGCCCGAATCACATGCTCGCGGCGTTCGGCCCAGAGCATGATCACGCCGCCTATTACCAGCGCCGTGGCGACAGTGATGGGGTTGAACAGGTATTGGTGAATCAGATCCGCAAAAATCACCCCCAGCACCACTGCGGGCAGGAATGCGATAAACAGATTGAGCGTGAAACGCTGCGCCTCGCGCTGCTTGGGCAAACCGATGACCACATCCAGAATCTTGCGCCGAAATTCCCAGACCACCGCCAGGATCGCGCCAAGCTGAATGATGATGTTGAACGCCATGGCGCGCTCACCACCGAAGTCGATCAAGTCAGCGACAATGATCTGATGTCCAGTGCTGGAAATGGGCAGAAACTCTGTCAAACCCTCCACTACCCCGAGAATCAACGCCTGCGCGGCTGTCCAAAGATCCATCATTCCCCCAGTGAAGCAATGCTCGAAGCAGGCCTCTAAAAATTGTTGAATTCAATCCGGTCGCGAATATGCCCGGTGCAATGTGAAAACCCCGTAAAAACCGGAGCTTGGCGTTGATCCCGGTGCAAGGCGTGGCGATGCTAGCAGACCTTATGCCCGCTGCGCTTGCATTGAAGATTGACGTGCAGGCATTGACGTTCTGCGAGCAAATGTAGGGCGGTCTCTATAGCTGCCGCATTCCTGGCTTGCGAACGGTAAAGGCTGCCTGATCCTCCAATATCCGCTTACAATCCCCCGCGTTTTTCTTCACCGCCAAGGAGTACCCATGTCCCCTCTTGAACTGTTCGCCGCAGCCCTGGGCGTAATCGCTGTCTGGCTGACGGTCAAGCAGAATGCATGGTGCTGGCCTATCGGTCTGGTGATGGTATTGATCTACAGCTGGATTTTTTATGACATCAAGCTGTATTCCAACGTGCTGCTGCAAGTGATCTATGCCGCGCTGCAAGTCTACGGCTGGCTGCAATGGACCCGACGCGGCCCGACGCTGGAAGTACGAGCGATAACCTGGCTGCCATCTGGCACCGTGTTCATCGGTCTGGGACTGGGTGTGGTTGTAAGTCTGGTGCTGGGCGGGCTCATGGCAAACTTCACCGATGCTGCACAACCCTGGCTGGACGCGGCGCTGACTGGTTTCAGTCTGGTGGCTCAAGTCTGGATGGCACAAAAGCGCGTGCAGTGCTGGCCATTGTGGATTGTCATCGATGTCATTTTTGTCGGCCTGTTCGTTTACAAGGAGTTGTACGTGACCGCTGCGCTCTACGGCATGTTCCTGCTGCTGGCGATCCAGGGCTGGCGCGAATGGCATCGCACTCCGGCGCTTGCTCAATGAAGGTTCTAGTGCTTGCCGGCCCGGAATCCAGTGGTAAAAGCTGGCTGGCCGCAGAAATACAGCGCAATTTTGGCGGCGTTGTGGTTGGCGAGTATGTCCGTGACTTCATTGATGAACAACAACGTGACACGGTTTACGCAGATATCCCGGCGATCGCTCAAGGACAACTGGATCGAGAATACGCCGCCCGCGCTACCGCCTGCGCGCTGGTCATTCTCGACACGCACCTGCTGAGCAATATGCTTTGGAGTCACGCATTGTTTGGGGACTGTCCGCCCTGGGTCGAGCAGCAATTGCTGCAACGCCACTACGACCTTCATCTGTTGCTGGCACCCGAGGGAGTCGACTGGATCAGTGACGGCCAACGCTGTCAGCCAGACCTTGCGTCACGCCAGACATTCTTTTCACTCAGTCAGCACTGGCTGGAAGCCCTTCAACAGCCTTACGAAGTCATTAGCGGAGATTGGATAAATCGTCGGATACAGGCTTTCGCTGCTGTTCGGGGACTGCTCGCTGGCGACTGATTGCCCGGCGTAAATACCCCAACCCATCATCGGATCTGGTGTTTGTGCAGCAATCGGTAAAACGTCGGACGCGATACGCCCAAAACCTTGGCCGCAACGCTAAGGTTGTCGCTATGGCGGGTCAGCACATCACACAGCGCCTGACGCTCAGCCCGGGACTTGTAGTCATCCAGCGTGCCCATGCTGGTAACAACATCATCTTCGCCCAGCAAGCCCAGATCAGCCGCTTCTATCTGGCGACCTTCCGCCAGGACCAGCCCGCGCCGCACCCGATTTGCCAGTTCCCGCACATTTCCTGGCCAGTCATGCTTGCCCATCGCAATCAACGCGTCCTGACTGAAGTTACGCGCTCGACGTCCGGTTTCCTGGCTGTAGAAATGGGCGAAATGGTTGGCCAACAGCGCGAGGTCGCCATGCCGCTCGCGTAATGGCGCCGTGCCGACTTGCAAAACGTTGAGCCGATAGTACAGATCTTCGCGAAAACGCTTTTTGCGAATGGCGGCCTCAAGGTCGACATGCGTGGCCGCCAGCACCCGGATATCAACAGGGATCGGCTCACCGCCGCCGATACGCTCGATATGCCGGTCCTGCAGAAACCGCAGCAAGTGGGCTTGCAGGTCCATAGGCAGATCGCCTATCTCATCGAGAAATAAGGTTCCGCCATCAGCAGCTTCAATCTGGCCAATCTTGCGCTCATGAGCGCCTTCGAACGCGCCTTGCTCGTAGCCAAACAACTCCGCATGAATCAGATGCTCCGGGATTGCGCCGCAATTGATCGCAACGAACGGTTTATGCCGGCGATGCGACTGCATATGCAACGTGCGCGCGACCAGCTCTTTGCCGGTTCCGCTTTCACCACGAATCAGCACCGGTGATTCAGTAGGTGCCAGTTTGCTCAACAATCTGCGCAACTCACGAATGGGTCGACTTTCACCGAGCATCTCGTGCTCCTGGCCCGATACATAAGTGCTGCCTTGGGACCGCAACCGCGCCATACCAAAAGCGCGGCCCAAGGTCACCTGCATACGGGCGACATCAAAAGGCAGCGTATGAAAATCGAAAAACCATTCACAAACAAAGTCGCCGATTTTTTCCCGGCGCAGATCATCAGGTGTAAGCACAGCGATCCACTCGGTGTGGCTGCGTGTAATAAGCTCCTTGACCAACTCGGGGTGGTCGAAGTGATAGGGCATCAAGCGAATCAGGCCCACATCGCAGCTGCGGCCGATGGCAGACTCCAGAGTGCTGCTATCGACGTCCCAGCCTGCAGCGCGCAGGACCGGGATTAGCTGGTGACAGTCATCGCATGGATCAACAATTAATAGACGTCGCGGTGGTGCCGATTCATGCATAAGAATTCCCTGGCGCCTTGATTCTAAAATTAAAGGAGAAAGTTTTTTATAAACAGACAGTTGGCGTGCACGATCCTTACATTAGCAAAAATTTGACACGCACTTGTACCGTTTAACTATAAGGCTAAGATCGAAATGTAATTAGGCGACGCGCCGCGTGGATTTTCATTAATGAGACGGTTCGTCAATAGGCTTAGTTGCCCGTTAGTTGGCGTTGACGACTTGTCTGGAGGCGGCGAAATACGTGGCACCTGTAAAAAACTCAAAAAATATCGGCGCGTGATGTGACTCAACCCCGGTCAATTGGCATCAACACAAGTAACCAGCCGAACGGTAAGCCCACCGACGGCGACGAACTTGCTACGGGCCATTTGAGGAATTGATCATGAACGCCCCATTGCGCTTTAACGATGCATTGCTGATCGCTGGACACGCCTTCGAACCCTTCAAGTGTGTGGCGTGGGCGCCACAAGACGGTAACGGCGAACTGAGTCTGAGCGTCATCGACCGGACCAGTACCCGCATTGGCCACAGCCAGATTCCACGCAGTGCCTATTCAGACCCTGCGCAACTGGCAAGCATGCTTGAACAAGCGCGCGCCGCTATCAGCAGTGAAGGTTATCGCCTTGAGCCATGGACCATGCCGGCCTGAATGAAACCGCAATTCATTGCGGCGAGGCCTGCCCGCGAAGGCGTCTCGTAAGCCAATGAATATGCCGGTACTTGTTGCGCATCTGGGGTTGGCTACCGCCTAACGGTCGGCGTCAACCAGGCTTTCAATATGCCGATACTCGATCCCGAGCCGGGCAGCCAGTTGCTCGGCACGGCCCAGGCGGATCGGTCCACACTCGATGTCGATCAATAAGCCTGGGCAACTAAATGTTCCCAGCGTCGCTTGATCCTTCACCCGACCATCAGTTATCACCAGCAATCGATGCTGCTCGGCCGGATACCGCTTCTGCCGCAAGGCAAGCCATTCGGTAGCCTGGTCAAACGCGGCGAACAAAGGCGTTCCGCCGCCCGCACCGAGGCCATCCAGCCAGGGTTGCAGCGCTTTCGAGGCCTTCAGGCCCTGATGTTGCCAGCGAGGTGAACCTCCAGTGGCAGTCAGCAGCGCCAGTCGCACCCGGCGACGATAGGCGTCATCGAATACTTGAGCGAGCACACCTTTAGCGAGGCTCAACGCCTGATGACGTCGCGTAGAAGCCGAGGCGTCGACGATGATCAGCCACATTTCACCGGATTGACTGCTGCGCGGCTGGCGCACCAGATCGCTGTGCACCCGAGGTCGCCCCCGCAACAAGGTGGGAACCCAGGCAATGTGACCGTCGCCAGCGTTGTGCAACGCACCGCTTTTACCGCCGCTCAGCGTTCCGGGGCGAGGCCTGGCATCCGCCCCCATCGTTGCCCGGGAGCGGATGCCTAAGGCTTTTTTGGCCAGCTCGGCACTGTACGCCGAGCGCCCACCGGCATTGGCTGCGACGTAAGCTCACCCCAACTGCCTTGGCCCTGCTCCGGCTTATTTTCTGATAAGTCTTGAGGGTTCGGCTGCTGGGTCTGTGGTGCTGGACTTTGCGACTCAGACGGCGGGAGATGTCGTCGCCGATGACGCAAGGCGAACTCGGCAACGGCGTCGATATCCTGCTCGTCTATAACAGCACCGCCACGCCATGCCGCATGGGCACGGGCCGCTCTCAACCACACCAGATCGGCGCGCATCCCGTCAACGCCAGCGGCGAAACAGCGCTCGGTGATGGTCTGCAGCGCCTGATCGTCCAGGGCGATGCTATCCAGCAACTGCCGCGCCTGCTCACAGCGTTGGCGTAACGCATCCTGCTGAGTTTGCCACTGCGCGCAGAAGCCTCGAGGATCACTGTCAAAATCCAGTCGGCGACGAATGATTTGCCCGCGCTCAACCGGCAGGGTTTGCCCGCTCAACGCGACATTCAGGCCAAAGCGATCCAGCAGTTGCGGGCGTAGCTCACCTTCTTCAGGGTTCATTGTGCCGATCAGGACAAAACGCGCGGGATGGCGATGGGAGATGCCGTCGCGCTCCACCAGATTGATACCGCTGGCAGCGACATCCAGCAGTAGATCGACCAGATGATCCGGCAGCAGGTTTACTTCATCGACATACAGAACCCCACCATTGGCCTTGGCCAGCACGCCAGGGGAAAACTGCGCCCGACCCTCGCTCAGCGCCGCGTCCAGGTCCAGCGTACCCACCAGGCGCTCTTCGGTGGCGCCCAGTGGCAAGGTGACGAATTGGCCGCTGGCCAGCAGATCAGCCAGCCCTCGTGCCAGGGTCGACTTGGCCATACCGCGCGGCCCTTCGATAAGCACGCCGCCAATTTTCGGGTCGATGGCGGTCAGGCACAGCGCCAGTTTCAGCTCATCGGAGCCCACTACCGCCGCCAGTGGAAAATGCGGGATCTCGCTCATGGTCGTGTCATGCACCGTCATCAGTTTTCTTCTATGTCCAGCAGCAGGGTTTCCAGCGCTTCACGATAATCACCGGGTTCTTGCCAAAGGCCGCGCTGCTGGGCTTCAAGCATGCGTTCGGTCATATCGCGCAAGGCGTCCGGATTGTGTTGCTGGATGAAATCACGGGTCGCTGGATCCAGCAGATAGGCGTCGGCCAGCAGTGCGTATTGGTGATCATCGATCAGTTCGGTGGTGGCATCGAAGGCGAAGAGGAAGTCCACCGTCGCGGCCATCTCGAATGCGCCCTTGTAGCCGTGGCGCTTGACCCCGTCGATCCATTTTGGATTGGCCGCACGGGAGCGTATCACTCGATTCAGTTCTTCCTTGAGCGTGCGAATTTTCGGCAGATCCGGCTGGCTGTGATCGCCGTGATAGCTGGCAGTCTTCGCTCCGCTCAGGCTTTCGGCGGCCGCGAGCATCCCGCCTTGAAACTGGTAATAGTCGTTAGAGTCGAGCAAGTCGTGCTCGCGATTGTCCTGGTTTTGCAAAACCGCCTGGACCTGCGACAAGCGCTGAGCGAAACGCTCACGGGCCGGGGTGCCCTCATCACTACCGCCATAAGCGTAGCCGCCCCAATTCAGGTAGACCTCGGCCAGATCATCGCGGCTCTGCCATAAGCGACCATCGATGGCGCCCTGCACACCCGCGCCGTAAGCCCCCGGCTTGGCGCCGAAGATTCGCCAGCCCGCCTGCCGCGCAGCATCGTCTTCGGTCATGCCAGTGCTTTCAAGGGTGGCGCGCTCCTGACGCACCTTGGCGGCCAATGGGTTCATGTCCTCCGGCTCGTCCAGATCCGCCACCGCCTGCACCGCCGCGTCGAACAAACGAATCAGGTTGGAGAACGCATCCCGAAAAAAACCCGACACCCGCAGCGTGACATCCACGCGCGGTCGGTCCAGCAGACTCAACGGCAGAATCTCGAAATCATCCACCCGCTGACTGCCCGTCGCCCAGACCGGACGCACGCCCATCAGCGCCATGGCCTGAGCGATATCGTCACCGCCAGTGCGCATCGTGGCCGTGCCCCAGACCGAAAGGCCGAGCTGACGTAAATGATCACCATTGTCTTGCAAGTGCCTTTCCAGCAACAAGTTTGCCGACTGGAAACCGATACGCCAGGCCGTCGTGGTGGGCAGATTGCGTACGTCCACGGAGAAGAAATTACGGCCAGTTGGCAATACATCAAGACGGCCACGACTTGGCGCACCGCTCGGGCCGGCAGGCACAAAGCGCCCACTTAACGCGTCCAGCAGCCCTTGGATTTCACCAGGTCCGCAAGCATCCAATCGAGGCGCAACAACTTCGCGTAGATTATCAACGATCAGCTTCAGCTCTTTGTTATCACTAGATATATCAAAAGATCTATCTGCAATTACTTGCTCTATCAACCAAGCAGCGTAGAGCTCAAGCCGCTCCCGCGTATCCCCCGCCGTTCGCCAGGGGTCGGAGCTGACTTCAAGTAAGACCTGAGGTTTAGGTCCGTCCCAATGCTGCGCCAATTCGCAATCCAGGGGATCAAATCCAAGTTCGAAGGATTTGCTCAAGACGCGTAACAGACTGGATTGCGCACCTCGCCCGTCACCGCGCGGAATACGCAGCAGGGCCAGCAACGTATCGATACGCAGCCGTCCGCTTGGAGACTCGCCGAAGATGTGCAGACCGTCGCGAATCTGCGATTCCTTCAGGTCGCATAAATAGGTATCCAGGCGCGGCAGCCAGGTTGCGGCGTCGCTGTCATTGACCGACTCAAGCGCCAGCTCACGGTCGATGTGGGTCTCGCGCACCAGCTTGAGGATGTCGCGTTGCAGTTCAAGGGCGCGGCGCGGGTCGAGCAGCTGGGCGTCGTAGTATTCGTCGGCGAGCAATTCAAGGTTACGCAATGGCCCGTAGGTCTCGGCGCGGGTCAGCGGCGGCATCAGGTGGTCGATAATGACCGCCTGGGTGCGCCGTTTGGCCTGGGCGCCCTCGCCCGGATCATTGACGATAAACGGATAGATATTCGGCATCGCGCCCAGCACCACATCCGGCCAGCAACTTTCGGACAAGCCAACACCTTTACCCGGCAACCACTCCAGGTTGCCGTGCTTGCCGACATGAATCAGCGCATTGGCGCCATAGACGTTGCGCAACCAGAAGTAGAACGCCAGATAGCCATGGGGCGGCACCAGATCCGGGTCGTGATAAACCGCGCTGTGGTCCACCTGATAACCCCGGGCAGGCTGAATTCCGACGAAGGTCAGGCCGAAGCGCAGCCCGGCGATCATCATCCGCCCGGCGCGAAACATCGGATCAGCGTCCGGCGCACCCCACCGGGCGTTGACCGCCTCCCGATTGGCCGCTGGCATTGCGTTGAAAGCGGCAAGGTATTCATCCAGCGCCATGCTTTGCTGACACGGGCGCAAATCAAGACTGTCCAGGTCATTGGTCACGCCACCAAGTAGTTGGTGGATCAATGCTGTACCTGTCTCGGGCAACGGAGCCACCGGGTAACCTTCGGCCTGCATCGCACGCAGAATATTCAGCGCCGCTGCTGGAGTATCGAGGCCCACGCCATTGCCGATACGTCCGTCACGGGTCGGGTAATTGGCCAGAATCAAGGCGACACGTTTTTCCGCATTGGGCAAACGTGCCAGCAGAATCCAGCGCCGCGCCAGTTCGGCGACGAAATCCATGCGTTCCGGCTGGGCGCGGTAGCAGACCACATCCGACTGGCTGCGCTCACTGTGCCACGCCAGGTCCTTGAAGCTGATCGGCCGACTGATGATGCGTCCATCCAGCTCCGGCAAGGCAATGTGCATCGCCAGATCCCGCGCGCCGAGGCCTTGCTCGCTGGCGCGCCAGCCAGGTTCGTTGTCCTGCGCACAGATGGCTTGAATGACCGGGATATTGCGCCGAAACGGTCGCAAATGCGGGGCTTCCGGACTGGACTGGGCAAAGCCGGTGGTATTGAGGATCAGCTCGGCCTCAACTTCGTCCAGCCAATCTTCCACCCGCGTCATACAGCCCGCTTCTTTGAGACTGGCTACTGCAATGGGCAGAGGATTCAAGCCCTGCGCCTGTAAGCGCAGGCAAAACTCATCGATGAAGGCGGTGTTTGCCGCTTGCAGGTGCGAGCGATAAAACAGCAGCGCCACAACCGGCTGACCGGCTTGCCAGTCGGCCTGCCAGTCACTGAGTTCTGCGCGGGAAGTGTTTGGGTGATAAACCGCCGTGCGCGGCAAAGGCTGCGGTTCGGACCAGGAATAATCCCGCTCCAGCCAACCACTTGCCAGGCAGCGATACAGTTCCAGCGCATTGTGCAAGCCGCCTTGACGCAAAAACTGCCAAAGACGGTGGCAGTCTTCGGCGGCAACGGTGCTCAGATCGGTCAGCTCCGGGTCCGCGTTGTCGCAGCCCGGCACCAGAATGACTTGCACACCTCGCCCGGCCAGCTCAATCAACCGCTCGACGCCGTAGCGCCAGTAGCCGATGCCACCATGCAAGGAAATAAGGATGACTTTGGCGTGGCGCAGCACTTGGTCGACATAAAGATCAACCGAAGCATGATTCTGCACCTGCATCGGGTTGGCCAGACGCAGGCTTGGATAATCATCCGGCAACTGTTGCGCGGCCTCGGCAAGCAAGGCCAGGCTTGAGTCGCCGCTACAGAGAATCACCAGCTCGGCGGGGGTTTGCCCCAGGTCGGCGATGCTGTCGTCCGGTACGAAACCACCGGGCTGGGTTCTCAGTAAATGCATGGGTCAGCCAGCAACCGCAGCACGCAGTTGTGCTTCAAGTACCGCAGCGTCCAGTTTCTGGCCGATCAGCACCAGATTGGTCGCGCGCTCTTCGTCAGCACCCCAGGCGCGGTCGAAATGTTTGTCGAAACGCGTGCCCACGCCTTGAATCAGTAAGCGCATTGGCTTGCCGGGAATGGCCGCGAAGCCTTTGACACGCAAGACGCCGTGTTCAACCACCAGTTGCGTGAGCGCATCGAGCAACAGGCTTTCGTCGGCTTGCGGCAGCTTGATGGAGATCGAGTCAAAGGCGTCATGATCGTGATCGTCATGGTCGTCGCCTTCGTGGTGATCGTGATGGGTCTTGCGGGCATCGATATGCAGTTCGGATTCGGCACCCAAGCCCAGTAACACACTGATCGGCAAACGGCCGCTGCTGGCTTCGATGACCTTGACCGCTGGTGGCAATTCTTCGGAAACCTCGGCGCGCACGGCAGCCAGACCTGCGGCGTCGATCATGTCGGCTTTGTTGAGGATGACGAGGTCGGCACTGGCCAGTTGGTCGGCAAACAGCTCGTGCAGCGGCGATTCGTGGTCCAGGTTCGGATCCAGCTTGCGCTGGGCGTCGACCTGATCCGGGAATGCAGCGAAGGTGCCGGCCAGCACTGCCGGGCTGTCGACCACGGTAATCACGGCATCCACGGTGCAGGCGTTGCGGATTTCCGGCCATTGGAAGGCTTGTACCAGTGGCTTGGGCAACGCCAGACCTGAGGTTTCGATGAGGATGTGATCAAGATCGCCGCGACGCGCTACCAGTTCGCGCATCACCGGGAAGAATTCTTCCTGGACGGTGCAGCACAAGCAGCCATTGGCCAGCTCGTAAACCCGGCCGCTGGCTTCTTCTTCAGTACAACCGATGGTGCATTGCTTGAGGATTTCGCCGTCGATGCCCAGCTCGCCGAACTCGTTGACGATCACCGCGATGCGCCGCCCTTCTGCGTTGTCGAGCATGTGGCGCAATAACGTGGTTTTACCCGAGCCCAGAAAGCCGGTAACGATGGTGACGGGAAGTTTGGCCAGTGTTTTCATCAGGTGCCCTTTGGCGAAGCGGCGGGCAAACAGGACGAAAACCCGGTGATCAGGCACAGGACTGGATTCGCCACCGGATCACCCCGCCCGGTTGTAGTGAGAATTTGCAGGGCATGATGCCCGGATCGAGGCAGGTCTCCTGGCTTGCGGTTACGGGTGGACAGTCCACCTGCAATTCATGGCGCCTTCCCGCTTGGCGCAGTGGCTGTGCAATGAACCTGACCGCTTACAGTTGCGGGGGCAGCCGCGGCATTGACCGCGTTCCCTTCTTAGCTGTGCACTGTCCGGCTGCATGGCAGCGGGTGCAGGGCACAGAACCTCGAACCCGCAAGGCTACGCAGTGACCATCGGCAGGTCAATCACAAGCCTGCGTCCGACGTGAACTGATTGACGTTCAACGCCGGCCCATGCTCTCCTGTACGCCTTGTTCGGGTGCCCTTCACAGGGTGAAACGGGAAACCGGTGCGTTCAGGCCTCATGGCTTGTGCAAGTCCGGCGCTGCCCCCGCAACGGTAAGCGAGTGAAGAGTCAGATCCACTGTGACCGGCAACGGCATGGGAAGGTGACTCTTTAAGGTTGAGCAAACGACCCCTCGCAAGCCCGGAGACCGGCCCGACATGAAACTTCTGACAAACCCGCGGTGGGCGGGCGCTGTTGATCTCTTCTGACGCCTGTCAGCGGAGCTCTCATGCGTTCCCCTCACCTTGCCGACATCCAAGAGGGAAGCGCCATGTCGATCAGCACAACCAGCCACGCCGCCAGCACCACCACCGCCACCCAGACCCAACGCCTGACCGCTGCCATCAGCGCTGCTATTCTCGGCGCGTGCCTGGTGTACTTCGCCGGCTTCTCGCACATCGACGCCGTGCACAATGCCGCGCATGACACCCGTCACAGCTCTGCCTTTCCTTGCCATTGAGACCTGACGCCATGTTCAAGCGAATTGCTCAGACGGCAGGCTTCACTGGCCTGATTGCCGCACTGCTCCTGACCCTGCTGCAAAGTTTCTGGGTCGCGCCGCTGATTCTGCAAGCGGAAACCTACGAGAACGCTCCGACCGAGCAGGTGCACGAGCACGCCGAAAACGCCCCGGCCGGTCATGTACATGACGAGGAATCCTGGTCTCCGCAAGATGGCTGGCAGCGCATTCTGTCCACTACCGGCGGCAATCTGGTAGTCGCGGTAGGTTTCGCGCTGATGCTGGCCGGTCTTTATACCTTGCGCGCTCCAGGCAAGACGTCCCAAGGCGTGCTGTGGGGATTGGCAGGTTTTGCGGTGTTCACCCTCGCGCCGACACTTGGCCTGCCGCCAGAACTGCCGGGCACTGCAGCTGCGGACCTGACCCAACGGCAAATCTGGTGGATCGGCACTGCTGCATCGACTGCAGTGGCTTTGGCATTGATCGTGTTCGGCAAGAACTGGCTGCTCAAAGTGCTGGGCGTGGCGATTCTGGTCGTGCCGCATATCATCGGCGCGCCGCAACCGCCAGTGCATGAGAGCCTGGCGCCCGAAGCGCTGGAGTCGCAGTTCAAGATCGCCTCGTTGCTGACCAACGCGCTGTTCTGGATTGCCATGGGCGTGATCAGCGCCTGGCTGTTCCGCCGCAACAATGCCGAACTTGATCAAGCCTGATCAATCGCAACCGACGCTGGTGGCCGGGCTAGGCTGCCAGCGCGGATGCTCCGCTGGCGTGCTGCTTGAGTTGATCGAGTCCAGCCTGCGAAGTCATGGCATTGAGTTGCAAGACCTCAGTGCCCTCGCCTCCATCGACCTGAAAAGCAATGAGCCCGGTCTGCTGGAGTTGGCGCGGCTGCTGCGCTTGCCGCTGACCGTCTTCAGCGCACAGCAACTCAACCTTTACGAAGCGCAATTGACTCATCGTTCGTTGACTGCCTTTGAACACACCGGCTGTTACGGGGTTGCAGAGAGCGCAGCGTTGGCGCTGGCGAGTCGATCAGGTACTGCACGCTTGCTTATCCCTCGGGTCAATAATCTGCAGGCGACATTTGCCTTGGCCAGTACCCAGCTCAATAGCCGATAATCCCTCCTCTCACACCGTTTCCACTAAAGAATCTGGAGTTTCCATGACCGTTTTTTTCATCGGCGCAGGCCCTGGCGATCCGGAGTTGATCACGGTCAAGGGGCAACGGCTGATCCGAAGTTGCCCGGTGATCATCTATGCGGGATCGCTGGTGCCAACTGCGGTGCTGGACGGCCACAGCGCCATCCAGATCAGCAACAGCGCCGAATTGCATCTCGAACAGATCATCGCCTTGATGAAATCCGCTCATGAACAAGGCCAGGATGTAGCTCGGGTGCATTCAGGTGATCCGAGCCTGTACGGCGCCATCGGCGAGCAGATCCGTTATCTGCGCGAATTGAACATTCCGTTCGAGATCATTCCGGGCGTTACCGCCACCGCTGCCTGCGCCGCCCTGCTCGGCGCCGAACTGACGTTGCCGGATATCTCACAAAGCGTGATCCTCACCCGCTTCGCCGACAAGACCACAATGCCGCCCGGCGAAGAACTGGCCAGCCTGGCACAACACCGCGCCACCATGGCGATTCACCTCGGGGTCAACAATCTGCACAAAATCATTGCCGAACTGCTGCCCCATTACGGCAGCGACTGCCCGATTGCTGTCGTGCACCGCGCCAGCTGGCCGGATCAGGACTGGGTGCTGGGCACGCTGGCGGACATCGAGGAAAAGGTGCTTGAAAAGGGCTTTCGGCGTACGGCGTTGATTCTGGTGGGGCGCGTTCTGGCTGACGACAGCTTTGGGGAGTCTTCGCTGTACCGTGCGGGGCATGCACATTTGTTCAGGCCGTGATGCTGAACCCCTTTGTTGGAGCGAGGCTTGCCCGCGAATCGCAGTTTCAAAAAACCCATCGCTTGGAATGACGCTTTCGCGGGCAAGCCTCGCTCCTACAGGGAAAACAGCCGTATGCCGCAGCTATAAAAAAACCCCGAACGTGTCGGGGTTTTTGATGCTGCGCAGATCGCTCACTTAGTAGTAAGCGTTCTCTTTTTGCGTGTGGTCAGTCACGTCACGCACGCCGCTCAGCTCAGGAATACGTTCGAGCAACGTGCGCTCGATACCTTCCTTGAGCGTCACATCGGCCTGACCGCAACCCTGGCAACCGCCACCGAATTGCAGCACAGCGATGTTCTTGTCTTCTTCTTCAACGACGTCGATCAGTGTTACCTGGCCGCCGTGGCTGGCAAGACCGGGATTGATCTCGGTTTGCAGGTAATAGCTGATGCGCTCGTTGATCGGGCTGTCGGCGTTCACCATCGGAACTTTGGCGTTTGGCGCCTTGATGGTCAACTGGCCGCCCATGCGATCAGTGGCATAATCGACGACAGCATCGTCGAGAAACGCTTCACTGAAGTTATCGATCCAGGCCGTGAAGCTTTTCAGGCCAATGGCCTTGTCTTCAGGCTTTTCTTCGCCCGGCTTGCAATAAGCAATGCAGGTTTCAGCGTATTGGGTGCCAGGTTGGGTAATAAACACGCGGATGCCGATGCCCGGGGCGTTCTGCTTTTCGAGCAGATCGGCCAGATAGTCGTGGGCAGCATCGGTAATAATGATAGCGGTCATGAAAATTCCTCGCAGACGTGCTGGCAGTTTACGCCAATCGGCTGCGTCATACAAAGTCCTAGTATTTTTGTCGGAAAAGAGCAGGTCGGAAAAGAACCGATCAGGAAAGAACCTGCGCGGTATCAGCGCTGCGGCGTTTGTCCAACCAACCCTTCATACGGCGGTAAAGGCCTTTTTCGAGCCATTCATAGCTGCCCCATGCGCCCAGCCCGATGACAGGCACGCATATCGCGAACACCAGGTACGGATTCAGCGCGAAATGTTCGGCCGCCAGCCAGCCGGCATACAGCACCAACACGTGCAGCAGATACACCGAATACGAACAATCGCCAAGAATCTTGAGCAGTCGATTACCCCGGAAACAGGGTTCCAGGGAAATGCACGACAAGACAATCAACGCGCTGGGCAAGCCCCAGTTGAGCAGTCGTTCCGATGGCGTCAGATGATAGATAGTGACCAGCGCGGTGGCGATGCCGAGCAAGGGTAACCAGACACCCTCCCTGATCCAGCCCTTGCGATAGATGATGCCGATGCCGATCCCCAGCAAAAACTCGTAGACGATGTCATTGCCGTAGAAGCGACTGATCAACCCGGAACGCGCCAGCACTTCGCTGACGGCAAACAGCGCGGCGGCGACGATCAACGGGCGATGGCGCTGCTGAAACAGAAACACCGTCGAAAACAGCAGATAGAAGAGCATTTCATAGTTCAGCGTCCAGCCGACGTTCAGCGTGGGATACAGACCATATCCACCAGGGTTTTCAGAAGGAATGAACAGCAGTGACAACAGGAAATTCTGCCAGCTGATGACCTGATGCGGCAGCAAGGGCGCTGCAAAAACCAGAAGCAGCCCCATGATGGCGGTGTAAAACCAGTAGGCGGGAACAATGCGGATAATTCGGTTAAGCATGAAGCGACCCGCGGGCATATCGGTATTTTGTGTCGAAAGAAAGATCACCAGACCGCTGATGACGAAAAAGATATCGACACCGACAGCACCCTTGGAAACAAAAAACTGACCTATCGGGCCCGACGCATGAAAGTCGAAAAAAATTTGCATGAAGTGATGACACACCACTGCCCAAGCGGCGAGTGCCCGCAGGGCTTGAACCGAAATCAGCATCTA
Source organism: Pseudomonas syringae (assembly GCF_001698815.1). Classification (GTDB taxonomy): domain Bacteria; phylum Pseudomonadota; class Gammaproteobacteria; order Pseudomonadales; family Pseudomonadaceae; genus Aquipseudomonas; species Aquipseudomonas syringae_A. The sequence continues at coordinate 74,164 of NZ_LGSI01000068.1, read as the reverse complement.
TAAACAACCTCTGTCGCCTGACTTTTGAATCACAGTCCGGGAAGGCAAACCAGAAGCGCGCCCCCGGACACTCCTGGAGTCGGACCACGTTTTTGCGGAAAAGATCGGAGAAACTGACTAAAGGAGGCAAATCAAAAGATGGCCGCAAGCCATGTCCCATAAGGCCTGCGATGATTTTCAGCAGTATTGACCGGCATTGAATTGCTGACGCCTCGATCCCTGCCTCGCGGCTGCCGATGAGCCCTCAACATGAACGATATTCATGCAAAAGGGTAATCAACACTAAAACCGTTCGGGTTTGATATCATCTCGACCTTTCTGTATCGACCTTTTCCAGGTAGCCCTATGTCTGACCGCACCGCTCGCCATCACGCTCTCCAGCAAGCTCTTCAACAGAGGATTCTGGTCCTCGACGGCGGTATGGGCACCATGATCCAGAGCTACCGCCTTGAAGAGCAGGATTACCGAGGCAAACGTTTCGCCGACTGGCCAAGCGATGTCAAAGGTAATAACGACCTGCTCATCCTGACCCGTCCGGATGTCATCGGCGCCATCGAAAAAGCCTATCTGGACGCTGGCGCGGACATTCTGGAAACCAACACGTTTAACGCCACCCAGGTTTCCCAGGCCGATTACGGCATGGAAGAGCTGGTGTATGAGCTGAACGTCGAAGGCGCTCGCCTGGCTCGAAAGGTCGCCGATGCAAAAACCCTGGAAACCCCGGACAAGCCGCGTTTTGTCGCTGGCGTGCTCGGTCCCACCAGCCGCACCTGCTCGCTGTCACCGGACGTGAACAACCCCGGCTATCGCAACGTTACCTTCGACGAACTGGTGGAAAACTACACCGAAGCCACCAAAGGCCTGATCGAGGGCGGCGCTGACCTGATCCTGATCGAGACCATCTTCGACACACTCAATGCCAAGGCGGCGATCTTCGCCGTGCAGGGCGTGTTCGAAGAACTCGGCCTCGAATTGCCGATCATGATTTCCGGAACCATTACCGACGCCTCGGGCCGTACGCTATCCGGGCAGACCACTGAAGCCTTCTGGAACTCGGTCAGCCACGCCAAACCCATTTCTGTAGGTTTGAACTGCGCGCTGGGCGCCAGTGAGCTGCGGCCTTATCTGCAAGAACTGTCCAACAAGGCCAGCACGCGGATTTCGGCGCACCCCAATGCCGGCCTGCCCAACGAGTTCGGCGAGTACGACGAAACCCCGGCCCAAACCGCGCTGGTCATCGAAGAATTCGCCCAGAGCGGCTTCTTGAATATCGTCGGCGGTTGCTGCGGCACAACACCGGGCCACATCAAGGCCATCGCCGAAGCCGTCAGCAAATATGCGCCGCGTGTTATCCCGGAAATTCCGAAAGCCTGTCGCCTGTCGGGCCTTGAGCCGTTCACCATCGATCGCCAATCGCTGTTCATCAACGTCGGCGAGCGCACCAACATCACGGGTTCCGCCCGTTTTGCCCGCCTGATCCGTGAAGACAATTACACCGAAGCCCTGGAAGTCGCCCTGCAACAGGTCGAAGCCGGCGCCCAGGTGATCGATATCAACATGGACGAAGGCATGCTGGACTCGAAGAAGGCCATGGTGACCTTCCTCAACCTGATTGCTGGCGAGCCGGATATCTCGCGCGTGCCGATCATGATCGATTCGTCGAAATGGGAAGTGATCGAAGCCGGTCTCAAGTGCATTCAGGGCAAAGGCATCGTCAACTCCATCAGCATGAAGGAAGGCGTCGAGCAGTTCATTCATCACGCCAAACTGTGCAAGCGCTATGGCGCGGCCGTGGTGGTGATGGCGTTTGACGAGAAAGGTCAGGCCGATACCGAAAAGCGCAAGAAGGAAATCTGCAAACGCTCGTACGACATTTTGGTCAATGAAGTGGGCTTCCCGCCGGAAGACATCATTTTCGACCCGAACATCTTCGCCATCGCCACCGGTATCGAGGAGCACAACAACTACGCCGTCGACTTCATCAATGCCTGCGCCTACATTCGCGACAACCTGCCCCACGCACTGACCTCCGGCGGCGTGTCCAACGTGTCGTTCTCGTTCCGGGGCAACAATCCTGTGCGCGAGGCGATCCACTCGGTGTTCCTGCTGCACGCGATTCGCAACGGCCTGACCATGGGCATCGTCAACGCCGGCCAGCTGGAAATCTACGACCAGATCCCGGCCGAGCTGCGCAATTGCGTTGAAGATGTCGTGCTCAACCGCAACCCGGAAGGCACCGACGCGCTGCTGGCGATTGCCGACAAGTTCAAGGGCGACGGCAGCGTCAAGGAAGCTGAAACCGAAGAGTGGCGTGGCTGGCCGGTCAACAAGCGCCTGGAACATGCTCTGGTCAAAGGTATTACCACGCACATCGTCGAAGACACTGAAGAATCCCGCCAATCGTTCGCGCGGCCTATCGAGGTGATCGAAGGCCCGTTGATGTCCGGCATGAATATCGTCGGCGATCTGTTCGGCTCGGGAAAAATGTTCCTGCCTCAGGTGGTGAAGTCCGCTCGAGTCATGAAACAGGCTGTGGCCCACTTGATTCCGTTCATTGAACTGGAAAAAGGCGATAAGCCGGAGGCCAAGGGCAAGATCCTCATGGCTACGGTCAAGGGCGACGTCCACGATATCGGCAAGAACATCGTCGGCGTGGTACTCGGCTGTAACGGCTACGACGTCGTCGATCTTGGCGTCATGGTCCCGGCTGAAAAGATCCTGCAAGTCGCCAAGGAACAGAAGTGCGACATCATTGGCCTTTCCGGCTTGATCACGCCTTCGCTGGACGAAATGGTCCACGTTGCCCGGGAAATGCAGCGTCAGGACTTCCACCTGCCGCTGATGATCGGCGGTGCCACGACGTCCAAGGCGCACACGGCGGTGAAGATCGAACCGAAATACAGCAATGACGCAGTCATCTACGTCACTGACGCTTCCCGTGCCGTGGGTGTGGCGACTCAGCTGTTGTCCAAGGAGCTGAAACCAGCATTCATCGAGAAGACCCGCCTCGAATACATCGAGGTCCGCGAACGCACCTCGGCGCGCAGCGCCCGCACCGAGCGCCTGAGCTACGGCGCGGCCGTCGCCAAGAAGCCACAGTTCGACTGGGAAACCTATAACCCGGTGAAACCGACATTTACCGGCGCCAAAGTCCTGGAAAACATTGACCTCGACGTGCTGGCCGAATACATCGACTGGACGCCGTTCTTTATCTCCTGGGATCTGGCCGGCAAATACCCGCGCATTCTCACGGATGAGGTCGTCGGTGAAGCGGCGACCTCGCTGTTCGCCGATGCCCAGGAGCTATTGCGCAAGCTGATCGACGAAAAGCTGATCAGCGCCAGCGCAGTGTTCGGTTTCTGGCCGGCCAATCAGGTGGATGAAGATGACCTGGAAGTTTATGGCGAAGACGGCAAGCCAATCGCAAAACTGCACCACTTGCGTCAGCAGATCATCAAAACCGACGGCAAGCCGAATTTCTCTCTGGCCGACTTCGTCGCGCCCAAGAGCAGCGGTGTGACGGATTATGTCGGCGGCTTCATCACCACCGCTGGCATTGGGGCTGAAGAAGTCTCCAAGGCATATCAGGACAAGGGCGACGATTACAATGCGATCATGGTCAAGGCCTTGGCTGACCGTCTCGCCGAAGCGTGCGCTGAATGGCTGCACCAACAGGTTCGTAAGGAATACTGGGGTTATGCCAAGGACGAGCAATTGGGCAATGACGAGTTGATCAAGGAACAATACGTCGGCATCCGCCCTGCCCCAGGCTATCCGGCCTGCCCGGACCACACGGAAAAAGGCACGCTGTTCCAGTTGCTGGACCCGATGCCAGAAGGCCAACCCGGCAAAAGCGGCGTGTTCCTCACCGAGCACTACGCCATGTTCCCGGCAGCGGCAGTCAGCGGCTGGTACTTCGCCCACCCGCAAGCGCAGTATTTCGCCGTGGGCAAGGTTGACAAGGATCAGGTCGAAAGCTACACCGCCCGTAAGGGCCAGGAGTTGAGCGTCACCGAACGCTGGCTGGCACCGAACCTGGGCTACGACGAGTAACGCTTACGCAAGTTGTTTGGCGACGAACTGGAGGGGCGCGAGCATGCGCTCCTTTTTTTCGCCTAAGCTTTATGCGACCTCTTCAACAAACAACTGCGAGGCCGTATGGACGATCCACTCAACGACTCTCCTAATGGCAAGCCGCCGACCTTCTGGCAGATGCTGCACAGCGTCATGGCCGCAGCATTCGGTGTCCAGAGTGGCAAAAATCGCGAGCGAGACTTTACCCACGGCAAACCCGTGCACTTTGCCGTGCTGGGCCTGCTGTTCACGATTATTTTCGCTGCGATGTTATTCGGCGTGGTCCAACTGGTGATGCACTTCGCCGTGGGCTAAGCCCGGCGTGCATCAGGGCGCAACGGTTTTGCGGATGAACTCGTACTCGGTGCCAGCTGGCTTGCCTTCAAGGCTGAACTGGCGCACATCAATGCCGAAGTCGTCGCGCTGACTGGCACTGCGAATTTTCGGTATGTCGCCACTCACCAACAGTTGCATCAACTGCGCTTCCCGCGCCCCCATATTTTTCCGGGCGGCGGGATCGGTTGCTTCGTAATCATGCAATAACACCATGGCCAGGCCACCCAGCATGAAATGGCCACCGGCAATCACATTGAGTCGTCCATCCCGAAGCGCATCCAGCGACGCTGGCGCCCAATTGATCGAGCTGAACAGGATGTCCTTGCCTGGCTGCCTGCCGGTCTCAGCCACGGCGTCCATCGCGCCGAACGCCATCTGGTCGTTGGCCGTCCAGACCAGGCGTATACCGGGATAGCGCTTGAGCAGAATCCTGGCCTGCTCTAGAGCACGATCTCTGCGCCAGCCACCCAGGACGATCTGGCGCAGGTGCACCTCGGGATGTTCGGCCAAGGCGCGATACATTCCCTGCTCGCGCTTGAGCGATACCGGGGTGTTATTGGTGCCGGAAAACGCCAACAGCTCCACCGACTGGCCTTTCGCAGTGTCTGAGCCCAGGCGAAACAATTGACTCGCGGTGAGGTAACCCGCTTCTTCATCGTTGCCAACCAGACTGCCGATAAAGTCCGGATAGCTTTTCGACAAATCACCGAGGATGCCGATCTGGTTGGGCGTCAGGGTATTGTTGACCGCGAACAGTTTCACGCCACTGCCCCTGGACAGGCGCAGTATCTCCGGCGCGACGTTCAATTCATTGGAGAACATCAGATAATCCGGGCGGTTGGCACCTTGCAGCGCCTCGCGGGCAAATGTCAGCAGCTTGCGAGTGTCCCGGTCGGTGTAAATCACCTCAAGGGACATCTCGAATTTTTCCGCCGCCGCTTGCATGAATCTGCCGTAGGACTGCCAATAGCCATCCGAGGCAGGGCCGGGGTTCAGGAAAACCACGGAGACAGCCAGAGACGAACTCGCCCATAGGCAACCTGCTGCGAACAGCACGCCGCGGACAAGACGGTTCAGACCAATAATCGAGCCTTTGCTGTAGCCAGACATATTCCCGCCGCTAAATGGCCTATGAATACGTATCGGCTGCTGACCTGATTATCTGTACCGTTAAATTTAAACGGATTGAGCTACTGGTGACTGACCCAGAAAACGGCGGCCCCCACGACAAGCATGATGATGAAGAAAATGGCCCACGCATCCACATGGCTGTCGGACTTGCTGATCTTCGGGTGATTACTCATTGCATCCCTCTTGTCGGTCTTATTTGGGTGGCTGCAAAAAACGAGAACAGTCGCTTTGACTGTCGGCTCGACCTCAGTAAAGTAGACGTATGCCCATATGACAAGCAGGGTTATCGAGGCAAGATAAGCGGCTTAGTACTTTTGGTTCTGTGCATATATTCAAACTTCACTTTTGCGCATAACTGCAAACTGGTATCTTCCCTCGGCTCCGTTGGGAGTGCGCGGCCGTGCGCGCAGATTTGCCGTTATTGCCTGAGAACAGGACCTATATGTACGTATACGACGAGTACGATCAGCGGATCATCGAGGACCGCGTCAAGCAGTTCCGTGATCAGACCCGACGCTACCTGGCGGGGGAACTCAGCGAAGAAGAGTTTCGTCCGCTGCGCCTGCAAAATGGCCTTTATATTCAGCGCTTTGCGCCGATGTTGCGGGTCGCGGTGCCTTACGGGCAACTCACTTCCCGTCAGGCGCGCATGATGGCGAAGATTGCCCGTGACTACGACAAGGGCTACGCGCACATCAGCACCCGCCAGAACGTTCAGTTCAACTGGCCGGCGCTGGAAGACATTCCCGATATCTTGGCTGAGCTGGCCACCGTGCAGATGCACGCGATTCAGACCAGCGGCAACTGCCTGCGCAACGTGACCACTGATCAGTTCGCCGGCGTCGCTGCCGACGAAGTGGTGGATCCGCGTCCGTGGTGCGAAATCGTTCGTCAGTGGACGACGTTTCACCCGGAATTCGCCTATCTGCCGCGCAAGTTCAAAATCGCCATCAATGGTTCCAGCACTGACCGCGCAGCCATTGAAGTGCACGATATCGGCCTAGAGCCGGTGCTCAACGCTGCAGGCGAGCTGGGCTTTCGCGTTCTGGTCGGCGGCGGCCTGGGCCGCACGCCGGTGGTCGGCGCGTTCATCAATGAGTTTCTGCCGTGGCAGGACCTGCTGAGCTATCTCGACGCCATCCTGCGGGTCTACAACCGCTACGGCCGTCGCGATAACAAGTACAAGGCCCGGATCAAGATTCTGGTGAAAGCGTTGACGCCTGAAGTGTTCGCCGAGAAGGTCGACGCGGAAATGGCCCACCTGCGCGGTGGCCAGACCACGTTGACCGACGCCGAAGTGCATCGCGTTGCCAAGCACTTCGTCGACCCTGATTACCGGGCGTTGACCGATCAATCGGCCGAACTGGCCGCACTGGATCAACAGCACCCCGGTTTTGCTCGCTGGCGCACCCGCAACGTCCTGGCGCACAAGAAGCCTGGCTATGCGGCCGTGACCCTGTCGCTCAAGCCAACCGGCGTTGCACCCGGTGACGTGACTGACAAGCAACTGGACGGCATCGCCGACTTGGCCGATCGCTACAGCTTCGGCCAGCTGCGCACCTCCCACGAGCAGAACATCATTCTCGCGGACGTTGAGCAGACACAATTGTTCACGATGTGGAATGAGCTGCGCGAGCAAGGTTTCGCCACACCGAACATCGGCCTGCTGACCGACATCATCTGCTGCCCCGGCGGCGATTTCTGCTCCCTGGCCAATGCCAAGTCGATCCCGATTGCCGAATCGATTCAACGCCGTTTCGACGACCTGGATTACCTGTTCGACATTGGTGAGCTGGATCTGAACATCTCCGGTTGCATGAACGCCTGCGGTCACCACCATGTCGGCCATATCGGCATTCTGGGCGTGGACAAGAAGGGCGAAGAGTTCTATCAGGTGTCACTGGGTGGCAGCGCAAGCCGCGACGCCAGCCTGGGCAAGATTCTCGGCCCGTCCTTCGCCCAGGACGTGATGCCGGATGTCATCGAGAAGCTGATCGACGTTTATGTTGAAAAACGTAACGAAGACGAGCGGTTCATCGATACCTACCAGCGTATCGGTATCGACCCTTTCAAGGAGCGCGTCTATGCAGCGAATCATTAAGAACAACGAAGTCGTCGACGAAACCTGGCACTTGCTGCCAAAGGATACGACCCTTGATGGTCTGTCCAATTGCGACGACCTGATCGTGCCACTCGCGCTCTGGCGCGAACACGCTCATGCACTCAAAGCCCGTGACGGCGGACTGGGTGTGTGGTTGGACAGCGATGAAGAAGCTGAAGAAATCGGCGATGACGTCAACGAGTTCCAGGTCATTGCCCTGAACTTCCCAGCGTTCACCGATGGTCGCAACTTCTCCAATGCGCGCTTGCTGCGTGATCGCTACGGTTTCAAGGGCGAGTTACGCGCCATTGGCGACGTGCTGCGCGATCAGTTGTTCTACATGCACCGCTGCGGCTTCGATGCCTTCGCGATTCGTGCAGACAAAGATCCCTACGAGGCCCTGGAAGGCCTGCGGGATTTCTCGGTGACCTATCAAGCGGCCGCCGATGATCCTTTGCCACTGTTTCGCCGGCGATAAACGACTGCGCGCGTGAACCAGAGGCCAGGCCGGAATTATCCGGCCTGGCCTTTTTTATCAAGCGTCAAACGCTGTTGGCACCAGGGCTCTGCGCCACCTCAGCCTGAGTCAATTGCTTCATCAGCATACTTTCGTCCGCCCGGCGCTGGCGCAGAATCTCTTCCGCTGCATTCTTGTAGGCGCCGTCGGTCATGGCACCTTCGCTTTGCAGGTCGTCCAGGGCCTCCATGCGCAGTTCGGTGGTTTTGCGGCAAGCGAGAAATTCAGCGGGATATCGTTCTTCGAGGTACAGCAGCCAAAACTCCCGTTTGAGGGCGAATTCCACCAACGCAGCTTGGGTTTCCCGCCCAAGAACCAGCTGTTCTGCCCTGTCCAGCATCTCCGGGGTAACACTAGCCGAATTTGAAAACTGCATGGTTCGCGTGCTCAGGGGCAAGTCCAGGCGGCTGACCAGACCCACACGGTAAGCGAGCAGTACCTCAACATCCTCAGTAAACCCGATCCGGCCCGCCGCATCCGCCCTGGCAATACCGTCAACCTCCTCCAGACGAAGCAAACCCCGCAGCAGCGTTAGCAGTTGCGGCCCTTCATGGCCTGCCGTCGCCAATGCTCGAGCCTTGGTCACCAGCACTTCCAGCTCCATTTCGCTGAACATGACCGTGGCGCCGTCAACACAGGTCTGTGGATTGGCCGCCATGGCTACCAGTCGACTGCGCAACGCCTGGTCCTCGGCGCCCGCCTCCATCAGTAACCAGACCCGCTCCGTCACCGCGTCTGGCGTCAGATTGAAATCGGCAGAGCTTCGTAACCGAGCCAGCAAGTCGAAAAAATCGTCAGCGTGTTCTTCGGCGCCATACAACTCCCACAGAGTCCGCCGCTGCCTTCGTGCCAGCGCAGGCGTGCGCTGCAGCCAAACGTCTACGCCCTCCACCGGCTCCACCGCGACGGATGGCCCGCCTATCTGCGCGATACGTGCCCGGGTACCGATGGCTAGCGGGTTGCCATCAAGCAAAGTACGGTGTGGCGCCCATGGAGTCTCGAAAAACGCATCGGGGAGAGTGGTAATGCGGTTATTCCTCAGATCCAGCGCCATTAACTGAGGGAGTTCAAAGACACCAGCGGGCGCCTCTTCCAGGCCGGTGCTACGCAGGAACAGATTGATCAGTCCAGGCATGGAACTCACATCCAGTGCCCCCCCTAGCGGATTTCGCTCCAGGTTCAGCAGTCGTAATCCACTGAGTGGGCGCAACAGGTCCCTTGCGAAGGGTGTCAGGACAATTCGGTTATTGGCCAGGGACAAACGCGTCAGGTGTCGCAACCTTGCGACGCTGGTCGGCACGCCTCGTAAAAAATTGTTCTCGATATTCAGCCAACGCAGATTTGGCGTCTTGCTGAGGAGTTCGCTGGCGCTTTGCTGGGAAATGTAAGTTCGCGACAGGTTGACCGCCGTGACGTGGCTGAAATCCGCTGGCAAATGCGGCAGATCGCCCGTGGCAATGCCATGCAGATCGAGCACGTAACCATCGAGACGCAACGCAACCGGGCCGTCCACCGGGGTCAGTCGCTGCCAGCAGCGCTTGATGATATCCGCCGCTTGACGCCGGGCCAGCTCTGAAATGGGTACCGAATGGGTTTCGGTGACCGCCCGCCAGGTCATCGGTCCTTTGGCCCAACGTTCGAGAACGCGTTCAAGAGTTTTGAATTCCATGGACAGACGCGCAAGTTGAATTTCGACTGAAGTACCGTTGGCCCGAAGTTCAGCAAGAAATTCAGCCGTCTGATCCGATGTGAATCCGGGATACAGCACGTTGACCTGTTCATGGAGCGAAGGCTCTGAAGGCATAATCGGAAGGTTCGGAACCACTTGATCGCCCTCCATTCCGCCTTTGAGCCCGCCGAGGTCGATGTCCCACTGATCGTTTTCCTGCTGTTTGAGCAAGGGGCCTGGCTTGCCATTGCCGTCGGTGATTCGCCACTGGCGTGCGGCCTCCTCCCAGCGAATTTCGTAGGCCTTGTCGTGCAGGGCAACGAAATACCGACCTTCGCGGTGGTAGATATCCAGCATCCCGTTGGGGCCGTGAATCGTCGGCTGACCGCGCAGCGAATCCGGTGGCGCCTCGTACGCCCGCAACGATTCGCGCAGCCTGGCATCGAGGGATCGAAGGTTCTGCGGTGCATAGTCAAATCGGGGCTGGATGAAGTTGCTCGGCTGCGGCTCGCTATCCGTAGTTGCGCCACGCGCAGGTTTCAGCTCGACGGTAACGGTTGTCACCTCCTCCGCCGCAGCGCCCGCGTCGCTGGCAACCGCGATGAGCTTCTCAGCCGCCAATGGCAAGGCATTCAATAGCCCGAACACAACACGCTCGCCGCCTTGACGACGCTCGTGCAAGGTCCGGCCATTTGCAGCCTGCTCAGCGCCCACGCCTATCAGGGAAATCGAAAGCCCGACGATATAAGGAATCGCCTCGGGCACGATCAGGGCGACAGCGCCGGTGAAGATCAGGCTTCTGTTCAAGCCCTGGGCGAAGCCTTCCAGCCGGGCATCGCCTCGGGTATGGATGCTGAATATCGCATCGGCTCGCAACCGCTCCACCATTCGGTCGCGCAGGAAAACAAATGGATCGCCGTGGATCTTGCTGCCCGCATGGACGCAATGAATGGGTGACCAGATGCCGGTCGCGTTGTTGAGCCATCGCGGATAACGCGCAATGCCTTCAAGGGCGTTGTGCAGACCGCTGAGAAACACACCGTCATGGGCGTCCTTCTCCGGGAAATGCCCTTCGAGCGACCTGCGCTTGAGCACATCACGGCACTGCTCAGCCACCCACTGTGCAAGCTGCTGCTCATTTTCAAAACCATGCAGAGGTGAAGAGTTACCAGGCACGTACAACACCGTGCGACCGGTCTGTGCGTTTTTGATGACCAATGCGTCGCTGGCGCGATATCGGTGAACTTGCAAAAGAGCGACAACGATGTGCGGGTCAGTTGGCACCGACCCTTCCAGTAACTCGGGCGTCAACGCCTGCCACTGCTGCGAAGCTGGCAATCCGAGACTCTTAAGCACCAGCTGTTTATCAATCTCCTGCAGGCTGTTTTCGTCTCGCTGTAGAAATGCCGCTTTAAGAAAAGCCGCTTTGGCCAATACCGGATAGTGCCGAGCATGGGCGTCAATGAACGTCCTCAGATAAGCCATGTACTGCTGCCGCAGATCCGTGGCCCAGACAAATTTCTTGAATTCGGCGGGATCGATATCCAGATGAGTGTCCGCGCCGTAAGTCTGCGGCTCGCATCGACGATACAGGCCTTCGTAAACCAATGAATGGTAGACAGTATTCAATGAGGGGACGAGACGCATCGGTAGGCCACCGGCACGGTAGGGCTGAACATAGCCCAGCCCGCTGAACATCGTCAGATGCTGATGCCATTTGCGCAATAACGCGTTAGTCAAAGACAGCGACGTGTGCAATGTTGCCGGGTATGTGTCTGCGCCCCGCACCTCAGAGTAAATGAAGGTATTGAGTCGGACGTCATCAGGTTCGATATCCTGTTGCCATCTTTGTTTCACGTGGGCTTTGATAACCTGCCGTGCGTACGCTGCAGGGCTTTTTACGATCGCGCCGTGACTGGCAACAAATGCGTCCAGCAGAGCGTTGCGATACGGGTCAATAACTGCGTCAGGCATGAGTTTGCAATCTCCTTATTGCAATAAATGACTAACAGCCTATCAACGCGCCCCCGGTAAAAAAGCCTGAATAATTACCGCATCCAGCGCATAAAAAAGCGCCTGCTGTCAGTAACGACAACAAGCGCTTGATGTGAAACGTACAACCAACAGCTATTACCAGAAGCGCTGCTGAGTCAGGCGACTCCACCAGCTCAGCAACAAGCGATCTACTGAACCGGTTGCCGCGAGGCCAACTCGCTCCTGTAAGCTTTTGCGCTGCACATAGTGCAGGTGGAACACCTCGGCGGTTTTGGCGCGCTCGGACAGATATTCGTCGCTGGTCTTCAGTTCATCGACCAGCTGATTGTCCAGCGCAGCCATGCCCAGCCAGACTTCGCCGGTGGCCACTTCATCAATCGCCAACTGCGGCCGGTAGCGCGCCACGAAGTTCTTGAACAGGTCGTGGGTGATGTCCAGGTCTTCCTGAAATTTCTCACGGCCCTTCTCGGTGTTTTCGCCGAACACGGTCAAGGTGCGCTTGTACTCACCCGCCGTCAGCACTTCGAAATCGATATCGTGTTTCTTCAGCAGGCGGTTGACGTTGGGCAACTGCGCGACCACGCCGATGGAACCAAGAATCGCGAACGGCGCGCTGATGATTTTGTTGCCGATGCACGCCATCATGTACCCGCCGCTGGCAGCGACTTTATCGATGCAGATGGTCAACGGAATACCTGCCTGACGGATACGCGCCAGCTGCGAGGAGGCCAGGCCGTAGCTGTGGACCATGCCGCCGCCGCTCTCCAGACGCAGGACGACTTCGTCCTTGTCGGTGGCCAGGGTAAGCAGCGCGGTGATCTCATGGCGCATGCTTTCAGTGGCGGACGCCTTGATGTCGCCGTCGAAATCCATGACGTAAACCCGAGGTTTGGGTTCACCCAGTTTCTTCTCTTTCTTGAGCGCCTTGCCCTGCTCCTTGCGCAAAGCCTTGACCCGTTCCTTGTCGAGCAGCGATTGCTCAAGGCGCTCACGCAGGCCTTTGTAGAAATCGTTGAGTTTGGTGACTTGCAACTGGCCGGCAGAACGGCGTCGGCCCTTGCCGCGCAGGGAAGCGATGGCGACCAGAACAACAACGATAGCGACAACCAGGGTGACCGTTTTGGCCAGGAAGCTGGCGTAATCGGCTAAAAACTCCACAGATACTCCTCACATGGATTGCGCCCTTTCCAAGCAAGGGCAGCGGATCGTTCAAGCATACCGGCGCAGTCAGGCGCCGACCAGTCGGACGTCGTGACAGCACGCGACACACTGATTCAAACAAGCGTATGTTTTTTTATTGACACGCTCTTGGCATCCTCATAACCTCGCAAAACTTTCAACGTACCGGGACGAAGCGGACGTGGGCAGCATCTATTTGATACGACATGGCCAGGCTTCGTTCGGCGCAGACGACTACGACGTGCTGTCGCCCATCGGAATTCGCCAGGCTCAGGTGCTGGGTAAGTATCTCGCTCAGTTGGGCGTGAATTTCGACCGCTGCATCGCAGGTGGCCTGCGTCGACAACAGCACACTGCAGAAGCCGCGCTGGCTCAGTTCTCCGTGCTTGATTTACCGACCCCGCTTCTGGAAATTGACCGTGCATTCGATGAGTTCGACGCCGATGCAGTGATTCGCGCCCTGCTCCCGGCCATGCTCCCTGACGAACCCGAAGCGCTGCATGTGATGCGCAATGCCGCCGAGCACCGCGGCGAGTTTCAACGACTGTTCGCCCTGATTATTGCCCGCTGGCTCAGTGGCGATTACGACACTGACGGCCTGCAAAGCTGGCTGGGTTTCGTCGCCCAGGTCGAGGCCGGGCTGCTGGCCATTCTTGAAAGCGCCGGACCGAATGAGCGCATCGCGGTCTTCACTTCCGGTGGCACCATTACCGCCCTGCTGCATCTGATTATCCAGATACCTGCACCGCAGGCATTTGAACTCAACTGGCAAATCGTCAACACCTCGCTCAACCAGCTCAGGTTTCGTGGTCGCGAGGTGGCTTTGGCTTCCTTCAACAGCCATGCTCATTTGCAACTGTTGAACACGCCGGAACTCATCACTTATCGCTGAGTCTGGCCAAACCTGTTCTTCGGGACACCGATATCAACACAATAAGGATCGAACCATGACCTCTGTAGCCGACGCCGTACAAGCAATGAAAGCCAAGTTCAACCCTGCTGCCGCCGCAGGCCTGGATCTGGTTTTCGGTTTCCGTATCGACGAAACCCAGAATTTCTCGTTGATCGTCAAGGACAGCACCTGCGAATTGCAGGAAGGCGAAAACCCGGACGCCCAAGTGACTCTGGTCATGGACAGCGAAACCCTGAAAGGCATCGTCAGCGGCGAAACCGATGGCATGCAGGCCTTCATGGGCGGCAAGCTGCGCGCTGAAGGCGACATGATGCTGGCAATGAAGCTGAGCGAGCTGTTCCCGGCCTGACTGCAGCACAATGCCCAAAAAACCGGAGCCGAAGGGCTTCGGTTTTTTTATGCCCGCAGATCGCCCCATGCCTTGCCGGCAGAGCAATCACAATCAATGATCGGGCAGCAACACGCAGGTCGATAAGACGGTTTTCGGCTTGTGAGCTACATTCGATTAGTCAATGATTCTCCCGCACCATAATAAGCAGAAGGGATAAGCATGGCGCTTACTGACCAGTCCACACAAATTCGCCCCGGTGAAGAACTCGACGCCGCGCTGATCGATACCTACCTGAAGGCGCAGATCCCCGGCCTCAGCGGCACGGCGCAAATCAGCCAGTTTCCGGGTGGTGCTTCCAACCTTACGTACCTGATCCGCTACCCTGAGCAGGAACTCGTACTGCGCCGCCCGCCCTTTGGCCAAAAGGCCAGGTCCGCACACGACATGGGCCGCGAGTACCGCATCATCAATCAACTCAAGGACGCTTTTCCCTATTGCCCGAAAGCTTACGTGCATTGCACGGATGAATCGCTGATCGGCTCTGAGTTCTACGTGATGGAGCGTATCAAGGGCATCATCCTGCGCTCGGATCTGCCGCCAGAGCTGGGCCTGGATGCCGGACAAACCCAAGCGCTGTGCAAGAGCTTCATCGACCGGCTGGTGGAGTTGCATCGCGTTGACTATCAGGCGTGCGGACTGGGTGATCTGGGCAAACCTCAGGGCTATGTGCAACGCCAGATCCACGGCTGGAGCGAACGTTACGACAAGGCCCGCACGCCCGACGCGCCGCAATGGGACGTGGTCAAGGCCTGGCTGGTCGACAAAATGCCAGCGGACCACCCGGTCCCGTCCATCGTCCATAACGACTATCGCTTCGATAACGTGCTGCTCGATCCCACCAACCCGATGAACATCATTGGCGTGCTGGATTGGGAACTCACCACGCTGGGCGACCCGTTAATGGACCTGGGCAATACCCTGGCGTACTGGATCGAAGCCAGCGACCCGGCAGACGTGCAGTTGATGCGGCGCCAGCCCAGCCACGCGCCCGGCATGCTCACACGCCAGCAATTCGTCGACTATTACGCCGAACGCGCCGGCATACGCATTGATAACTTCGATTTCTACTACACCTACGGCCTGTTCCGCCTGGCCGGTATCGTGCAGCAGATTTACTACCGTTTCTTCCACGGCCAGACCCAGGACAAACGCTTCGCGCAGTTCATTCACATGAACAAGCTGCTGGAGCAGATGAGCCTGCAGGTGATTGGCCGATCCACACTTTGACAGCCACCCGCTGACAGGAACACGACATGTCCAAGACCCAACTGTTCGACCTCGACGGCAAGATCGCCTTTGTTTCCGGCGCCAGCCGTGGCATCGGTGAGGCCATCGCCAAACTGCTCGCCCAGCAAGGCGCCCACGTAATCGTCTCCAGTCGCAAGATCGACGGCTGCCAGCAGGTTGCCGATGCGATCATTGCCGATGGCGGCCAAGCCACGGCGATTGCCTGCCATATCGGCGAAATGGAGCAGATCAGCGCAGTGTTTGCCCAGATACGCGAACAGTTCGGACGCCTGGACATTCTGGTCAACAATGCCGCGACCAATCCGCAGTTCTGCAATGTGCTGGACACTGATCTGAGCGCCTTCCAGAAGACCGTCGACGTGAATATTCGCGGTTATTTCTTCATGTCGGTCGAAGCTGGCAAACTAATGCGCGAAGGTGGCGGTGGCAGCATTATCAATGTGGCGTCGATTAACGGTGTCTCGCCAGGCGTATTCCAGGGCATCTATTCGGTTACCAAGGCCGCCGTGATCAACATGACCAAAGTGTTTGCCAAGGAATGCGCCCCGTTTGGCATTCGCTGCAACGCCCTGCTGCCCGGCCTGACCGACACCAAGTTTGCCTCGGCACTGGTCAAGAACGACGCGATCCTGAATGTGGCCCTACAGCAGATCCCCCTCAAACGTGTCGCAGCGCCGAGCGAAATGGCAGGCGCGGTGCTGTACCTGGCCAGCGAAGCGTCCAGTTACACCACTGGCGTTGCATTGAATGTAGACGGGGGATTTCTGTCCTGAGGCTGATCCCGACCTGACATGCCAACGGCTTGGGGTTAAGATGCGCGGCTTCTGACGCAGCCTTTTCTGCGCAAACTGCCCTATAAGCCCTTCACCATGCCATTTGAACTCAGTGTCGACCTGACCACCCTGGCGGTGCTCGCCGTTGTTGCCTTTGTTGCCGGATTCATCGACGCCATCGCCGGTGGCGGTGGCTTGCTGACCACCCCGGCGCTAATGACCGCCGGTTTGCCGCCCCATCTGGTGCTGGGCACCAACAAGCTCAGCTCCACTTTTGGTTCGGCGACGGCCAGCTTTACCTTCTACCGACGCAAGTTGTTCGATCCGCGCCAATGGCTGCATGCGTTGGTGGGGACTGCTGTCGGCGCAGTTATCGGCGCGGTGGTTGCGCATTACCTGCCCGCTGAATGGCTGAACCAGATGCTACCGGTGATCGTATTTGGCTGCGGCCTGTATCTGTTGTTCGGCGGTACGCCCAAGGCGCCGTTGGACAGCAATGCTCCGATCAAAAAGAAGTGGCAGCTGCCCCAAGGCTTGGGTCTGGGCTTCTACGACGGCGTGGCTGGCCCCGGCACCGGAGCTTTCTGGACGGTCAGCAGTTTGTTGATCTACCCGCTGGATCTGGTCAAGGCCAGCGGCGTGGCGCGCAGCATGAACTTCGTCAGCAATGCCGCCGCGCTGTCGGTATTCATCTTTTCCGGTCAGGTGGACTGGCCGATTGGCCTGACGATGGGCGCGGCAGTCATGGCAGGCGCCTATTTCGGGGCCAAAAGTGCGATCAAGGGCGGGGCTAAATTCATCCGCCCGGTGTTTATCACCGTCGTGCTGGGGTTGACCGTTCGCCTAGCCTGGCAACACTGGTTCGGCGGTGCCTAAGCGCCGCGCCACGTAAGAATCGATCAGGTAGCGAGCAATGGAGCGGCTGGCTGGCAGCGGCGGCAGATCGTGGATGCTGAACCAGCGGGCATCTTCGATTTCGTCGGCCTGAGGCACGATGTCACCGCTTTCGTATTGCGCGTGAAAACCCAGCATCATCGAGTGCGGGAACGGCCAGCACTGGCTGCCCATATAAACGATGTCCTTGATCTTGAGCTGCACTTCTTCCATGACCTCTCGATGAACGCAGTCTTCCACCGACTCACCCGGCTCGACAAAGCCCGCCAGGGTGCTGTAGACACCGGTAACGAAACGCGGCGAGCGGGCCAGGAGCACTTCGTCACCCCGGGTGATCAAGACGATCATGCTCGGTGAGATGCGCGGGTAGAACCGCAGGTTGTCATGCTCGCAGTACATCGCCCGCTCGCCTGGCACTTGCTGCGTGGGCCGCCCGCAACTCCCGCAATAACGATGCTCGCGAGTCCAGGTGCTGATCTGCGCCGCATAGCCAAGCTTCTGGAACACGGCGAAATCGCCTTCCAGCATGAACTGCCGAAGCCCCTGCCAACGACAGCCGTCGATCTCCACCCCGCCCTTGAGGACCAGGACGAACACCGGCTCGCCATCAAAATGGCCAATACCGTGTTCGCCGATCACCGGCAGGTCCTGGGCTTTCAGCCATTCACGGGGGAACATCACACCATTGCCGTCCAGCAGGAAACCTTGCTCGCCGTTAACCACCGCCCAGCCGCCCGTAACCTCGGTATCCAGCACAGCGGTACTCCAGCGTTTAAGGTTTGTCATGGAACCCTCCCTTCACTCAATTCTCGAATATCGGTTTCTGCTTGCTCATGTGCGCGACCATGGCCAGCTTCAGATCTGCTGATTGCAGCATGGCAGCGTTCCAGATAGCAACGTGTTCGAGACCGTCATCGATCCGGTGGTCGCGCATGTAGGTGATCATTTCCTTGGTGCCGGCAATTGCAATGGGTGACTTGGAGGCTATTTCACGGGCGATGGCGAACACACCTTCCAGCAACGCCGGCAGATCCTCGAACGTTTTATTGACCAGGCCAATGCGCTGCGCTTCCTGCGCCAGGACTGTGCGCCCGGTGTAAGCGAGTTCACGCATCATGCCATCACCAATGATGCGCGGCAGACGTTGCAAGGTACCCACATCCGCCGCCATGCCCATGTCGATTTCGCGGATGGCGAATTTCGCATCTTCGGCGGCATAGCGCATGTCGCACGCGGAGATCAGGTCGATGGCACCGCCCAGGCAGTAACCCTGGATTGCCGCAAGCACCGGCTTGCGGCAGTTGTCGACGGCGCTGAAGGAGGCTTGCAGCCGCAGGATAGTGCGTCGCAAGGTGCGCGCGTTACGCCCGACGTCTTTGCCCAGTTCATTGGCAACCGACGCGAGCATCATCAAGTCGATGCCTGAAGAAAAGTGCTTTCCAGCGCCGCTGAGCACCACCACGCGTACGTCATCGGTGTCGTCGATCCACTGGAAGATCTCGATGATTTCGGACCAGAACGCAGCGTCCATGGCGTTTATCTTGTCCGGTCGATTGATCTGCACATGAGCGATGTGCTCGTTAACCTCTACGACAAAGGCTTGATAGTCGGGCACGGGGGACTCCTTGAATGGCGGCTATTATTGTTGGCGACGGCGCAATCTCAGCCGACAGACTATAACAAGGCTTAATGGCCGCTCGTAAGGCGATAGTTGCGCCATTTCCCGGACCTTCAGCTCGGTCGGTTCCATGGAAAAAGCCGAGGCTATTAGGCAAAATTATGAACCGCCGATTCGCGCAGCGGTCCAGTAACAAGTAACCGATCTTCACTCACGCAACAAGCAGTACGCGGTCCTGCCAGCCAACGGGCACCCTGCAGAACCGTGCGAAATTTTCTCAGGTCGCGAGAGGGCGATTCTTGATTACATCAAAAGCAGCAACCGGCATCGTGGGTCTTGACGACATTCTGTCTGGAGGTCTGTCTCGACGTCATGTGTTTCTCCTCGAAGGAGAACCCGGAACAGGTAAAACCACCGTTGCGTTGCAATTTCTTCAGGCTGGCGCGCTCGCCGGAGAGGTTTGCCTGTACATCACGCTATCGGAAACCGACCTTGAGTTGCGCGAAGGTGCCATGTCCCACGGCTGGGAGCTGGGTGACAACATCGTCATCTTCGAGCTGACTCCACCTGAAAGCCTGCTCAACGCCGAGAATCATCAGAGTCTGCTGTATTCCTCGGACCTGGAACTGGGCGAAGCAACGCGGCAGATTTTCGAAGTGGTCGAACGCGTCAAGCCAACCCGGGTGGTCATTGACAGCCTTTCCGAGATTCGCCTGTTGGCGCAAAGCTCGTTGCGCTATCGCCGGCAAATTCTTTCCATCAAACATTACTTCGCTCGCTTTGATGCAACCGTCTTGCTGCTGGACGACCTGACGACTGAAGCACTGGACAAGACCGTGCACAGCGTTGCTCACGGCGTGATTCGCCTCGAAGAGCTCAACCCCAACTACGGTGCCGAACGTCGTCGTTTGCGTGTCGTGAAATACCGCGGCCAGAAGTACCGGGGCGGTTTCCACGATTTCACGATCATGGCCGATGGTATTCACGTGTTTCCGAGGCTGGTGGCTGCTGAACATCGCAATCAGTACAAGCGAGAAGTGGTTTCCAGTGGCATCGCCGAGCTGGATTCGCTGTTGGGCGGCGGCATCGACGGCGGTTCAAGTACCCTGATCCTCGGCCCGGCCGGTACCGGCAAATCGCTTATCTCCATGGTATTCGCTGCGGCTGCAGTAGCGCGCGGCGAGCGTGTCGGCCTGTTCATCTTCGATGAAGAGATGGGCCTGCTGTTCAACCGCATGAACAAGCTGGGTATTGACCTGGCTGCATTGCAGGAAACCGGCAATCTACTGATCGAACAAGTGGATGCGGCGGAATTGTCGCCCGGCGAGTTCGCCCATCGGGTGCGCAGTTGCGTGGACAAGAAGCAGATCAAGACCGTTGTCATTGACAGTATCAACGGCTATCAGGCAGCAATGCCTGAAGAGAATGCGCTGGTGCTGCACATGCATGAGTTGTTGCTCTATCTCAACCGCCAGGGTGCCTCGACGTTCATGACTGTCGCGCAACACGGTCTGGTGGGCGACATGCGCGCCCCGGTTGACATCACCTATCTGGCCGACACCGTCATTCTGCTGCGCTACTTCGAAGCCATGGGTCAGGTACGCCGCGCGGTATCAATCATCAAGAAACGCACCGGCACTCACGAATCGACAATCCGCGAATACCGCATCGGCAGTGCCGGTCTGAAAATCGGTGCACCGCTTGAGGCATTTCAAGGCGTGCTGCGCGGTGTTCCTCACTACTTTGGCGAGAACAATCCGTTGCTGCCGGATGATGACGTGTGAGCACGCCAGGGCTGTTTTCGGAACGGGCTATCATTCTCGCCCCACGTGGACGTGACAGCCAGATCGCGTTGGCGATTCTGCAGGAAGCAGGATTCCCCGCCATGGCGACTTCGAACCTGCTTGAATTGAGCAAGGAGCTCAGTTCGGGCGCAGGCATGGCGATCATTGCCGACGAAGCGCTGCGCGGCGCAGACATGAGCACGCTGCTTGAAACGCTCAAGCGCCAGCCTGCCTGGTCCGACATTCCCATTGTCTTGCTGACCCACCACGGCGGGCCTGAACAGAACCCATCGGCGTACCTGGGTGCGCTGCTGGGGAACGTGACGTTCCTGGAGCGCCCTTTCCACCCCGCTACCCTGGTCAGCCTGGTCTCCACGGCTGTTCGTGGCCGCCGCCGTCAATACGAAGCCCGGGCCCGCATGGAAGATCTGCTGGAAAGCGAGCAGCGCCTGCAAAACGCCCTGAAAGCGGGCAGATTAGGTTCATGGCAACTGGAATCGGAGTTTCTGACCCTGACCTGCTCGGCCATCAGCAAGTCGCATTATGGCCGGGACGAAGACGACACTTTCGTCTATGCCGACTGGCTGTACTCGGTCTACGCCGAGGATCAACCGCGTATGCAGTCGGCCCTGCAGCGCAGTCTCGATTCGGGTGACGATTTCATTATTGAGTACCGCAACGTATGGCCCGATGGCTCATTGAATTGGGTTGATGTCCGCGCCAGAGCAATCCGGGCCAAAAATGGCAGGGTCAGTTCACTGGCGGGCGTAACGTCTGATATCACTGAGCGTAAACAGGCCGAAGCCGAATTACGCCGCCTTAACGAAACACTGGAGCAGCAGGTTGAAGAGCGCACCTCGCAGCTGCGCCATAACGAGGAAGTGCTACGCCAGTCGCAGAAGATGGAAGCGGTCGGTCAGCTGACCGGCGGCATCGCCCACGACTTCAATAACATGCTGACCGGGATCATCGGCAGTCTGGAGTTGCTGCGCAGGCGCCTGGCGCGTGGGCGCACCGAGGATCTGGACAGCCTGATCGATCTGGGTGTGACCTCGGCCAACCGTGCCGCTGCGCTGACCCATCGTCTGCTGGCCTTTTCCCGTCGGCAGTCGCTGGATTCCAAGCCGGTACAAATGAATCAGCTGGTCAATTCCATGGGCGAGCTGATTCATCGCAGCCTCAATGAAAGCATCCACCTGGAAATGCGCCTCAACGAACAATTGTGGACCGCCGAGGCTGACCCGAATCAACTGGAAAGCGCCCTGCTCAATCTGGTACTGAACGCCCGTGATGCAATGCCCGACGGCGGCCTGCTGTTGGTCGAAACCTTCAATCAGCGCCTGGACCGGTCGTTTACCGATGCCCATGAGAATCTCCTGCCGGGCGACTACGTCGTGCTCAGCGTCAGCGACACCGGCTACGGCATGCCGGACACGGTCATCAGCCGCGCCTTCGACCCTTTCTTCACCACTAAACCCATAGGTCAGGGCACGGGACTTGGGCTGTCGATGATCTATGGCTTCAGCAAGCAGTCCCACGGTCACGTGGCGATCAAGAGTGAAGTGGGCAACGGCACGACGGTGCAGCTGTTCCTGCCGCGCTTCAAGGGTGAGCAGCTTCAGGATGAACTTGTCTATGAAACCAATGCGACCCAGGCGAACGCGGGAGAAACGGTGCTGATCGTCGAAGATGATCCGGCGGTACGGGCGCTGGTCAGCGAAGTACTGAGCGAATTGGGTTATCAGTTTGTGGTTGCCGGGGCTGCTGATTCCGCAGTGCCTATCCTGGAATCGGCGCAGCGCATTGATCTATTGATCAGTGACGTCGGCCTTCCGGGCATGAACGGGCGTCAGTTGGCTGAAATTGGCCGCCAGCTGCGACCGGGGCTCAAGGTGCTGTTTATTACCGGTTATGCCGAGCATGCCGCTGTGCGTGCGGGTTTCCTCGATAACGGCATGCAAATGATCACCAAGCCGTTCGCCTTCGATCATTTGACGGCCAAGGTTCGGGAAATGATTGAAGCCTGATCAACTCGCCATTCAACGCCATCGACCTGGCAGTCAGTGGCGTTATCGCGACGCAAGCTCTCAGGAAAGCAGGCTTTGAATCTGGGAATGCAAACTGTCCATGGTGAACGGCTTGGCGAGGATCGGGGCTTTGAAAGCAATCGGGCTGCCTGAATCGATTATTTCCGCTGGATAACCGCTGATAAAAATAACCTTCAGTTCAGGGCGCAGCTTGACCGCCGGCTCGGCAATCATCACCCCGGATATTCCGCCAGGCAGACGATAGTCGGTAATCATCAAATCCAGATGCGGCTTGGTGGCGAGGATTTCAAACGCTTGTTCACCGTTCTCCGCCTGCAACACACGATAGCCCTCGCCTGATAGATAATCAGCGAGCAGCATTAAAATCAGCGGTTCGTCTTCGACGATGAGGACGACATTTTCTGCATCAGAGCTCATTGGACTGCCTTCGATCTATAAATAGCTGCCATTACGACCGTGCAGCGTCCTGTAGGTTGCGCGAATATCAGATTAATCTGCCCCAACGCCTCGATCCGCTCAAAGCGGCAGGCATATGCGGAACAGCGAGCCTTGGCCTTCTTCGCTTTCGACGCTGATCGTGCCTCCATGCGCCGCGACGATTTGATCAGAAATGAACAAGCCCAGCCCCAGGCCATGCACCGCATGGTTGGCGGAAACCCGCTCGAATTGCTGAAAAATCCGCTTCTGGTTTTCCGGGCTGACACCGATGCCCTCGTCGCGCACATCAACCCGCGCCTGGCCGTCCTCGCTGTAGACGCGAACGCGGATCGGCTTGCGGGCGCCGTAGCGCAAGGCATTGGTCAGCAGGTTGGCGACCACCTGTTCGATACGGAACTCGTCCCAGACGCCGATCACCGGATCGTCAGCGGTGAAGCTCACCGTCGAGCCTGCGGCAGCAATTTGCGCGGAGAAGCTTTCCAGCAGGTTGCTGACCAGTTCCACCAAATCAAACGGGCTGGTGCGGATCGACAACTTGCCGGTGCGGATGCGCGACACGTCGAGCATATCTTCGATGAGCCGAATCAGACTCTGGATCTGCCGCTCATCGCGATCCACCATCGCCCGCAGTTTTTCCAGAGTGAACGCCGCCATGTTGTCTTTGGCCAGATGCAGTTTGCGCAGCTGGGTTTCCAGGATCAGCCCGTTAAGGGGTGTGCGTACTTCATGGGAAACAATCGACATGAAGTCATCGCGCATCCGCACGGCGCGCTCAAGTTCGTTCTGGGTCACCTGTAACTGCTTGAGCAATGCTTCCTGCTCTTGCCGGCTTTGCTCAAGTGCTTCGACCTGCTCTTTGACGGCTTTGCGCTGGCGGTACAAGTCAACGAACACGTTAACCTTGCTTTTGACCGCGTGGATATCGAGTGGCTTGTGCAGGAAGTCCACTGCACCGCTTTCGTAACCCTTGAACGCGTAATTCAGCTCGCGACCGGCCGCACTGACGAACACGATGGGGATGCTCTTGGTGCGCTCGGTACTGCGCATCAGCTCTGCCAATTCAAAGCCGTTCATCCCTGGCATCTGCACGTCAAGAATCGCCATGGCGAATTCGTGTTGCAGCAGCAAAGACAGGGCTTCATCTGCTGACAAAGCCTTGAACACGGCGCGATCTTCGCGCTTGATCAGCGCTTCGAGGGCCAGCAGGTTTTCCGGCAAATCGTCGACGATCAGCAACTTGGCCTGGGTATCACTCAACATGCGATTCTTTCCAGCTCGATCAATAGTTGGCCGATGTCATGCAAAGGCAGCAGATAGTCAGGGCTGTGCAGTGCCAGCGCCGCTTCGGGCATGGTGCGCGCCTGAGCCTGATTCGGATCCTGTACCACGGTCATCCCCCCGCCCTGCTTGATGTAGGCCAGGCTTGCGGCACCGTCGTTATTGGCCCCAGTCAGCAATATGCCCGCCAGTCGGGCGCCGAATGCGTCGCTGGCCGAACTGAACAGAATGTCGATGCTGGGTCGTGAATGAAACACCCGATCTTCCTGGCTCAGGGAAAGACTCAGATCAGTCTCCACCGACAAGTGATAACCCGGCGGCGCGAAATACAAAGTGCCAGGCACGATACTTTCCTTGTCGTCGGCTTCCTTGACCGGAATCGGCAGACGCGCCTGGAACACCTGAGCCAGCTGGCTGCGGCGCTCTTCAGGCACATGCAATACCGTCAGAATCGGCAAGCGAAAGCCGGGTTTGATCGCGCCGAAAATCTTCAACAAAGCTTCTACGCCACCCGCCGACGCGCCCACGACAATTGCGTCGACTACGGGTAATACTTGTTCAGTCAATTCACCGCTGCTGAAAGTTCTCTTCATGACTTGCGGTAGATCCGTTCCTGTTTCACCAAAGCCTCGAAACTCTTGCTGTAAGCAGAAAAGTCCAGGGTTTCCTTACTGCCCAACACCAGAAAGCCGCGGTGACAAAGCGACTCGTGGAATAACCCAAATGCTCGATCCTGAAGCTTTTTATTGAAATAAATCAACACGTTGCGACAGGAAATCAATTGAGTTTCTGAGAACACGCTGTCGGTTGCAAGACTGTGATCGGCAAACGTCACGTTCTCACGCAGGGTTTTGTCGAAAATGGCGTACTCGTAGGCGCCGGTGTAGTAATCGGAAAAGTCCCGCTGGCCGCCCGCTTTCAGATAGTTCTGGGTATAAGCGCGAATATTCTCCAGAGAAAAAATCCCCTGCTTGGCTTTTTCCAGAGACCTTGGATTGATATCCGTAGCGTAGATAATCGTGCGGTCCAACAGGCCTTCTTCACGCAGCAGAATGGCCATTGAATAAACTTCTTCCCCAGTGCTGCAACCGGCGATCCAGATTTTGATCGACGGGTAGGTCCTGAGCAACGGCACGACTTCCTGACGGATTGCCAGAAAATGGCCGGGGTCGCGAAACATCTCGCTGACCGGAATGGTAAGAAATTGCAGCAATTGCATGAATGCCGCCGGGTCGTGCAACACCCGCTCCTGCAAGGCAGAAATGGTCGAGCAGTCGAACTGACGCAACGCATGGTTGACCCGCCGCTTGACCGACGCGCCGGAATAATCGCGAAAGTCATAGCTGTATTTGAGATAAATCGCCTCGATCAGCAGGCGTAACTCTATCTCGGTGTTTCGATCCTGATGCATAGGTCAACCTGGTGATGAAGACGAAAGCTCAAATTTGGCCGCTGAAACTCAAATACGTTCCATTTTCGGCAGCCAGACGCGGATCAGCGAAAACAGCCGATCCAGGTCGATTGGCTTGGCCAGATAATCATTGGAGCCGGACTGCAGGCAGCGCTCCTGATCGTCTTTCATGGCTTTGGCGGTCACCGCGATAATCGGCAACTTGCGCCAGCGAGGATCCTTGCGGATTTCGGTGGTCGCTTCATAGCCGTCCATCTCGGGCATCATCACGTCCATCAGGACCAAATCGATATCTTCGACTTCATTGAGCTTGCTGATTGCCTCGATGCCATTCCTGGCGATCTCGACAATCGCGCCCTTGTGTTCCAGGGCGCTGGTCAGGGCGAAGATATTGCGTACGTCGTCATCGACCACAAGAATCTTGCGGCCTTCAAACACTTTGTCCCGGCTGCGGGCGGTCTTGAGCATTTTTTGCCGCTCATTGGACAGCTGCGACTCGACCTTGTGCAGGAACAGCGTCACTTCATCGAGCAGGCGCTCCGGCGAGCGCGCGCCCTTGATGATGATCGAGCGCGAATACTTCATCAGCTCGGCTTCTTCATCGCGGGTCAGGTTGCGCCCGGTGTAGACGATCACGGGCGGGAAGGCGCAAATCTCTTCGGTGGACATGCGCTTGAGCAGGTCATTACCGAGCATGTCCGGCAGCTTGAGATCGATGATCATGCAGTCGTAAATATTGTCGCGCAGCAGATCGAGGGCATCCTGAGCAAAACCCACCGCAGTGATCTCAATATCATCATCGCCGATCAAGCGCGCGATGCTGTCACGCTGCAAGGCGTCGTCTTCGACCAACAGGATGCGTTTGACCTTCTGCGTCAGCTTGGCTTCGAGCTTGGCAAAGACGTCCTTGAGTTCTTCGCGGGTGGTCGGCTTGACGGCGTAACCGACCGCGCCCATGTGCATCGCGGCTTCCTGGCGATCCTCGACCGAAATAACGTGGACCGGAATATGTCGGGTCGAGGCCAATTCCTTGAGGCGCTGCAAGACGGTGAGGCCTGAGTGATCCGGCAGGCGCATGTCCAGCAAAATGGCGTCGGGCACAAATTGCGCCGCGAGGTTGAAGCCGTCGTCGGCTGCGTGAGCGACCAGACAGTGATAGCCCAATTCATGGGCCAGATCGAACAGGATCTGCGCGAACGCCACCTCGTCTTCAATTACCAGGATGCAGCGCTTGGTGAACGGGCCCTTGTCGCGGTCATCGACAAACGTGGCAATGGGCGTGGCTGGAACTGCTGCGGCAATCGGCGCCACCGGCGCAACGTGGGCGACCGGCAATGGCGCGGCGACCACCGCAACGGGCTCCTGACCATATTCCAGCTGCACCTGCTCGACGTATTGCTCAGGCAGTACCAAGGTGAAGATGCTGCCCTGCCCCGGCGCGCTGGTAACGCTGATCGAGCCGCCGAGCAGCGCCGCCAGGTCACGAGAAATCGAGAGTCCCAGGCCAGTGCCGCCATAGCGCCGGTTGGTTGTGCCGTCAGCCTGACGGAACGCCTCGAAGATGCTTTGCTGCTGCTCTTCGGCGATGCCAATCCCCGAGTCGCGCACGGTAAAGGCAATGCCTTCGCCGGGCTGACGCGACACGATCATGCTGACCATGCCGGTTTCAGTGAACTTGATGGCATTGGAAAGCAGGTTTTTAAGAATCTGTTCCAGACGCTGGCGGTCGGTATACAACAGCGTCGGCGCGCCCGCCTGCAACTCGACATGGAAATCCAGCTTCTTGTCGTTCGCCAGTGGTTCGAACATGGAGCGCAGGCCTTCAACCAGACGTGCCACGCTGCTGTTTTCCGGACGCATGTCGAGTTTGCCGGCCTCGACCTTGGAAATGTCCAGAATGTCATTGATCAGGTTGAGCAGATCGTTGCCCGCCGAATAGATCGACTCCGCGAACTTGACCTGCTCGGCCGTAAGGTTTTCCGTCGGATTCTCGGCCAGCAGCTTGGCCAGAATCAGCGAGCTGTTGAGCGGCGTGCGCAACTCATGGGACATGTTGGCAAGGAATTCGGACTTGTACTTGCTGGAGCGCTGCAATTCATCGGCACGGGCTTCGAGTTCGATCTGTGCGAGGTGCAACTCTTCGTTATTGCGATCCAGTGCGTCGCGCTGATCCGACAATGCCTGGCCTTGTTCGGCCAGTTGCTCATTGGTCTGTTCAAGCTCGGCCTGCTGGGTTTCCAGGTGCGCCTGGGATTCCTTGAGGATTCGCGACTGCTCTTCCAGCTCTTCGTTGGCGGTGCGCAGTTCTTCCTGCTGCACTTGCAACTCTTCGTTGAGCTGCTGGGTTTCAGCCAGGACCTCCTGAAGACGCTGACGGTAGCGCGCAGCTTCAATGGAAGTGCCGACGTTGTCGGCGATCAGCTCCATGAACTCGAGATCCTGGTCGGTCAACGGACGCAGAAAACCCAGTTCGATCACGCCATTGACGTGGTCATCGTTGCTGGTGGGAATCACGACCACGCTGCGCGGCGAGCCCTCGCCCAGCCCGGAGGTGACCTTGAAATAGTCAACCGGTACGTCTTCAAGCTTGATGATCTGCTTGTGCCGGGCAGCTTGTCCGACGATACCTTCACCGCTGTAGATCGAATGTTCGTTGTTTTCCTGCTCGCGGGAAAAACCGTAACAGGCCACACGCTTGAGGCCGCCGTGTTCCTGGCTGACGTAAACCGCAGAAACTACCGCACCCAGATAGTCGGCAAAAAACTGCAAGACGTTGGAACCGAGTATGTTCAAGGTCAACTGCCCAAGCACTTGCTCAGCCAGCTCGCTTTGCCCGTTGCGCAGCCAGGCGATTTTCTGCAAGCGCTCGGCATTGGCTTCCTGAAGCTTGAGGTTGCCGGCGTAACTTGTTGAAAGAGCAACCATATCCCGGCGGCCAACGAATGCCAGCAGGCCGCTGACGCTGAGGACGAATACCAGATACAGGGCAACCGAGAAAATTGTGGTACGGGTGACGGTATCGTTGCGTGTCAGGCGCAATTGCTGCTCGGTCGCTACAATCTGTTCGTATTCATTGCGAATTTCGTCGGTCAGGCGTTTACCTCGCCCGGCCTGGATTTGAGCCGAATAGTCACCGTTCTCGCGCCGGGTGGTGATCATGTCCTGAGCGAAGGTGTTCCACTCGTTCTGCAGCGCAGCAAGGCGCTTGAGCCGGTCGACCTGGGCCGGATTATCCGCAACCAGCGCTTCGAGGCCTTGGAGTTCGGCATTGACTGCGGGCTTGGCGACTTCATATGGGTCAAGGAAGTGCTCGTCCCCGGTTAACAGGAAGCCGCGCATGCCGGTCTCCATATCGATGGACAACTTGAGCGCGCGGTTGGTGTTGTTGATCACCCGGTCGGTATGTTCGACCCACTGAATCACCGACAACAGGTAGGTGATCAACCCGACAAAGAAAACCGCGCTGATAACGCCGACGCCCAGAGGCAGACTGACGTTGCGGCTCAGCAGTTTACGGAAACGTTGCTCATCGACGGTAGACGGATGGATCATGAGAAGTCCCAAGCGATTTATCAAAACGTTGGAGTTTGCCGCAATCTTTAGTAAAAGACTCTCATTTCTGATACATCGGGTTGAAATTTCAGAACTTTTGCAACGATTTCTCACCCGATGGCCAATGGATGTCACCATTAGACGGGTGACGCCCCTCAAATGGAGGTTTTTAATAGTCAGCGGGAACTTCCAGAGGCGTTTCACTTACTCATAAACGGGCGACGCTACACCGCCATCGACAACCGTCTTTTTTCAAGGAAACCAATCATGTCTGCCAGCACCATTCTCGTCGTCGAAGACGACAACATTGTGCGCATGCTGATCGTCGACGTTCTTGAGGAGCTGGAATACAGCGTGCTGGAGGCTGCAGACGGAGAACAGGCGCTGGAGTTTCTTGGCGATAACGATCAAACCATCGATCTGATGATGACCGATCAGGGTTTGCCTGGCATGACTGGGACAGAACTGGCCCTCAAGGCCCGTGACAAGCGCCCCGCGCTGCCCGTGTTATTCGCCAGCGGCTACTCGGAGAACATCGACGTGCCGCCCGGCATGCACTCCATCGGCAAACCATTTTCCATTGATCAACTGCGCGACAAGGTTAAAAGCATTCTTGAACAAGCCTGATACCCATCAATCGATGGCCGCACACAACGGCGAACCTGTTCGCGTCCTGATTATCGGCTACGTCTGGCCGGAGCCACGTTCTTCGGCAGCCAGCGGCCACATGATGCAGTTGATCCAATGCTTTCTCGAACAGGGCTGGCAGATTACCTTCGCCAGCCCTGCAACAGAGGGTGAGCACATGGCGGACTTGTCGGCGCTGGGTATTACACAAGTGCGCATCGAGCTCAATAACAGTAGCTTCGATGCATTTGTCAGCGAATTGGCTCCGGATATCGTGCTGTTCGACCAGTTCATGATCGAAGAGCAATTTGGCTGGCGAGTTGAGAAGCATTGTCCCGCAGCGCTGCGCGTCCTGGAAACTTCGGACCTGCAAAGCCTGCGCAATACCCGTCACTTACAGCTCAAGCAGTTTCTTGAAAATAGCTCGCAGCCTGATGATTTAATTGATTATTTTGAGTCATCAGAAGCCACGGTTTATTCCGCAATGGCCACCGGTGACCTGGCGCAACGTGAAGTGGCAGCGCTCTATCGCTCCGATCTAAACCTGATGACCTCAGACGTGGAAATCCAACTGCTCACGGCCAGGTTCGGCATGCCGGCGGCGCTGCTGCATTGGTGTCCGCTGATGATTGATGGGCTTGGCACTGTGTCACCCTCTTTTGAGGAACGGGCGAACTTCCTCAGCATTGGTAACTTCCGCCACGCCCCCAACTGGGACGCGGTGTTGTGGATGAAGAACGCCGTTTGGCCTTTGATTCGCCAGCAACTGCCCAAGGCACAACTGCACATTTACGGCGCCTACACGCCACCCAAGGCCACGGCGCTGCATAACCCGGTTCAGGGGTTCCACATCATGAACTGGGCCGAAGACGCCTTGCAGGTCATGTCGGGGGCGCGGGTCTGTCTGGCGCCTTTGCGTTTCGGCGCGGGCATCAAGGGCAAAATTGTCGATGCCATGCTGTGCGGAACACCGACGGTCACTACGCCCATCGGCGCCGAAGCCATGCACGGCGAAATGCCCTGGCCGGGCGCCATTGCCAGCAGTGCCACCGCGATCGCCGATGCGGCCATTCGGCTGTATCAACACCGGAGTTTATGGCAAGAGGCGCAACAGGCTGGCTGGGCGCTGCTTAAAGCTCGGTATCAGCATCAACAACATTGCGCGAGCCTGATCGAGCGAATCACTTACCTGCGACAAAACCTGCAGGAACACCGAACCGCGAATTTCACCGGCGCGATGCTGCGTCACCATCACCACAAAAGCACCAAGTACATGGCGCAGTGGATTGAGGCGAAGAATCGTCTGCCGTAAATAGCATCTGTTGGAGCGAGGCTTGCCCGCGAATCGGCAGGTACATCCGACACATCTGCATGTCAGAAATACCGCCTTCGCAAGCAAACTTGCTCCCACAACTATCTACCCTGTGGGAGCGAGCTTGCTCGCGAAGCGGTTTACCTAATTCAGGGATTCCAGCTTACGCAGCAGATACGTATCCATGATCCAGCCCTTGTCCTGACGCGCCGTCTGCCGGACGTGCTTGATGCGTTCGCAGACGTCATCCAGCTCGCCAGCGATAAGAATCTCGTCAGCTGTGCCCAGATACGCTCCCCAGTAAATATGCAGGCCTTGGCCGACAAACCGTTCGAAGGTGCAATGGGCGTCGAGCATCACCAGCACGTTGTCCACGCTCACACCCTGCTCCGCTGCCAGGCGTCGGCCGGTGGTGATGTGGATAGGCTCGCCGATTCGGTTCAGTGCAACGCGATGTTGCGCCGCCAGAACCTGAACACTGGATATCCCCGGGATGACCGCGTAATCGAATTCGATCACCCCTCGGCTCAGCACTCGCTCGAGGATGCGCAGGGTGCTGTCGTAAATCGACGGATCACCCCACACCAGGAACCCACCGATTTCATCAGCCTTGAGTTCATCGTCTATCAGTTGCTCGAACAACACCGCGCGCTGCTCGTGCCAGCGCTCGACCCCGGCTTCATAGGACAGCGGATCCGCTTCACGCTGCGGGTCCTGGACGACGACCAACCGGTAGTCGGGATCGGTAATATAGCGCTGGCAGATCTCTTTTCTCAGCCGGAGCAGGTCATCATCGGCATAACCTTTATCCAGAATGAAAAACACTTTGGCACGATTCAGCGCGTTGATTGCCTGAACAGTGATGTGTTCGGGATGGCCCGCGCCGATGCCGATCAGAAGGACAGTTTTCATTGCAAGCATCCCGCAAATGTACAGCCATTGCCTACCGCCGCTGGCGAAGGCACATTAGTCTCTTGGCAACTCTTTGAACGGCCGCCGCATGACAAAAACAACAAGAGTCACCGATCCTTCCTACGAACTGATGGACGATCACAACGGGTTGTCGATTATCTATCGCGAACACGGTTTCCCGTGTCCGCTGGTGCGCTGGCACTTTCATAAAGAGTATGAACTGCATATGATCGTCGCCAGTTCGGGAAAAGTCTTCGTCGGCGATTACATTGGCAACTTTTACCCCGAAAGCCTGTTCCTGACCGGGCCAAACCTGCCACACAACTGGATCAGCCAGATTGAGGAAGATCAAGTCATCCCCAAGCGCGACATGCTGGTGAATTTCACCGATGAGTTGTTCGAGAGCGGCAACCAGGTCTTCGCCGAACTCAAAACCCTGGCGCCCTTGCTGGAACGTGCGCAGTCGGG
Source organism: Pseudomonas syringae (assembly GCF_001698815.1). Lineage (GTDB taxonomy): Bacteria > Pseudomonadota > Gammaproteobacteria > Pseudomonadales > Pseudomonadaceae > Aquipseudomonas > Aquipseudomonas syringae_A. The sequence continues at coordinate 41,495 of NZ_LGSI01000068.1, read as the reverse complement.
CATTGAGTTCCGCTGCAGGCGCACCATTCGCCAGGCCATGAAGTTGATGCAGAAAATCGCCGACGCCAAGGGCATCAGCCGTCTCGGACACTTCTTTATCCTGCTGGAGCTATTGGCCGCCAGCGACGATTACCAGCTTCTGTCCGGCAGCACCTGCGCGCAAATGGCTGACGAGCACAGTATCGACCGGACCAACCGCGCCGTTGACTATATTTTTGCCCACTACGCACGGGAATTGCCGCTGGAGGAAGTCGCCGATTATCTGGGCATGAAGCCGGCTTACTTCTCTCGGGTCTTCAAGCAGGCCACCGGGCGCTGTTTCGTCGAGTTCGTCAATCGCCTGCGGATCAGCAAATCCTGCGAACTGCTCGCCGACGGTGACAAACCGGTCACTGATGTGTGTTTCGAATCCGGCTTCAACAATATTTCCAACTTCAACCGACGCTTTCAGCAGCTCAAAGGCATGACGCCTTCACACTATCGCCGTCTGGCCGTTCAGCGCCTGACCGAGCAGAACCTGTACTGATTCACCCCTCCCCGATCCTCATCGTCTACGCTCAAACAGCGCTGTTGGCTGTTGCAGCGTGGTGGGGAAAGCTTTCGCTCTGCTCAGCGAGTGCAAAATAGTATCAGTTGCAGTGCTGCGCAGGATTTGTCATTGCGCCTGCGGCCCGTTGTAATCAGTAGACATCTTCCTTGCCTCCGGAAGAGACAAAAACAATAACCGACCTTCTGCAGCTCACTGGGCGAAGAAGAGGAGTGATCGATGAAGACCTCAGCAAAACTGCTACTTGCAAGCACCTGCCTGACGCTCAGCGGCTTGGTCAGCGCCGACACCGTAACCATCGCAACCGTCAACAACAGCGACATGATCCGCATGCAGCGGCTGTCCAAGACCTTCGAAGAACAGCATCCAGATATCAAGCTCAATTGGGTCGTGCTCGAAGAGAACGTGTTGCGTCAACGCCTGACCACCGACATCGCCACCAAAGGCGGCCAGTTCGACGTGCTGACCATCGGCATGTACGAAGCCTCGCTCTGGGGCGCCAAAGGCTGGCTGCAAGAGATGAAGGACCTGCCCGCCAGCTACGCGCTGGATGACGTGTTCCCTTCCGTGCGCGATGGTCTGTCGGTCGATGGCAAGCTGTTCGCCCTGCCGTTCTACGCCGAAAGCTCCATGACTTATTACCGTACCGATCTGTTCAAGGCCGCCGGGCTGACCATGCCGGAGCGTCCGACCTGGACGCAGATTGCTGAGTTCGCGGAAAAACTGACCGACAAATCCAAAGAGCAATACGGCATCTGTCTGCGGGGCAAGGCTGGCTGGGGCGAGAACATGGCGCTGATCAGCACCGTCGCCAACTCCTTTGGCGGGCGCTGGTTCGATGAACAGTGGAAACCGCAATTCGATCAGCCGGAATGGAAGAACGCGCTGAATTTCTACGTCAACACCATGAAGAAGTCCGGCCCGCCCGGAGCATCCAGCAACGGTTTCAATGAAAACCTGGCGCTGTTCAACAGTGGCAAATGTGCAATCTGGGTGGATGCCAGCGTCGCCGGTTCTTTCGTCACCGACAAAACCCAAAGCAAGGTTGCCGATAACGTCGGCTTCACCTACGCCCCCCATGAAGTCACTGACAAAGGCTCAGCCTGGCTGTACTCCTGGGCTCTGGCGATCCCTACCAGCGCAAAAAACCAGGCCGATGCCAAGACGTTCAGCAGCTGGGCCACTTCCAAGGAATACGCCACGCTGGTGGCTGACAAGGATGGCGTGTCCAACGTACCGCCGGGCACCCGGGCTTCAACTTACAGCGACGCATACATGAAAGCCGCGCCATTCGCGAAAATCACCCTGGAATCCCTCAAGGCAGTAACGCCCAAGACACCAACGCTCAAGCCCGTGCCTTATGTGGGCATTCAATTGGTGACCATTCCTGAGTTCCAGGCAATCGGGACTTCAGTCGGCCAGCAGTTCTCTGCTGCGCTCGTGGGCACGACCTCAGTTGACGCGGCTCTCGCCGCAGCCCAGACCTCTACGGAGCGGGACATGAAGCGAGCGGGTTATCCGAAGAAATAGTCGTTACTGACTATCGGTCGAGGGACGCTTGTCCCTCGATACTCTGCTCACTTTTGCACCCAGGTTCGGAGCCATCATGAATACCTCAGCCGCCAGTCCGCGCATGGAATCGTCCAGCGACCAACCACAGGCCAAAAAAGGCCATCTGACCAAACCCGGCTGGTTTCTGGTCAGCCCTTCAGTTTTGTTGCTGCTGGTATGGATGATCGTGCCACTGGGCATGACCATCTACTTTTCCCTGATTCGCTATAACCTGCTCAACCCCGGCGAGAACGAATTCGTCGGTCTGGAAAACTTCGAATACTTCGTCACCGACAGCGGCTTTTTGCCGGGCGCCACCAACACCCTGCTGCTGGTGGGCAGCGTGCTGGCGATCAGCGTGATTCTTGGCGTGCTGATCTCGGCATTGCTGGAGGCCAGTGAGTTTTTCGGCCGGGGCATCGTGCGCGTATTGCTGATCTCCCCGTTCTTTATCATGCCCACGGTCAGCGCGCTGATCTGGAAGAACCTGATTTTCCATCCGGTGTCCGGGATTCTCGCCTCGGTCTGGAAGTTCTTTGGCGCTCAGCCCATCGACTGGCTGGCGCATTTTCCCTTGCTGTCGATCATCATTATCGTGTCCTGGCAATGGCTGCCGTTCGCCATCCTGATCCTGATGACCGCCATGCAATCGCTGGATCAGGAACAGAAAGAAGCTGCGCGCCTGGACGGTGCCGGCCCCATCGCGATTTTCTGGCACCTGACGCTGCCGCACCTGGCCCGGCCAATTGCCGTGGTGGTGATGATCGAGACAATCTTCCTGCTTTCGGTGTTCGCGGAAATCTTCACCACCACCAATGGCGGCCCCGGTTTCGCCTCGACCAACCTGGCGTACCTGATCTACAACCAGGCGCTGCTGCAATTCGACGTGGGCATGGCGTCGGCTGGCGGGCTGATTGCCGTGGTCATTGCCAATATTGCCGCGATCATCCTGATTCGGATGATCGGCAAAAACCTCACCGACAAGTCATGAGGGCCCTGCCATGATGACGCTCAAACAATCCCGCCGCCTGCAAAGCGTGCTGCTCGGCACGCTGTGCTGGGCCATTGCGGCGCTGATTTTCTTCCCGATCTTCTGGATGGTACTGACCAGCTTCAAGACCGAGATCGATGCCTTCGCCACGCCACCGCAGTTCATTTTCATGCCAACCCTGGAAAACTACCTGCACATCCAGGAACGCAGCGACTACTTCCACTTTGCCTGGAACTCGGTGCTGATTTCCTTCAGCGCCACGGCGTTGTGCATGCTGATCGCAATTCCAGCCGCCTATTCCATGGCGTTCTTTGAAACCAAGCGCACCAAGAGCACGCTGCTGTGGATGCTCTCTACCAAAATGCTGCCGCCGGTGGGCGTGCTGATGCCTATTTACCTGCTGGCCAAGACCTTTGGCGTGCTGGACTCGCGCATCGCGTTGATCGTGATCTACACCCTGATCAACCTGCCGATTGTGGTCTGGATGATTTACACCTATTTCAAGGACATTCCCGGCGAAATCCTCGAAGCGTCAAGGCTGGACGGCGCCAGCACCCGTCAGGAGATCTTCAAGGTACTGATCCCGATCTGCAAAGGCGGTCTGGCCTCAACAGCGCTGCTGTCGTTGATTCTGTGCTGGAACGAGGCGTTCTGGTCGCTGAACCTGACCTCATCGAACGCCGCGCCCTTGACTGCATTGATCGCCTCCTACTCCAGCCCCGAAGGGTTGTTCTGGGCCAAGCTTTCGGCGGTGTCGACCCTGGCCTGTGCGCCGATCCTGATCTTCGGCTGGATCAGCCAGAAACAACTGGTGCGTGGCTTGTCCTTCGGCGCAGTGAAATAGACCTGTACCCCTTTCAAGAATAAGAGTGAAACCGCTATGGCTAATCTCACTATCAGAAATCTGCAAAAAGGCTTCGACGGCCACCAGATAATCAAGGGCATCGACCTGGACGTGAACGACCGTGAGTTCGTCGTCTTCGTCGGTCCGTCTGGCTGCGGCAAATCCACCCTGCTGCGTTTGATCGCCGGTCTGGAAGACGTAACTTCCGGGACCATCGAACTGGATGGCCGTGATATCACTCAGGTGACCCCGGCCAAACGTGACCTGGCCATGGTGTTTCAGACCTACGCCTTGTATCCGCACATGACCGTGGGCAAGAACCTGTCGTTTGCCTTGGACCTCGCAGGTGGCGACAAGGCCGAGATCAAACGCAAAGTCGACGAAGCCGCGCGCATTCTTGAACTCGGCCCGCTGCTGGAGCGCAAACCCAAGCAGCTCTCTGGTGGCCAGCGCCAACGTGTTGCCATCGGCCGCGCCATCGTGCGCAACCCGAAAATCTTTCTGTTTGACGAACCGCTGTCCAACCTTGATGCGGCGTTGCGAGTGCAGACCCGCCTGGAATTGTCGCGTCTGCATAAAGAGCTGCAAGCGACGATGATCTACGTGACCCACGATCAAGTGGAGGCCATGACCCTGGCCGACAAAGTGGTGGTGCTCAACGGCGGCAAGGTCGAGCAGGTTGGCTCTCCCTTGGAGCTGTATCACCACCCGGCCAATCTGTTTGTCGCCGGTTTTCTCGGCACGCCGAAAATGGGCTTTCTCAAGGGCAAGGTCAGCCGTGTCGAGGCCGGCGGCTGCGAAGTCGAACTGGACGCCGGCACGCGCATCAGCCTGCCGTTCACCAATGCACACATGAGCGTGGGCAATCCGGTCACACTGGGCATCCGTCCGGAACACCTGAATCTCGCCAGGGAAGGCGATTGCCAGTTGCAGGTCATCGCCGACGTCAGCGAACGACTGGGCAGCGACACGTATTGCCATGTGCGCACTCACGCCGGTGAGATGCTGACCATGCGTATTCGTGGCGACCTGGCCAGCCAGTATGGCGAGACGCTCAATCTGCATCTGGATAGCGCGCACTGTCATTTATTCGACGCCCAAGGGCTGGTAATTGCCAAAGCCTTGCAGGTTGCCGCCTAAGTCTTAGAGATCGCCACCATGAAACTGAACAAGCAGAATCTGTCCCAACTGGGAGAAACCATTGCCCTCCCGGCCTACTCTCCGGCCGCGACACGGCAGGGCATCGCCCATATCGGCGTCGGCGGTTTCCATCGGGCGCATCAGGCGTTTTATACCGATGCCTTGATGAACACCGGCGAAGGTCACGACTGGAGCATCTGCGGCATCGGCCTGCGTCCGGAAGATCGCGCCGTGCATGACGCGCTGGTCGAACAGGATTTTCTCTACACGCTGTACGAACTGGGCGATACCCCGGACACCGAAACCCGGGTGATTGGCGCCATCAGCGGCATGTTGCTGGCAGAAGACGGCATCCAAGCCTTGATTGACAAACTGGCCAGCCCGCAGATCCGTATCGTCTCGCTGACCATCACCGAAGGCGGCTACTGTATCGACGACAGTAATGGCGAGTTCATGGCGCATTTGCCGCAGATTCAGTACGACCTCGCCAACCCGGACCAACCGAAAACCGTGTTCGGCCTGCTCTGCGCGGCCCTGAGCAAGCGCCGCGCCAGCGGTACGCCCGCCTTCACCGTGATGTCTTGCGATAACCTGCCGCACAACGGCGCGGTTGCGCGCAAGGCGCTGCTGGCATTTGCCGCGCTGCGCGATGCGGATCTGCACGACTGGATCGCCGAACAGGTGAGCTTCCCCAACGCCATGGTCGACCGAATTACGCCCATGACCAGTTCGGCGCATCGCTTGCAACTGGCGGATGACAAAGGCATCGACGACGCCTGGCCGGTGGTGTGTGAACCCTTCGTGCAATGGGTGCTGGAAGACAAATTCGTGGACGGGCGGCCGGCCTGGGAAAAGGTCGGCGTACAGTTCACCGATGACGTGACCCCCTACGAGGAAATGAAGATCAAGCTGCTCAACGGCAGCCATCTGGCGCTGACCTATCTGGGCGCGCTCAAAGGCTATCGCTTCGTTCACGAAACCATGAACGACCCGCTGTTTGTGCAGTACATCCGCACTTATATGGACCTGGACGTCACGCCACAGCTGGCATCGGTGCCCGGAATCGATCTGGAAGGCTACAAAGACACTCTGATCGAGCGCTTTTCCAACCAGGCGATTGCCGACCAGTTGGAGCGGGTTTGCTCCGACGGCTCCTCGAAATTTCCCAAGTTCACCGTGCCGACCATCAACCGTCTGATTCTCGATCAAGGCAATCTTGAGCGGGCGTCACTGGTCGTCGCGGCCTGGGCGGTGTATCTGCAACGCAGCGAAGGTGAAAATGGCGTGCCTTATACCGTTGTCGATCCGCGTGCCACGTTCTGCAAGGCACTGGTGGCCGATGACGTCCTGATCACTCAACGCTTGCTGGAAGTCGAAGAAATTTTCGGCAATGCCATCCCGCAGTCCGCCGAGTTCATTGCCGCCTTTGAGCACAATCTCAACAGCCTGAAGGAACTGGGGGTCAGCAAGACTCTGGAAAACCTGTTGGCCCAAACCGTCTGAGGCGCCCATGTTTCTCGGAATCGATTGCGGCACCCAAGGCACCAAGGCCATTGTGCTCGACGCCGTCAGCGGCAAGGTGTTGGGCCAGGGCTCTGCTGCCCACAGCATGATCAGTGGCGCCAACGGGCTCCGCGAACAGGACGTGCAACAATGGCTCGACGCTTTCGCGCAGGCCACCCAGGAAGCACTGATTCAGGCAGGCATTTCCGGCGCCGAAATTCTGGGGATCGGCGTTTCCGGTCAGCAACATGGTCTGGTGTTACTCGACAGCCAGGGCCAGGTGTTACGCCCGGCCAAACTCTGGTGCGACACCGAAACCGCCCCGGAAAACGATCGATTGCTTGAGTATCTGGGCGGCGAAAGCGGTTCACTGGCGCGGCTGGGAGTCGCCATTGCGCCGGGTTATACGGTGTCCAAACTCTTGTGGACTCTGGAGCAACATCCCGGCGTATTTGCCCAGATCGACAAGATTCTGTTGCCCCATGACTATCTCAACTACTGGCTGACCGGCCGTTACTGCAGCGAATACGGCGACGCATCGGGGACCGGCTATTTCAATGTACGCACCCGGGACTGGGATCTACCGCTTTTGGAGCACATCGACCCCAGCGGCCGCTTGTGCCGGGCACTGCCCGAGTTGCTGGAAGCGCAGCAACCGGTCGGACAGATCTTGCCGCACATCGCGCAGTTGCTGGAACTTAACCCTTCGGCGCTGGTTTCCAGCGGCGGCGGCGACAACATGATGGGCGCTATCGGCACCGGCAACATTCAACCGGGGGCGATCACCATGAGTCTCGGCTCATCCGGCACGGTGTACGCCTTCGCCGATCAACCCCAGGTCAGCGAACAGCCTTCAGTCGCGACCTTCTGTTCGTCATCCGGTGGCTGGCTGCCGCTGATTTGCACGATGAATCTGACCAATGCCAGCAGCGCCATTCGCGAACTGTTGGGGCTGGATATCGCAGCCTTCAACGAGGCGGTCAGCCAGGCACCGATCGGCGCCGAGGGTGTGCTGATGCTGCCGTTCCTCAATGGCGAGCGCGTGCCCGCCCTGCCCCACGCCACCGGCAGTATTCTGGGCCTGGACAGCACCAACCTGACCCGGGCCAATCTCAGTCGTGCCGTGGTCGAAGGCACCACATTCGGCTTGCGCTACGGCCTGGACTTGTTGCGCGCCAACGGCATACGCAGCGAGAACATTCGCCTGATCGGCGGCGGCGCGAAAAGTGCGGTGTGGCGGCAGATCGTCGCGGACATCATGAACACTCCGGTAATCTGCACCGAACACAGCGAGGCCGCGGCACTCGGGGCGGCGATTCAGGCCGCCTGGTGTTTTTCCCAGGCGACTCACGGCGAGCAAACCCTCGAGCAGTTGTGTACGCGTTGCGTCAGCCTGGATTCGGCCAGTGAAACCCGTCCACACGCGCAAAACGTCGCGGCTTATCAACGCGTCTATGAGCACTATCGCAGCCAGCTGCAGGTCGGTTGACGGCGCTGGCGCACTATTTTCAGGGAGCACCTATGTATCTGGTTTGTGGCGAAGCGCTGTTCGATTTTTTCAGCCAGCCAGGCAGCGCTGGCAAGAGCAACACACTGGGCTTCCAGGCGATTGCCGGAGGCTCGCCCTTCAACGTCGCCGTCGGCTTGCGCAGGCTGGGTGTGGACTCCGGTTTCTTTGCCGGCCTGTCAACGGACTATCTCGGCCGGCGCCTGCGCACCGTGCTGGATGAAGAAGGCGTCCGTGCGGACTATCTGGTGGATTTCGACGCACCCACGACGCTGGCAATGGTTGCCGTGAGTGCCGACGGTTCGCCCCACTACAGTTTTCGCGGCGAGGGCTGCGCGGACCGACAATTGCGACTCGGCGATCTGCCGGAACTGAGCGACGAAGTGCGCGGCATCCACGTGGGTTCGTTTTCCCTGGTGGTACAGCCGATAGCCGATACCTTGCTGGCGCTGGTGGTACGGGAAAGTGACCGGCGCTTGATTACGCTGGACCCTAACGTACGCCTCAACCCGGCCCCGGACATCGTCCGCTGGCGCGAGCAGATTGGCGCCTTTGCCGAGCATGCGCACATTATTAAGGTCAGCGACGAAGACCTGGCGCTGCTCTATCCGGGGCGCAGTCCTGAAGACATCGCGCAAAGCTGGCTTGGCAAGCGCTGCCAACTGGTCGTCCTGACGCGCGGCACTCAGGGCGCAAGCATCTTCACCCGCCAGCACGGTACATGGTCGATTCCAGCGGAGACGGTGATTACTGCCGACACCGTTGGCGCGGGCGATACCTTTCAGGCAGCGCTGATAACCTTCCTCACCGAGCGCCAACTCGACAGCCCTGCCAGCTTGCCTTCGTTGACCCGGGAAACGCTGGACGAAATGCTCAGATTCGCAGTAAAAGCCGCAGCACTGACCTGCACCAAGGTCGGTCCGGATTTACCGTATCGGCAGCAGTTGGGGTAATTTCGCGCGGCAAACACGCGGACCGTTGGAGCGAGGCTTGCCCGCGAATCAGGCGACGCGGTAGGCCAGACCCACCACGTTATCGTTCTTCGCGGACAAGCCTCGCTCCAACGAGACCGCGCTTGCTCAGAAAAGCCTTAGACCAGCGCCAACCTGGCCGCCAGGATCTTGCCGTTGATATCGGCAGTCGCTGTTTGTTGCTGTTCTTTCAAAGCGGCTTGAAGCTTGTTATCAACGGACAATTTCTGCTCCGGCGACATGGCTTCGTACTCTTCCTTGCTCACCCCTGTCAGCTTCTCGCGCATCTGCTCGGCAGGCGACAGATTCATGAAGTCCATGAATTGCTGTTGTGCCGAGGAAGTCGAAGACGTCGCTGCAGCCACATCGGCCTCGCTGGTCACGGCTGAATCCTTGGCCGCAATGCTGGTATCAACAGCAATAGGCGTAAATGCGGCTTGCGCATCCGTCGTCTGCGTCGACGCCTTCAGGTTCACCAATAACTTGGCGAACGCTTCGTCGAAGGTTGAATCCTTGCTGCTGTCGCTGGTGTTCTCGCTGACCGCGTCCACGGCCGGAACCGGACTGGCCGCTGCAACCGGAACGGCAAATGCGTCCTTGGACACATCCTCCTGGGTCTTGCGCCCTACCACTTGTGATACCAAGTGATGGAGCGTGCTGATGCTGGCTGTATTCATCGCTCACCTCCTGCTGCAAAGTGCAGTACGCATAACGCAGCAAAACCAGTGCCACTTCACGAACTTCGCTACAGGCCTTTGATTACGCGGTCTCACCGTTGCGTCTGCGACTCTCCAGGCAGTGAGAGCGGCAAAGGGCAACCACAAGTGGCAGCGCACTGCCGCACGCTCACTGGGCGAGATCATTACTCAGGAGCAATTGCTCCTGCGGCAACGGTACGGAGAAGTAATAGCCCTGCGCCTGACCCGCGCCGATTTCACGCAGCAGATCGAGAGTCGCTTCGTCTTCCACGCCTTCCGCCACAACGGTCAGATCCAGAGACTGCGCCATTCGCACAATGGCCCGCACGATAGCCCGGCTGCGCGCACTGGTGGTGAGTTCAAGAATGAACGACTTGTCGATTTTCAAACCACTGAAGTGATATTGATGGACGTAGCTGAGCGAGGAGAAGCCCGCGCCGAAATCATCCAGCACCACTGACATGCCATGGTCGGCAAGGTGTTTCATGGATTGCCGGGCGAGTTCCGGCTCGGCAACCAGCGCACCTTCAGTCAACTCCAGGCAAATCCTCGACGGGGCAACGTCGTAACGTTGCAACATGGCGAGTAGTTCCCCGGCAAACTCCGGACGGGTAATGCTGTAGCTGGAGCAGTTCACATGAACGGTCGGCCAGTGGCTGTTGGTCGGCTGCGCCAGAATGGCGATGACACACTGCAACATGTACTGATCCAAACGTCCGATCAGGCGCAAGCCTTCCAGAGCCGGCAGAAAATGCCCAGGGGCAACCACTCGCCCATCAGGCTGGCGCCAGCGAATCAGTGCTTCGAGGGCCAGTATCTTACCGGTTTCAATGCTGATGATTGGCTGGAAATACGGTATCAGCTCGTCGGTGCGCTTGAGCGCATTGCGCAATGCGCCTTCCTGCTCGACCTGGTCGGACACTTCCCGGCGCAGCTCCTGATTGAACACCGCAAAGCTGTCACGCCCGCCATTCTTGACCCGGTACATGGCCATATCGGCGTCGCGCAGCAGGTCCGTGGGCTCCTGATGGAATTGACTGTCGGCGCCGACGATACCGATGCTGCACGAGGAAAACACCGCATGCGCGTCCACACGAAACGGCAGATCGAAGGCTTGGAGAATTCGCTGGGCAATACCAACGGCCCTATCCAGCGTCGCGCTGACTGCCAGCACGGCAAACTCGTCGCCGCCCAACCGCGCCAGCAAATCGCTCTCACGCATGCAGCTGCGCAGGCGGTCCGCTGCCTGAGTCAGCAGCAGGTCGCCGAAATGATGCCCAAGGCTGTCATTGACCAGCTTGAAGCGGTCCAGGTCGATGAACATCACCACCATCGGCTGGTCGTGGTCGCGGAAATCCTGCCAGGCGGCATGCAGGCGCTGCTGCAGATGGGTGCGATTGGGCAGACCCGTCAGGGAATCGTGCGAGTTCTCGTGCTGCAATCTGGCATTGACCTGATCGAGTTCGCGAGTACGGTCGCGAACTCTGGCTTCCAGGCGCAGATTGTCAGTGTGTACAGCCTCGGCGGCGCTGCGTCGGGACAGCGCGGTGTCGATATGGCGCGAAACAAAGGTCAGCAGTTCCTGATCACGCAATGAATAGCTCACCAGCGGCGAATAACTTTGCACCGCGAGCACACCGCGAACGTCATCACCTTCGAACAGCGGTATCCCCAACCAGGACGATGATCGATTGTCCTCGTTACCTATTTCGATCTCGCCAACAGCTTCAAGGCGCAGGGCATCGTCACTGTCGATCAGGCAGGCACGCCGTTGACGGATCACATATTCGGTATAGCCACGCTGGCCCCGCCGTGGCAACGGCCGCTTGGTCAATCGCTCGTCAACGTAGTAGGGAAAGGTCACTTCGCAGGTCGCGGTGTCATACAGCGCGATATAGAAGTTCAGCGCAACCAGCAACTCGCCAACAATCAAATGCAGACTGTGAAACAGCTCAGCCATGTCTCCCGGCTGGCTCGATAGCTCGGCAATCTGAAACAAAGCGCTCTGCAAATGTTCGGCGCGCTCACGATCGAGCACTTCCTGACGCAACGCGGCGTTGAGCGCGGACAACTCCTGGGTGCGCAACAGCACGGTTCGTTCGAGGTCTGCGCGGTGCAGAATACGATCCAGCGCCATGGCTACATGACGCGCAACGGCCTGGAACAACACGCGATCTTCTGCGCTGTAGACCCGCGACACGTCATAAACCTGCATAGCCAGCATGCCGAAGACATCGTCGGAAGCATTTCTGAGGGGTGCCCCCATCCAGAACTCGGGCCGATGACCAAGGCAAAAAAACTTCTCTTCCTGGCTGGCACGTTCGATATCCGCCGCATCGACGAACAGCGGCTGACCACTGGTCAAGACATAGCCGGTCATCGATATCTGGGACGGGTCCAGGTATTCGTGCGCTTCAGGCTCAAGAGCATCGACATCGGTGATATCGACGTAATAGGGATAGGTGATTTTGCCGGTGCCCGCATCGTAAAGGGCCAGGTAAAAGTTTTCAGCGTCGATAAGCGTGGCGAGTTCTTTGTGTACGCCTTCCAGAAACGCGCCGCGATGCCGGGTCGTGCTGGCCAGATAAGTGATCTCGTATAACACTCGCTGGGTAATCTGCGCTCGCGCCAACGCCTGGGTCTGCAATTGGTAGCCAACCTGCAAAGCCAGAGTGGCCAGCTCCGGGTTCGCGTACTGCTCTTGAGGAGCCAGCAACCAGCCCAGCGCCTCCTCGCCTCTGCCGGCAGGCCAGCGGTGCAATCGCCGAGTCCGGCACAGCACGTCGAGCTGACTGGCCTGGAGACTGGCTGGCCAATCGAGCGCGGGTAGTGCCGATCCGTGTCCCAACAAATACATGGGTTCGCCAGCACCGTAAACGGCCCAAGGGACATCCGCCACCTGGCTTTTGGCAGCCAGGAGCAGCGTCTCGATAGTGACCTGACTCGCTATGGGGGTTAACGCTTCCATGCTCGCAATCAATTCCGCTGCTGCACCTTTGCCATGGTCGGGACGCCTCTGGTCATGGGCCAAGGGAGGTACGTTCATGAAAGCTCCATAACCAGAAACCGCAAGGGCTTATATTCGCGGCGGGTGTTGGGCGGCGCAAGCGGGATATTCGATTGACCTGTAAGAAAGTTGAGTTATTTCACTTCTCTATCACTCACGGGCAAAACAATGTCGTAAATGAGTATGAAAGTCGTCGGTGCTTGTCAGGCTGCACCTGCGCTTTGGGTGTTATTCCGGAATGGGTGTCGGCAACGCTTCCCCTGCGAAGTACGCCGCCAGGTTGCTCAACGTCAGGTCCGCCATCGCCTGGCGAGTATCCTGAGTCGCGCTGGCCATATGCGGCGTCAGCAATACGTTATCCAGGCCCAGCAAATCCGGATGAACCTGCGGCTCGTTCTCGAAAACGTCCAGCCCTGCGGCGTAGATGCGCTTGTCCCGCAGCGCGGCAGCCAACGCGCCTTCATTGATCACACTGCCGCGCCCGACGTTGATCAGAATGCCCTGCGGGCCCAAGGCATTCAGAACCTCAGTGTCGACCAGATGCAGCGTCTCTTCACCGCCGCCCACTGCGATCACCAGGAAATCCACTGCCGCAGCGAGCTCAACGACTGAGGCAAAAAAGTCATAAGGCACGTCCTGAGGCTTGCGACCGGTGTAAGCGATGCGCATGTCGAACCCCGCCGCACGACGCGCGATTGCTTTGCCGATACGGCCAAGACCGATGATGCCCAATCGGGCACCGCTGACTTTCCGGGTAAAAGGAAACGGCCCGTCGGACCATGCTCCGGCGCGTACGAAGCGGTCAGCGTCGGCGGTGCGACGCCCGATGCCCAACAGCAATGCCATGGCGAAATCAGCGACATCGTCGGTAAGCACGTCCGGCGTATGCGTCACACGGATGCCCCGCTCCCTGGCGGCCTGGACATCCACGCCGTCGTAACCCACGCCGAATACCACGATAATTTCCAGCTCGGGCAGTTTTTCAATCAACTCACGACTGACCCGGGATTCACCATTGGCCAACAGCGCGCGAACGCTGAATGCGTTGGCGGGCAGGTCCGCAGGGTTTTCCGTGGCGTCAATTACGTCGTACTGGGCATACAAACGCTCATTGAGCAAATCCGGCAGCCGGGCAATTTTAAGCACGTGAGATTTCATCAACATTCCCTTGAATAACAGGTTGAGCAACCGTAGGAGTTTTCCCCGTTCCGAGATAAATCCCCAGAACACCGCCTGCCAGCAACGCCCCGGCAACCAGCAGCAAGGCATAGTCGTAGTTGTCGGTAACATCCTTGATCCAGCCCATGGCAGGCGGTAAACCCAGTCCGGCCAGGTTGGCAATGGAGTTGATCAAGGCAATGGAAACAGCCGCCGCAGGGCCGGAGAGGTATTCAGTAGTGGTTGCCCAGAACACTGGCGTCGCCGCCCAGTTGAGGCCTACGGCCAGTACCAGCATCCCGTAGGAAAGCCATTGATTACCGCTGAACACCGCCAACGCCAACAGCACGCCAGCGCCCAGCAACGGCCCACCCAAGTGCCAGCCACGCTCGCCCGATTTGTCCGAGTGACGGCCGTTGAAGTACATGAAAATACAGGCGACGAAGAATGGCAGCGCCGACATGACGCTCACGGTGAAGGAGCCCTGCTTCGATACCGACTGTACGATCAGCGGTAGAAACAGCGTGATCCCGATGGTGCCAAACGCCTGGAGCAACCAGAACAGGCTGAGCAGCCAAACCCGGCGATTGCGGAACGCAACGTGCCAGGCGTCTTTATGAGAAATCGGTGTCGTGGCCTGCTCGGCGGCAATCGTGCGCGCCAGCCATTTCTTCTGCGCCGCATCCAGCCAGTGGGTGCTTTCCGGCGAGTCCGGGAGATAACGCAGCACAACAATGCCCAGTACTACCGCCGGAATACCCTCAAGCAGGAACAGCCAACGCCAGCCGCTGACGCCAAAGATCCCGTCCATGTGCAGGAATGCCCCGGACAGCGGCAACCCGATCACTGAAGCCAGCGCTGCGCCAATGTAGAAAAACGACATGGCTCTGGCGCGATCAGTCTTTGGATACCACTGGGACAGGTAATAGATGATACCGGGCGTGAAACCGGCCTCCGCTGCGCCTAATAACAGGCGCATGACGTAAAGCTGATTGGCGGTCTGCACCAGGCACATCCCCGCGGCAACGATGCCCCAGGTGATCATGATCCTGGCGATCCAGCGCCGCGCGCCGACCTTGGTAAGGATCAGACTGCTGGGCACTTCAAGCAGGATGTAGGTGAGGAAGAACAGTCCTACGCCCAGCCCGTACATGCGTGCGGTCAGGCCCAGGTCAGCGTTCATTTGCAGTGCAGCGACGGAGATATTCGATTTGTCGATGTAAGCGACCATGTAGAGCAGCATCAGAAACGGAATCAACTTCAAGTTGAGTCTTCCGATGGTGCTGGCATGCAGGCCAGTCTCGATGGGATTGGACATAAACAGCCCTCTGTTGTCTTTTTTGTCTTTATTGTCGGGACCACTGGCCTTGAAGGCACCAGTCGGCGAAACCGTTGCAAGCGACCTTAGACGAGATGTTTATATATTTCAATATATGAATTTACATCCCATTATATGGGATGTGATTTACGGCAGGATTTGTTATTGGGTGTAAGCTCCAATCTCCTCGATCGACTCACAGGTAAAATCCGTTATGAGCTTTCTACTCGGCAAGTCATTGCGCGGCATGCTTTTGTCCACCGCGGTACTGACATCTTGTCTGTTGGGCGCCAGCCAGAGCGTTGCGCAGGATGCTCCGGCACCAAGAGTGGGCGTGCGTGGGACGATCTCTGCGATTGAAGGTGACGTGTTGAAGGTCCGCACCAATCGAGGTGAAGATCTGACCGTCAATCTGCTGAAGGAAACCCAGGTTCGCGGGGTCACGCTGGCGCAGGTCGCTGACATCAAACCGGGCAGTTACATCGGCTCGGCCGCCGTTCCGCTGCCCGACGGCACACTCAAGGCGCTGGAAATCCACGTCTTCCCCCCGGAAATGGCCGGCACCGGAGATGGGCACCGCCCGTTTGATCTGGCCAAGGACAGCACCATGACCAATGGTGCGGTGGGCGATCTGGTCACCAGCAACGGGCGCTCAATCACGGTGAACTACAAGGGCGGGCAGAAGACGATTGTCATTCCTGAGGACGTGCCAATTGTAAATCTGGTTCCGGGGGACAGAAGTTTGTTGAAGCCAGGGGTTAAGGTTGTGATGTTTGCCCAGAAGGCCGCAGATGGCAGCTTGTCGGCACAGGCTATATCTGCAGGCAAGGACGGCGTGACGCCGCCGATGTAGCCCGCTTTTATAACGGCGCTGCGGGCTCGGTGTGGATATCAGAAATACCGAGCAGCAGCGCCTGCCGCACAATCTCGTCGGGCGCTGAATCAGCAGAAGGCATGATCAGGCTGTTTTCCGAATCGCCGAAGTGCAACTGCAATAGATGCAATGCAGCGACATGCGCGGGCAGCGCGGCAGCGGTCAGTTCGAACGACTGTTCCCGCTGCTCGCCATTGAATCGATAAGCGACCAGGTGCGTATAAAGCTCAGCCATAAGACCTCGCTCAGCCCAAAGCCAGGCCGAAATGATCCGAGCGCTTGAGGAAAGCGGCCAGGCGACCGAACGAGGTACTTTGGCGCATGGACGCCGCCTCCCAAACCGGACCTGTCGTCTGGTGGGAGTAAACCATACCCATCATCACTGAAGTGGAGTCGTCCAGCTCTACCATCAACGCATTTGCCTGACTTTGAAAATCGTTGCGAAGCGTCATAACAGTTCCATCCATTCAAGCGTACTTCGTAGCCGATGGCAGCTTTGCGACTGCCCTGTAATTGATATGGACACTCGCAGTCGTGGATTGGCAGAAGTTGTCCGACAACCGGTCACTACCGGCCGTAACGCGCCCGCCTGCTCTATTCCGCACGCTGCAGACGACTGCAATTTCCTGTTACTCAAGTGAGTCAGCGCTTCGTCCCCGTGCGCTTGACACGCACTTTTTTGGGGCGCGGAATCATTCTTCTCGTTGAAAACAGGGAGATATCACATGGCTAAGATCAAAGTATTAGCGGGTGACTTTCTTCAGGGTGATGGGGAGTATATTTCCGGCGCAATCAGAATCGAGACGCCCCTGCATCCTTGGCCTGGTATTCAGATTCCGGGCAAGGCACTCAAATCGGTAGCAATCGCCAGCCAGGCATCCAGTAAAAAAGTAGAAGACGCGATTGGCCTGGGACTCGCAGGCGCCCTGATGTTGGGCCCTATGGGCGCAGCGGCGGGTCTCATCCTGGCCGGGGAAGAAACAGAAGTCACGTTCTGGGCAACATTAAAGGATGGCAGAAAGTTCCTGGCAGCCACGGATGACCAGACTTATCGCAGGATCGCCGGCTCCGTAGCGAAACCGGATTTCTTCAGCAGTCATGAATAGATGGTTGATGGCGAAAGCCATCCCGGCAGCAAACTGCCCAGAGCGATTTCACCAGCCCGGTCTTCCACCGGGCTTTTTTTCGAAAACAAATATGCACCGCACTTGGCATCATTAATGCTCTGACAATGAATGTGAAGGATTTATGACAGTGAATTTATAGCAGTGGATTCATGACGGCGAAATGACTGATTTACCTTCGAGCACAGCACGTACAAGCAAAAACGACCCGCAGTGACCATTGGTCGTGTGAAAAGGTAGAGCAGATATGAAAGAACGAGCGACAGTGATTTGCAAGCGCGACGGCATGATTCTCTATGTGCGCAAACCGAAATCAAGATGGGCATTGCCTGGCGGTAAAATCGAAAGCGGTGAGACGCCCGAACAAGCAGCGATTCGGGAACTCAGCGAGGAAACCGGTTTGGAGGATCTTGAATTGATCTATCTGGCCGAATACGGAAAAGACAAAATCATTCATCACATTTTCATGGCAGAGGTCTCGGCGTCTGCCAAGCCTTTGCCGCAAAATGAAATTGCGGCCTGCAAGTGGCTGCACATGAAAAACGTCAGCGAACTCAATGCCAGCTCGGCCACCAAAGCCATCGTAAAGTCCTACGCCAGGCAAGCGGGTTGAAATAAACCCGCTCCCAGACGCATGTCATCGCTTATGCGATTTCATGTCGGATTGCCATGTTCAGACCACTGCCGGACAGAACATGAGCCAACGATCAGAAACGGAAGGCTTGGCGACCAATCAGCAACCACTTCCCACCCTGCTTCTGCCAGATCTGGAAGTTCTCGATCTCGGTTGGCACCAGTTTTCCGCTGTTGATGGCCTGAGCGGAGAAGTGATTGCGAACCAGCGCAGTGTCGTTGGACAGGGTAATTTTCTGATTGAGCATCTTCAGTTCCTGAAACGCGCTTTTGCCTGTCTCGATATCGGAGATAAACGCTTTCTTGTCCTGAATGGTGCCGCTGGAGTGACCATAAGTCAGGTTGTCCGCCGTCAGCGCCTGCAGTTCGGCTATGTCCTTGTGCCACATCGCTTGGGTCAGCTTATCTACCGCCTTTTCGACGTCAGCTTCGTCAGAGGCGTGAGCGGTGGCTACGTAGCCGCCGAACAGACACAAAAAACCGAGCAGCAGTTTGTAGTTCTTCATTGATGATTCCTTATTGTTGTGATGACGCAGAGATGCAACAGATTTATACGACGTCATACAACATAGCAGATCCGATGAAGGTGACAAGGGCCAGCGCACACGCCAGACAGCTATGTCGGCGGGATCGTCGCAAGGAGGGCGATTCCAATGGTCAACACCAGAAATCCAATCATGAAAAACGCGAGCTTGGCCATCATGTCTCCTACTCAATGACAGGTTGTCGGCCAAGCCAACTCGAAACCCCCGAACGTTGATCAGGGGCCCAAGCGACTTGGCGCAACCATTGTCAGAGCGGAGCAGATTTCGAAACAGATGCAGGTGACAAGAATAAATGCAGTTCACGTGGAGCGAGCGTGGCGGATGAGCGGGTATTGCGACTTGAGAATCCGGTCGTGAAGATCGTTTTCTCAAATGCCCCCCCACAAAGAAGGGCCAACCTTTCGGTTGGCCCTTCCAGACCTCCCAGCAGAGAGCTAATGCAATCAGAGCAAGCATGCACCCATAGCTGCGTTAATTTATCTTGAGTGCGACATGGCCCTGATTGTTGTCGTAGCAATTCCAGGCATCATTGGCATAAGCGTATAAGTACCCCGAGCGTTTCGGTGTGTAGGTGCAACCGAGTCCAATCACAAACGTCTCGGGTTTTCTCAGATATCCCTTCCCATCCACTCCATCACTGTTGGCAATGGCACCCACCAGACAAAACCACGGGTAAGGTTCGTGGCGCTTGGTCAGGTGGAAATTGGCATCGGAGTTGTTGAAGACCTTGCCGTACAACGTCTCTACTTTCCCCCAGGCGCTGCTTAGCAAATGCGCCAACTCTGCGGGCTGGAAATTCCCGTCAGCCGTTCCCTCGGGACCACAGCGCACTGAACCATCCAACCACTCACCAGACGCACTGAACCTGTAGGTCACGCCGGCCTGTAGCCATACACCCGTTTCGTTCCAGGCTATGCGCGATGAAATGTCCAGTGCAAGAGGTAGCGGCGGCTCGAACTGGCGCGCCCTGCGATAGGGAGATTGACTGATGGGTGGGTCCTGTTGGCGCTGCAAAGCGGAAGAGTGAAAGCTTGTTGTTTCATCTGTGAGATGCGAAATACTTCGAGGTAGCGTGGGTAAAACACCGAATACACCATCACAGGAGTCATGCATCATGTCGTGGTAGTCCGGTTTGATCTGCGCAACTGCCTTGTTAAATTCAAGCCCGCATTGCGCGGCCTCTTCGATCATCCATTTCAATGCGCCATCGGCCAGACCATTCTCACGGTAACCGCCACCTACGTCCGAATGTACTCCGGGGAACCAGAGTTGCTTGAGGTCACGCGCTGGAGGTACATCGGTCCAGAGCGTCGGTTGAAACGATGCCCGCCTTTCGTCCATCGCCAGGGCGTGTCGGGCAGTGCGTACTGCGTCGTGCAGCGTGGTGTCATGAAACGTGTAGCGATTGCGGTCGTCCAGTAGATTCAGCAGCGCCATATCATCCGGTATACCTAGCGCCCCCACCGTGTCCCAGACACCGATAAACCGAATGGGTATGTCCGCATCTGCAGAGTTGTGAAACGTCCAGCCCCGGTCATCCCAATCTGCGCGAGTCTCCAGCTTGCGCCGGTACCCGAGCTTGAGCAGTGATTCGATGCGAGTCCAAACTTCGTTAGGCTCCAGGTCTCGTATCTTCAACAACCCGCAATGGCCGATGAACCCGCACAGGCTTCGCACCGTATAGGCACCGCGGCTAAAGCCAAAAAGGAAAATATCGTCGCCAGGTGAGTAGCTGTAACACAGCTTCTGATAGGCGCTTTTGATGTACTGGTCCAGCCCTGCCCCGGTGCCACCGCCAAGCTTCTTGTCCCACCACTTGCCCGAGGTCCCCACGCCGGGATGGTAGTAATATTCCTGTCGCTGCCCGAGTTCATCCGCTTCGGCCAAAGTATTGTAAAGCCGGACTACGTTGGTAGGGGCTGGAACGCCCTTATCCAGCTGATCAGGGGTATTCCAGGTGCCGTCGCAGCAAATCACAATGTTTGCCATGGGGGTTCCTTGCCTGCTCGAGCCAGGCTGTAAGGATTGACGTTATTCCCCATGCACGAACTGATGGATGTACCGACACATAACACCAACAGCGACTGTAATCTTATCGAGTACGCCTATCTAACGTGGTCACCTGCCACCTCGAACATGGAGGAGTGTGCTGACCACTTATATCCAGCGATAGATAGATTCAAGTTTAGGCAGTAGCGGGCGTCAAGGGTGTGTAGGTCCTCGACGACGGGGATTTGCAAAGGTTTTGCAAATCGCAGACAACAAAAAAAGGCCCACCTTTCGGTGAGCCCTTCTAGACCGGCAGCAGGACCGGATTTTGTTTGGTAGGCGCGACTGGACTCGAACCAGCGACCCCCACCATGTCAAGGTGGTGCTCTAACCAACTGAGCTACGCGCCTGCTGTGGGTCGGCATTCTACGGATATCTAAATGTGTGTCAACACCTTTTTTCACGCTAACTCTATGAATATGCGTATTTTTTAGGATTTCCGGTTTTCCCCTTTAATCCGTCGCTGGCTGGTGCAGTTTTTTGATCTCCGGTAGGATCGGGCCATTCGTAAAATATATTAAACGGAGGTTAAAGGATGGCGAACACTCTTTATCCGCAGTCGTATTACGCAGCTTCGGCCAATTCAGCCCCTCCTCGCCCGCAATTGCAGGGCGAGGTGGAAACAGACGTGTGTGTGATTGGCGCGGGATATACCGGTTTGTCCAGCGCGCTCTTTCTGCTGGAACACGGCTTTCGGGTAACGGTGCTGGAGGCGGCCAAGGTTGGCTTTGGCGCGTCGGGCCGCAATGGTGGACAGATCGTCAACAGTTACAGCCGTGATATCGATGTTATCGAGCGCACAGTCGGGCCTGGGCAGGCGCAGCTGCTGGGGCAGATGGCATTCGAGGGCGCTACGATCATTCGTGATCGGGTTGCCAGGTATCAGATCCAGTGCGATTTGAAGGATGGCGGTGTCTTCGCCGCGCTGACACCCAAGCAAATGGGCCACCTTGAAGCGCAGAAGCGGCTTTGGGAACGCTACGGGCACACTCAGCTGGAACTCATGGATCAAGCCCGTATTCGGGAAGTGGTGGCATGCGACCAATACATAGGCGGCATGCTCGACATGAGTGGTGGGCACATCCATCCGTTGAATCTTGCGCTGGGGGAAGCTGCTGCGGTGGAATCTTTGGGCGGCACGATTTATGAACAATCGGCTGCCATTCGCATCGAGCGAGGCGCCAACCCTGTGGTGCATACCTCCGAGGGCAAGGTTCGCGCCAAGTTCATCATTGTCGCGGGCAATGCGTATCTGGGTAATCTCGTCCCGGAACTGGCCGCCAAGTCCATGCCCTGCGGCACGCAAGTCATTACCACCGAACCCTTGAGCGACGAGCTGGCGAAGACACTTCTGCCGCAGGATTACTGCGTCGAAGACTGTAATTATCTGCTGGACTACTATCGTCTTTCTGCGGACAAACGCCTGATCTTTGGTGGCGGCGTTGTGTATGGCGCCCGTGATCCGGCCAACATCGAAGCGATCATCCGGCCAAAGATGCTCAAGGCTTTTCCGCAACTCAAGGACGTGAAGATTGACTACGCCTGGACCGGGAATTTCTTGTTGACGCTATCCCGCCTGCCTCAGGTCGGGCGGCTTGGCGACAATATTTATTATTCGCAGGGTTGCAGCGGTCATGGCGTGACGTATACGCATCTGGCGGGCAAGGTGCTGGCCGAAGCGTTGCGCGGTCAGGCCGAACGCTATGATGCATTCGCCGGACTGCCGCACTACCCTTTCCCCGGTGGCAAGTTGATGCGTACGCCACTGACTGCTCTAGGCGCTTGGTATTACGGCCTGAGAGACAAGCTGGGTTTTTGATGCATCGAGGGCGGCGCCTTGCACCACCCTAACTCAGTTAGCGGCCTGGCGTGCCTTCAATGTCTTGATGGCCTCGCCGGCTGCCTGTTCCTGACCCGCCTGGGCCAGATCGTCCGCTGCCTCTATCCATCGCGGTTCGTTCAGGTTGGCAGGCAGCTGACGCGGACTTTGTATTAACACCGCCCAACTTCCCGCATTTTCCCAGGCCGATGAGAAACTGCTGAAACTCATCATGAGCCGACGGTTCATGCCCGCATGCAGCAACACCGTCTGCTTGATCCGGTTGTAGCCCACCAGCACGGCGTAGCGCGGCTCTTTCAGGACGGTGCCCTCGGAAAAGCGCAGCATGACCGGATACCCGGCGGAAATTTGCGTCAGCAGCGATTGCAAGCCGTCATCCAGGGGATACACGAGGAAACCATACTCGCGTGCCAGCTTCGGCATACTTTGCTCAAGCCTGCCCTCGCCGCCCGGCAGTTGCAGCGGCTTGTCGAGCAAACCCGGAGTTATCTGGACCCGCTGATTCGCCAACATGCTGGCCAGTGCGCCAGGTCCGCTTTGATAAGCATTGCCGCGAAAGAACGGTACGTTATTGAGCTCAACCCGGTCCGGCAGCCGCTGGATTTCAGGCGTAAGGGCTGAAGCACAGCCGACCAGGCTCAAGACAACGGCAACAGCCAGAACTTTCCATTTCGTGCCAACCATGGGTGATCGGAGGAATACCGGTAGCATGTTCACTCACTTCAACAGACGTCGGCCACCTGCGGCCTGACTCGAACGCCGATCATAGGGCGACACAGCGCACGGGTATAGCCTGATAGCGCAGTCAGTGCGGCTGGCTATGCCAAATTGATCCTGGGTTCGAGACCATTGGTCAATTTACCGAAACATGCCGAGTACTAGACTGTCGATTAGAAGGACTGGATAGAAAGCAAGTCCGTGGAGGACTTATGAGCCTGGGAATGACAATCGTGATGCTGATCGCCGCATGGATGGCTGTTGCCACCGCCATGCTCTGGGGTGTGATGCGAATTTCTCGTCGTCATCATCACCGTGAGACGGGTGTTGCACCTGTCAAACGCGAAAAGCCACGAAAAGGCCCCCACGCGGCGGCCCATTGATCTCAACGTGAAAAGGTCGGCGGCGGATATCAACCGCGCCGACCTCTTCAGTTACTGCGTCTCTGATGCTTGAGCCGCTTCTCGCTTGAGCCTGGCCCGGCGCGACAGCATGTTCAAACCCTCGATCAATGCCGAGAAGGTCATGGCTGCGTAGACGTAGCCTTTAGGCACGTGAGCACCGAAGCCTTCGGCGATCAGCGTCATGCCGATCATAATCAGGAAGCCCAGCGCCAGCATCACCACGGTTGGGTTGTCGTTGATGAACTTCGCCAGCGGGTCCGCAGCGACCAGCATTACGACCACGGCACTGATCACAGCGATTATCATGATTGGCAAGTGCTCGGTCATGCCCACAGCGGTCACGATGCTGTCGATGGAAAACACCAGGTCGAGCATCAGAATCTGACCGATCGCAGCCGCCATACCCAAGGTTAGGGTCGACTCGATCTTCTTTTCGGCCTCGGTCTTGATGTCCACGCTATGGTGGATTTCTGTAGTCGCTTTCCACACCAGAAACAGGCCACCGGCGATCAGGATCATGTCCTTCCACGAAAACGTCTGGCCAAACACTTCGATGACCGGCTCGGTAAGCTGCACGATGTACGCCACAGTGCTAAGCAGGCCCAGACGCAGGAACAACGCCATGCCGATACCCAGCCTGCGTGCTTTCTGCTGCTGATGCACCGGCAATTTGTTGGTCAGAATCGAAATAAAGATCAGGTTATCGATCCCGAGTACGATTTCCATGACGACCAGAGTCGCCAACGCGACCCAGGCCGCCGGGCTTGTTGCGAGTTCTAACAGGTATTCCATAGTGATGCCCTGGTTCAGTTAAAAACGAATTCAGATTTCTTGATTGGCTTTATCAGTCTTGTCGCGCGGCTTGGGTTGCGCCATGGAAAGATCCTGTTTGGCATCGTCAAGCGCTTTGGTGGCGGCCTTCTGCGTATCGTCGATGGCCTGTTTGGCAGAATCGGCGGCGGTATTCAACAGTTGTTTGGTGGATGTTTCGACCTGATCACAACCGGCCAAAAACAAGAGAGGAAGCGTGAACAGTGCGATGCGCAAAGGTTTGATCATGGGGTGCCTCATGAGATTAGCCGGACGCGTTGACTCGGTCCGGCGATAGGGGCGCATTCTAGTCAGGCAGATAGTTCAGGAAAATTCGTATTTTCAAGGCGTATACTTCGGCGATAACGAATCGGGAAACTTCATGCTGAATTATCGACAGTTGCATTACTTCTGGGTCGTGGCCAAAACCGGCAGCATTGTTCGCGCCTGCGACCAGTTGAACCTGACCCCGCAAACCATCAGCGGTCAGATCAGCCTGCTGGAGCAGACCTTGGGTGTCGATTTGTTCCAGCGGGTCGGACGCCAGCTGGAACTGACCGAAGCCGGTCGACTTGCCCTGCCCTACGCCGAGCAAATGTTTCAGCTGGGCAATGAGCTTGAAGCAATGCTGCGTGCGCAGCCGGACGAGCAGCAAATTCTGTTTCGCGTCGGCGTGGCCGATGTGGTGCCCAAATCGATCGTCTATCGGCTTATCGCGCCCACCATGGAGTTGCAGGAGCCGATGCGCATCAGTTGCCGCGAGGACAAACTGGAACGGTTGCTGGCCGATCTGGCAATCCAGCGCCTTGATCTGGTGATTTCCGATAGTCCGATGCCCTCACACCTGGACATTAAAGGTTACAGCCAGAAACTGGGTGAGTGCGGCATCAGCTTTTTCGCGACGCCAGAACTGGCCCAGCGCTATGGCAAAAACTTCCCCGCCAGCATGCAGGGAGCGCCGTTGCTGATTCCAGGACAGGAAACCGTCGTACGCAGCAGGTTGATGCGCTGGTTTGCGGATCAGAATGTACAGCCACGCATTGTCGGGGAGTTCGACGACAGCGCGCTGATGAAGGCTTTCGGCAAGTCAGGCAGCGGCATATTCGTAGCGCCCAGCGTGATTGCCGATGAGGTGCAGGCGCAATACGGCGTCGAGCTGCTCGGCCAGACTGATGCCGTGACCGAGTCGTTCTACGCCATTTCCGTAGAACGCAAGGTCAAGCACCCGGGCATTATCGCGATCACCGAAAGTGCCCGGCACAAGCTGTTCACCGACGCCGTCTAGGTGCAGAGCGGTTTGGGTCTGGCGGTCATCAAGATCAGTGCGAGGACAATCGACAAGAGGATGATCCCCGCAGCAGCGAAGCCCAGGCTACCCAGCCCCAGATGGTCGATGACCCGGCCGCCGATAATTGCGCCAATCCCGATGCCCAGATTGGCGCCAGCAATATTCAGCGACGCGGCGAATGCCGGGGCGTGAGGTGCGACCTTCATCAGCCGCACATGGCTGACCAGGAACAGCGCCGATTGGGTGACGCCCCACATGGCAAGTGCCAACGCCAAACCTAATGTCGAATGGATGGAGGGCACCACGGCGACCATGCCGGTGATCATAAAGGCGCAGAACACCAGGCTGGCAATCAATGGATGACGGTCTACGGCGCGTCCGCCCAAGGAGTTGCCAAGCAGCCCGACTGCGCCAAAACCCATCAGGCACCAGCCAACCACTGTGCCGTTGAACCCCGCCAGGCTTTCAAGAATGTCGGCAAGATAGGTGTAAGCAGTAAACATGCCGCTGAACACCAGCACCGAGAGCAGGACATGCCCGAGCATTAACGGGCTACGCAGGATGCGCAACTGACTCAACAGCGACACCGGGTCTTTATGCTGAGGGGTTGCAGGCAGATAAACCGCCAGGAGCAAGGCTTTGACGAAGGCCACCAGCGACAGCAACGCAAAAGCGCTGCGCCAGCCAAACGCATCGGAGATCAGCGTACCGACTGGAATCCCGAACACTGTGGCGCAAACGATGCCGAAGCCGATCCTGGCGATGGCGCGGCCAGCGTGGGCCGGGCCGACGATATTCACTGCGGTCTCACTGGCCAGCGCCCAGAATACCGGCAGACCCAGGGCGGGAATAAGGCGCGCGATGGCCATCACGGTGATATTCGGCGCCAGCGCCGCCACAGCGTTGGAAAGGCCGAACATGATCAGGATGGTGACGAATAAACGCTTGCGTTCGAAGCGTGAAAAGTACGCCGTCAAGAACGGCCCGAACGCAGCAACGGTGAAGGCAAACAAGGTCACCAGCAAGCCAGCCTGAGACACCGTGACGTCCAGATCCCGAGCAATCGCTGGCAGCAAGCCGACAATGATGAACTCCGTCGTCAGCACCGTGAAACCGGCCGCTGACAACAGAAAAATAGGCAACAACATCAAAAACTCCAGAACGACGACACAGATCGGTTCGAATGAAAGGATCTGTCAGGGACATAAATCAGGCGTAATAAATAGCGGATTAACAGGCCCAGAGCGTGAGAATCACCCGCACACTTGAGTCAAAATGCCCCGCCGCATGAAACCGGTCATGCGGCGACGCGACTGACGCTGATCAATGGCTCAACGACTCAACGACTCAACGACTCATCATGTAGCGAATCAAACCGCTCCCATGAAATCACGCTTGCCGATTTCTACGCCGTTGTGGCGCAGCAAGTCGTATGCGGTGGTTACGTGGAAGAAGAACTGCGGCAGGCTGTAGGTCAGCAGGTAGCTCTGGCCGGTGAAGCGCTTTTCTTTGGGTGTGCCGGGACGCAGGATGATTTCGATCTCTTCGTTGCCGTCGACCTGCTCTGGCTTGATGCTGCCGATGAACGCCAGGGTCTTGGCGAGCAAGGCTTGCAGCTCGGCAAAGGTAGTCTCGGTATCGTCATATTTCGGCATTTCTACATTCGCCAGACGTGCCGAAGCACCTTTGGCGAAGTCGACAGCGATCTGCACCTGGCGGGTGAAGTTGAGCATGTCCGGGAACAGACGAGCCTGCAGCAGCGCCTCAGGCTGGATATTTTTTTCTGTTGCGTGGGCTTCAGCCTTGGTCAGGATAGCGCTCAGCGCGTTGAGCATTTGCTGAAACACCGGGATGGAGGCGGAATACAGAGAAATAGTCATGACAGATCCTGAATGAAAGGTAACAGATTATAGGCACGCTATCCTGGCAACGCAGTTGGTCTTTATTGTCGTCGTCCGGGAAAAGCGCAAAGACAAGCTTCAGGCGCTGGAAAATATTCATCACACAGCCTAGGCTGACTGCCCGCCATCGCCTATGGAAAGCGCCATGTCTATCGAACAGCCCTCGACGTCACCTACAGACGCGCCCGACACGACCGACGCGCTGCACTTGAACAGTACGGAATTGCGCATTCTGGGTTGCCTGATCGAAAAACAAGCGACCAGTCCTGAAACCTATCCGCTGACCCTTAACGCTCTGGTGACCGCCTGCAATCAGAAAACCAGCCGCGATCCGGTGATGAACCTGACGCCAGGCCAGGTCGGCCAAAGCCTGCGCGCTCTGGAAGGCCAACGCCTGACACGCCTGGTCATGGGCAGCCGCGCTGATCGCTGGGAACATAAGGTCGACAAGGCGCTGGAGCTGGTTCCGGCGCAGGTAATTCTGACCGGCTTGCTGTTGCTGCGCGGCCCGCAAACTGTCAACGAGCTGCTCACCCGCAGCAACCGGATGCATGACTTCGAGGACAGCGAGCAAGTGGTTCACCAGCTGGAACGACTGATTTCCCGCAACATGGCCATGTTGGTACCGCGCCAGTCCGGGCAGCGGGAAGACCGTTACATGCACACCCTGGGCAACCCTGAAGAGCTGCAGGAAATACTCGCCAACCGGCAAAGCTCGCCGGAGCGCAGTTCCGGCAGCTCAGCATCGGCATCCGCCGAACGCCTGGACGAGCTGGAAGCGCGCATTGCAGCACTCGAAGAGCGCCTCGCGAAGCTTGAATAGCTCTTGTAGCGACCAAACGGCACTCTGCCCTGTTTATTCAATAGGATAAACAGGGCAAAAACGCTCATCAGCCGCGAGCAAACGCCGCCGCCAGCTGGAATTGCTCGTTGGTCGGGCGCACTCCGGTGTACAGCACGAACTGCTCCAGTGCCTGAATGGCCGCGACTTCATCGCCGCTGATAATGCGCTTTTGCAAACGTCTGGCTGCCTTGATTAAAGGCGTATCCGCTGGCGTAGCCACCACATCGAAAACCGTCTCTGCGGCTTCAATGGCATCCTCGCTGAAAGACAGCTCTTCAGACTGCGCGCCGCTCATGCCCAGCGGCGTAACGTTGACCAATAGCGACGGACGCTCCTTGCCAAGCTCAGCCTGCCAGCGCAGCCCACAGGCATCTGCCAGGGCGCGGCCGGTTGTTTCATTGCGGGCGACAATCAGCCCGCTCGTAAAGCCGGCATCACGCATGGCAGACACCACCGCCTTGGCCATGCCGCCGCTGCCGCGCAAGGCAAACTCGCTGCGTGGCACCGCTCGACTCTGCAGGAGTTGCTCCACAGCGATGTAATCGGTGTTATAGGCCTTTAAATGCCCGTCAGTGTTGACGATGGTATTAATCGACTGAATCGCGGTTGCGGAGGCATCCATCTCGTCGACCCATTCAATACACGCCTCTTTGAACGGCATCGACACCCCACATCCACGGATACCGAGGGCACGTATTCCGCCGATTGCGGCAGGAAGGTCGCCAGTCGTAAAAGCCTTGTAGTAAAAGTTGAGTCCGAGCTGCTCATACAAGTGATTATGAAAACGCACCCCGAAGTTACCGGGGCGTCCGGCAAGCGACATGCACAGCTGCGTTTCTTTGTTGGGGACCATCAGCATTATTTCTCCTCAACGGTATTAGAAAAAACCTGCCCGGCAGGCGTACTATTCACACCGCATCAGTAAGTCGATCCGGTAGTTATAAACACGCTGGATACCTTACACAAAATTTACGCAACGGCTTCGCAGTTTTCCCTGGAACCGCTGTCTTAGAATTATCCCGTGGCAGTGCTTGAGAAGAATGCAAGCCCGCGACAACGGGGTTGAAAGCCGAGGAACAGTCATGATTCGTCAAATCCCCAAGGTTGCCTTGTTAATAGGTGCCCTAGCCCTCGCAGGTCAAGCGAACGCCCATGGCGGCGGCGGTGGTGGCTGGGGTGGTCCGGCAGTAGTCGGTGCCATTGTCGGCGCTGCGGTCGTGGGTGCAGTGGTTTCGTCAGGCCGTGACCGAACCGTCTATGTCGAACAGCCACAGCCTGTTTATGTGCAGCAGCCGGTGTATGTCCAGGCGCCGCCGCCACCGGTTTACTATCAGCCGGGATATCAGGTGGTCGTCCCGCCACCGGTCTACTATCAGCCACGCCATTACGGCCCGCCACCCGGCTATTACTACGGTCCGCCCCGTGGTTATTATGATCGCGGTCGCTGGTAACAGTTGACCTTCAGCCCCGCCAGCCAGGCGGGGTTGTTGTTTGTGAGTTTCAGGAAAGCCAGTCCGGCGACACCGCTAACCCGACAGTCGCTTTCAGAACATTGACTGGCTCCGGGACCGATCATCATTGGATCGGAATCATTCAACGGATGACCGGTCATCCTGTAGACAGCCGTATCGAACCTCATAAAAACAAGGAATGCGTTTATGCCGACACAGCACCCGCACCGAGCCGCTGGACTCTGCACCTCGAACAAGGTCTACAGCGCCCTGACGGAGTTGAAGAGTCTTGAAGGGCATCGCACCGCCAAGCTCCTCTCCCTTCTGGCACAAAACCTGGTCGAAAAAGGCTTACTGACCGACCCGGAAGTTGTTGCAATGCTGGATCTGGTCGTCGACTGATCCGTCGCGACCTGCCGGACATTTCTTTTGTCATCAATGTCGACTATCGAGAGCGGTGATTTCTGCATCCCGTCATGGCGCCTTAAAGTAGCGCCATAGATTGATGGAGGCAGTTATGACCAAGGTTCAAATCATGTCGGTAGTTGGAAGCGCTGTTCCGGCGAACCTCAGAGCGCGCGGCCTGCTGGCCTGCTGGTATCTGATGCAGAACGGCGAACCCGTTAGCGGCCCATTCGCATCCTTGCCTGCGGCCCAGGCGCTTTCCGAGAAACTCGACGGCGCCCAGCTCAACGGCTAAGGCTTTTCACCGAATTTCGTTTTACCCGAAATCGTGCGTTGCTCCGCACAACCCCTTGCCCGCATCCCTCCCCTGGTGCGGGCTTTTTTTTGCCTGTCCGAAATCAGGTACGCTCGGCCATCGCGGCGTTGACCTGACAACGATGCGCCAGTTTCTGCAGGCGTTTTTCAAGCCCCATGAACACCACACGGTCAGCGCGGCCGCTCTCAAGTTCATCAATCAAGTCATTGGCGACTTGCCGTAACTCATAAGCAATGACCACACGATCATCGTTCAAGTCCTGCTTGTGCGATTCGAACAGGCGATGCAGATAGTCCTGCAACGTGTTTTGCAAACGGTGCCGATCGGACGCCCGCAAATGATTCAAACTGACGCTGATCTTGGCCAACAGCTCGCTGAGCTCACCGCAAAGGTACTGGATACGGCGTGCATAACCGGTTTCACGCGTACGCAATTGCTGATGCTGGATTGCAGCATCCTGCTTCTTCTGAATGGCCGGGATAGCAACGGCAGCCATCATCCCGACAATCAATCCCGTGGCCTGTACCCAACCCGCCCAATCGGCCGGCCTGGAAAAGAACCCCAAGCCCGACAGGACTACGGCGACGGCACCGGCGACGATCACCAACACTGCGTAATCCTTACTGATAAAACCTTTGGGCATTGCGCGACTCCTTTGATCTGCGTAGGCAACCATCGATGGCATGAGATGCTAATCGTTGCGCGTCTGGCGCACCACGACTATTCAACAACCAGCCTTAATCGACCGGCTTTGTCGGCAGAAGCTGAACCTTGCCTGTCGCTGCAGTTTTATTAGCGAAAGGTCTTACAACACCCATCGACAGTAACGAACTGTGCTCCTAAAATGCGGCATTGTTCTTATAACTCCGTGCGATATCGTACTTTCCACTCTTAGTGAGCATCTCGCTTGAAAATTCATCTTTCTCTTCTCGGCCTATTATTTGTTCTTACAGGCCCGGTACTTTGCACCAGTGCCCAGGCGAACGAGCCCGCCGCCATTTCACGCGACCCGTCACAACTGCATCTTGCCTCTGGCAGTGCCATGGTCGTCGACTTGCAAACGGACAAGGTGTTGTACTCCAGCAACCCCGACGTGATTGTGCCCATCGCTTCGGTTACCAAGCTCATGACGGCAATGATCGTGCTTGACGCAAAACTGCCCATGGATGAAGTCATCCCGATCAACATCTCGCAAACGCCGGAAATGAAAGGCGTGTTTTCCAGGGTCAAAATCGGCAGCGAACTGCCACGTAAAGAGATGCTGCTGATCGCCTTGATGTCGTCGGAAAACCGCGCTGCAGCGAGCCTGGCCCATAGCTATCCTGGCGGCTACGCCGCATTTATCCAGGCTATGAACGCCAAAGCCAAGGCGCTAGGCATGAAGCACACGGTGTATGTCGAGCCGACCGGCCTCTCGATCTACAACGTATCGACCGCGCGCGACCTGACCAAGCTGGTCCTGGCGGCTCGGAAATACCCGATGTTGAGCGAGCTGAGCACGACGCCAGAGAAGACCGTCACATTCCGTAAGCCCACGTACAGCCTGGGCTTCAGCAATACCGACCACCTGGTCCGCAAATCCACTTGGGACATCAAGCTGACCAAGACCGGTTTCACCAATCAAGCAGGCCATTGCCTGGTGTTGCTGACCAGCATGGCCAATCGCCCGGTATCAGTGGTGATCCTCGATGCGTTCGGTAAATACACCCACTTCGCCGACGCCAGCCGTTTGCGCCTATGGATGGAGACAGGCAAAAGCGGCCCGGCACCTGAAGTTGCCTTGCAGTATAAAAAGGAAAAAAACCTGATCATGAAACAGAATGGATTGCAGGCCAAAGAGTAACCGCCCTGCTCTTCATTTCCTGAATTTGGCGATTGACTGCAAAGCCCCGCACACTTTGCAGTTGATCGGCAATTGCCACACCCTAACTTCAGCTGCAACTACCCCGCTTAACAAAAATTTCATCCCCCGACGCACCGCTCTTCAAGCAAACAATCCTCCCATGAGCTAAACCTCTGTCAACGCTTGCATTAATTCGAGCGGCTTTCGGGAGTACAAAACATGCTCGTCAAATGGCTTCTGGCCGCATTGCATCTACTGGCGTTCGGTTTTGCCCTGGCGGCCGTGCTGGCCCGAGGACGCGCGTTGCGTCGACTGCGCGACGATGACCCAAGGTCCTTCAGAGACGTGTTCGTGGTGGACAACATCTGGGGAATATCCGCCGCAATACTGCTGATCACTGGCGCCCTTCGCGCGTTTGGCGGTTTTGAAAAAGGCTCCTATTACTACCTGCACCAACCGCTGTTTCACCTGAAGATGCTGGCATTCATTGCGATTGTGGTCTTGGAAGTCATACCCATGTTCGCGTTCATCAAGTGGCGTATAGCGTTCAAAAACCAGGAGCACATTGACACGCGCCGCGCCCGGCGATTTGCCAGGATCAGCCATGCAGAAGCGGCGTTGATGGTCATCATAGTGATCGCCGCGACCGGGATGGCGCGGGGGAACTTGCTCAGCTAAAAGCAGAAACAACTCGGCCGCGAGACCTGTGAGGATTTCGCGGCCGAGTCGAACTCGATGCGGGCCGTATCAGTTGTACTGAGTCACCAGCTTGATATTGAGGTACGCCTCGATGGCTTCGGTGCCGCCTTCGGAGCCATAACCCGAGTCCTTGATCCCGCCAAACGGAATCTCAGGCAGGCCAATCCCCAAATGGTTGATCGAGAGCATGCCTGCCTCGATATAAGTGCTCAACGCATTGGCCGTTTTCATCGATGTAGTGAACGCATACGACGCGAGCCCGAAAGGCACCCGATTGGACTCTTCCAAGGCTTCTTCCAGAGTGTCGAAAGGCACCAGCAGCGCAACAGGGCCGAAAGGCTCTTCGTTCATGATGCGCATATCGCGAGTCAGGCCGCTGAGTACAGTCGGCTCGAAGAAATAACCCGGGCCTTCAATGGCATGCCCGCCGGCGTGCACGGTCGCGCCGGCATCACGCGCATCATCCACCAACGCGGCCAAGGCCGGGATGCGCCGATCATTGGCGACCGGACCCATCGTGGTAGTGGCATCAAGTCCGTTGCCGACCTTGATTTCGCGGGTCAGGCCAACAAACTTCTCGGTGAACGCATCGAACACGCCGCGCTGAACCAGAATTCGAGTCGGAGAAACACAGACCTGACCGGCGTTACGGAATTTGGACATCGTCAGCACCCGCGCTGCCAGATCGATATCGGCGTCATCGAAGACCAGTGCCGGTGCGTGCCCGCCCAACTCCATCGTCGCGCGCTTCATGTGCTGGCCAGCGAGCGCCGCCAGTTGTTTGCCCACAGGCGTCGAGCCAGTGAAGGTGACTTTGCGGATCACTGGATGTGGAATCAAATAGCTGGAAATCTGGGCTGGATCGCCATAAACCAGGCCAATCACGCCCGCCGGGACACCGGCATCGGCGAAGGCACGAATCAATTCGGCAGGCGATGCCGGGGTTTCTTCAGGGGCCTTGATGATGATCGAGCAGCCGGCAGCCAATGCCGATGACAGTTTGCGCACAATCTGATTGATCGGGAAGTTCCACGGCGTGAAGGCAGCAACAGGACCTACGGGCTCCTTGATGACTTTTTGTTCGATACCTGCGCCTCGTGACGGAACGATTCGTCCGTAACTGCGACGACCTTCCTCAGCGAGCCATTCAACAACATCGGCTGCAGCCAGGGTTTCGGTGCGCGCTTCGGCCAGCGGCTTGCCTTGTTCCTGGGTCAGGATGCGAGCGATGGTCTCGACACGTTCACGCAGCAAGTGCGCAGCCTTTTGCATGATTTTATAGCGATCGAAGGCCGAGGTTCGGCGCCACACCGCAAAACCGCGCTCGGCAGCAGCCAGCGCTTCATCGAGGTCGGCGATGTCAGCATGGGCCACGGTACCCAGAGTTTCACCGGTAGCAGGATCGATGACTGGCAAGGTTCGACCATCGCGGCTGGCGCGCCACTGGCCGTCGATGAAAAGCAGAACATCAGGATACATAGAGATTCTCCAATCGCATTCAAGTGATGAACGAATTTAGGGGTACCTGCTCGTATTGGTCAAGCGTGAATATCTGCCAGGCCGAAAAGCGCCCTTGGATAGCACCCAAACTCAGTCCGTCAGTTCTGTTTCACGCTGGGTTGCGGCGTCATCGAAAACGACATAAAGCCGCTCGGCGATCTGGCTTTTGATCGCCTTGGCTGTCTCCAGCCCGAGCACGAAGCCCTCAGCCTTGCCGCCCGCGCGATTCAGCTCGCTGACTGTGCCTGCCTGTGTGATCGCTTCAAACAGTTTTTCAGCGTGCGGGCTTGCGCCTTTAGGGAGGGATATCTGGTCAATGCTCATGTATTAATTCCTGGCATGCAAAAAGAAGGCAGAAGACCGCGCCAGGCAACAATTAAATATCAGCCAAGTGACCGACGCGGTAAAAAGGTGAGCACATGGTAAACCTGTCTGGGAAATCAGGGGCCAGCGATTGCGCCACGATGCCAAAACTGAGCGAATCAGCCTTTTCTGCGCTGCTGCCAGGCAGCAGCCAGGCCGCTGAGGCAAATGACCGTGATACCGAACTGTGCGGTCAGCGATGGGGCATGGTCGAAGATCAGATAACCCAGCAGGCCTGCGAACACTATCTGGCAGTAGCTGAATGGCGCCAGCATCGCGGGAGCTGCGAAGCGGTAAGCCTGGGTCAACAGCAGGTGCGCGACCATGCCGCATGTTCCCAGCGCCAGCATCAACGGCAGATGCTTGAGCTCTGGCGTTTTCCAGAAAACGGGCACCAATGCCGACATCACAAGGGTATTGAACAGGCCGGCGAAGAAGTTACTGGTCGTCGGGCTGTCGTGGGCGCTGACCATACGTGTCAACAGTTGATAAAAAGCGAAACACAACGCCGAACACAGTGGCAGAAGACTGGCTGGCGTAAACAGCTCACCCCCCGGATGGACGATGATCAGCACGCCGACAAAACCGACCAATACGGCGGCCCACTGCTTGCGCGTGACGTGCTCACGCAGCAATGGAACCGACAGCGCAGTGATTAACAAGGGAGCCAGGAAGTTAACGGCCGTCGCTTCGGCCAGTGGTATGTACATCAGGCCGGTGGTGAAAAACAGACTGGTGCCCAACAGACACAACGCACGCATCACTTGCAGTTTCAGCCGTTTGGTTCGCAATACCCGCAAGCCCGCCGAAGGCATGAAAATGCAGGCCATCAGCAAGGTGTGCACGACGTAGCGCACCCAGACCACCATGACGATGGGATAGAAACCCGACAGGTATTTGGACAGCGTGTCATGCGTAGAGAACAGAAGAGTCGCCAGAACAATAAGGGCGATACCCTTGAGTGGCTGATTGACGCCGGATAAGGGCGTGCTGGCAGTGCTCATCGAGTTTCCTTGGCGAGGCAGAAAACAGGCACTTGACTGGATGCCAATACGGCAATGTGCCCGCCGTCCCTGAGTGATGGATAGCGCAAGAATATAGAAGCGCCTGCAGTAATCCAAACAAAGCCGGAGAATTCAGGAATATTTATGACCGAGCGGTCCCGCAACGACGCTCAGGTCCACAGCCAGGAAGATTTCTGCCGCATCGCCAATTACCGTAAAACCTGCGAGCGCTCCAACCAACGTTCAAAACTCTCAAAGGTGAGAAGCGCAGACTGGACGACCTGGCTGCGCTGAACGGGATCATCAACGACCGAAAGCAGCGTAAGAAAACTCCTTCACATCTGCCCTGCAGCGCCCCCATAAACATTAAGGAAAGCAGCACCACTGCCGCTTTCAATCGATAACTTGGTCTTTACGATTCGACTCAATACCTGACCGCCGAGCGTCGCGCCTTCCATCACATACATGACACCCAGCGCTTACAGCCGGCTGTTCAGTGGGGGCAGTTCATGGCATATCTCAAGCGCGGCAATTTGCTCTTGAGTAAGCCCCAGCACTTCAAGATCCTGCGCCAGCGCCGCTGCTTTATGTCGGCCGATGAGGATCGAGGTATCGAGATCGGAAACCTGGTCAAGTTGTCGTTCAAGGGAAAAGTAAAAGCCGTAATAGGCTTCGAGCAGGCGCAGATAAACACCTCTGTCCAGGTCAGCAGAAACAAAGGGCAGTCTTTTTTCGAGGGATTGATGGGGCGCGGCGGTGGCATCGCGCAGTTCCTGATGAACCAGAGAGACATTCATCTTCCCAGGATTCAACGCTGCTTGAGTGTGTGTTTCAACCAAGGTCTTTCAAGTCCGGCAAAGTGTAAGTATTGGCTCAACAATGGCTATCGACGCCAAATCGCGACGCCGATATCCATGAACCATCTTTCAGAAAATGTAATCGGTGGTTAGAAAACTCGATTCTCGGTTTCTTATGATGTCGCTGATCAACGCCTTGTTCGCATCCTGGAATTTGGCTGCCACAAGAGTTCGAATCGAGAATACCCGCAGGGCATCATGCACAGACAATGTTCCCTCCGCTGAGTTTTTTCGACCGTTGAAAGGAAACTGATCAGGGCCACGCTGACACTGCGCATTGATATTGATACGGCCGACCTGATTGGCGAATGCATCGACCAGGCGACCGACCTGAGCCGAGTCTGTGCCGAAGATACTCAACTGCTGGCCGAAATCGGAATCCAGGACGTAGTCGATCACTTTTTCCAGATCGCTATACACCACGACAGGCACCACCGGCCCGAATTGCTCCTCGTGATAAACCCGCATCTGAGCATTTACCGGATACAAGAGCGCAGGGTAAAAAAACGTTTCGCGGATTTCACCACCGCCAGGATTTACCACTTGCGCGCCTTTTTCCAGCGCATCATCAACCAGCCCCTTAAGGTATTCGGTTTTCCCCGGCTCGGGTAAAGGCGTCAGCGATACGCCCGGCTCCCAAGGCATGCCGGGTTTCAACTGGGCGAGCTTGGCGGTGAATTTCTGCAGAAAACTGTCAACCACGTTTTCATGCACAAACAGAATCTTCAATGCGGTACAGCGCTGCCCATTGAATGACAAAGAGCCGGTAACGCATTCGCTGACCGCATTGTCCAGATCGACATCCGGCAAGACAATGCCCGGATTTTTCGCGTCCAGGCCCAGCGCAGCACGCAGGCGATGAGGCTTGGGATGGAGCTTTTTCAGGTCACTGGCAGCCTTGTTGGTGCCGATAAAGGCGAACACGTCGATCTTGCCGCTGGCCATCAAGGCACTGACCGTTTCGCGGCCACTGCCGTAGATAACATTGATCACACCGGCTGGAAAACTGTCACGGAACGCCTCAAGCAGCGGGCGAATCAGCAGCACTCCAAATTTCGCCGGCTTGAAAACCACGGTGTTGCCCATGATCAATGCAGGGATCAGCGTGGTGAAGGTCTCGTTCAGTGGGTAGTTGTAAGGCCCCATGCACAGTGTTACGCCCAACGGTACACGCCGGATCTGGCCCAGCGTGTCCTGCTCGAGTTCAAAACGGCTTGAACGCCGATCCAGCTCTTTCAATGCATGGATAGTGTCGACGATGTAATCGCAGGTTCGATCAAATTCCTTTTCCGAATCTTTGAGATTCTTGCCGATTTCCCACATCAACAGCTTGACCACGGCTTCTCGCTGCTCTCGCATACGCTTGAGGAAGGCTTCAACGTGGCGAATTCGATCCACGACCCGCATTGTCGGCCAACTGCCCTGCCCACGGTCGTAAGCCTGAACAGCAGCGTCCAACGCCGTCATCGCAGTTGCGGCATCCATTAATGGCGTACTGCCGAGAATCACCGAGCGGATGCCTTCCGGAACCGTCAGGCAAATCGGGCTGCGCACCGGAGCCAACGGCCCCGGCCACAAATGCAATGTCCCACCGACCAGGTATTCGCGCTGCTCAATGGCGTCGCACGGACGATACTGCTCCGGAATGTCCTCCAGCGCGGGAAATAATGTTTCAAGTTGGCTGTTAACAGTCACTTCCTTGCACCTCTCGTGAAATTGGCAACAAACACGTTCCCGGCTACCTTACGCCAAACCCTTGCCTCGAACGAATCCTCTGCCAAGACAACCTGCCGGCAACCGAAAATATTTTCCGGCTTGCTTGACTTCTCCAATCCAATCAGTAACATAGCGCTCATTCCGCGATAGCTCAGTTGGTAGAGCAAGTGACTGTTAATCACTGGGTCCCTGGTTCGAGTCCAGGTCGTGGAGCCAGACAAGGTTCCAGAGAAGGCTTCCAAAATCTCTGAACCCCCCGAAGAACCCGCCTTCTGGCGGGTTTTTTCGTTTTGGCGTTCCGTCGGATTCCGGTGGGTACCAGCCGTTTTAAGGGTAGAGTTTGGGATAAAGGTCAGTTCGATAATAGGGAGTACCCTTATGTCGCGCACCACTGCTCCACTCTCCGATTCAGCTTGCCGTTCGGCCAAGCCCACAGACCGCGCCTACAAGCTTTTCGACGGCGACGGCCTTTACCTTCTAGTCCAACCCAATGGCCGCAAAGGCTGGCGTCTCAGATACGTTAAACCTGATGGCCGGGAAGGACTGACCTCATTCGGCAACTATCCCATCGTTGGCCTCGCCGATGCGCGCCGCAAGCGCTTGGAGGTCAAGCGAATGCTGGCGGATGGCATTGATCCCATAGGAGCCAAGCACCAAGCCAAGACGCAAGCCCTAATCAAAGGCCGCACCTTTGAAAGCGTTGCCCTCGGCTGGCACACGGAAATGTCAGCCAAGTGGGCACCAGACTATTCCAAGACAGTGATGAGCCGCCTCAAAACCCACCTCTTCCCGCTAATCGGCGCCCGCGCCATTGTCGACCTAGACACCCACGACCTTATGCAGCCCTTGGAAGCGATCAAGAAGCGCGGAACGATAGACATTGCTTTAAGGGTACAAAACTACCTGCAGAGCATCATGCGCGAGGCAAAGCGCCTCCGGCTTATCACCGTGAACCCTGCGTACGACCTCGTAGGCTCGATCAAAGCCTCGCGAGTCGTCCACCGCCCCGCTTTATCCTTATCGCGCTTGCCTGAATTGCAGGAACGGATCGACACCTATAAAGGCCGCGCACTTACCCGGCTGACGGTCTTACTCTCGCTGCACGTGTTTGTACGCTCCAGCGAGCTGCGCTTCGCCCGCTGGAGCGAGTTCGACCTCAAGCGTGGCGTCTGGGAAATACCCGATACGCGACCAGCATTGGAAGGCGTACCCTTTTCCACAAGGGGTACGAAGATGGTAGGCGATATCCATCTTGTACCCTTATCGCCACATGCGGTCGCCCTGCTCGAACAGATCCGCGCAATCACAGGCAAATTTGACTTGGTCTTCGCAGGCGATACCAAGTCTTGGAAACCAATGTCCGAAAACACTGTGAACAGCGCGCTTCGGAAGATGGGGTACGACACCAAATCCGAGATCTGTGGGCATGGATTTCGTTCGATGGCCTGCAGCGCACTGATCGAGTCCGGTTTGTGGACGGACACAGCCATCGAGCGGCAGATGAGCCACAAGGAACGCAACAACGTCCGAGCGGCCTACATCCACAAGGCCGAGTTCATCGAAGAGCGCAGACTGATCATGAACTGGTGGAGTCGTTACCTTGAGGCTAATCAGCAGGAGCATGTCAGCCCACGCGAATTCGCCAATCAGACGGGTGCTAACGTCACTCGACTAAAAGCAAAACGTGGCGCAACCGAGTAAGCGCTCGGTCCTCATATCTCAGTGATCCGCTTGTCCACGCGGGTCCATCCAAACAGGGCTGCAAAGCCGCCCTGTTTGGATGGACCTCACTTAAAAAATCTAAAGCCCACGCAACTGTCTGCGGAAAACCACGGATTTCCACCGGTGGATAGCTTCATCTACAGCCGCAGAACTCCCGAAAATTCGAGTCTTGACCCGAATTATCCACAGGCGTAGAAAAGATCGGGCAAAGCGCTGTCGTTGACAGCAGCCCCAGGTAGCCAGAACCTTTAAGGCTACGCCACACCGTGGTGGTTCTCCCAAAGTGCGATTAGCGTCCGGCGGCTCGCACGGTCACAGCGATGTGATGGATGCCTACTTTTATCAGTGTGCCCAATGCGGCAACTCATACTCTTTCATAGCTGCCCTGCAGCAACCTATCCGCTTGGCCATTTCATTGCGCCAACCTGCGCCCGTCTCTTTCTCCCGGAAAGAGACGGGCGCTCGTACCACTGCTGCAAGCCACGTCGTACAGGGCATTGCGGCATTTCCCCTCGTGACAATCGGCGTGACAAACACCGAAGTCACCAGCAACAGCGATGCAGATGGTGGTGCCGCAGCCCAGGGAATGGACTGCACCTGACTGACAGTCAGGCATGCCCCGGTCATCGCCTCACTGCCTTCACCCGACTCAGGTTCTCGCGGCATTGGTCTCGTCAGCCAGTGCAGCCTCCACCCGCCCACTTCTTCGGAGGTGTTCAGGAGGCCAGATCATGAGATGCCCAAGCTCCCGGTCGTAATGAGCCGTCAGTCCCGCGTTAGTAGACAACCCTCACAGGTCGCAGGGGCCTTGATCCCTGATAACACTCAACATTCTTGGCGGGATGACGCGGGGAAAGCTTCAAAGATTTGGCTTCGACAGGAATTTGATCATGGCACTGGTAGGTAAACGTGGCGGGCGCAATTTTGGCTATGGCCGGCAACTTAGTTATGCCGGGCCACAGGCGCTACGTGATCTGTTTGGCGGCGGGCATTACGGGACGGTCAAAGCACACAGTGATCGTTGGCTGGCGTTTGTACGCTGGTGTCGGTCGGAGGATGGCCCGGGAATTAATGACGCACGGCAGATTGATCGGCAGACCTTGCTGGATTACGCGGAGCATCTGCGCCACCTGGTTGAGCGCAGCGATCTCGCCATCGCCACTGCGCAAAACCGATTGTCCAGCGTCAATCGGACCCTGACAGCGCTTCGCGGTGATCCGTATGTGAAAGTACCGAGTCCGAGCAAGGCGCTAGGAATGCGGCGCACCAGTGTTCGTCGTTCGGTGCCGCAAGGCCAAGACCGCGAACATGTGAAGAGGGTCTTAGAGGTGCTTTGCGCACACCAGCAGCCGCGT